>DGPB01000011.1 GCA_002390285.1 Cellvibrionales bacterium UBA4451 | reverse complement strand
ATGCTTTATAGCGCTGAATTTTAAAATATATAGAGAGACGAGAGTCACATGCCGATAGTAGATGAAGAGCTTATTAAAAATTATCAAGAAATACACGCATATAAAGATTATGGTTTTACTTCGTTTCTTTACAAAGATCATATCCAGGCCTGTATTAATGATCTAAAGCCTAAAAGTATTTTAGAGTTTGGCTGCGGACAAAGTATTTTGATCGACAACCTTATTTATGATGCAGAATATTATCGCTATGATCCTGCCATACCTCAGTTTTCCACCATACCTGTTGATAAGGCTGACTTTATTATTAACACGGACGTTTTAGAGCATATACCATCCAAAGACTTGGATGATGTGATTGCTCAAATGAAAAATATTACAGAGCATGTCTTTTTTAACATCGCGACTGATTATGCTAATGAAATTTTACCGAATGGAGAGAATGCTCATTGTACTGTTTGGCCAGGAGAGAAATGGCTAGAACTCATAAGGAAGTACTACCCTGAAGCAGAGATTGCTTACTACCTTGAAAAAGAGCCTGTTTGATTATTACGTGGAATTCTCCGGGGACAAAGCAGCTTATCAGTGATATTGAACGGTTAAGAGTGAAAGCAAATCTAAAAGTTGATCATGTTTTTAAAAAGATCGAGCGTTGCCTAAGGCGGATAAGAAATTCTATATTTGGAAAAGATTTTTTTAGAAAAATCTTTTATAAGAAATAAAAAAATATCTTGAATTTTTCGGAATTTTTAGAAATAAAATATTTTCATTGTGGTTTTTTTTCAGGTAATTTCAATATCGGCTAAAAGTGAATGTGGGCGTAACAAAAAATGATTATGATAAATCATGAGTGCTTGAGATGACGATGTATATTCTACAACTTTGTCATGACTACAAGGCACCGTTTTTAAGTGTTGCTAAGCAGTATGCTTCGTTGTTTGAAGGTACGCAATATAAGGTGGTAACTGTTTTTTTAAAAGGCGAATACTCCGAAGATGTTGTTGCGAAGTCGGGGGCGGATGAAGTTGTTTTTCTTGATAATACGACTTTATCGTTGCGTGGCTTGAAGCTTAAGCAAATACGTCAAATCAAACATCTTCATGAACAATATAAATTCACATTTTGTATCGCGCAACGATATAAAGCGCTGTATATCTCATCTCACTTGAAAAATATTCTTACGGTTGGGGTTTTGCATATTGATGGGGTTTTTGGAAAGTATTTCAGGCGGCGTTATGTGATTAAGAATAAAGAAAAAATTGTTTTGTTGGGTGTTTCTAAAGCTATCCGTGATGATATAAGAATAGCGTTGCCTGGTTTTCCAAAAGAAAGAATTCTTTATTCATATAATAGTCTTAACTTTGATGCTATCCGCAGTGTTCAGTTTGAGCGTGATGAGGCTCGAGAAAAATTAAATCTAAGTGAAGAGAGCTTTGTTTTTGCAAATGTTGGGCGACTCCATCCGGATAAAGATCAGAAAACACTAATTAATGCTTTTTCGTTGGTGGTAGAGAAAATGGAAAATGCACAGTTACTGATTGCCGGTGAGGGTGAGCTAAGGGGAGAGTTGGAGTCACAGATTAAGTCTTTAGGCTTGGAAGGACGAGTTATCTTGCTTGGCATGATTCAGGATGTCGTTCTCTATCTAAAGGCTTTTGACGTTTTTGTTTTGTCATCTATCCGAGAGGGTTTGCCTGTTGCATTGTTGGAGGCTTTCTCCGCAGACTTACCTTGCATAGCTAGTCGTTGTACTGGTAATGAAGAGGCCATTCGTGATGTTGGGTATGATTTTTCGGTTGGTGATGTAGTCAGGTTGTCTGAGTTAATGTTGGAGACGTTTTTTTTGAGTGAAGAGAAAAAAGAAGAAATAAAAAAAAATATGCGGAAAAAAATAAATAACGAATTTGCGGAAGATGCTGTGCGTACTAATTTCTGGCGATTGCCGACCATAAAGAATTTTTTTGATAATTAAAATAAGAAATATAAAGAGCGATTTCTCTGCGTCAATTAAAGAAGATATAGAGTTTGAGTGCTACTTTTAAGAGTCAGGGTGCATCAATTTCTCTTGAGGAATAGCTCGATTAATATACCTTAATATGGTCATTTAATGGATTATGTAAAAACACGAAAATTATTGACCTATTGTAAGAAAAGATATGCCAAGAATCGAATTGTTTTTTGGTATTTCTGGTGTTTGAAGAGCTATTTTCGCGGAATTTTCTGTGGTGATAACGTTAGCGTTACGAGTGAGAGTTGTGACGTTCTTATCCTACACCCATCAAGAAAATCATTTAAGCTTAAACGAAAGCAAAAATTAATTGATAAGCTGCGGTCATCGGGTATTAATGTCATAGAGACCATTGCCCTCAGTGAGCAGGAAGTCATCGAACAAAAAGCATGTTGCGGGCCCTTTGAAGCTAGCATTTTGTTCCATTGTTATGAAGGTTACGCGAACTGGTTGCGTAGAAAATTTAACCCAAAAATTATTATTACTGACCGTAACGGTTCTCTTTTATCCCCATTCCTGAAATCACGTACTCTTAATGACCCTATAACATTTCATCTGGCCCACTCAGTACTAACGGCGCAGTCTAGTCGTTTCAGCATGCTGGATTATGATTACTATTGTGTATATGGACTGAGTTCTTCTGAGTATTTACAAGCACTGCCTTACTCCTTTGGTTCATGTCATCTAGTCTTGGGGGGTAGCGTCCTTTTTGATGAGGATTTTTATTTGCCACCGCCCAGCTCAAATGCCCCTCTACTCTTTTTGGGAATGGGGCCAGAATTAGAGTCAACTATACTGGGGCAGAAAATATATGAGCTTGTGCTCAATTGGCAGAAAATGAGTGCCAGGAAACTTTATGTACGCTTGCATCAGCGCAGTAACAGTAAATTTTGGACAGCAGTCTCTCAAGAAGGTATTGAGGTATTACAAGAAGAGCCTTTTAAGGAAAGCGCAGCTAGGGCCTCTTTAATCTTGGCGCCGTATACCAATGCTGTAGTTGATGCTGCATTGCTTGGAAGGCCAGTGCAACTGATAGCTTTTCCTCATGAGCAGGATTTTCTGCAAGTTGAAAAATTTTTTGGCCCTCGAGCATACGATATCAAAGGGTTAAGTGAGGCTATAGATAGGCATATGGGCGATTTCGAAAAAAGTATTATGGCAAGTCACCACTTTGCTAGGTTTCATCTGGAGCATGGAGCTAACTCTGTTAATTTCATTAATAATACTCTTTTGGAACTACTTGAAACCGGAAAAATACATACCGATGTATTAATCGAGGAGTCTCAAGATCCTCGCCAAATTCCAACGGGCTAGGTTTTAAATCGAGCCAGAGCGCCACAGCCGCATCACTTTCAAAAGCGAAACGTCCAGCTAATCACGTTAATGGCCTTACAGGCCAAATATCATTGGGCTTTATCTGCTGTTTTTCCTAAACAGTCTGATTTCCATGTGGTGGGCTCTTAGTATGCGGACCAACGGTGAGCGGCATCCGCTCGGCTAACTCAACTTTGAGTGCCTGTCCAATGGGAAACAAAAGAAGCAACCAATGGGGTCGGGTCGATGTGAAGAAATTTTCATCATCAAATGAGGTGGTGATAATGCCGCAAATAAGGAGGGCAAGAAACGACCAATAGTTTTTAGGGGATAGCCTGTATAAGCTGCTAAAAAGTAATCCAAGATAAAGCAGTAGAGCGACAAGACCGCCATGGAATGCTGTGCCGATAAAGAAGTTATGACTATCGTTGACATAACCTTTACCTATAGGAATAGGCAGATGGTGTGAGAAACCGTAACCAAAAAATGGTTTTTCCATCCATTGGTTAAAACGCGTTTTCCATATGCTTGTGCGTTGGTTGTGGGTTGGGTCTAACTGAAAGGCTCTTGGCGGGGTGAAAATATCTAAAGGCTCTAATTTTTTGTTAAGTTTTCGCGTATTGATAGTAACGTAGGCCCATGGGGTAGACGTCTTCTTGGACAACTTGATTTTTAGATTATAGGTTCCGTTTTCTTTTGCAGTGAAGCGAAATATTTTTTGACCTGAGTCTTGAAGGATCATCTCTATTGGATCAGAGTTTCGTTTTATGGTTGGAGCGGCGATTGATTTGTCAGGCTTGCGAAACTTAACAAGAAGCGCTTCTCCTTCATCAAGGTTGATTTGATAATCTATATTATGACTTGGCAAGGTAATCCATTGATTGTTAAACGCAAATAGGGCCGATAGGGGCAAGGCTACAGCCAATACAGCCAGGGATTTTAGGCGATGTATTTTTGACATATTTTGAAGAGAAAATACGAATATTATTAGAGGAAGACAGACTATCACTGAGCGACTTTGCGTCATATAGCATGCGACAAAACTGAGTAAAAACCCAGTCCAGCGAATAAGTTTTGAAATGTTTGGTTGTGTGTGAAACTCTCTATAGTTGAGAAATAGCCAAGTAAAAAAGAGATAGATCTGACCAGCATAGAGAGGATGTTCTGTAGGGCCATAACCAGATAGGCGTGAGCGACTAAACCCTTCGCCAAGAAATAACGGTAGTATGATACCGGGAAGTATTAGGAAACCCCATTTTTTTAGAACGTTGATTTCATCAATAAGTGAAATTCCAATAATAAAAATGATGACATAACAAATAGATTTTAGGTTTTTGTACTCAGGAATTTGAGCCCATGAAGAGGATAGCGCCATCCATGTGGCTAGAGCTATTAACCATAAAAAAATTGGACAACGTATTATGTCTGAAAAATATTTTCTGAAACAAAGCAGTGTGATAGGTAGGAATGTCAGGTAAAAAATATTGTTTAATGACTTAAATGAGGGGCTCACAAGAAACCCCAGAAAAAGTAGAAAACAGCAGTAAGGTAAAAGGCTTGTTGAAACTTGACTTATTTTCTTCATGGTGTCCATATCTACTTTATAAAGTTAGCTAGCGTGATCCATTAGTGTAACAGCAAGCACATAACTTCTTCATGTTAATGGCTATGACAAAATTTTGGAATACCGAAACTTCAGTTAGTAAGTGAGGTTTTGCTGTTCGGCCGAGTATTCTAGCTTATATTTTTCACGACGATTATGAGTATCAAAGAACTTTTAGTAGGGTTGAGATGTTATGCGTAAGCGGGTGTGTTGGCAGCGCCGCCTGCGCACATTATCCGTGGGGATAAAGCGATATGCTGTCTCATGGTGAAAATTTAGATTGTTATATTTTCTGAAAACCATAATGGGGCGTAAGTCTCTCGGGTGTTTTAGTGATGATCTGGATAGGGGAAGACGAGTTAGGTTGTGCCGTTAAATAAAACGGCCATTCTTTTATGTGTTGATGAGCATTCGTTAGACCCTCTGTATCCATCAATAAACAAGTTGAGATGGCTCTTCAGTAATAATTGGTCTTTTACATAACGTGCGGTGTGTTGAAAATTTTTGATTCTCTGATTCTCTGATTCTCTGAAAGTGATTTCCCATAAAGCTTCATATCTGAGATATCAATCAACCCCAGTTGGTTCTCTGGAGTGAGAACGATATTTCCGAAATGAAGTGAGCGGAAATAAACTCCCTTGTCATGGAGCTCACGAAAGAATCGACCCAGTTTGTCAGCAAGAGTGATATCAATACCATTTTGTAGGTTGCGTAATGTGGAACCAGTCAGAGGGTAGTAATGTACAGCGGTTCGGCGAATTGCCGGGATACGATATACCGCGTTGACATTCAAGGTCGGAATGCCAAGTTTGACGAGTTTTGTGGCATTTTTGGCAAAACGCTTTGAGTAAGGTGAAAGCCGAGTGTACGTCGAGCACGGAAAATCTTCTGAAAGATGAATTATTCCATCATAAGATGGATGCTTATGAGGAGTTAGTTGGCCCTGAAATTCGTGGCATATACGACCTAACGAAGTTTTCTGTGTCGCAATTTTTTAAAGCGATTGAGCCTTGCTGTGAAGACAAAAAAATTGAACAAATAATAGTTTTTCTAGGTGATGAAGAGGCGGTTGTCGAACAATTAGTTAAGACTTACCCGAAACTAGAGAAGCAGTAATAGTTTTGACTGCAAGGGGTGCTTTGGATAGCTAAGAATTTGGTTTTAGCTGCCGCTGCCTTAGTATTTTTTGATGGCTGCAAAAAAGGCTAGGAGGGGGCGAATGAAAAGCCTAAGGTGATCTTCTTGTAGACCCCCGTCCTAGTTTTTATTTCACATAGCCTATTGGAGGTTTTGAGAGTAGTTAGAAAAGCATCTAACTAAAACAGACAATAAAGAAAGAGGCACCACCATGAAATCTCATCATTTTTTTCTCACCCTACTTCTTATGTTCGGCCTATGTTAATCATTCAAGCAAAGACTTCTTTTCAACAATAAATGACAGCCCTGCAAAGCCAAAAGGGAGATAGGGCAATAGGCTCCATTCTGCATTGTTTTTAAATACTTCCAGCATAGCCTTACGCTCTCCAGAAAGCTGTGTGGCACTTATACAAAAGTAGTCATCGAACGCAATTATCATTCCGTTTTTTAGTCTTCCTTCTAAAAACCTAAATACATCAACAGTACTGCTATACATATCGCAGTCTACATAGACAAAAGCAACATTGGCTGGAAGTGTCTCTGCATCATCACCAAATAAACTGTCGCTAAAAAACCCTTTTATAGCAGTATATTTCTCTGTTGGTATTTTTTTTGTTCGGCAATGCTTATGGAATGTGTCAATAGAAGACTTCATTTTTCCTTTTGTCCAAACAGGATGATAGTCTTTATCAGACGTCCCTTCTGGTAAGCCTTCAAAAGAATCAAAAGCAAAAAAATGCGCGCCATGTTTAAATTTATTTGCCTCATGGTAAGCCAGTGCTAACGAGCGACCACCTCGACAGCCAAACTCGAAATAATCGCCATCGATTCCATTGAAAGACAGAAGTTTAAACGCATTAAAAAAAACTTTTGTCTATCACTATTCTCGGCTATGCGAGTGTCCGTCAAGAATCTGTTAACAATCAATTTAGCAATGCGTGACTTTAGGCTTTTAATTAGTCTCCTCACTTCAACACCTTCATAAAAAATTTGGGCCGCCATTTATAACATGTAAGTTGATATGTACATAGGTTATTAGCGACTAGTGTGACTTAAAAATTAAGTTCTCGACACGCCTTGTAAGCGGAAGCATATGTATCCAGGGTACTGACAAGTTAACGCGAGAAATGGATAATCAGGGAATGAACATCTACAAACGTCATCGCTTTCAGCCTGAAATTATTCAATATGCCCCTGGCTCTACTATCGCTTCAATCTCAGCCACCGCGACATTGAAGATTTTCTCGCTGAACGTGGCATCACTGTGTCCAGAGACGCAATCCGTCTTTGGTGTATCAAGTTTGGTGCCATTTATTCTCGTCGCTTGAAGCGAAAGCATCGCGGCTATGTTGATACCTTCTACATCGACGAAGTCTTCGTCAGGATCAACGGCAAGCAGCATTACCTGTGGCGGGCCGTCGATCAGGACGGTGAAGTGGTTGATGTATTTCTACAGGCTCGGCGGAATGGAGCTGCAGCTAAGCGTTTCTTCAGGCGACTGCTCCGGTCACATGGCAACTAACCCAGGAAGATCGTCACGGATAAACTGCGTAGCTATGGAGTTGCACATCGTGAGTTGATACCCGAGACGATTCACAGTACTTAACAGTATCAGAATAATCGGGCAGAGCAATCGCATGAGGCGCCCAGGGTGAGGGAGCGGGGGATGCTGCGACTCAAGTCCGTAGGTCAGGCGCAACGTTTTTTGGGTGCCCATGCCGCTGTATCAAATCTATTCAATCTAGGTCGGCACAAGGTCGCTGCTCAGTATTGCCGTGATCTCAGGATGAGTGCGTTCGCTGAATAGAGCAGCGCAGTTACTTAAAGCGTATAGCATGAAATTGTTTCTTTTCTAATTTTTTAACTTATCTGGTATCGTTCATTTAGGCCAGCTGATTGTCGCCCATTAAGGCATTTTCTTTTAGCGAGAAATGTGACGACCTATATCAGCTGGCCACTACCTCAATAAATTGCATAGAATCAGATAGGTTGGTTATGAGTTGTATTAGTGTTTGTTATCGAGTTGAGGTCGGGCCTACTAAAGGCGGTGGCGGTGGAGTAAATTCATTGCTGAAATTTTATAATGCTAAGTATTCGATAATTGATGATCTAGAGCATGAGTTTAAAGATAAGAAGGCATTCCTGACACGTGTGTGGGATAAAAGTAAGATCTATTTTGGTAAAAAAAGTTATTATTTAGATCAGTTTGGTGATCGCTTAGCTAAAAAATACTCTAGTGATAGTTTATTTCTTTGTCACGATGTTGATTCTGCTGCTGAGATGGTGTCGCGCGGGCGTAGGGTATTGTTGGTTTACCACAATCAATTTTCGTGTATGACAGATCAAGAAATGTACAATAAGCATTCGAGGGCGGAGCAAGAAAAATTGTGTTCTCTTGAAAAGTTAGCTTTTTTGGATTCTGATGCCGTGGCTTTCCCGTCACAAGGAGCTTGTGATAGTTACTTGCAGAAGTCATTGTTGGCTGAGCATGAGAAAGAGCAGATTAGGAAAAAGACTCAAATTCTTTATAATACGTGTAATGAATTTCCAGTTAGAGTCGTCCCCTATATTGCCGATGAAGTGCGCGAGAAAGTAACTGGGCGAACAGTCTTACTGACGGTCTCTACTTTATATGAGGCAAAAGGCGTAGACCTTATACCAGAGCAGTTGAGTAAGATTAAAAACTTCAACGAGAAATTTGTTTGGATTCTTTGCGGCAGTAAAGGTGAAGCTCGCCAGAAGATTCTTGATGAGGTTAAAAAATATGGTTTGGAAGATGGCTTTATTCATATTGACTTTAAAATGCCGCAAGCAGAGTTATCTTTTTTCTATGGTTTAGCTGATTATTATATTATGCATCATAGGATTTCTATTTTTGATTTAGCTACTCTGGAGGCGATGTCATTCGGTTTGATTCCAGTATTGAGCCCAGTGGGGGGTAATTTGGAGGTTAATAAAGAACAGAATGTTATCTTTATGCCTACATCCGCAGCGACGGATTTTACGCTTTCTAATGATAGAGGCGAGATTCAACGTTTAGCAGATTTAAATAAAAAAGTTATCAAAGATTATTTTGGTCCTGAGGCTTTCTTGAAAAACTATAGTCATTTTTTAAATGACTTTAAGGAGAAAAATAATGCCAAAATATGATTATTTGATTGTCGGAGCTGGGATGTACGGGGCAGTATTTGCTCGTCAAATGACTGATGCTGGAAAAAAAGTTTTGATTCTTGAGAAGCGTGAACATATTGGTGGAAATTGTTATACCGAGGAAGTGGAAGGTATTCAAGTGCATAAATATGGTGCTCACATTATGCATACGAGTTCGGAGAAGATTTGGCGTTATATTGGCAAGTATGCCGAGATGAACCATTACGTTAATCGAGTTCGTGTTCGTCACGAAGACAAGATCTATTCATTTCCGATCAATATGAATACTTTGAATCAGGTTTTTGGTGTTGTTTCTCCAGAAGAAGCTCGGGCGCGTATTGAAGCGGCAAAGATTCCTAATGATAATCCACAAAATATGGAAGAATGGGTTTTGGCTAATGTTGGCAGGGAACTCTATGAGATTTTCATTAAGGGCTATACTCAAAAACAGTGGGGTAAGTCACCAAGAGAGCTCCCTGCATCGATTATACGCCGTTTGCCTATTCGCTACCTTTACGATGATAATTATTTTAATGATTGTTATCAGGGTATTCCCAAAGGAGGTTACACTGCATTTTTTGAAAAAATTCTCGATGGTATTGAATTGCGTTTAGGGGTCGATTATTTGGCGAATAAAGAGAGCTATAATACTCTGGCTAAAAAGGTTATCTACTGTGGCAATATTGATAGTTTTTTTGATTATCAGTTTGGTGAACTCGAATGGCGTTCATTGCGCTTTGAAAATGAAACTATGGATTTGAACGATTTTCAAGGGACTGCAGTTGTTAATTATACGTCAGAGGATGTGCCATATACCCGTATCCTTGAGCATAAACATTTTGAGCATATTGGTGTTATTCCAGACACAGGAAAGACAATTATCACTCGTGAATATCCCCAAGATTGGGACCGTAGTAAAGAGGCTTACTATCCTGTTCGCGATACCAATGGTCACAGTGAACTATATGAACGTTATAAAGCTGAAGCAGAGAAGTTGGATAATATTTTTTTTCGCGGTCGCTTAGCGGAGTATGTTTATCGCGACATGTGTCCAACTATTGGCTTGGCGTTACGTTTTTCGGAGCAAGAGTTGGAGCTGTATTAGGTGTCCGTTATTGGCACAAAGCAGCCTGTCGGTGTCTGAAGGGTATCGCAAAAAGTATTTCCCTAGGTAGCCCCCATCATTTACATACAATGGTATATGTGGAAGTTGTCTGAAAGTGGCACGTAGGAATTGTGGCTCTCTAGCTGGCAGGCACAAAAAAGGCCAACCCTCATGGGCAGGCTTTCTCTAGCACGACATTACTACTTCCCCTCTAGAGGTTAGCTCTATTCTTCTTAAAATTCTCCGCCTGTTCCAAAATCTCTTTATAAGCATCATCATTGGCCACTGGCGGGTAGCCGAATTCAGACAACAACAGAATCAGCTTAACTTGTAGTTCAGCTTTAATGTCCTCCCGTTGATTCCAGGCGGGAAAGCTGGCCACGCGATCAACAACTTCTTTCGCCCTCTTAGCCGAGGCATCGCCCTTAGCTAAACTGGTTAGAGCCGCCGACTCATAATAGGCAGGTCCCCAGTCTCGGTTTGATGTATCACGAGGGTCAAGGTGTGCCCTAGGATTATACTGAAGCCGTTAAGTGGTATCGAAAGGCGGCTGAACAAGGAGATGCGAAGGCTCAGTATAACTTGGGACTTATCTACGCCAACGGTAATACAGATTGGGGTTGATGCCTTTCTGGCGGCAGAGTTCTGCTATCGAATATTCACCCCGAAGACCATACAGGACAATACGGATCTTTTCCTCGGTGGAGAACTTACGGCGGCTATTACGACGGATATCCTTGACCGTCTTTTCTGTGTTTGACATGCTCACATTGAAACTCCTCTACTTCAGTTTAAAAGTAGCAGAAGTCTCTCTTAGTGAATCAGGTCATTTGGTACCGTGGTGGTTGACGCCACACATTACAATCAATGAAAAGTACATTGTTTCCAGACAATGTAGCGGTAGTAGTTGCAGATAACAAGATGTGCATAACACCTTTATTTTCGGAAGAAGAGGCTTATATTGCCCGAGACGTGGCGAGCCGGAAAAGAGAGTTTAGGGCTGGCCGAAATGCTTCAAGAGAGGCCTTAGCTATGCTGGGCTATAAAGAACCGGTTGTTATTTTAAGGGATAGTTTTCGCAGGCCGTTATGGCCGGCTGGAGTGGTAGGTAGTATTTCTCACACTACAAATTGCTGCATAGAGGTTGTGGCCCATAGCAATGATTACCGAGGGGTAGGTGTTGATGTTGAGACAGCATAACCGATTGACATGTCAATGCTGCCTCGAATATGTACCGCGCAAGAGTTGTGGTGGATTAATGAGCGAAGTGCGGTGGGAGATGGTGTGCCTTGGTGCAAACTTATTTTCAGTATCAAGGAGTCTGTTTATAAATTGTTCAATCCCATTCATGGTGTCTTTCTAGATTTTCTTGAGGTGACGGTTTCTTTGGATTTGGATCGCAAGTGTTTTCAGGCCGTCGTTTCAGAAAATGCCCACAATATAAATTGTGAGTATCATGGCCGGTATATGATAGGTGCTAGCCATGTTTACAGTAGTGCTTTTTTGCCATGTTAGGCGGCAGCTGTATTGAGGGAGAATGTTTTGAGCTAGATATTGTTCTATTGAGGTTCCTTCTTTAACTTTATCTTGGTGAGTCCTGAGTCTCCGAGGAATTTTTTATCAAATAACCTCCTTTCCCTTATGAAATTATCCCGATTAATCCATGTGCTAAGATAGCCAAAATTGTGAAGGACAGTACTCATGAAGCTGGCAGTGCCCCGATTTGATAAAGCCCAAGTCCTCGTTGTAGGAGACCTGATGCTGGACCGCTATTGGCATGGGGCCACCTCGCGAATTTCTCCAGAGGCCCCGGTGCCAGTGGTCAAGGTGGAGCAGTCCGAGGATCGTATTGGTGGTGCAGGTAATGTGGCATTAAATATTGCTTCTCTGGGGGCCGGCGCGTCTCTAGTGGGTATTGTGGGGAAGGATGAAGCGGCAGAATCTCTCGCTAAACGACTTCAGTCTGCCGGTATTTATGCAGATTTTCAGGTATCCAACACCAAGCCAACCATTACCAAACTACGGGTTATCAGCCGCCATCAACAGTTGCTGAGGCTTGATTTTGAAGACGCATTTGAAGCGGAAGATTGTGATCAGTTGCCACAAAAAGTTGAGCAGTTGCTGGGAAACGTGGGGGCGCTGATACTTTCAGATTATGCCAAGGGTGCTTTGCAAAACCCGCAAGCGATAATTTCTTTAGCTCGTCATGCAGGCGTGCCTGTTTTGGTGGATCCGAAAGGTACTAATTTTGAGTCCTACCGGGGGGCCACGCTATTAACGCCTAATCTAGCCGAGTTTGAGGCTGTGGTTGGTATTTGCTCAAATGAGCAGGCCTTGGTAACAAAGGGTGCTGAACTTCTAGATCGACTGGATATGGATGCACTGCTAATTACTCGCAGTGAGCATGGCATGACTTTGCTTCGGAAGGGCCTACCTGAGTTGCATTTACCCGCACGTGCGCGCGAGGTGTTTGATGTCACTGGCGCCGGAGATACCGTGATTTCGGTGCTTGCTACGGCGCTCGCTGCGGGTGCTGAACTCCCAGATGCGGTGGCAATGGCCAATATTGCTGCAGGTATTGTTGTTGGTAAACTGGGAACTGCCACCATTAGCATGCCGGAATTGCGACGTGCTATTTCTGAGGAGCAGGGTTCAGAAAGAGGTGTGGTCAACGAGGAGCAGTTGCTAGTAGATGTGGCGGATGCTCGTGCTCATGGTGAGCGTATTGTTTTTACCAATGGTTGTTTCGATATTCTTCATGCGGGGCATGTGGGTTATCTGGAGCAAGCTCGCAAGCAGGGTGATCGGCTGATTTTGGCGGTCAATTCTGATGCTTCGGTTAAGCGCCTGAAAGGCGAGGGCCGACCGATTAATCCGGTAGAGCGTCGTATGGCCGTGTTGGCTGGTCTTGAGGCTGTGGACTGGGTCGTGTCATTTGAAGATGATACACCTGAGAGGTTGCTTGAGTTGATCAAGCCAGACATCCTTGTGAAAGGCGGTGACTACAGCCGGACAGAGGTGGTTGGCTGGGAAATCGTTGAGGGTTACGGTGGTGAGATTAAGGCGCTGGACTTCCTGGATGATTGTTCAACCACAGCAATTGTGGAAAAAATTCAGGAAAAGTAAGCCCTTAGCAAAAGTAAGTTTTCAGAAAAATACATTCTTAGGAAAAATAAGCCTTCAGGTACCGAATAAACAGGGCTTAGTCTTATCGAGATACTTTGCCAACATTATCTGCCAAATGTTGTGGGTTAATGGTCCCCACAATGGCACTACTGACGCCAGCATGACTAAAAATCATATCAAAACTCTTTTGAACAGGATCTTCATCTGCTCCTAGTGCCGCATGACCACTTGCTAGCGCCTTTTTGATTAACACCCCTTTATTGTGATCACGGCAATAATCGATAATGGGAACCTCGGACTCATACTGTAAGTTCCAAGTAACCATTACGCCATCTGATTGTTCTGCAGCCAGCAGCCCTCCAGCAATGGTCTTAGTGGACATACCAAAAGCCCGAATTTTCCCCTCCGCCTTAAGTTCAGCCAGAACGTCAAGTGTGCGGTATTCCTTAATGATCGCTTCATCATTGCCATCCGAGTGAACCAGTACAATGTCGATCACATCGGTGTTGAGGCGTTTGAGACTTCGCTCCACACTGAAACGGGTGTGTTCTGGTGTAAAGTCGAAGCGTGACAGGCCGCCTTCATATTCTTCGCCCACCTTGCTACAAATAACCCATTGGTCCCGCTGGCCTTTAAGTAGAGACCCAAGACGCTCTTCGCTATTGCCGTAGGATGGGGCGGTGTCGATTAAATTAATACCAAGGTCACAGGCTAACGCAATCAAATTGGCAGCCTCTCGATCATCGGGGATGGTAAAGCCGTTGGGGTACTTTACGCCTTGATCGCGGCCAAGTTTTACCGTGCCGAGGCCGAGAATGCTGACATCTATGCCAGTACTACCAAAGGGTCGTTTGGGTAGCAAAGCTAATCTCCAAAAGCGATATCCCAAGGCGTTGGCGCCAAGGGTGGTCGTTCTAAAAATGAGAGTTCGGGCGCAGTGCCATGAGTGGGCCGCAGCCGTTGCTGTTGCAAAAGCTCAATCACTTCATCGGCCAAATTGGGTGATAGTGTCAGTTTGGTGGGCCAAGCAACAATAACATTGGGGCATTCGTCGGTAATGCTGGCGAAGGCTTTGTCGGGGCGAGCAAAATTTCGCTGCTTGGGTTCAGCGCGATCCACGGGCAATGTGGCCCATCGCGCTTCAGAGAGATCCACCCAAGGCATTAATTCCTCTAGCTCTTTTTTGGCGCTTGCGATAACGTTTTCTGGAGAGAGGCTTACGCCTTTTTCTGCCAATGTGCCACCCAAATACCAGACTTGCGTGCCGTCTTCACATGGGTGGCTCGAAATTGTCAGGCGAGGGGTTGTTTCTGCACCAAGGCAATGGCCGAAAAAGCGATGTGGATAGGTATGCTTCACCATGACCTGTTGTAGTGGTCGGCGCTGCATTTGTGGGGACTTAACACCAAGCTCCTGGAGTAGCGTTTCGTTACCTTGGCCGGCGGTCAGAACAAATTGACCCGCTTCCAGTCGATGGACATGGCCATCGTAGGTGAAATCCAGTGATACTTTTTTGTCTGTAAGGTGGTGCCACTGTGCCTTGTCCCAGTCGATATGGAAAATTCGCTCTTGGCAATTATCGGCAAGCGCTTTCACAACGCTGGGTACATCCAGCACCATGTCTACCAGCTTATAGAGGCTGCCATTAAAGTCGTCGTGTTGGAAGATAGCGGGGCGGTCTTTGCTGCTAACTTTGGTCACTCGGCCACGAGTAGCTTTACTGGCAAGAAAGGTGGCCATCCTGGATAGAGCGCTGGCACTGGACCACATATAAAAATGGTCACTAAGGGTTGTCGCGCCCCTCAGGTCTACGTTACCTGTTCCTGACATGCAGGCCTGCCAGTGGGCAGGCATGTCGGCAATAGCCTCTGAGGCCCCTGATAGGGTGCCACTCAGAGTATATTTTATTCCGCCATGAATCATTCCCTGGCTAGCAACCGTCTGCTCACCGCCGAGTGCGGTTTGCTCGAACAGCAGGGCATTGTAGCCATCGTTTACCAGCCGATTTAGCAGCCACAATCCAGCAATACCCCCGCCGATAATGGCGACATCACAGGTTATGGTTTGGCGGACAGTATTAGGCATAAAGACGGGGTTCCTGCGTAGGGGTTAGACCGATCGTTGTGTCATTGCCAAGAGCAGGTAGTGGTTTGTTGAAACCCCTAACATTGCACATGGCGCACTAGTATACCCTGACCAATGGCTTTATGCTTTCGGCAAAACTGAGGAAAAACCTCTATTGGTAGCTATGGCGCGCGCAATTTATTCACTGTTATTTTATCTGCTGACACCGTTGATTTTATTGCGACTATTGTGGCGTGGCCGAAAGGCGCCTGATTATCGTAGACGCTGGTCGGAGCGGTTTGGCTTTGTGCCAGTTGTAGACGCTGGCCGTCAAGTAATTTGGGTGCACTCTGTCTCTGTGGGTGAAACGTTGGCGGCAGTGCCAATGATCAAACAGCTGCAAGCGCGGCATCCGGAAGCCTTGCTGGCGGTAACCACCATGACACCTACCGGCTCGGCGAGGGTGAAAGCGGTATTTGGTAGCAGTATTTATCATGTATACGCCCCTTACGATTTGCCTGATGTATTGCATCGATTCCTGAACCGCATTCATCCTGATGTGCTAGTCATTATGGAAACTGAGCTTTGGCCAAATCTGGTACATAGCTGCCGCGGCCGGAACATTCCCGTTGTGGTGGCTAATGCGAGATTGTCGGAGAAATCCGCAAAAGGGTATCAAACGTTCTCGAGATTGACGTTGCCGATGTTGCAGCGAATTAATTGCATTGCAGCCCAGCATCAAGATGATGGTGCGCGTTTTCTGGAGCTAGGATTGAGTGAGCGCCAGTTGGTTGTGACTGGCAATATCAAGTTTGATCTCAGCCTAGATGATGAAATAAAGACCAAGGCTCAGGTTTTAAAGGCCCAATGGCAGGGTGATTCAAAACGTCCGATATGGTTGGTCGCCAGTACTCATAGAGGGGAGGATGAGATTATCCTCGATAGCTTTGAGCAGATCAGGTTGAGCTTTCCAGAGTTGCTGCTGGTGCTGGTTCCTCGTCATCCTGAGCGGTTTGATGAGGTTTTCCAACACTGTTCCCGTCGTGGTTTACACGTGGTTCGTCGAAGCACTGGCGCATCCCCTTCTCTGGGTGATCAGGTGTTGCTCGGCGATACGATGGGTGAGCTGTTATTGTTTTTTGGTGCCTGCGATATCGCCTTTGTGGGGGGCAGCCTAGTGCCAGTGGGCGGACATAATCTAATCGAACCTGCTGCTTGGCAGGTGCCAGTGATTAGTGGTCCACATCTATTTAATTTTGTAGAGGCCTCACGGTTATTGCTGGAGGCGAAAGGTATGGTTATCTGTGAGGGGGCGGGCGTCATTGCCCATCAAGTAACCGAGCTATTGCAAAACCCAACATTAGCTGCCGAAATGGGGGCAGCAGCTAAATGGGTAGCGGACAATAATCGTGGCGCGCTGGATCAGTTGCTCGAAATTATCGAACAGCAGCTTTTAGGACACTGAGCTGGGGGTCTAGCCAAGCATTCAGTTGGTAAATATCCTCTGGGTTCAATTGGCCGGCAACCTCTTTGAGTCGGAGCAAGCTGGCGATGTAATCGTAGCGTGAATTGGCGTAGTCGCGCCGGGCTTGATAGAGATTCCGCTGTACTACCAAGACATCTACGATATTGCGGGTGCCTGCCTCGTAGCCGGCCTGAGTGGCTTCCAGTGCGCTCTCTGCCGAGATGACAGCTTGATTTCGGGCTTTTACCCGTGCGGTGTTGGTGAGTACGAGCAAGTGCAGAGAGCGAGCATTTTTTACCGTTTCGCGCTCAGTGCCGATATGCTTTTCCTCAGCCTGAATAAATTGCTGGTAGGCTTGTCTTCGTTCGGCACTGACCAGCCCGCCAGTAAATATTGGCACATTGAGTTGTATTGACACTGTGTGGCCATCCCTATCAATCTCAGAAGGACTGGAAAAAAACTTACCATCGCTTAGGTCTCTCCCGTTAAAGTCAGTATCCGAGTTTTCATCACGGTATGACAACGCACCTGTCACGGTGGGCATGTGTTCATATTTTTTCGACTGAGCATTATTGTCTGCGGCGTCTTGTTCGTGTTTGGCAATTTGTAATGAAAAATTATTTCTTAGAGAAAACTGCACCCATGCTTCCCGGTCAAGTGGCTCGGGTTTCACTACCGGAAAGTCAGGCATTAGGCCTGATAGTTGATCGTGAGTTTGTCCTGTCAATACGGTGAGTCGTTCAAAGGCAATGTCCAGTGCTCCGCTGATTTCTAGGGTTCTAACAGTAGTTGAGTCAAATGCAGCTTGAGCTTCATGTACATCAGTAATGGGTAGCAAGCCAACTTCAAAACGTTCACGGGTCTGCTCCAGCTGTCGTTTAAGGGCTTTTTCTTCGGCCAGCGCAGTTTCAAGATTCTCCCTGGCTCTCAGTACATCAAAGTAGGTGTCGGCAGAGCGAAGAATGAGCGATTGTTGGTCTGCAGAAAACTGTAATTTAGCCTGGTAGCTTAGCTCTTTCCCTCGCTGGAAGGTAAACCAAGCAGGCAAATCAAAAAGGGGCTGAGTGAGGGAGATAGTGTAGCCGTGGGAGTCGATATCGGTATCGCCATCTCGCCCAAATGTGCCACCGGGGCCTCCACTCAGAACGGTAGTGGATGAGCCATCTAATTCTGTCTCCGAGTATTCACCAACAGCACTGATCTGGGGCAGCAACCCTGCTCTGCTTATATTTTTTGATTCAGACCCTGCTAGATAGGCTGCTCGGGCCGCTCTTAGCTGAGGATCATTTTGTAAGGCCAGCTCATAAATGTCTGCCAGAGAGTCCCCCCAGCAGGCCGTGGCCAGCAGTATAGACGTTAGGCCAATGGTGGCCGACACAAGACGCATGCAGAATCCTTCCGGTATTTTTTAGCTGACGGGGAGTCTATCAGATTTGTCAATACTGGACAGTGAGATGGCGGCTGTGTAGTGTGGTTTTATCGATATTTACGGAGCTACCGAGTGACGCCGGCTGACAAGAGGTATACCTCAACAGATTATGAGTTGTTAAAGAGTGAGGAGGTCTTCCATGGTTTCTTTAAGATGGTTCGACTTACCTTGCGCCATAAGCTCTTCTCCGGTGGTTGGAGTCAGCCTATAGAGAGAGAGTTATTCGAGCGCGGCCATTGTGTGGGTGTGTTGCTTTATGATCCGGTTAATCGATTAGTGAGCCTAGCTGAGCAGTTCAGAGTCGGCGCACTAGAGCAGTCAGGTAGCCCCTGGTTGTTTGAAGTGGTGGCTGGGATGGTTGAAACGGGTGAATCGTTAGAGGATGTGGCGAGAAGAGAGGTACAGGAGGAGGCCGGTATTACGAAAATACAGCTTATCTCTATCTGTGATTATTGGGTGAGCCCCGGTGGGACTAGTGAGCGAATGCATCTCTATTGTGCGCTAACAGATTTGACCGATAGCGCGGGTATTTATGGACTCAATCATGAGTCGGAAGACATCCAGCTGCACACCTTGCCAGAGAGCACAGCTTTTGAATGGTTTGATCAAGGTAAATGTGACAATGCAGCAACAACGATTTGTCTGATGTGGTTACGTATAAATCGTGACTCTTTGCTAACGTAAAGGCTGTGGTTGTCAGCATAAATAGAGTTGATAGCTATACTGGCTCAGGAACTAGCGCAAGAATTGAACTGACAAAAAATCGAGCAGGTAAAAATGTGACAGAGTGCAGTGATTAGTCGAGCAAAAATGCGTTACAAAGTAGATCTCAGGCGATACATGGCAGATTGTGATGCTAATTACGCACGTCTGATGAAGTTGTTTCCAGATATAATGCAGTGTGATGAAAGAAGAATTGGATTTCACCATAATGGAGACCATGTTTTACGGCTGCTGGTGTTGGAGCAGACCCGCTATACCACATTGGTAGAGCTTGGGCAGGAACCAGAGGAAACTGATGTAAGTCCCTGGTCCAAGTTACCAGTACTGACATTGAGGTTGTACCATGATGCCCAGGTGACAGAAGTTGTGTCGTGTGAGGGTGTTCGGCAGCTCCGTCCGCGCTACGAGTACCCCAACAAGCAAATGTATCACCAAGATGAAAAGGCACAATGGAATTTGTTTTTAGGTGAATGGTTGTCTCACTGTCTTGAGTACGGTTATCACGTTGAGCCATTGTTTGGTGCCGCGACCTAGTTGAAAGGGCTTGCTTAGTAATTTAGGTTTAGAGCGTTAATTTAGTGAGTTAGAAGTGAGGGCCCTAGCGGTGTAGCTAGAGAGCGCAATAGTAAAAACGGTGTTTCTTTCGCCGATCATTAATACGGAAGGGAATGGATGGGGTCATCCTTGCAGCAGAATAATCAGTCCAGCGACGGTATTGCTCACATTGTACAGCTTTCTGATTGTCATCTTGGTGGTGATCGGAGTTTCACGTTGGCCGGAATTAATACGTTTCACAGCTTCTCTCATACTTTGTCTGAGGTCGAGGGCCGTGACCCTACCCCTGACCTTGTTGCAGTTACTGGTGATATCGCTAGCGACGGCAATCAACAAACCTATCAGTTGTTTTTCGAGGCTATGGTGGGGAGTCAGTTGCCCTACGCTTGGCTTCCGGGAAATCATGATGATTTTTCTCTCATGAAGACTTCGGCCTTACCGTCTTTTAAGCGGTTGGTGGAGCTGGAACATTGGGTCGCCATTTTTTTGGTCAGTGCGGTGCCAGGCAGGGTTTATGGGGAGTTGGCCGAGGCTGAGTTGAAAGAGCTGGCAGAATTATTGGCATTGCATGAAGACAAAAATGTAGTGTTATTTATTCACCATCCTCCGACCCCTGTCGGTTGTAAATGGCTTGATCAGCAGAGCATAGTCAACAGTGATAAATTGGCTGAGCTTATGGCTCCATACAAAAATGTCAGAGCAATATTTTCGGGGCATGTGCATCAGGAAAATGAATCTGATTGGCAGGGGGTGCCCGTTTACAGTACACCATCGTCATGCTTTCAGTTTGCCAGCAACTCTGACACTTTTGAACTCAGTGACTTGCCTCCAGGCTATCGTTGGATAGATCTTTATCCCGATGGTCGTATAGAAACAGGCGTAGAGCGCCTGAGCTATGATATGCAGATGATGGATCGTAGCTGTTTAGGTTATTGATCTCTTTGCCGTGTTATCCCATATGCACTAATCTCGTTATAATGCCTGCGCACCATAAATAATATTCCCATAGCGTTATGGTTCAGCGGAGTTCTGGTTCAGCGTGGCATTAATTTATATTCATGGATTCAATAGTTCGCCCGCATCGCTCAAGGCCAAGCAAACGGCCCACTGGCTTTCAGCCAATGCTCCAGATATATCCTATACCTGCCCTGCGCTGAGCAGTAAGCCCGACTTGGCGATCGAGCAGCTACAAAGCCTAATCGAAAATACCCCTGGCCCCATCGGGTTGATTGGAAGCTCCATGGGTGGCTATTACGCCACCTGGTTGGGCGAAAAGTATGGACTAAAAGCAGTATTGATTAACCCTGCGGTCCGCCCCTGTGAGTTCATGCTGGAATGCTTAGGGGAAAACGCTAACTATCACACGGGAGAACGTTACATACTTGAACAACATCATGTGGAGATAGTGAGAGATCTGGACGTGGATTTATTTAAAAATCCAAAAAATTATTGGGTATTATTGCAAACTGGTGATGAAGTGCTGGATTATCGTCAAGCGGAGGCCCGGTACGCTAATTGTTACCTGACCATTGAGCAGGGCGGAGACCACAGCTTTCAGCACTATGAGCAACACCTGTCCTCCATCATCGATTTTTTACAACCATCACTGACGATTTTATGAGCAACTACACTGCAGAAGATATTGAAGTTCTTACCGGATTGGATCCCGTAAGAAAAAGACCTGGCATGTATACAGATACTACCCGCCCTAACCACTTGGCGCAGGAAGTGATCGATAACAGTGTTGATGAAGCGCTGGCTGGCCATGCCACTAAAATTGAAGTTGTACTGAGCAGGGATGGCTCATTGTCCGTCTCGGATGACGGTCGAGGAATGCCGGTAGACATGCATCCTGAACAAGGTTTGCCTGGTGTGGAGGTTATTCTTTCCACCCTGCATGCCGGGGGCAAGTTCTCCAATAATAGCTATCAGTTTTCTGGTGGCCTGCATGGCGTCGGTATATCTGTGGTCAATGCACTTTCAATCAAACTGGAAGTGACGATCAGGCGTGATGGCAGCGTCTATCGAATGGGGTTCGCTGGTGGTGAAAAAGTCACTGAGCTGTCAGTGGTGGATACCTGCGGCAAGCGCAACACAGGGACATTGGTGCGCTTTCAGCCCGACCCTCAGTATTTTGATACAGTCAAATATTCGATTTCTCGGCTGAAGCATGTGCTGCGGGCAAAAGCCGTGCTCTGTGCAGGACTTGAAGTAACGTTCAAGGATGAAGCTAGTGGTGAAGCGGAGGTCTGGTGCTATGAGGATGGCTTGGAAGATTATCTACGGGGAGCAACGTTGGGCTGGGAAACAGTGCCTGTTGAACCATTTACCGGTAGTTTTTCATCGGAAAGTGAAGCCGTAGATTGGGCGGTTCAGTGGCTGCCGGAAGGGGGTGAGTTAACTCAGGAAAGTTACGTTAACTTGATACCCACAACTCAGGGCGGCACCCATGTGAATGGTTTTCGCACCGGGTTGTTAGATGCCATGCGGGAATTCTGTGAGTTTCGCAGCCTGCTTCCCCGGGGGGTGAAACTGACCCCGGATGATGTATGGGATAAATGTGTTTACGTGCTGTCTTCTAAATTGGTGGATCCGCAGTTCTCGGGGCAAACAAAAGAGCGACTCTCCTCCCGTGAGGCGGCAGCGTTTGTGTCCGGTATTGTTAAAGATGCCTTTAGCCTTTGGGTTAATCAACATACTGATGATGCAGAGCGTTTAGCTGAGCTTTTTATTAGCAATGCCCAGCGTCGTCTGAAAGCCAGTAAAAAAGTGGCACGTAAGCGTATTACCGCCGGACCAGCATTACCCGGAAAGTTGGCAGATTGCTCCTCTGATAGCCCGGAAATTTGTGAGCTATTTCTGGTGGAAGGTGATTCAGCCGGCGGGTCTGCCAAACAGGCGCGTAGCCGTGAATTTCAGGCCATCATGCCGTTGAGGGGTAAAATTTTAAATACCTGGGAAGTGGATAGTCAGGAAATTTTGGCCTCACAAGAGGTGCATGATATTTCTGTGGCGCTGGGGATAGACCCCGCATCCGATGACCTCAGTAATTTGCGTTATCATAAAGTGTGTATTTTGGCCGATGCCGATTCTGATGGTTTGCATATTGCCACACTGTTATGCGCGCTGTTTGTACGCCATTTTCACGCCATGGTATCTGCGGGACATGTTCACGTGGCCATGCCGCCGTTGTATCGTATTGATGTTGGCAAAGAGGTGTTCTACGCCCTGGATGAAAGTGAGAAGCGGGGAGTGCTAGATCGTATTGCAGCAGAAAAAAAGAGCGGCAAGGTCAATGTACAACGATTTAAAGGGTTGGGTGAAATGAACCCTATACAGTTGCGTGAGACCACCATGGATCCAGATACTCGGCGATTAGTACAGCTGACGATTGAGGCTGGTGATGATACTAATCAGCTTCTCGATATGTTGCTGGCTAAAAAACGAGCCAGTGACAGAAAAGCATGGTTGGAAGATAGGGGTAATTTGGCAGATATTTAACAAGGCCTTTTACCTAGATAGCAATAACTAAATCCCTCGGAACAGGGTTAGCATGACTGAAAAAACTCATTACCTGAGAAAGGTTGGAGCGGTTGCAGTAAAAACGATCAAGGTGACCACCATTACGGTGGCGGTACTTATGGTGATTGTTTTGTCTCTGTTGCCCTTTGGTTTGCGGTGGGGAATCGTGAATTGGCTAGAGCAGAAAGGAATGGAGGCTGAGGTCGGCTATATTGATATCCGGCCTATATTGGGATCGATTCAGATCAATGATGTTCGGGTTGTGGCGCCTGATGGCAAGCGGCTTAATTTTGATGAAATGCAGCTGAATTTTACTTGGGACTCTGTGTATCACCACTGGCTTGATGTTGAGCATGTGATCGTTAAAGGCGCTACGCTTGATATTGTTGCTGGGAAAAATGGGGTGAGTGTGGCGGGGATTGAGTTTCTGGCCGACGAGACATCTTCATCCTCTGAACCAAATGTTGAGCTTGAGCCAGTACCACCAGTTATAAGCCGTCTGATATTACAGGAGCTTGAGCTAGACAGCCTCGAAGTGTGTTTCGCCAAGCTGAACGACCAGAATGAAAAAGCGTTTCACCAGTGTGCCCGTATCAAACACCTTTCCTTGATCGACAACATCGATCTTCATTTAGGTGGTGACAACCCATCGGCAGTCATTCCCGGTATTACCCTAAGTAATTTTCGTTGGTATGACCAACAAACGCTTACAGAGCTGGTTTCTGTCGATAGTCTCAATGTAAAAAATGTTGCCAGTAATCATATGAAGGGTTGGCAGGTAGATGAGCTGATATTAGAGGTGTTGAGGGTTTTACCTATCGCCAGTAACGGTGAAATGACCGAGGGAGACTTGCAGTTAAATACGCTGAGGCTTACTGGTTTGGATATCGGGGAGACCAATAAAATTGGTACATTATCCCTGACAAACGTTAATGTAGATTTGCGCTCTGACGACGATGGGGTGCTGGCATTTGCCCCTGCGCTGATGAAAATAATTAACCAATTATCTCCTGAAAGTGAAGAAGTCGCAGCTGAAACACCAGAACAAAATAGTCGTTTTTCCTTAGGTCGTTTAGATGTGGATGAGTTGGTTGTTCGAGATCTAGGTGGCGATGAGGCTCGGGCACCGATAACTTTGGCAGCTATAGATAGTTTTAGCGTTTCAAACCTGAACAGTGAGAATATGACGGGTTGGCAGATGGGAGAACTGTCTATGGGAGAGCTCAGGATACTACCCGTCTCTATTAAGGGTGAGATGACTGCGGGGGACCTGCAGTTGGATTCCTTGTTGCTCTCCGGCCTAGAGATTGGGGCAGCTAACAAAATAGATACACTGTCACTTACGAGAGTGAAAGTAGAGCTGCAGTCTGGTGATGATGGGGCGCTGGTATTTGCTCCTGCACTCATGGAGAGACTGAGCCCGTTTAGCACTGATGAACCGGCTGAAAATATACCTAAAGCATCAGATAAAAGCGGCGTTTTTTCCATAGGCCGGCTAGCGGTTAATGAAGTGGTTATTCATGATGCTGGTCGGGATAAAGGGCTTCTGTCTTTCTCGGACTTTTCTCTACAACAGCTAACGACAAGGGGGGATACTCTTGAGTTGGGAGAGCTACAAATGTCCCAGCTCAAGCTGTTGGAGCTTGAGTCGGGAAATAGGGTGAAGGCCAAGCACTATTTTACCACTCCAAAAATCAAGTTAGTCGGTCTTGCAAAAGGGGAAAATCAAGTCAGAGCATCTGATGCTTTGATTGCTGATCCGGTGGTGTTTCTTCATCGCAGTGCCGACGGTGGATTGGTGATGCTCAAGGATATTGAGCGGATGATGGGCGCGAGTGAGACGGGGGGTTCTGCGTCAGCTGGAGCGAGTGGTGGAGCAACACCCACCAAATTGTTGATCGGTAACATTACCATTGGTAGTGAAGGAAAATTATAGGTGCTGGATGAAAGTGTATCGCCGATATTTGAACAGACATTTACTGATCTTGATTTTACGTTCGACAACAATGCCAAGCCTAACCTCAAGTTTAACTTGGGTATTAGCAAGTTTGGGCACTTGCGATTTGGCGGAAACCTTGCGCCTTTTGGCAACAAGCTGGATGCGGCTATTACGGGCGAACTGCGTGGCCTGGATGTACGCTACCTGTCGGCTTATGCTGGTGAATATATTGGCTATCATCTCGATCAGGGGATAGGCGAAGCCGACATTGCTTTTGATGTAAACCAAGATGATATTGATGCCACGATTACCACGCGTTTTCATAAGTTGGAGGTTTCTCCAATGCGTGAAGATGAAATCCCAGAAGGTAGCGAAGCATTGGGCGTGCCCCTCGAGCTTGCTCTAGATTTGTTGCGTGATGGTGATGGGATGATTGAATTGAAGTTGCCCATTAGTGGTGACATTCACTCTCCCGACTTTTCATTGCGACACATTATCACTAAGGTCATGTTTAAGGTTGTCAGTGAGACGATTATTAATTACTACATACCTTTTGGTTTAATTGTGGGGGATACGATGAAGAATACCCTGTCAAGCCTGAACTTTGAGCCAGTACTCTTTGCACCTGGCGAGTCTGAGTTGGATGCTGAAGCGATTGCCAGCCTAGATAAACTGTCAGAGATGTTAAATAGTCGGCAGCAATTACACTTCTCGCTCTGTGCGCCATCTACATTGCAGGATTGGTCAGTAAAATTTTCCCCTCCAGTTGTACCAGAGGAGAAAAAGAAAGCTGAGCAGACACAATCAGGCATACAGGAAGACGCTGGCTTGCTAGGCTTCACGCAACAAATTCCTGTAGTTATGATTACTCCCGAGCAAGAGGCTGCTCTCAAGTCGTTGGCGAACCAGCGCAGTGAGGCAGTGAAGAGGCATTTGCTTAATGGGGGGGTTCAACCGGGCCAGGTCATCCCATGTGATGCGGTGTTTGATAAAAATAATAAAGATCTTCCGCAGATGGATATTGCTCTCTAGCGTGACCATGATATGAAGGATTAACCGTTGGTATGACCGAAACAACAGTGATTAACGAAGCGGCTGAGCAGACACCCCTGCGGAGCTATGCCGAAAAGGCGTATCTGGATTACTCCATGTACGTCATTCTCGACCGTGCATTGCCGAATATTGGCGATGGTTTGAAGCCCGTTCAGCGGCGCATTATCTACGCCATGAGCGAGCTGGGGCTTAAATCCACGGCAAAGTACAAAAAATCTGCGCGTACGGTCGGTGATGTGATCGGTAAATTTCACCCCCACGGTGACAGCGCGGCTTACGAGTCGATGGTGTTGATGGCGCAGCCATTTTCCTACCGTTATCCGTTGGTGGATGGTCAGGGGAACTGGGGCGCACCCGATGACCCCAAATCCTTTGCGGCGATGCGTTATACCGAATCGAAGTTGGCAAAGTTTGCCGATGTGCTGCTGTCGGAGCTGGGGCAGGGAACCGTCAATTGGAAACCTAACTTTGATGGCACGATGGACGAGCCGGAAATTTTGCCTGCCCGTGCTCCACACGTGCTACTCAATGGCACCACCGGGATTGCAGTGGGCATGGCGACAGATATTCCACCGCACAATTTGAGAGAAGTGGTAAGTGCGTGTATTCGTCTTTTGGAAGCGCCCAAAACGACGCTCAGGGAATTATGTGAGCATATTCAGGGGCCAGACTATCCTACTGAGGCAGAAATTATTACGCCCCGGGAAGAAATTATAAAAGCCTATGAAACGGGTCGTGGCAGTCTGAAGATGCGGGCCGTGTGGCAGAAAGAAGATGGAAGTGTCGTGGTGACCGCACTGCCGCACCAAGCCTCTGGAGCCAAAGTGTTGGAGCAGATAGCGGCTCAGATGAATGCCAAGAAACTGCCGATGGTGGCAGATCTTCGCGATGAGTCTGATCACGAAAACCCTACCCGGCTGGTGATTGTGCCTCGCTCCAACCGAGTTGACCTCGAAAGCTTGATGAATCACCTGTTTGTCACCACTGATTTGGAAAAAAGCTTCCGTATTAACCTCAATATGATCGGTATTAATGGTCGCCCAGAGGTTAAGCCGCTCAACCAGATTCTTACCGAGTGGCTCAGCTTCCGAATAACGACAGTGCGTCGCCGCCTCCAGTACCGTCTTGACAGGGTTGATAAACGATTACACTTATTGGATGGCTTGCTGACGGCGTTCCTAAATATCGACGAAGTGATTCAGATTGTCCGTAGTGAGGATGAGCCAAAACCAGTGCTGATACAGCGCTTTAAGCTTAGCGATCTACAGGCAGAATATATTCTCGATACCAAGTTGCGACAGTTGGCACGGCTTGAAGAAGTGAAGATTCGAGCAGAGCAGGATGAGCTGGCTCTTGAAAAGGAAAAACTGGAAAAGATACTCGGCTCAGATCAGCGACTGAAAACCTTGGTTCGCAACGAACTGCTGGCGGTTGCCGAGGAGTTTGGTGATGATCGGATGTCACCATTAACAGAGCGGGGAGAGGTTCGGGCATTTAGCGAAGCTGATCTGCTCACCTCCGAGCCAGTTACCGTGGTGTTATCCGAGAAAGGCTGGATTCGCTCTGCAAAAGGCCACGACATAGATCCCACAACCCTCAGTTACAAGTCAGGCGATCATTTTCTTTGTGCCGCCAAGGGGAAAAGCAGCCAGAATGTCATCCTGCTGGATTCCACTGGGCGCACTTATGCCCTGCTGGCGCATACACTTCCCTCGGCCCGTGGCCAAGGAGATCCAGTGACGGGGCGACTTAATGTGCCTTCGGGGGCAACGCTCAACGGTGTGATCATGGGTGATGAGCATCAGCAATTATTGATGGCTACGGATGCGGGTTATGGTTTTGTGGCTAAGTTGGCTGACCTGCACACCAAAAACCGATCAGGTAAAACCTCGATTTCAATTCCTAAAGGAGGGCGCGTTCTTGCGCCTCAGCCCATTGCCGATGTTGATACCAGTCTGGTGGTGTCCGTCAGTAATGAGGGTAGAATGCTGGTGTTTCCTCTGGCCGATCTTCCCCAGCTAGCTCGGGGGAAAGGTAATAAATTAATCAATATCCCCTCCTCCAGACTGCAGTCCAGAGATGAGTTTATGGTTGCCGTGTCTGTGATTACCCCGGGCCAGCAGTTGTTGGTGCACTCGGGAAAACGTTATCTCAATCTAAAATTGTCAGACCTTGAGCATTATCGCGGAGAGCGGGGTCGTCGTGGCAATAAATTACCAAGAGGTTTTCAGAAGGTAGATCGGGTAGAGGTGGCAGGTGCTGAATAGCCTCAGTCTTAGTTTCTGACAATGTTTTTAATGACCTAACATTTATCCCAGCACTTCTTTTTACTATATTAGGTGCTCAAAACGGGCGCACTGCCCATAATAAGACGTTACTAATGAGGCTCCCTAGATGGATAACAAAATTTTACTAATTATTGCTTCTCTGTTGCTTCCGCCTTTGGCCGTATTTTTGAAAACAGGTGCTGGCAAAGATCTAGTGATCAACATTGTGCTATGCCTGTTTTTCTGGGTGCCCGGTATTATTCACGCTCTTTGGGTCTCGTTGAAGTAAGTTTTTGCCGGGTGGGGTCAGGCCACATTCGGCCCTTTACTGTTAAGGGAAGTGCTGTGTGACTTACCGTCAATACAAGGTGTTGGCAATCAGCGAAGGTGCCCTAGGCACGATTTTTCTCGGTGCATCGGGGTTTTCCTTTAGACAACTTGAAACAAACAGAGCCGAATGGGCAGGCGGCAGTTGGTTGGTAGGTGGTTTTAACCTGATTATCTTCATGGTCGGCTTCGTCAGTTTTTCTGAATGTTGGCGGCTAGGGTTGGGCCTGATGTTGTTCATAACCCTGATAGAGCTACCTGTTCTGCTCCCAAGGTGTTGTTCAGCGCTACAATAACAATTTGAGTGAGTCTCTCTTGGTGGGCCACGAATCTGATAAATAACTGTACTGTTTAAGGGGAAAACTGATGGAAGACATGATGGAAACAGCCGGAAACTTTATTCTTTTCTTCGGCTTCAAGGTGCTGATGGCGCTAGTTATTTTGTTGTTGGTAAAATAATAGCCAAGTGGCTTAGTCAAAGAGTCGAGGCAATGCTGAAGAAGAAAGAGATGGATGAAGCCATTCAGCACTTTGTTTCTGCATTGGTTTACTACGCTCTATTTGCCTTTGTGGCGATTGCGGCACTTGGACAGTTGGGTATTCATACCGCGTCTTTTGTCGCCGTTATCGCTGCCGCTGGTTTGGCGGTCGGTTTGGCCTTGCAAGGATCATTGGCTAATTTTGCTGCAGGTGTGCTAATCCTTATCTTTAAGCCATACCGTGTTGGTGATTTTGTTGAAGTGGCAGGTGTCTCCGGATCAGTAATCAAGGTTTTAGTGTTTACTACTGAGCTTAATACAGGCGATAACAAGCGAGTCATTATTCCCAATGGGCAGACCATGGGTGGCACTATCACCAATTATTCCACTAATGACACTCGTCGAGTGGACTTGGTGATGGGTATTGGTTATGGCGATGATATCGATAAGGCTAAAAAAGTGCTTGAAGAAGTTGTCGCTGCTGATGCACGTGTGTTGCAGGATCCTGCGCCAACGATTGCGGTGGTAGAGCTGGCCGATAGCAGCGTCAACTTTGTGGTTCGTCCTTGGGTAAATAAGGCGGATTACTGGGGTGCTTATTTTGGTCTGACTGAAGCAGTAAAAAAACGGTTTGACGCAGAAGGGATTTCCATTCCTTTCCCACAAAGCGATGTGCATATGCATCAGATAGCCAGTAACGACTAAAAAGACAAAAAGCCCCAGCTTTATGGGGCTTTTTTTTATCCTAGATAAAGGAGAAAAGTGATGGGTGTTCTTTCTTGGATTGTATTGGGGTTGATTGCCGGGATTCTGGCGAAGTTGGTGATGCCTGGAAAAGATCGCGGTGGCTTTATTATCACGGTGCTGTTGGGTATTGCTGGCGCGTTTGTAGGTGGTTGGGCCGGTTCTTTTCTGGGGCTGGGCACTACTGGCGGCTTCAGCCTTGGTAGCATTGTGACGGCAACAGTGGGTGCGTTATTACTGCTGGTCATCTATCGCCAAATAAAAAAATAAACTGGGTTTGATTATTTATTGATAATGATGTGGAGACATTATGATGAAAACGTTATTGATCGTTATTACATCCTTGGTGCTAGGCTTCGGTTCGGCTCAACTGGCATTGGCGAAAAAACCAGACGATGCAGATGGAAAGGCGTCTATGAAAGAGCAGAAGTCTGAAAAGCACGAAATGCGAAAGAATGATCGCGACGATAGATCTGATGATAAGTCCGACGACAAATCACGAGACGATAAATCTGATGATAAGTCCGACGATAAATCAAGAGACGACAGATCTGATGACAAGTCCAGGTCAGGTGAGAAAAAAGCCAAAAAAGATAAATCACGAGATGATAAGTCCGGTGATAGGCCTTCGGGGCATGACAAGCAGCAAGGTAAAAAAGCAGATCAGGAGCGAAAAGAGCAGGGTAAAGGCTCTGAGCAGGGGCAGACGTCTCGTGAAGAACATAGCCGGAAATGGTGGAACTTTTGGGAGTAAGCTAGCCAATTCATAGGCTTTTCTACAGCTTCACCATGTAGCAGGCTGACGTCCCGTTGTTCAGACGGCTTCTCTCTAACCCCTCTTTAAACCCATAAAAATGCAGCCTCGTGGCTGCATTTTTATGCCTGTTTACGTTTAATATAAGCGGAAAGAGCAGAAAGAGCGGGAAAGTTTGATGATGGAATTAATCGAGCTCTAATTGCTTCTTTAATTGAAGCAACCGGGCTCGAGATTCCTCATTACTTAGAGCGGGTTTTTGCTCGTCGTTTAATTGAGACGTAATAAGCGGGGTGAGTTGTTGCCCCTGAGCGATGTCGCGGCAGATTCGACGATAGTTTTCCTGATAGGAAGGATAGCTACTTGATTCAGATTCATTGGACAAGCGGTACCAGCCCGTTTTCAGGCCTGCATAGTAAACAGCCAAGTGCGACCAGTTAAAGGCAGTTTTGGGTGAAGGCGCATTGCAGGCTTCTTGGTAAGCACTTCTTGGACTGGGTAATCCCCCATTGCTGACTGACTCCTCGCAACACTGAATCATGCGGTTGAGCGTGGGTAGGTAGTCCGAGGTTTCGATAACTCGCCGAGCTCCCAGTAGAAGCTGCTCCTCGGAGAAGTATGACAGGGCCTCTAGCCAGAGTCGTTTGGCTTGGTTGAGTAGCTCTGTATTACTGTAAGCGCTATAAAACTGGTTGTGGTAGTTCAGTCGAAACAAGGCAAAAACCTGATTGATAGCATCAATCAGGTGGGTGGCGTGCTCAGGTGCTGGCCCAGCTTCGATCACTGAGTTCGTCGATGAGGCTGCTACTTCTTGTACTGTTTGATCGATGAGGTCGTTGCTGTTGTCCATTGGTAATTACCTGAGAAGAGGCGGGTTGCTGACGGGACCACTCCCGCTTAACGTGTTGTAAGAATTTGGTATTCCATGAGCTGTAAATCTGGCCGCTATCCCGCCAGTAAAGTATAAACTCCGGTACCAATTGTTCGGCGAAAGTACGGTTGATATTCGCCAGTGCCAAGACCTCATAGAGCTCCTCGCTGGGTTGCCAGTCGGCAGGTAGCTGGCGTGGTTCTGAATCATTCTCCATGGTGGCAGTGAATCGAGCCCACTGCCTTTTTACATGCATGATGAAACGACTGTTCCAGGTATTGGAGACATCGCCTCGCTCCATCCAGTACAGAATAAACTCTGGAATAGCATCCTCTACAAAATTGCCGTTGATGCCTGCTTGGCGAGTAAGAATCTCCATGGCATCCCGCGATGGCGTCCAGTCATTGCTCATTGATAATTGCTGGCCGCGTTTTGCTGTTTCAGTTTGCTGGGCGCGCCAGAGACGGAGCATATGCTTGATGAACTTGGAGCCCCAGCTAAATTGTGGCTCGTTACGCTCTGTCCAATAAGTGATAAATTCAGGTAGCTGGGTAGTGATAAATTCAGCAGGAATATTGTACTGGTCCAGCTGCCGCAACACTTCTAGCTCAGGCCGCCAATCTAGGGTGAGAGTTTTTGTCCCCTGCCTTTGTGCCGCAATTGGAGGCTGAATGTTGCTCGATATGGGCTGCTCATTAAAGGCGAAGCGAAGCTCTTTGCACTCGGTGAAGGGGGCAGAGGCAATGAGCAAAACACCTTTGTCGCGCAAGCTGACAGCAATACGCTGAATAGCCTCTGGGCTCCAAAAGGGAGTGATTTTTTGTAGCTGGGGCCAGTTAGTGCTGAGCCACTGAAACCCCTTGTTAGCTTCCGGTTCGCCGTGACACATTAGTTCATTTAGAGCTTGGAGGAGCACTGCCTCTTCGAGGCCGATAGTGGCGGCCAGTGAGGGGGAGATGACCAAGGGTTTTTCTGGAATCAGAGACATATGGCCACTTTATCAGAAATTGGTTTCCAAGTTTAAAGAAAGCTTAGCGTGAGATGTTGTTTTCTATTGTGACTTTTGATCGGTAGTATGCGTCAAAAATAATAAAAAAATGGAATGTATATGTTGCCATGGAATAGAAAGGCCTCTGGGGGCGTGCTTCCACGAGTGGATCTAGGGGTGATCTGCCTACTGTCCGGGCTAAGCTTATTCTCTGATAGCCTGCTGGCGAAAGACAGTATGACAGAGGAGGATTTGCTGGCCGAGATACCTATGGTGGTGGCTGCAACCCGGTTGCCGCAGCCTGTGACTGACACCCCTGTAGCCATTACCGTGATTGATCGCCAGATGATTGATGCATCAGGTTTTCTGGAAATCCCGGACTTGTTGCGATTGGTGCCCGGTTTTCAAGTTGGCTTGAGCTGGCGAGATCACCATACTGCTGTGACTTATCATGGTCAGTCCGATGGTCTGTCACGACGAATGCAAGTGTTGATTGATGGCCGAGTGGCGGTTGGCTCTCTGTTTGGTATCGTGGATTGGGATAGGCTCGGAATTGTCGTTGATGATATCGACCGAATTGAAGTGGTTCGAGGGCCTGCCAGTGTTTCGTTCGGCTCCAATGCGTTTACTGGCGCCATTAATATTATTACTCGAGGTCCCTATGACAATCCGGGTTGGCGTATGAGTGCGACAAGCGGTAGCCAGGATATAAGTATTGTGTCGACACAATATTCTCATGTGGGTGAAAAATTTGACTATCTTGCGTCGGCTAGTTATTTCCATTCGGATGGTTTTGATGGCGTCAACGATGAATCAACCGCACGATCAGCCCGGCTGAAAGGACATTATCAATTTGCGACTAGTGCGGCTTTAGATTTTCAGTTAGGTCAGTCCGAGGGGCCTTGGGGACGTGGTGGGACAGGTTTGGTTATCGACCCCGTGGCGGAGAAAGAGGCTACTGAGCAGTACGGGAATGTCCGGCTAACACAGTCAGCCTCTCCTGGGAATGAGTGGTACCTTCAGTTTGGTCTGAGCTCTAGTGAGGAAGATGATAAATTTAATGCGGGCCTGCTTTCTGATCTTTTGGGGGTCTCCCCAGCTCAGGTACCTTTAATTGTTCTCGGTCAGCAGGATCAGCACATTTCTGTAAATACCTTCGACTACACTACAAAACGCCTAGATGTTGAATTTCAGAAGTTGACCCTATTGGGTAACCGCCATCGTGCCGCGTGGGGGTTGGGTTATCGAAAGGATATGGTTGAAGGTGTTGCCGTTATAGGGAAAACTGGCTGGGAAACGATGGAGACCTATCGGGCTTATGGCAGCCTGGAATATAGGCTATCAGAGCGTTTATTACTGAATGCTGGTATTACCTATGAAGACAATAATTTTAACAAAGGTGAGTTTTCTTCACGACTGGGGCTCAATGTTACTGTAGCCAAGGGGCATGTTTTTAGGGTGTCCGCTGCTGAAAGTTGGCGGCAACCATATTTAGCGGAATATAAGCACGATGTCGCCATCCGTCTTAATGATGGAACGGTGATTGAGCAAGTTGAGATTTCTACAGAAGACCGAGAAGCTGAGAGGCTGCGTAGCTATGAAATGGGGTATGTTGGCAATTGGCTTAATGGCCAACTAACAACTGAGGTGAAGGTGTTCAGGGAAGAATTTGAGAAAGAAGTGGAGTTGGTTTTGGATCCCTTTTACCCCGAAGTGGCCTCCATTTTTAATCCCGGGGCCATTCTCGATACTAATGGCGGATCCACTGAGATCACCGGTGTTGAAACCGGCATCAACTGGCAATTGAATAAGGATTCTCAGCTGTGGCTGTCGTATGCGTTTTCAGAAGTTGATCAACACTGTCAAATGTTTGCATTTCGGTGTTTACCTGAGAACGATGCGACGCCAAAGCACACTGGTAGCCTGTTAGTGTCCCATGACTTTAACCGGCATTGGCAGGTGAGCGCTGGTTACTATTATCTTGATGAAATGGCCTGGACTCTATGGGGCGGTGATACAAAATCTTACGATCGAGTCGATATGCGTATTGCTCGAACTTTCAATTTTAGCGCTGCCGACCTTAAATTGGAGTTGATCGGCCAGAACCTCGGCAGTGACTATCAGGAATTTAACCAGCGTAATGAGTTTGAGACACGGACCTTTATGCGGGCAACAGTTCAGTTTCACTGAATTTCATCAGCCTATGTCACCCTTAGCAATACACACTTCCTTTATTGATCTTTCGCACCTCGAGGGTACGCATGGTTTTTTCTGAAAGTGGTCACCATGTTAAGCTGACGCCCATTTCCGGGAGGACTTTCAGTGGTAAAAAAGAAAACAACCACCTATGTATGCAATGACTGCGGTGCTGACTATAGCAAGTGGCAGGGGCAATGCAGTGACTGCAATGCCTGGAATACCCTCACTGAATTACGCTTGGGATCGACAAATGCCGCAGTTAGTCGTCGTAGTGTCGGATTTGCCGGGGCCGCCGGTGGTACGGTAAGCACGCTAGCTGAAATTGCCTTGGATGAGATACCCCGGTTAAGTACTGGCACATCAGAACTGGATTTGGTGTTGGGTGGTGGGCTAGTTCCCGGCTCGTGTATTCTCGTCGGCGGCGAGCCTGGAGCGGGGAAAAGCACCTTATTGCTGCAAACACTCTGTGGGCTAGCTGAAACTCACAAGGCTCTCTATGTCACCGGTGAGGAGTCACCGCAGCAGGTTGCTATGCGCGCAAGCCGCCTCGGGTTACCCACCGAAAAACTACACATCATGGCAGAAACATCGGTAGAAGCTGTTTGTGCGACAGCCGAACAGTTGCAGCCGAAAATTCTGGTTGTGGATTCCATTCAGGTGATGCATCTAGATGATGTGACATCAGCTCCCGGCAGTGTGTCTCAGGTTCGTGAGAGTGCGGCTATGTTGATTCGCTATGCCAAGCAGACGAATACTGTGCTGTTGTTGGTGGGTCATGTGACCAAGGACGGTAGCCTTGCAGGACCCAAAGTCCTAGAGCATATGATTGATTGCTCGCTAATGTTGGAAGGCTCCAGCGACAGTCATTTTCGGACTCTGCGCAGTAATAAGAATCGCTTTGGTGCTATCAATGAGTTGGGTGTTTTCGCCATGACAGATAAAGGATTGCGAGAAGTGCCCAACCCTTCCGCTATCTTTCTACAACGTGGTGACGAAGTGGCTTCGGGTAGTGTGGTAATGGTCGTTTGGGAAGGTACCCGGCCATTATTGGTAGAGCTACAGGCATTGGTGGATGATAGTCACCTAGGCAACCCTCGTCGAGTCACGGTGGGGCTGGAGCATAATCGCTTGGCGATGCTTCTGGCAGTGCTACATCGCCATGGGGGCATTATGGTGGGTGATCAGGATGTCTTCGTGAATGTGGTCGGAGGTGTCAAGGTGCTAGAGACCAGCGCCGACTTGGCGCTGATTCTGTCTGTTATGTCCAGCTTCCGGAGCCATCCATTACCCAGAGACTTGGTGGTCTTTGGCGAGGTGGGCCTTTCCGGTGAAATTCGACCGGTTCCCAATGGTCAGGAGCGGTTGAGAGAGGCCGCCAAGCACGGTTTTACACGGGCTATTGTTTCGGCAGGAAATGCGCCACGCAAGCCCATCAAAGGCATGGAGGTCATCCCTGTTCGTAAAATTACCGAGGCACTTCAGGCCCTCGATTAATCTTTATTACCCATCAAGAATATTTCTCCTTCATTGACATTGATGCGTGCTGGGCGTAACTTCGCCCACCTTGCTAATGCAATAGGTTCTTGGCTCGCTTGTCAGCGAGTTGAGTTAAACGGGAAATCGGTGAGTTAAACCCATATCTTCAATGGGTTAACGATTCCGATACTGCCCCCGCAACGGTAATTGAGTGAATCTACTGGCCAGTACGAAGCCAGTAGATTCAAACGCTAAATCACACAGCCACTGTGCAACTGCATGGGAAGGCGATTTAGCAGGGAAACCGCTCATGAGTCCGGAGACCGGCCTGTCGCTATGCAGACGAACCGCGGGGTGCGGTTGTGCTGGTGTCGACATTAACGTTGTCTCTCCGCCAATTTTTCCTCCGTGGATTTTTTATTCAAGATGCGTTCGGGGCTGAACGCCGGAGAAAAATTGATTAAATACCTTGCGCTCGCTAGCTTTCTGGCAATTTTTGCTGTGACTCATACCAACCACACATACGCTGAGCAGACTGAAAATAAAGATTCTTACCTGCAAGAAGTCGTTGTTACTGCCTCACTTCAACCAATCCGTCTTCAGCAATCTGGCAATGCTATTACGGTCATTGCAGCCGAAGAAATTGAAAAATCTAATGCCACTATGGTTAGTGATCTATTGCGTAATGTGCCTGGCTTGGCCGTTAGCCGAAGCGGTGTGCTTGGCTCTGCCACCCAATTGAGAGTACGAGGGGCTGAGGCCAATCATGTGCTCGTGATGATCGATGGGGTTGAGGTAAATGACCCTTCTCAGGCGGACGAATTCAACTGGGCTCACCTGCCAGCAACGGGTATTGAGCGGATTGAGATTGTCCGTGGTCCACAGAGCGCCTTATGGGGCAGCGATGCAATGGCTGGAGTGGTAAACATTATTACTCAGAAATCCGGGGAGCCACTCCAAGGGAGCCTCTATTCAGAAGCGGGTAGTCACGGTACTAACCATTCAGGTTTTCGTGCGGGTGGAAGTGGTGAGAGCTACCATGTCAACCTTAGTGGGTCAGACATTTCTTCTGATGGTGAGAATATCTCCCGACATGGTCCTGAGGAAGACGGTTATCAAAATACCACGCTAAACCTGAATGCAGGATGGCAGCCTATGGATAACCTATCGTTCTCAGTGACAGGCCGACAGACTGAGGGTGAAAATGAGTTTGATGGTGTAGATTACTTTGTCACCGGGCTGCCTGAAGATGCTGACAATGAATCTGAATTTCGTCAGCGTTTTGTTCGGATTAAAGCAGATTTATCACTACTGGAAGATCGTTGGAAGCAGCGTCTGGCGCTATCTGTTAGCCGCCATAACAATGAAAACTTCTCCAGCGATACTAAGACAGGATCTACGGACACTCGAAAAAAACAATATTCATATCTAAGCAGCCTAAGCTGGGCTGAAGAGACGCAACAGATTTCATTTCTAGCAGAGCGTGAAACCGAAGACTTCGCCCAGCGAGGCCCAATTTCCTTTTTTGGCGATGACCCCAATCAGAAGCAGAATCGAAAAACTGACAGCCTCGCTCTTGAGTATCGTATTACATTGTGGGAAGACCTCACATTGGCAGCCAGTGTTCGTCATGATGACAATAGCGAATTTAAAAATGCAAATACCCGGCATTTTGAGGCCAGCTATGCTCTGCCTGATATCGGCACTCGTTTTCGTGCCGCTTATGGTACTGCCTTCAAGAACCCCACATTTACAGAGCGTTTTGGTTACTATGACAGCTCACCATTCTTTCCTTTTCGGGGCAACCCCGATTTAGAACCAGAAGAGTCCAAGGGCTGGGAAGTGGGTATTGATCAGGCCTTTTTGGATGGAGATCTACTTGTTGAGTTGACCTATTTTAAAGCTAAACTAGAAAATGAAATTAACGGCTATGTCTATGATCCTCTGAATTTTGTGACTACAGCGGAAAATGTTGAAGGCACCAGTGATCGTCAAGGAATAGAAGCTACGCTCGATGCAAAACTTACGGCTACTTTGAGAGCTAAAGCTAGTTATACCTATACCGATGCCACTGAACCAAATTCGACAACAGGTAGTGATGTTGATGAGTTGCGACGGGCGCGCCATTTGGCGAGCGCGAGTCTGAATTGGTCGCCAACAAGTAAGTTGAACCTTGCTCTGAATGCTCAGTACAACGGTGCTCAGGATGATATTTTCTTCCCTCCCTGGCCGCAGTCTTCACAAGTATTAGAGTTGGATGATTACACGCTGTTGAACTTAACAGCCAACTACCAGATGAATAAGCAATTGTCGGTCTATACTCGGTTGGATAATCTCCTAGACGAGAATTATGAAGAAGTATATGGCTTTCAATCGCTAGGTTTTGGCGCTGTTTTGGGGGTTCGCTACAACTTTTCACGATAACTATTGATACTTTATTGGGGTGGTAAGCTGTGACTGATTTGAGTACAGAGGTTCGAACCAGAGTACTACTCTCTTGGAGTAGCGGTAAGGACTCTGCGTGGAGTCTTTACCAGTTGCAGCAGGACCCCAAGATAGAGGTGGTTGGTTTACTGACCACCTTCAATCAAGCATTTGATCGTTCTGCAATTCATGGTGTTCGCCTAGAGCTTGTTCGGGCACAAGCGGAGGCTGCAGGATTGCCGTTATTGGAAATCCCGCTGCCTTGGCCGTGCAGTAACGAGGCATATGAACGAGCGATGGTTGAAGCGCTGGATCGCGCTAAACGTGAATTATCACCAGATGCTGTGGCCTTTGGTGATTTATTTCTGGAGGATATCCGGCAGTACCGTGAGGAGCGCATGGCTGATACTGGCTTGGAGCTATTGTTCCCTATCTGGGGGATACCCACCGATGAGCTTGCGGGGCAAATGATTGAAGCTGGCTTGCAGGCGCATGTCACCTGTCTTGACCCTGGTAAAATGCCAGAGGTTCTAGCTGGTGCTTCGTTTGATATGGATTTCATCAAAAAACTGCCTAGCGTAGTAGATCCTTGTGGTGAGAATGGTGAATTCCATACCTTTGCTTGGAATGGACCTATGTTTCAGAAGCCGGTGATAGTCATACAGGGCGAGACCGTTACCCGTGATGGGTTTGTTTACACTGATTTTATAGGTGCACCACTGTGAAAATTGTTTCCCTGCTTCCCAGTGCTACGGAAATTATTTGTGGTATTGGCTTGCGTGATCAATTAGTTGGCGTTACTCACGAGTGCGACTACCCGGCAGATGTCGTGGGGTTGCCGATTGTTACCCGCTCTAGAATTCCCAAGGGGCTGCCCAGTAATGAAATTGATGCCATTGTACGAGGCCAATTAGAAACAGATAGTGCGCTGTACAGCCTTGAAGCAGAGGTGCTGGCATCATTGTCGCCAGACTTGATTGTGACCCAGTCACTCTGCGATGTATGCGCTGTATCGGCGGATGAAGTCACATCTGTTGCTTGTCAATTACCGGGAAATACCAACGTCATTAATTTGGAACCCACCTGTTTGAGCGACGTGCTAGAAACTATTTTGGTGGTGGGTGATGCGGCCGAACGATCAGTTGAGGCGCAGGCTTATTTTGACAGTTTGACCCAGCGGGTTGAGGCTGTGGTTCAGCGTACAAAACATATCGGCCATGACTTACATCCCAAGGTAGCTATTCTTGAATGGCTAGATCCCCTGTTTGATGGGGGGCACTGGTATCCGGAATTAATTGAAATGGCTGGTGGTACACCTTGTTTTGGCCACCGGAATAAGCCATCTTGCAGTCGCTCCTGGGAGGATTTGGTGGCAGCACAACCAGATGTGATTTTAGTGTCCCTTTGTGGCTTCGATTTGGAGCGCACAGCCCAGGATATGCCTTTACTGGTAGATCAATCCGGGTTCTCCAAGTTGCCGGCGGCTCAAAATGGTCAAACCTATATGGTTGATGGCAATTGTTATTTCAGTCGGCCTGGTCCTCGTTTAGTGGATAGTCTGGAAATTCTTGCTAACCTGCTTCATCCTGAGGTGCACTTTTTACCAAAAGGGGTGCCTTCGGCCATGAAATGGTCGGCAGAAACTTGAGGATTAAAATGTGACTGATACGCACAAGAAAGACAAGTACCAAAAAAAAATGCAGAAGCTCAAGGACAATGTGGATGCGGGCATCGAAGCCGCCGATTGCGAGCGCGGCGTAATAATTTTGCTCACCGGTGATGGTAAGGGAAAGACCAGTTCCGCTTTTGGAATGGTGATGCGAGCAATGGGTTACGACTATAAGGTAGGTGTTGTTCAATTTATCAAGGGCGAGCAATTGTCTGGCGAAGAATTGTATCTACGCGATAAGTGCCCTCAAGTAGATTTCTATCAAATGGGTACTGGATTCACTTGGGATACCCAAGATCGAGAAGCCGATATTGAGGCTGCTGAAAGAACCTGGGTTGTTGCTGAGCGGATGCTAAAAGACGATAGTTTCCATTTGGTCGTACTAGATGAGCTTACGTATATGTTCAGCTTTAAATATCTGGATGAAGATAGGGTGCTAAATGCGGTGCGTAACCGCCCGGCGAACCAAAGCGTGGTGATCACTGGCCGTGGTGGAGGTTCCAGTTTGCAGGAGCTGGCTGATACCGTGTCAGAAGTTAAAGACATCAAGCATGCCTACAAAGCCGGTGTTATGGCTCGCCGGGGCGTGGATTTTTGATACATACTTCGCCTTAAATATAACCTTCAAGAGCGATTGTTTTGCGCCGTCAGTCCCCCTCACAATTTATTTTTATTGCCAGTCTTTCTCTGGTCATGGCCTTAGTGTTGGGGTTGTTGAGTGGAGCGGTAAATATCCCTCCATCAAAGTTACTGGGGTTGTTTGACCTAAGTAATACAGATCTGGATCATCGTATTCTTCAAACTATCCGTCTACCTCGTGTATTGCTGGCCGCATTGGCAGGAGCTTGCCTAGCCAGTTGTGGTGCCGTCATGCAGGGGTTATTTCGCAACCCATTGGCAGATCCCTCTTTGATAGGCGTTTCCAGTGGCGCATCGGTCGGTGCCAGCTGTGTGATATTTTTTGGTGGTGCCAGCTTGGTCGGCAGTGGTATTGGTTTGCCCGCCATTGCCATTGGGGCATTTGTCGGTGGGCTGTTGGCTACCAGTGTCGTGTATCGGCTGGCCACGTCCATTACGGGCACCTCTGTTTCAACCATGTTATTGGCGGGTATCGCCATTACTGCTCTCGCCGGCGCCACCACTAGCTTGTTTAGCTTCTTTGCTGATAATGAAATGTTGCGCCGTATTAGCCTTTGGCAAATGGGTAATCTGGATGGTGCAGATTGGTCGCGAGTAACGACGCTTGCTTTGGTCGTCGTTCCACTGATATTAATCTTGCCCAAGGAAGGACAAGCCCTTAATGCCATGCTGCTGGGTGAGTCAGAGGCCCGTCATTTGGGCGTTGCTGTAGAATGCTTGAAGAGGCGGCTAATACTACTCACTGCTTTGGGCGTGGGTGTAGCCGTTTCGGTATCGGGTATTGTGGCTTTTGTAGGGCTGATTGTTCCCCACCTGGTACGTTTGCTCATTGGCCCGGATCATCGGTATTTGATTCCAGGCTCAGCTATTCTTGGAGCGGTTCTACTGTTGCTAGCGGATACTGCCGCTCGAACACTGATGTCTCCAGCCGAGCTGCCAACGGGTGTTCTCACCGCCTTGTTAGGCGCGCCCTTTTTTGTGGGCTTGCTGATTCAGCAGCGCCAAAAACTGATGGGATAGCCAATGCTTGAAGCCCGTCAATTGTCACTATCCCTTTCTGAGTTTACCCTGTTGCAGGGTATCGACCTGCAAATTGAGGCGGGTAAAGTGACGGCTATCCTTGGTCCCAACGGTGCGGGCAAAACCAGCCTCTTACGACTACTGACGGGTGAATTACTCCCCTCGAGTGGCGAGATTGTTTTCAATGGTGCCCAACTCAGTCAGTGGCAGCCGAAACAACTGGCTAAGATGCTGTCGGTATTGCCGCAGGGGTCGCAGTTGAATTTCCCATTCACTGCCAGGGAGGTGGTGATGATGGGCCGTATTCCCCATGCCACGGGTTTAGTTAAAGATACCGAAATTGTTGATGCTGCGCTTAGTGCGGTAGGGGGAAGTTATCTGGATAAACGCTTCTACACCCAAATGTCCGGGGGTGAAAAACAGCGAGTACAGTTAGCCCGTGTGTTGGCTCAAATTTGGGAGCCAGATGCCAGTGGTGATCGTTTTCTTATTTTGGACGAGCCCACCTCTTCTTTTGATTTGGCGCATCAGCAGCTCACTTTGGAGATTGTTAGAGGCTTTGCTCGACAAGGTGTTGGTGTGCTGATGGTGATTCATGACCTCAATTTGGCAGCGGGGTGTGCCGATCAGCTGGTGATGCTCAGTTGTGGGAAAATTGCTGCTCAAGGTTCCCCCGAGACGGTACTAACAACCGCTATGATTAAAGATGTGTTTAATGTGGATGCCTCCATTGGCCTTCACCCCAAGACTGGCTCACCGTTGGTTATTGTCTAATATGAATGGCCGAGGTTACTTGTTAGCGTTGTTCGTACTGCTCTCAGCAAGCGTATCGGCAGAAATTGTAATTGAAGATGATATAGGGCGAGAGCTTGTATTGTCGAAGCCAGCCCAGCGAGTGATTAGCTTGGCCCCTCATCTCACTGAAGTGGTTTATGCGGTGGGTGGTGGCGATCAGATGGTGGCCACTGTCGCTTGGAGTGACTTTCCTGAAGAGGCCAAAGCGTTACCGATTATTGGTTCTAACAATAAAATTAATTATGAAGCCCTGCTGTCCTATAACCCTGATCTGGTGTTGGTGTGGCATAGTGGTAATGGTGACGGCATTGTTCGAAGATTAGTATCACTTGGTCTGAATGTCTACGTCAATGAACCGCGGAAGTTAAACAATATTCCGACTACGTTACATAAAATTGGGCAGCTTATTGGTCGAGAGGTCGAGGCGAAAACAGTCGCACAGCGATTCTTGGCTTCCCTCGAATCTCTTCAGCAGCAATACCGCAATCTTCGAACGGTCGATGTTTACTATCAGATTTGGCAATCACCTCTGATTACTTTTGGCGGTGGTCACCTGGTATCTGATGTGCTCACACTCTGTGGTGCAGAAAACGTCTTTGCTGATGCGGGTCCACTTGTGCCTAGAGTGGGGCTAGAGTCGGTGTTAGCGGTTGACCCGGAAGTTATTATTGTCGGTCAATACACCCAGGTTGAAGCTGCTTTTGACAGCTGGCGACAGTGGCCACAGCTTCGAGCTGTGGCGCAGGGCCATCTGTATAGCGTTGACCCCTATCTATTACATCGCCACACCCCAAGAATTATTCAAGGTGCCCTGCAATTATGTGACGCCATTGATAAGGCACGTTAGAGCATATATTTCAGGCACATAAAAAACCGCCTTTCGGCGGTTTTTTTAATGCTTAAATATGAAGGGTGAATCGTTACTTAAAGAACGTATCCACGTTCATCGTGCTGCGATAAATCCAAGCCATAAGTCTCTTGCTCAGCATCTACCCTTAGGCCAACCATCAGGTCTACCAGTTTTAAAACTATGTAGGTAATCACTGCGGTATAGACCAGTACGCTGACCACGCCAGTCGCCTGTACTTTCAGTTGGGAGAGCATTGCCATTCCTTCTGCGAAGCCCTGGCCACTGAACACACCGAGTTCCGACGAGGCAAAAATGCCGACAAGTAATGTACCCAGAATACCGCCCACACCATGAACGGGGAACACATCCAGTGAATCATCAATTTTTAATTTCTGTTTGATAAACTGGGTGGCAAAGTAGCAAAGAACACCGGCGGTAAAACCAATCACCAGTGCCCCACCTGGGCCGACGAAACCAGAGGCGGGGGTGATGGTGCCGAGTCCGGCAACCATGCCGGTAACGATACCGAGAACGGAAGGCTTCCCGTGTTTAACCCACTCCATCATCATCCAGGCTAGAGAGCCGGTGGCTGCGGAAATATGTGTTACGAGCATGGCCATGCCGGCATCCCCATTAGCCGCCAATGCGGAACCTGCGTTAAAGCCAAACCAGCCTACCCACAGCATACCGGCACCGGTAACAGTCATGGTCATGTTGTGTGGCATCATGGCTTGTTGTTGGAAGCCTTTGCGATTGCCGATCATTACTGCTGCAACCAGTGCGGCGGTACCTGCTGTGATGTGTACTACAGTGCCTCCGGCAAAATCCAGCAGCCCCATCTCTTGTAACCAGCCTCCGCCCCAAACCCAGTGGGTGACCGGTACGTAAACGGCTAGCAGCCAGATACTGCTGAAAATAAGTACTGCAGAAAATTTAATGCGTTCAGCAAATGCACCAATAATGAGAGCGGGAGTAATAATGGCAAAGGTCATCTGAAACATACTGAAAACGGATTCGGGGATATCACCCGACAGCGTATCCTCCGTCATGTTGGCAAACATAAAGTTATCGAGGCCGCCGATCCAGCTATTAGCGATGCCGCCATCGGTAAATGCCAGGCTGTAGCCACAGATAAACCAAATAAGTGATGCTATGCAGGTGATGGCGAAGCATTGCATCAAAATGGATAAAACATTTTTGGCCCGGACCAGGCCACCATAAAAAAGCGATAGACCGGGAATGGTCATAAATAGCACGAGGGCCGTTGATGTGAGTATCCAGGCGGTGTTGGCACCATTAAGGCTATCCGCATGTCCCAGTGTGGGAAGCATTATTAATCCCAGTAGCGTGGCACGGAAAGCTAAGCCTCGATTTAAGCATTTGAGCATGGTCATCTTCCTCTTTTTATGCACTATAAGTGTGCAGATAAACATACTCATGTTGGTTTGTAGCACCAATATGAAGCAATTTATGTTGGTTGTTAGCCGCTATGGGGCATTTTTAAAGAATTCTCTAAATGAATCGCAAATGCTGTGCCAGAAATGATAAAACATGAGTATTTTTGGTGCGAATTGTTATCTTAGGTGTATTGGGTGTCGGCAGGCGTTGTTGTGCTGTTTGTTCGTGAGACGGTGTTATCTGTCGTTGCTATCGTTGGTTTCATCACTATTGGTGGAGTAGTACTGATACGGTTATGGTGGAAAGGATATGCGGTAGTGACCTGATGATGAGCATATACTAGTATTGATTTTTTTGCTGTAGATGAGGTGTTCCTATGACCAATGAAGAGCTGCGAGCTCAACTTGATGAATTGCACAAAGAGCTTGAAAAAGCTAACACCTTGGCCCCAGAAGAGCGGGATTTGTTTGGTCATTTGTTGTCCGATATGGTTCGGATTGCTCAAGGTGAAGAGCCTGGGGTCAATCCTAAAGAAACCCTACGAGATCAACTTGAACACAAAGCCAGTGATTTTGAGTCAGATCATCCGCGGTTGGCAGCTATTGTCCGCCAGGTATTGGACTCTTTAAATAAAATGGGGATATAGCGTATCTATTATCGAGATGTAATCAGCGAGGGTCAGTTGTGATAAAGCGTTTGGGGTTTGGTTTGCTGCTGATAGTTATTTCGTGCACGTTTGGTTGTGCCACGAACGAAGAAGAGGGCTCGTATATTGGGTGGCACTGTTCGGGGGATAAAAGAAGCGATGACTGGACGTGTCAGCAGCGCACAATAAAGGATGGTCTTCCTGTAGATGACTCTATTGCCAAAACAAAAGCGATCTCAGCGCCCTCTTCGCAAGAAGGGGTGGATCCTGAAAAGGAAGACCTAGTTGTTGCTGGTTTTCCGAGTCAGAAATGGCGCCAGCAACTTCCCACGCTAACTAATACTGCGGTAGCTATAGATGTGCCGGGCTCAGAAAGCCGCCGAAGCAATCTTAAGAAATTACCTCCGAGGCAGCCAGAACCCGTGTCACGTGTCTCGGCTTATCCCGTGAGTGCTAATTCTGAGATGCATGCCATCGGAGAGGTGGTAGAGGAAAATACGGAAACAGCAATAGTGGCAAGTGACAAGCTCTTAGAGTCGGATCGGGCGATGCCATCTTCACCGTCTGGTTTTACCGTACAGTTAGGGGCCTTTCGAACCGAAAGTCAGCTAAAAAGTTTCATCGGTGAGAACCATCTTGAGGATTTATCCGTAAGCCATGTTCAAACCAAGAGCGATGACCAAGTCTGGCATTTACTTACTTGGGGTGAATTTGAAACCCCGGTGGAAGCTCTGCAAGCCTGGGAACAGCAGGCGGTAAACTATCCGAAGGTTGAGCCTTTGGTTCGCCCTTTGCTATCCCGACAAGACGGCGGCGAAAGAGTAGAGTCCTAGTAGGGATATCATCTCAGTTGCCTATTGAATGAGGCTCTTCGATCAGGATGAAAAAAGAAAATTTATTATCAAATATTCCAGCTGAGATTCCTGGTGAGGTTATTGAGGAGATACTCTCTTCGGTGCATGTTCGTATTGAGCGAATTGTTTCAAAAGGGCATGATTCGCTCGGTAATAATTGGTATGACCAAGATGAGAGCGAGTGGGTGCTGGTTCTGCAGGGTGCTGGTGCACTGGAGTTTGAGGGCGGTGAGCAGTTGGCATTAGCTGCTGGAGACTATGTGAATATTCCCGCCCACAAAAAACACCGCGTGGCCTGGACTGACCCTGATGCAGAAACAATTTGGTTGGCAGTGTTTTACCAGTAGAGAAAAGAGTTTACGTTTTCAACATTATTTTGTGCCTGTGCCTGTGCCTGTGCCTGGGCATCACCGCCGAGGCTCTGTTATCTAAAAGCCCAGTCGGCTGCTGACTAACCAACTGGCTAGCGACCCTATAAGCATAAACCCGAGCGAATAAAAAAGTGCACTACGGCGGAAGCGCTTGCTAAGTTGTCGCTGTTCTTGGCCGCCAATAATAAACGGAAGTCCCTGATGTTGTGGTTGGGTAAGCACATGCTCTGCTGGTTGTTGGGATTGTTCTATTTGTCCGAGTCTGGCTTCTTTCAAGGCTGCATCGCGTACAATTTTCCATTCTTTTAGGTCCAGTTCACCATCGCTATTTTTGTCAAAGCGAGCAAGTAGCTTGGAAAAATCTTGTTTCCATTCACTGAGCACATTACCGATGAGTTGCTTGGGTGTAAAAGTTCGTAAACCGCCGCTGTCAGTTTCAAAGTGTCCCAGAGTGTAGAGTGGGTCGCCGTCCATAATCATATGCTCGGTGAAGCGGTAACGACTGCCAAAAGATAGGTGGGTGGCGGCAAGTGATAAAAAGCCACTACTTCGAGTACTGTTTGGGACTTTATACGTGCCAATGGGGCGTCGGGTATTGCCGTGCCAGATGTGGCGGTGGAGGCAGCTGATTTCTGCGCTCTCATGATCAACCCGACAAATACCCGTGGCATCTTTTAGATAAAAAGGTTGGCTACAGGCACGTTTTTCTACTGTAACCCAGTGGCTGGATTTTCCGGTGCTTTGGTATTTCTCAATGGTATAGCGCCACCATAGGCAGAGGGTATTGCTGAGAGGGGCCAGTTGAGGGTTGCCATGAAGTTCTGCAACGCCCACAAGCTCCGTATAACCCTGGCTGGCAGAGCTTATTCTGGAGGTGGGCATATCTTCGATCAGTCGAGCTCGCTTGAATTTATGATGGCTGCGGTTCAAGCATACAAGGGTTCCACCAATGGTCAGTGCCAGCCAAATGTAGAGGTCCCATGCTGGCATGCTGTGAACACACTCGCGACAGAACAGAGTGGCGATATCGGTAGATAACATAACGTTGTTTCTGGATTAGGCTAAAGGCATATCAGGAATTAACCATCAAGAGTCAAAGAGCCCTTTTATATCCACATCAGCCGTTTCTTCTTCGGCAAACTCCAGTAGTTCATAGGCCCCAAACTTGAAGAAATTCGCAATGAAGACATCGGGGATCTGTTCGATGCGGATGTTGTTCATATTGACCACATCGTTATACAGCTCACGTCGGTCGGCAATACTGTTTTCCAGGTCGGAAATACGGGTCTGTAAATTTTGAAATGATTGGTTGGCTCGGAGCTCTGGGTAGTCCTCCGCCAAGGCAAATAAACGACCAAGACCGCTGCGTAATGCTGTTTCAGCAACGCCAAGAGCGCCAAGGTCCTGATTTTGAGCGGCATTGGAAACCATACTGCGGGCATTGATGACCTTTTGCAGTGTTTCCTGCTCGTATTGCATGTACTGCTTACAGGTTTCGACCAGCTTGGGTAACTCATCATGGCGTTGCTTCAGCAGAACATCAATATTTGACCAAGCTTGTGTTGCCCGGTGTTTTAGCGCAACGAGGTTGTTGTAGAGAGTAATGCCATAGCCGGCCAGTAATACAACCAAGCCGAGCAGAATAAACGTAGAGATTGTCATTGAGTCATCCTTTTCGAGCAGACAATGGAAGAATAGGCGCTTTGGACTAGTCGAACAAGAGGGTGAAGGTAGTTGCCGACAAGGGAAGGTAATGGGAGATAAATGGCAAGTGTGTGGATAGTTTGTGGGCCCACATCCATGTGGGTCGGCTGTGTGGGGAGTGTGTGAGGTTAACTATGGTGTTTCTGGCCTCTATGGTAATTAGCATCCCTGATTCTGTCGTAGTCTCGGTCATTCCTGTCCTTATGGTGGCGATAATTTTGTGCATGCTGTTGGCTGGAGTAGTAGTCAGTTCGGTATGCCCTGTGATTCAGCTTACGGTTGATCTTGTCACCTTTGCGGTCAAAGTAGCGTTCAATTCGGTTCCCTTTTTGATCCAATCGACGTGCTTGACGGTAATCACCCCTCAACCAGGCGCGATGCGCCGCTTGGTCTAACTTGTGATTGATGTGCTCGCCCTTGCGATCTAGTCGTCGATCAATCCGGTTGCCTGCTCGATCTAGGTGGCGCGCTCCGTGATGGAAACTTATGTCTCGGAAATTTTTGGAATAGGCGTATTGTGTATAGGTGTCTCTTCCATGAATATTTCTATCCTTATGGTCGCGATCGTCGGCTAGGGAAAATGTAGGTGTGACTAATACTGCGGTTAAGATAGTCAGTAGAGATATGTTCAGTTTCATGGTGTTCTACCTCTTTATTGTGTTGTTCGTGGGGTATAGAACGCAGAATTGACGTAATGGTTGACGTGGCGGCCATCAACTCTATTAAAAATAAAAATGAACAACCGCTGAGTAGTATTACCCATTGGTGCCAGAAGCGTTTTTGGTGCTTGGTTATACTTTGAATCTTTAATGTTGAAGCGGCAGAAAATCAAGGCGGGGGCTCTATGGGTAATCCAACACTTCTTGCGATTGATCAGGGCACAACAAGCTCGCGCGCTATTTTGTTCTCACAAGCTGGCGAGGTTCTCGATATACAGCAAAAAGAGTTACCGTTGTATTACCCACAGAAAGGCTGGGTAGAGCAGCGGCCAGATGATATGTGGAATGATGTTCGTGACTGCTGCACGAAAATGTTAAATCAGGCGGCACAAAGACCAGTTGCTATCGGCATTACCAATCAGCGTGAAACAACCATTGTCTGGGATCGAAAAACCGGAGAGTCAGTTTATAACGCGATTGTCTGGCAAGACCGACGCACGGCAGAGTTATGCAAGGTCCTGAAAAACCAGGGGCATGAGCCAGTTATCGCCAGCAAAACAGGGCTGCTGCTCGATCCTTATTTCTCCGCTACTAAACTTGTATGGATACTCGATAATGTCCCCGGTGTAAGGGCCCGTGCTGAGGCCGGAGAGCTGGCGTTTGGCACCGTAGATTGCTACTTGCTCTGGAAACTTACCGGGGGTGCGGTGCATGCCACTGATGCGACCAATGCCTCGCGCACCATGCTCTATAACATCGTGGAGCAGCAGTGGGATACCGCGCTGCTAGCGCTGTTCAATATTCCAGTCAGCCTGTTACCGGAAGTTAAAGATAATATCTCAGCATTTGGCATAACAGATGAGCGTGTTTTGGGCGTAGCCATTCCCATTAGTGGCATGGCGGGGGATCAGCAAGCTGCGTTGATAGGTCAGGGTTGCTTGAAGCCCGGTATGGTTAAATCCACCTATGGCACAGGTTGTTTTGCGTTGATGAACATTGGGGCGGAGTTCAAGCAATCAAAAAATCGGCTGCTCACCACAGCGGCTTACCGTATTGATGGAAAGATGACCTATGCCATCGAGGGCTCTATCTTTGCTGCGGGCGCAGCAATTCAGTGGCTCCGTGATGGCTTGGGGTTATTTTCTCATGCCAGTGAAAGTGAAGCGCTCGCCATTTCCGTAAAAGACAGCAACGAAGTTTATTTTGTGCCGGCCTTTACGGGGCTCGGCGCACCCTATTGGTGCCCCCATGCCAAGGCCATGATTATGGGCTTGTCACGCGAAAGTACTCAGGCTCATATTGTTCGTGCCGCGCTTGAAGCGCAGGCGTACCAAACCCTCGACCTTATGGGGGCGATGCGGGCTGATAGCGAGCATGATCCAGATGTTATCCGTGCTGACGGGGGGTTGGTTGCCAATAAGTTTATTTGTCAGTTTTTGGCCGACATGCTGGGTTTTTCAATTGAAGTACCTAAAGTGACTGAGGCAGCGGCTTGGGGCGCTGCAGCGCTGGCGGGAGTTCAGGTTGGCGTTTTCAGCAGCGTAGAGGAGGTCGCCGAGAGTTGGAGGGCAGAAAAAATCTACAAGCCAAAGATGGATGTATCGCAGCGCGAAAAACTTTATGCGGGCTGGGGTGAGGCTGTGGCGATGTTAACCAAAGGTGGCGGTGACAAGTAAAATTGATGGCGGTTAACCTTAAGCTTTTCTGTTCTAACGTAATTCCACCTTATTTTTAGGCATAAAAATCCAATCAGCCGGCACCTTAAAGGTCGGCTGATTGGAGCTTTATATGTTTCTAGTTGTTAGCGCGTTCTATGAAATCAAACAGGCACAACATTGTTGGCGCATGGGCCTTTTTGACCTTCGCCTACTTCAAACTCTACTGCTTGGCCGTCATTCAGTGTTGCATAACCGCCGCCATTCTTGATTTCTGAATGGTGTACAAATAGGTCTTTACCACCGTCTTCTGGAGTAATGAAGCCGAAACCTTTATCCGCATTGAACCACTTTACTGTACCTTTGCTCATAGTCTTCTCTTTAGTTTTATTGTGTTTAGCTGTCGCATTATACTGCATTCAGATGATAACGGATAATCACTACTTAATGCCAAAATATACGCCTATTGATAGTTTTTATTCATCCTCATCCGAGGCGACCTTGTCGCCGGGAAGAGGGTTCCACACGAAACCTGCTTTTGGTTGATCGACATCTGGCTTCGAGTCTTCGCGATATTTAAGCTGCAGACCCTTAAGAAAGTTACGTAAAACCTGATCTTTGCATTCGCGGTAGTGTTTATGGCCCGCCTTGCGGAAAAACGCGCTTAACTCGTGCTGGCTTAGACGAAATTCAACTAACCCCATGATTTCTAGGATATCTTCGGCTTTAAGGTTTAATGCGATTTTTAACTTCATGAAAATGATATTGTTGGTTAATCGCTTCTCTGGTTCAGGTTGGGCGCCTTCTTTTTTACCCCGTTTCTCATTGATTAAGCCGTTAAGGAAGGTCGCTAGCAGGGCATCGCTACAGCTCTGATAGTCAGGATCATCCTCTTTTTTTAAAAAATCACTGATCTGCTCCCGAGAAACCTGATGATCAGCCAAGCCAAATATGGCTATCATCTTTGAGTCGCTAAAATTGAAGGTATAGCGGATACGGCGCAAGATATCGTTGTTAGTCATATATATATGTCCTGATTCAAGCTGTATTTGGGTTGCTACAGCATGCTGCTTGGTCGGTTTGGAGGCGTTGGGTGCTATGTTAGCCTCTTTGTTTACTTCACCCGGAAAATTATTTGAGTAATTTTCATATGATTCCAGAAAGAATTTGATCAAAAAACCATCGTTAAGGGCATTATAATCTGTTAAATTGGGAGCCTATTGGGAACCTTTTAACTACCCTTCCAGAACTTGATGCTATAGTTAAGTTAGCCTATACGCATGAGTTGAGAGAAAACTACAAAGATGCTTAATTATGTATAAAGATCTTAAGGCAAGACTACAAGAGACTACCGAAACTCCCTGGGATGACGCCTATGCGCACCTGGCCGCTTACAAAGCAGAGAAGGGTAATTGTTTAGTTCCTCAGTTTCAGATTACCTATGATGGCTTTGCTCTGGGGTTTTGGTTGCTTAGGCTGCGCAATGATTTAGTTGATGGCCTCCTTTCAGAAGACCAGATTCAGCGCCTCGACGCTCTGGAATTTGTGTGGGAGCCGCGTGAGCCGCATTGGGAAAAGGGGTTTGCTGAGCTGCAAGCCTTCAGGGCAAAGCATGGTCATAGCTTGCCGCCCGAAAATTATACAACTCCAGGTGAACACTACGAGCTTGGAGAGTGGGCAAGAGCGCAGCGCCTCACAGAGGGCAATTACCCTAGAGAAAAGTATCAACGACTATGTACATTAGATTATGTATGGGATCTTATGGAATATGCGTGGAGTAGAGCGTTTTCAGCCCTTGAGGCCTATAAAGAAGAAAATGGCGATTGTTTAGTGCCTGATGAGTATGTAACAGAAGATGAGTTAGAGCTCGGTTCTTGGGTGATAAAGCAGCGCTCTGATTTACTTTATAATTATCTTCCTTTGGATAAAATGCTGAAACTGGATGCTCTAGGGTTTGCTTGGGCGGCCTCGGATGGCTCAGCGCTTACCTTGCATATTCCCAAAAAAAAATAGAATGTAGGGTTTTGACGTTATAAAAAGGCCGCCTTGCTAGGCGGCCTTTTTAGTTTTTGAAGAGGAATAATTGGCAGTAAAAGGAGCACGCGTGATTAAGTCCTTTTCTCACATCAATGCTTCAACCGTTTGTACTTCACCCGTTTAGGTTGAGCATCTTGGCCTTTTCTCTTAATAAAGTCTTCGTGGTATTCGGTGTAGTCGCCTTCGAATAACACCACTTCGCTGTCGCCTTCGTAAGCAAGAATATGAGTGGCAACCCTATCCAGGAACCAGCGATCGTGGGAGATCACCATCACGCAGCCGGGGAAGGTTTGAATAGCTTCTTCCAGGGCGCGTAGGGTTTCAATATCCAGATCGTTTGACGGCTCATCCAGTAACAGTACATTGGCGCCTTGTTTGAGGGTGTTGGCCAGATGTAAACGGCCACGCTCACCGCCGGATAATTCTCCCACACGTTTTTGCTGGTCGCTGCCTTTGAAATTGAAGCGGCCTACAAAGGCGCGAGAAGAGACCTGATAATTACCAATTTGGAGGTTGTCTTGCCCGTCAGAGACTGATTCCCAGACGGTTTTACTGTCGTCCAGGCTTTCTCTACTTTGTTCTACAAAGGCCAAGTTGACGGTTTCGCCGATGGTGATGGTGCCGCTGTCGGGTTGCTCTGCGCCTGAAATCATTTTGAATAAGGTGGATTTACCGGCACCGTTACCACCCACAATACCGACGATGGCGCCTTTGGGAATGCTGAAGGACAGGTTGTCTACCAGCAGTTCGTCACCAAAACTTTTACTGACATTATCAAACTCAATGACTTTGTCACCTAGCCGTGGGCCGGGTGGGATATAGATCTCATTGGTTTCATTGCGGCTTTGGAAGTCTTGAGAGTTCATCTCATCAAACCGTGCCAGACGCGCTTTGTTTTTAGCATGACGTCCTTTGGGGTTCTGGCGCACCCATTCGAGTTCGTGCCTGATGGTTTTCAGGCGAGCATCTTCTTGCTTCTGCTCAATATTAAGGCGCTGTTCTTTGGTTTCTAGCCAGTTGGTGTAGTTGCCTTCGTAGGGAATGCCGTGTCCCCGGTCCAGCTCTAAAATCCATCCGGCCACATTGTCGAGGAAGTAGCGATCGTGAGTCACTGCCACCACGGTGCCGGAGAATTCTTCGAGGAATTTTTCCAGCCAATATACCGATTCAGCGTCCAAGTGGTTGGTGGGCTCATCCAGCAAAATCATATCGGGCTTGGATAGCAGTAGGCGGCAGAGTGCTACCCGGCGTTTTTCGCCACCAGACAGCTTGGTGACATCTGCATCCCAGGGTGGAAGGCGCAAGGCGTCTGCAGCTACTTCCAGTGTGTGGTTGAGGTTATGGGCATCCCACGTCTCAATAATGTTTTCCAGTTGTCCTTGACGCTTGGCTAATTTATCAAAGTCCGCATCAGGTTCTGCATAGTCAGCGTAGACCTGATCCAGTTCTTTCAGAGCGTCTACTGCCTCGCGGACGCCATCTTCCACGTTGCCGCGCACATCTTTTTCAGGGTCAAGCTGGGGTTCCTGTGGCAAATAGCCCACTTTGATGCCAGGCATGGGGCGAGCTTCGCCCTGAATATCGGTGTCGAGGCCCGCCATGATTTTCAGTAGTGTGGATTTACCCGCACCATTGAGGCCGAGAACGCCGATTTTTGCGCCGGGGAAAAAAGACAATGAAATGTCTTTAAGAATTTCGCGTTTGGGTGGGACAACTTTCCCCACGCGGTTCATGGTGTAAACGTATTGGGCCATTGGATTCAGCAACTAGAGGTTGTTTGAGCAGCCGGTATTTTAGCGGAAATATGTTGGTAACAGTAATGGCCTGTAAAAACATTCATAGTGTAGCGCGTGGTGCTAAACATAGTCCAGAAAGCGGTGGCTGTGAGTGGCGTGCGCGGTGTTTGGTAAAACTCCGCGCTCTCTTGTTTCATTTCTTAGCCCTTTACCGGTTCATTGAAGCCTAGGTTGCCCATTTCTATGCCGCGCCGAAAATCGAGCATATGTTTTTTCATCCACTCTTCTGCCTTGTCTGGATTGTTTGCGCAGATGGCGCCATAGATATGTTGGTGTGCCACCAGAATTCGTTTGCCGGGTGAGAGGGCCCGGATCACCGCGCCCCAGGCAGCCGGGTAGAACAGTTCATTAAGCGGCGCTCTGGCTAGCAGCAGGGCGCTGTTGTGGGTCGCGTTGGCGAGTAGGTCGTGAAATTCGATTTCAGCTTCTAGCAGAGCATCGTGGTTGTCCATCACTTCAGCGGTGTGAACGAGGTTGGCGGTCAATCGTTGTTTGTCTTTGGCGGTGGCTGTCGAGCAGGCCAATTTACTGGCGAGGGGCTCCAGGCCCATGGCGACCTGCCACAACTCTTCATAGGTCACCCGGTGCATTAATAGTGCTGAGCTGACAGATCGTCCTACAGTATCGGTTTGAGGAAGGGTGACTACCAAGCGTTTGCGGTCTGCCCGGCCCAGCATACCGCCATGTTCCAAAAGTCTAATGGCTTCGCGAATGGTGGAGCGAGTTACGCCGAACTGTTCGGCGAGGGTGGTCTCGGTGGGCAGTAATTCCCCGGTTTTTATCTCTCCCGACACAATGGCATTGCGAATTTTTTCGCTGACGACCCGATAAGCGGGTTGGTGAGATAGTTTGTCAAAATTTATATTTTTAGGCATGTGCTGGCATCGGTTCATTGGGTCTTAAGTGTTGTGCTTCATTCTGCTAGCGGGATGCGTTTGAAATCGAAGCCTATAGTGGGGTAAGTGTATCAGGTTTCGGTAAATTGACATATTGTCGGACAATATGTCAGCATTGACGTTATGACTAGGTTGAGCGACGAATAAGTTTTGTTTCTGAGCGAGATGATGTGAGGAATAATCATGGCAGGCACGATAAGTAAAACTGTAGGTCAATCCGAAACAAAAGCCAGGCCATTGCGGTTTATCACGGCAACTTCGTTGTTTGATGGCCACGATGCTGCAATCAATGTGATGCGTCGGCTGATTCAGGCTCATGGAGCAGAGGTCATACATTTGGGTCACAACCGCAGTGTGGCCGAGGTGGTGCGGGCTGCTGTTCAGGAAAATGCGGATGCCATCGCCATTAGCTCCTACCAGGGCGGTCACATGGAGTATTTTCGCTATACCCTTCAGCTTCTCAGAGCGAGTGACGCAGGGCATATCAAAGTATTTGGTGGCGGCGGCGGAACCATTACGCTGGAAGAAATTGCCCAGCTTGAGTCCGAGGGCGTGGTTCGAATTTACCACCCGACTCACGGGATGGAGATGGGGCTGATAGGGATGATTGAGGATCTGGTTGCACTTGCGCAGCAAGATCGTACCGATATTTGTCAGCCCGTAGCGCCCAATAAAGATGATGAGGTGAAGGTGGCGCAGATGATTTCTGCGATTGAAGAAGGCTTTATTGCCAAGCCATGCCTAATAGCCTTGAAAGAAGAGTGGGCGTCAATGGCCGGGGAAACACCGGTCATTGGCGTGACCGGTACCGGAGGCTCGGGCAAAAGCAGTACGGTCGATGAATTGCTCGATCGATTTTTGCAGCAATGGCCAGATATGCGAATTGCTGTGCTGGCGGTGGACCCGACCCGACGTCGTACCGGGGGAGCACTGCTAGGCGATAGGATTCGCATGAATTGCTTGTCTTCCAAAAATATCTTTATGCGCTCTATGGCGACACGTAGGCAGCATCGTGCCACCAGTGAGATGCTGGGTGATGTCATTCTGTTTTTGAAGTCGATGGAGTATGACTTGGTTTTGGTGGAAACCGCAGGCATCGGCCAAAGTGATTCCGAGATTGTTGATCTGGTCGATTTCTCTATCTATGCGATGACCAGTGATTACGGTGCCGCCAGTCAGCTGGAAAAAATCGATATGATCGATTACGCGGATATGATCATTCTCAATAAGTATGACAAGCGTGGTGCTGAGGATGCGCTTCGTGATATTCGCAAGCAGTGGCAGAGAAATCACAATGCCTTTGCGTTTGAGCCTAGCCAAATACCGGTGTACCCAACCATTGCTAGTCAGTTTAATGACCCAGGAGTCAATCGGGTGTTTTACAACCTGTGCCGGCTGTTGATCGAAAAAAAGGGTTTAAAAAACAAAGCGTGGTTACCCTTGGGCAGCGAGGCCCATGAAGAGCCCACATCCGTTGCTCTTATTCCCAACAACCGTGTTCGTTATCTGGCGGAGCTCAGCGAGCAGGGGCGCCATATTAAGGCCAATAATGCTCAGCAGTCTGAGCTGGCGTCTGTGGCCTATCAAAGTTATCAGGTACTGAAGTCGTTAGCCGATCCGGCTTTACCCGAGCCACTTCGTCGCTATGATTTGGCAGTGCTAGCGGATGATCAGGCAGACCACACATTGTTTGCCCTTCGGCAGCGCTATCAAGAAGCACTTGCTGGTATGGCGGATGAGTCAATTCGTCTATTGCAGGCGTGGCCCGACCGAAAGCGGGGCATTGAACAGGCCCATTTTAGCTATCCCATTCGCGGCAAGGAGGTCACGGGCAATAATTATGTGGAGTCTCTCAGTCATTTGATGGTGCCGAAAGTAGCTGCACCTCAATATCAAGATTGGGGGGAGTTGCTGGTTTTTTTGCTGGCGGAGAATCTTCCTGGCAGTTACCCCTATACCGCGGGCGTATTTCCCTACCGCCGCTCTGGAGAGGATCCCACCCGGATGTTTGCGGGTGAAGGTACGCCAGAGCGAACCAATCGTCGTTTCCATTTTCTGTCTAGAGGGCAGGTGGCGACACGGCTTTCCACGGCCTTTGATTCGGTCACGCTTTATGGCGCGGATCCTGATCCACGGCTAGATATATGGGGAAAAGTAGGTAATTCCGGGGTGTCGATTGCGACCCTGGATGATATGAAAAAACTCTATTCCGGGTTTGATCTCTGCTCGGCGACAACCTCGGTGTCCATGACGATCAATGGCCCGGCGCCCATGATCCTCGCTTTTTTTATGAATGCAGCCATCGATCAGCAGGTGGAAAAACACCTCAAAGAAAGTGGTGAATGGGGCGAGGCCCAAAAGAAAATTAATGCCTTATTTAAGGATAAGGGCCGGTCATTTAATAAAGCGTCGCGACCGTCCTATACCGGTGAGCTTCCCGAAGGGCACGATGGGCTCGGGTTGGCACTGTTGGGTATAACGGGCGATAAGCTGGTGGATGCAGAGACCTACGCACGGATCAAAAAAGAGACGCTTTCCTCTGTCAGGGGGACGGTACAGGCCGACATTCTGAAAGAGGATCAGGCTCAGAATACCTGTATTTTTTCCACCAACTTTGCCATGAAAATGATGGGCGATGTGCAGGAATACTTTATTGTCAATAATGTGCGCAATTACTACAGCGTATCGGTGAGTGGCTATCATATTGCTGAGGCGGGGGCGAACCCGATCTCCCATCTGGCCTTTACCCTATCCAATGGTTTCACCCTGGTGGAGTACTATTTATCTAGAGGCATGAAGGTGGATGATTTTGTGCCCAACTTCAGCTTCTTCTTTTCCAATGGTATGGACCCCGAATATGCGGTTGTGGGTCGGGTGGCCCGTCGCATTTGGGCGAGGGCGATGAAAGAGCGTTACGGTGCCAGTCCACGAAGCCAGATGCTCAAATACCATATTCAAACCTCGGGTCGCAGTCTGCACGCACAGGAAATGAGCTTTAACGATATCCGTACTACTTTGCAGGCGCTCTATGCGATTTTTGATAATACCAATAGTTTGCATACCAACGCTTATGACGAGGCGATCACTACGCCGACCGAGGAATCAGTGCGTCGGGCAGTGGCAATCCAGTTGGTGATCAACCGTGAGTTTGGGCTGAATTTCTGCGAGAACCCCTGGCAGGGCTCGTTCATTATTGAGCAGCTTACTGATCTCGTGGAGGAGGCTGTCTATGCCGAGTTTGAGAAAATTTCTGAGCGCGGTGGCGTATTGGGCGCCATGGATACCATGTATCAGCGGGGTAAAATTCAGGAAGAAAGCATGTACTACGAACACAAAAAACACGATGGTAGCTTGCCGTTAATAGGGGTGAATACCTTCCTCCCAGAAGCGGGCGCTGAAGAAACTATTGAGGGTAGGGAGTTAGCGCGCTCGGATGATGCGGAGAAACAGCTTCAGGTGGATAACCTTAATGGGTATAAGGCGCTTCATAGCAAAGAGGCGGAAGCAGCCCTCGTGCAATTAAAATCGGTGGCGCTGTCCCGCGGAAATATTTTTGAAAGCCTAATGGAGGCCGCTAAATACAGCTCGCTGGGGCAGATGAGTGCTGCGCTCTATAGTATTGGTGGTTTATACCGCAGAAACATGTAGCAACTTCGGGCTTTAGTAGATAGCTTCCCTTCAATATGCGTGGGATTTCGCGGTTGTTTTGTGTACAATTCGCACTCTTTTTTACACCCACTACCAGTGTGAGACTCATGTTTGATAAAGACCAAACCATTGCCAGTTTTGACCCAGAAGTATGGGCTGCCATCCAACAGGAAGAGCAGCGTCAGGAAGAGCATATCGAGCTGATTGCGTCTGAAAACTATACCAGCCCAGCTGTAATGGCTGCACAGGGTACCAAGCTCACCAATAAATACGCGGAGGGGTATCCCCATAAGCGTTATTACGGTGGTTGTGAGTTTGTTGATAAGACCGAAGAGATGGCCATTGAACGCGTTAAATCGTTGTTCGGCGCCGGATATGCGAATGTTCAGCCACACTCGGGTTCTCAGGCTAATAGTGCGGTATATCAAGCACTTTGTTTGCCCGGAGAGACCGTGCTTGGAATGAGCCTAGATGCTGGTGGCCACCTGACTCACGGTGCCAAGCCAAGCTTCTCCGGCAAAATTTACAACGCGGTGCAGTATGGGCTGAATCCAGAAACAGGATTGGTGGATTACGATCAGATAGAAGCGCTGGCGGTTGAGCATCAACCCAAAATGATTATTGCTGGCTTCTCCGCTTATTCTGGTGTGCTGGATTGGGCGCGGTTTCGTGAGATCGCCGATAAGGTTGGGGCCTACCTGATGGTGGATATGGCTCATGTGGCGGGGTTGATTGCGGCGGGTGTGTATCCCAATCCGATGCCATTTGCCGACGTAGTAACCTCTACTACCCATAAAACGCTGCGTGGCCCACGCGGTGGCATTATTCTCACTAACAGTGAAGAGCTGGCCAAGAAAATTAATTCGGCGGTATTCCCCGGTGGTCAGGGCGGTCCGTTGTGCCATGTGATTGCAGCGAAGGCGGTATCGTTCAAAGAGGCGATGACTGACGAGTTCAAAACCTATCAGCAGCAAGTGGTGAAGAACGCGAAGGCGATGGCGGCTACCTTTATGGAGCGCGGTATCAAGATTGTGTCAAACGGCACTGAAAACCATCTGATGCTGGTGGATCTGATTGGCAAGGAATATACCGGTAAAGATGCAGACGCTGCCTTGGGTCGCGCTTATATCACGGTTAACAAAAATGCCGTTCCAAATGACCCGCGCTCTCCGTTTGTTACTTCTGGCCTGCGTATCGGTACGCCGGCAATAACGACCCGCGGTTTTGCTGAGGCAGAGTCTATTCAGCTGACAAACTGGATTTGTGATGTGCTGGATAGTCTGGAAAATGACACATCTGAGCAGGTTATTCCAGAAGTTAAGGCCAAGGTGTTGGATATCTGCAGCCACTTTCCGGTCTACGGATAATCGACGTCGGCTAACAGCTTAATGCCCCGCTTAATGCGGGGTTTTTGTTGGGTGTTCAAAAACGCAACGTTCCATTGTTGGCCTATAGTCTTGACCTATAGCGTTGAGCTGAATCCCGTGTTGTGAGACCGGGAATCCGGCGAAATGTGGTATTATGCGCCCTGTTTAATTTAATGAAGTTATTGCTATGCATTGTCCCTTCTGCAGCGCAGAGGATACCAAGGTAATCGATTCTCGGTTGGTGGCAGAGGGCGGTCAGGTGCGTCGTCGCCGTGAGTGTCTTTCTTGCCAAGAGCGGTTCACTACCTACGAACTGGCTGAGTTGCTGATGCCTCGAGTGATCAAAAGTGATGATACTCGTGAGCCCTTTGATGAAGGCAAGCTTAGGTCCGGTTTGCTAAGGGCTCTGGAAAAACGTCCGGTGGACATGGAAAGAATAGAAGAGGCCATTTCCCATATTAAGCATGAGTTGCGCGCTACGGGTGAGCGGGAAGTCACCTCTCGGATGATTGGTGAGCAGGTGATGAGACAGCTGCGTGAGCTGGATGAAGTGGCCTATGTGCGATTTGCTTCGGTTTATCGCAGCTTTCAGGACCTCAGTGAGTTTCGGGCTGAATTGGATCGCCTGGAGCAAAATCTTCCGGAAGGTGAAAAGGGCTGACGCCAATGGCAAACAGTCGCGACCTTGTCATGATGGCCCGGGCACTTAAATTAGCAGCTCGAGGGCGCTATACCTGCATGCCCAATCCGGCGGTAGGTTGTGTCATTGTCCAAGGCGATAATGTTGTCGGTAAAGGCTGGCATCAACGAGCCGGCGCGCCTCATGCAGAAGTGAATGCCCTGCACGAAGCCGGTGAGCTGGCTCGGGGCGCTACAGTTTATGTCACCCTGGAACCCTGTAGTCACTATGGGCGTACGCCTCCTTGTGCGGATGCGCTGATTGAGGCTGGTGTTGCTCGGGTGGTATACGGCATGACCGACCCAAACCCTCAAGTTGCGGGTAATGGCTTGGCAAAACTTCGACAGGCAGGTATTGCGGTGGATGGCCCGGTACTGGACGTTGAAGCGCAGCAATTGAATCGTGGTTTTATGAAGCGTCAGCAACAAGGATTACCTTGGGTGACCGTGAAGCTGGCAATGAGTCTGGATGGTCGCACGGCAATGGGCAGTGGTGAGAGTCAGTGGATAACGGGAGCTGCTGCGCGTCAGGATGTTCAGCGGCTACGGGCCGAGAGTTGTGCCATTGTCACCGGAATAGGTACGGTGTTGCACGACAACCCATCGCTCACGGTTCGGGCTGATGAGCTAGGGCTTGAACATGTCAAAGACATTGTTGAGCGTCAGCCTCTACGGGTGGTGGTCGACAGCCAGCTAAAAACGCCAGCCGATGCAAAAGTACTGTCGGCTAAAGGGAACACGTTGGTTGTTACAGCCTGCGATGGTTTGCTCCCTTTCTCCCCTTCTATGGCGGGCGCTGAGGTTGTTTGTCTGGCAGGAGAGGGTGGCCAAGTTGATTTGGTTGCACTGTTAAAGACACTGGCAGAAAAAGAATGTAACCAGGTGCTGATAGAGGCCGGTTCAGAATTGGCCGGGTCTTTTTTACAGGCAGGACTGGTCGATGAGTTTGTCTTTTATATGGCGCCCAAGCTGCTCGGTAGCTCGGCGCGACCGCTGCTGACCCTGCCGCTCGATACGATGGATCAGCAGGTGGCGTTGGATATCACCGATATACGGCAAGTGGGTGATGACATTCGAATAACGGCCACGCTGGTTGAATGACCGTTATCATTGGATAACAGCGCCATTAAATAATTAATGACGTCACTTGAAGATAGGTGGTGGTGTCTCGCAACTCGAATAGTGATTGTTATGTTTACCGGCATTATTGAAGCAATAGGCGAAGTGGTTATTTGTGAATCCCGTGGTGGCGATGTGCGACTGCGAGTGAAAACCAATGAGCTGGATTTGAGAGAGGTTCAGTTGGGTGACAGCATTGCGACCAATGGCGTCTGCTTGACGGTGGTAGATTTGCCCGGTGACGGCTATGTGGCTGATGTGTCAGCCGAATCGCTAGCAATGACATCAATTGGCGATTGGTCTACGGGCACATTGGTGAACCTGGAGCGGGCGCTGACTCCCAAGACTCGACTTGGCGGGCATTTAGTCTCGGGTCATGTGGATGATGTGGGTGAGGTGGTGAGTCGGCATCCGGATGCTCGCTCCGAGCAGTTCCGTATCCGTGCGCCGAAAGCATTGGCCAAATACATTGCCCATAAAGGTTCGATTACGGTGGATGGCACCAGTCTTACCGTGAACAAAGTGGAAGGTGCTGAGTTTGAGTTGAATATAGTGCCGCATACCCTTGAGAAAACGGTGATGGGCACTTATCAGCCGGGAACACGGGTCAATCTTGAAGTGGATATTATCGCCCGTTATTTGGAGCGTTTGCTACTGGGTGACAAAGCGGCTGAAGTTTAATTTTATGTAAGGCCGGTGCGGTGTCACCTGCTTTAGGTTAGAGAACGTAATTAGAGAAAAAAGCATGGCTCTGAACAGCTTGGAAGAACTGGTGGAAGATATTCGCCAGGGTAAGATGGTTGTCCTGATGGATGACGAAGATCGTGAGAACGAAGGCGATCTGCTGATGGCGGCAACGATGATTCGTCCTGAAGATATCAATTTTATGGCTACTCACGGCAGAGGCCTTATCTGTTTGACGCTTTCAGAAGAACGCTGTCGGCAGTTAAACCTGCCGCTGATGGTGGATGCCAATAACGCCAGCCACGGTACCAACTTCACTCTGTCTATTGAGGCTGCTGAGGGGGTGACGACGGGAATTTCTGCGGCTGATCGCGCGCGTACTATTCAAGCAGCCGTGGCCAGTAATGCGCGCCCCAACGATATCGTACAGCCAGGACATATCTTTCCACTACAAGCTGAGCCCGGTGGCGTATTGAGTCGTGCCGGGCATACAGAAGCCGGTTGCGATCTGGCCCGAATCGCGGGGTTTGAGCCAGCGGCTGTGATTGTCGAGATTATGAATGATGATGGCACTATGGCCCGTCGTGCTGACCTTGAGGCTTTTGCGAAAAAACATGACCTGAAAATAGGTACTATCGCAGATCTGATTCATTATCGATTGGTGACAGAAAAAACCACCGGTTGTATTAACGAGCGCGATATCGATACTCAATATGGCCAGTTTGTACTGAAAACCTATCTAGATAGTGCTCGGAATGAAAAACATTTTGCCTTGGTGATGGGTGATGTGTCCGGGGGTGAGCCACCGTTGGTTCGGGTGCATATTAACAAGTCTTCTCGAGACCTTTTTGGGCTGGAGTCCTCTGAGGGTTTCAAAAGTTGGAGTCTGTCACGTTCCATGGAAAAGGTGGCAGAGGAGGGGCGTGGTGTCGTGGTATTCCTTTATTACCCGGAAACGGCTGATGATATTGATGCCAGTATTGATCAAGCATTAAACCCAGTGCTAGCTAAACCCCAGCAGGCCGGGGATGTGGTGTATCAGCAAGTGGGTACTGGATCGCAGATTCTGATGGATCTTGGGGTTCATAAAATGCGATTGTTAAGTGCTCCGTTTAAGTTTACCGGCATTTCTGGGTTTGACTTGGAAGTGGTCGAATACATTAGTTGTGAATAGCGGTTGTGATTAGTGTTATTTATAGCAACAAAAAATAAGTATTTTGGAAGAAATTAATGAGCGAATACAGGCCCGATGAGGGCAGCTTTAATGTAGGTGATGCGCGTATTGCCATAGTGGTAGCGCGCTGGAACGGCAATATTACCGAGAATTTACTAGAGGGTGCTCGTCGGGCATTAGCTCGCCATGGTGTTGCTGAGGATAATGTCGATCTGTTCCGAGTGCCAGGCGCATTTGAATTACCACTGGTGTGTCAAAAAGCGGCCCAAAAAGGCGTGTACGACGCTATTGTAGCCCTTGGTTGTGTCATCCGTGGTGGCACGCCACATTTTGACTATGTTTGCAGTGAAACCACACGAGGTATTGGTGAGGTCGCACTGAATGAAAATGTGCCAGTGGCATTTGGTTTGCTAACGACTGACAATCTGGAGCAGGCTGAAGATCGTTCTGGGGATGGCTCTAAAAATAAAAACCATGAAAATAAAGGGGAAGAAGCCGCGCTGACCGCGTTGGAAATGATCTCCCTGTTTCATAAGTTGTAGGAACGAATTTATGTCATTACCTTCAGCTCGAAAAAAAGCTCGACAACTATTGGTTCAGGCGCTGTACCAGTGGCAAGTTTCCGGCTCTGATATTGGTGTCATTGAGACGGAATTTTTTACAGACAACAACATGGCCAAGGTGGATACCGAGTTTTTCCGGGAATTGCTGCATGGTATCCCTGGTAAACTCGATGAAATTGATGGAGCTTATGAGCCACATCTCGACCGCAAGTCTAAAGACCTTGATCCTATTTCAAGAGCGATTTTACGGGTGGGTACCTACGAGCTGAGTTTTCGTATTGATGTGCCCTACAAAGTGGCCATTAATGAAGCGGTGAATTTAGCGAAAAAATTTGGTCCCACAGATGCCTATAAGTACATCAACGGTATTCTCGATAAGGTGGCAATGGCCAAGCGGGCTGTTGAGATAAAAGCGGATCCGAAGAGACGCTGATATCGGATGTGGCGAGAAAGTGTATATCAATAAATCGTCCGGTTTTCGTGCCCTGATTAGGGGTGGGTGCGATCATGGCTCTGAGTGAATTCTCCCTGATACAACAGTACTTTTCTGCGCTAGGTGATGCGTCAGGCATTGCCTTGGGTGTGGGGGATGATGCAGCTCTGCTCAATGTACCCTCGGGAGAGCAACTTGTTGTCACGGTAGATACCCTGGTTGCCGGCGTGCACTTTCCCGCCGATGCTTCTTCGGCAGATATTGCCCACCGTTCTCTGCGGGTTAACCTCAGTGATATTGCGGCGATGGGGGCTGAGCCTCGATGGTTTACGCTAGCACTGACCTTGCCGGAGGCTAGACCTTCCTGGTTGCAGTCCTTCGCTAAAGCGCTGGCAGAAGACGCGGTAGCGTTCAATTGTGCTCTGGTGGGGGGGGACACCACCGCAGGGCCTTTAACGATCACTATTCAAATGATGGGTACCGTTCCCAAAGGTGAAGGGCTCACTCGAAGTGGTGCCTCTGCGGGTGATAGCATCTATGTCACCGGTTCTCTGGGAGAGGGGGCGGCAGCATTGTCTCTTTTTGACACTACGTTAGATAACCAGGGCCATTCAGTTGTTGTTGAGCATGAGCGCAATCGTTTGCTTCAGCGATTTTATCGGCCAACCCCTAGGTTGACAGAAGGGTTGAAACTCCGTGGATTGGCATCTGCTGCACTGGATATTTCAGATGGCTTACTCGCGGATCTGGGCCATATTACAGCATCTAGTGGTGTGGGTGCCGAAGTGAAGCTTGAGGCGTTACCCATTGCACCATGGCTTCAGTTGTTGGCGGAAAAGTCCATCGTCAACCGGTGGGCATTGAGCGGAGGAGATGATTACGAGCTATGCTTCACCGTGCCAAAAGCAAATCAGGATAGGGTTGAACGGTTGATTGCTAAGGGTGAATTGTCGGCAAGCTGTATTGGTCAAATTACCGAGCAGAAGGGTGTACGCTGTATTGATGAGCATGGGGATTTGGTACATGTTCCTAATTCAGGCTATCAGCATTTTTAATAAACAGGAGTATCCATGACTAAGGTGGTGCCTAGCTTTCAGCAATTAATACGCAACCCTGTGCATCTGCTGGCCTTTGGTTTCGGTAGCGGTCTCGCTCCGAAGGCCCCTGGCACGGCAGGTACTTTGGTGGCACTGCTACTGTGGCCTATGTTGGCAACATTGCCCTTGGCGGTCTACTTGTTGATAGTGGCACTGGCGGCGGTTGGCGGTTTTTATCTTTGTGGAAAGACGGCCAGTGATTTGGGTGTTCATGATCACCAGGGTATTGTTTGGGATGAGATCGCCGGTTTTTGGTTGGCAATGACCGCTGTGCCAGTGACTTGGACTTGGATGTTGTCGGGTTTTATTTTGTTTCGACTCTTTGATATTTGGAAGCCGTGGCCTATTGGTTGGCTCGATAAACAGGTAGGCGGTGGTGTGGGTATCATGCTGGATGATTTGGTGGCTGGACTCTTTACTTGGCTGTTACTGTTTCTGGCTATAACATTTTTATAGCGCTTGTCCTCATAGTTGACGTTTTGATAAGCGACATGGTCGTGGTGGAGGAGCAGGGATGATGCGACAAATACTTGTAACAGGTTTGGTGCTTGTTGGACTGCTGACGGCTGTTGTGAGCTGGGCGGTTCCCGATATCCGTGTTCAGGGGCTCTTTGGTGGCAGTGCCGTTTTAGTGATTAATGGCAAGCAGCGATTGTTAAAGCAGGGGCAGGCAAGCCCTGAGGGGGTCACGCTTGTGGCCAGTGATAGCCATCAGGCTGTGGTTGAAATCGAGGGTCGGCGGGTTACCTTGGGTTTGTCGCAGCATATTTCCTCCAGTTTTCAGGCCGCTAAGTTGGCTGAAGTAAGAATTCCCCGAGCCTCGAATGGTCACTATATGGTCAGTGGTTCTATCAATGGTCATCCCGTGGATTTTATGGTGGATACGGGGGCTACCTCGGTGGCAATGAGCCTGAATGACGCTAAGCGCTTGGGCGTCGACTTCAGACGTGGAAAGCGTGCCAGTGCAAGTACGGCGGGTGGAATAGTGAATGCTTTTGAGGTAGACCTGGATAAACTGGTTATCGGAAATATCACCGCCCATCAGGTGTCGGCGACTATTGTGGTGGGAGACTATCCCACAGATGTTCTCTTAGGGAACAGTTTTCTGAGTCGCGTTGAAATGACAGAAGAAGAAGGGGTGATGGTCTTGAGGAAGAAATATTAGATCACGATCAAGCGCTCCGGGGAAAACACTTGGGAAGCCCTTTACTCAGGGCGTATCCCGGCTAAAATAGCCACCCTTCCGACTTTTTTGAGTCACCACCTATTGGAGTCATCAGTGACCCTACGTTTTGTTCAAAGCTCGAAGCTTCCAACCCAGTGGGGTGTGTTTGACGTCCATGGCTTTGAAGATGCCGATAGCGACAAAGAGCATATTGCCGTGACTATGGGTGATGTATCCGCTGGCGAGCCAATATTATTACGGATTCACTCCGAATGCCTGACGGGCGACGCCCTGTTCAGTATTCGCTGTGATTGTGGTGCTCAATTGGAAGAAGCGATGCGCCGCATTGCTGAAGAGGGTCGTGGCGCAATTTTGTACTTACGCCAGGAAGGCAGGGGTATTGGACTGCTCAACAAGATTAAGGCCTACCACCTTCAAGATCAGGGCGCCGATACGGTGGAAGCCAATGAGCAGCTTGGCTTTGGCGCAGATATGAGGAATTACAGTATTTGTAAGCCTATGCTAAAGCATCTGGATATCAGTAAGGTGAGGTTGCTGACTAATAATCCCCGAAAGGTTGAGGCGCTAGAGGCACTTGGTATTTCGGTCACAGAGCGCATTGCTCTGCAGACTGGCCGTAATCCGCACAATGTTCATTACCTAGAGACCAAGGCGGGTAAATTGGGTCATCTTTTTGATGATCAGGATAAAGGTTAAGGTTTTTTATGGCGCTTGCTAAACGAATTATTCCCTGCCTTGATGTAGACAAGGGCCGTGTTGTGAAGGGTGTGCAGTTTGTCGATATTCGCGATGCGGGTGATCCGGTGGAAGTGGCCAAGCGTTATAACGAGCAGGGTGCGGACGAAATCACCTTTCTTGATATTACCGCGAGTCATGAAGACCGAGACACCATGATTCATATGGTGGAGCGAATGGCCAGTGAAGTATTTATCCCCCTGACAGTGGGTGGCGGAGTTCGCACTCTTGAAGATATTCGTGCATTGCTTAACGCTGGTGCAGATAAAGTGGGAATTAATTCTGCAGCGGTAAAAAATCCTGAGTTTGTTCGATCAGCCGCGGAGCGATTTGGTTCTCAGTGTATTGTGGTCGCCATTGATGCGAAGCAAGTGAGCACAAGTGGTGAGCCATTGCGTTGGGAAATATTCACTCACGGTGGCCGAAATCCCACGGGTATTGATGCCGTTGGTTGGGCAGTTAAAATGGCGGATTATGGCGTAGGAGAAATTTTGCTGACCAGTATGGATAAGGATGGCACCAAAAGTGGTTTTAATCTGGCGCTAACTCGGGCGATAAGCGACGCTGTTGATATTCCTGTTATTGCATCTGGCGGTGTTGGCAATTTACAGGATCTGGTCGATGGCGTAGTAGAAGGAAAAGCTGATGCCGTGCTAGCTGCCAGTATTTTTCATTTCGGGGAGTATACAATACCTGAAGCCAAGGCCTATATGGCTGAATGTGGTATCGAGGTGCGGTGACCCCGTCCATGGGTTAGCCCGCTTGTCGTGCGCCGGGTATAAAAAAAGCCAGTGTTTCCTCATCCGCCTGTTTGGCGAACTCAATAAAATCGCCTACAGCTCGATCAGCGCATTCCTTGGAATCAAAAGGACCCACAGCCGCACCTTCACGGGTAGCGAAAAACCAGAAGTTGTGCAGTTTGAAAAAACGGTCACTCCTGATCGGAGGATGGCGCTCACTATTTTCATCTTGTCTTATTGTTCCCATATCATTTTAAGCCTTTATGTTAAGACATCTCTTCTTATTATTATGTTAGGTCAGTTTCAACAGAATGCACTTCTAGTGCATTTTACTAATAATGCCATGAGTTGATTCAGCACAACATTGTCAGAAAAGTCAACAGGTTCATTTTTTTCTTCTGACGCAGGTCATATTTTAGGGATTTGCTTGTTGAGTATGTCGAAGCCTTTTAGCAAGTTCAGCGCTTCATAAAGCTGGTTGTCTTCCAAAGAGACACTATTTTTAGCTTGTTCTTTAGAGTTGGTTTTATTGCTCAAATGACCTGACAGGTTTTCCTCTTTGACTAGTTTGTGAGGTTCCAGTAGTTTGATCTCAGCAGGCTCCACAATGATATCAGGCTTGATACCTTCAGCCTGAATTGATCGCTTATTGGGCGTGAAGTAGCGGGCAGTGGTGAGCTTTATACCTCGGCCATCACCAAGAGGGATGACTGTTTGCACGGACCCTTTGCCGAAACTATCAGTACCAAGTAACAGTGCGCGGTGGTGGTCTTGCAGGGCGCCAGCTACAATTTCTGCGGCTGAAGCTGACCCTTCATTAATTAGCACCACAATGGGTAGGCCGTTGAGCGCATCTCCGGGTGTTGCGTGAAAAGAGTTGTTTGAGCTGGGCATGCGGCCCTCGGTGTAAACAACTAACCCTCCATCAAGGAGGGTGTCGGCAACATCTACGGAGGAGTGTAGTAGGCCTCCAGGATTATTGCGTAAATCTAGCACCATTCCTTTTAGGTTATTATCTTGTTTTAACAGGTCGTTGATGGTACTACGGAATTCCCTGCCGGTATTTTCTTGAAACTGCGCTATACGCACATAGCTAAAGCCGGGTTCCAGAAGTTTGCCGCGGACACTGTTGACCTTAATAAGATCACGGATGACGTCTATCTCTAAAGGGCCATCCACATGCTCTCTAACCACTGTCAATGATAGCGTTGAGCCTTTTGGGCCACGCATAATATCAATGGCTTCATTCAAGCTCATGCCTTGAACCACTTGGTCATTTAATTTAATAATCAAGTCGCCCGCTTTGATACCCGCCCGTTTGGCAGGCGTGTCATCAATGGGCGAAATGACCTTAATAAAGCCACCTTCCATACCGACTTCAATGCCAAGTCCACCAAACTCGCCAGAGGTGTGCTCCTGCAGCTCAGCATAAGAGCTTTTGTCGAGGTACACCGAGTGTGGGTCCAGACTGCTGAGCAAGCCAATAATTGACATCTCAAGTAAGGCTTTGTCATCCACTTCTTCTACATAAGCTTGACGTACTTGGTCAAATACTTGAGTGAAGTGGCGCAACTCTTCCAGCGGAAGGCGAGCATCCTCGGCAATATCCTGAGCCAACGTATTGGCATTTGGTGAGAGGGCAACCAAGGCGACAAACAGTGAAGTTAAGAGTGGCTTCATGGGTTTTTCCTAATGCGTGTTCGGGCAGTGTACGTTTGACAATGATATAGGGAAAGGTGCCCTATTACCGGATTGTCCTGTGGGACGGATACAAAATGATGTGATCACTTGGCCCAAATCATCCCTTTTTTTTCAACCAGCGTTTTGGGTTGGTAGGTTTGCCATTGTGGCGAATCTCGAAATACAGAGCATTTTCGCTTCGACCACCGGTATTTCCAACTTTAGCAATGGTTTCTCCTGTCAGCACCCATTCCCCGGTTTCCTTAAGCAGTACTTGATTATGGGCATACAGGCTCATGTAGCCATCACCGTGATCAATAATTATTAGTAGTCCATGACCTCGTAAATAATCGGAAAAGATGACTCTGCCGTGGTGAACCGTATTGACGGGCGAGCCCTCCCTAGCCTTGAGCAGCCAGCCATTCCATGTGATGTTGGTATTGCGGCTAGCCCCAAAATGTTTGGTGAGTTGGCCGGAAATGGGCCATGGTAACTGACCTTTTTGGCTAGTAAAGGATTGTTCGGTGCCGGGTAGAGATAACGTGGCAATACTTTCCTGGAGAGATTTGAGGACGATCTCTAGTCTACTGCGCTCAGTTCTAAGTTGGTTTAACGCTTGATGGGAACCGCTGAGCTGCTTGTTTAGTAGGGCTAATACGTCACGACGCGCCTCTTGCCGTTTGGTAAGTTCAAGCTGTTCTTGTTTGAGGGCGTCTCGATGTGCGGATAACGCCAGCTGATGATCAGAGATCGAAGTTTCGACTTTGTTGAGTGAGGAAAGGGTTTCGCGGTACTGGCTCAGTTTTTCGCCTCGAGCTTGCAGGAAGTAATCGTAATATTTCAATATCCGACTTATTTTGTCGGGATCTTCCTGGTTGAGTAGCAGTTTGATTGGTTCCTCGCTGCCAAGGTGGTAGGCCGTGGACATCTGTTTCGAAATCAGTTCCTGCTGACTTTTTCGAGACGCTTCCAGTATTGATTGGTGCTGCTGGAGTTTCAAGAGCTCGGTATTTAAGGCGACGAGTTTGGTTTCTAGTGTGCTGATCTTGAGGCTGATTCCGGCAGATGCTAGCTCAGCTTTTCTCAATGCCTTGTTGAGAGAATCTTGTTTTTCACTACCGCCCTTAATGGATTGTTGTAATTTGGCAATGTCCTGACTGATGGCTTTAAGTTTAGTCCGATCTTCTTTTTCGTCGGCTAGGGTGCATGGCACAAGTAAAAGCGCCAGCACTGCTGAAATGATTAGCCGGGTCTTCGACATGATAAGAGACCGTTATCAATCAGCTGGGCGGTTGATAGTGACCAGTGAATGGCCAGTCATTTCAGGAGGCTGAGGTAATCCCAGTAACGTTAACATGCTGGGAGCCACATCGGCCAACGTACCGTTGTCAGCAAGCATCAGATCCTGATGACCCACGTAAATCAGTGGCACAGGTAGCGTGGTGTGTTGGGTATGTACCTGGCCAGAGTCTTCATCGAACATCTGTTCTACATTGCCGTGATCGGCGGTGATAAGGCATTCACCGCCAACCTTCTCGATCGCCGTGATTACCTTGGATACACATTCATCCACGACTTCAACCGCCTTGACGGCAGCATCAAAGATACCGCTGTGTCCAACTTGATCGCAGTTGGCGTAGTTGCAAATAATGGCGTCGTATTGCTGGCTTTTAATGGCACTAATCAGTTTGTCGGTCAGCTCATAGGCGCTCATCTCCGGCTGAAGGTCATAGGTGGCGACTTTAGGGGAGGGGACGAGCACTCGGTCTTCCCCTTCGAAAGGGTCTTCTTGGCCACCACTGAAGAAAAATGTGACATGAGCATACTTTTCGGTTTCAGCAATGCGTAACTGAGTTTTTCCCAAGCTGCTTAAATATTCACCAAATGAATTTTTGAGGTTTTCGGGTGGAAAGGCGCAACTGGTATGAATATCAGCTGCGTATTCTGTGGTCATGACAAAATCAGCCAATACAGGTCGGGCTGTGCGATTAAAACCATTAAAGTTGTCATCTACAAAAGCACGGGTTAGCTGTCTTGCTCGGTCGGGCCGGAAATTCATGTAGATTACGGTGTCTCCCTCCCTGATGGTGACGGGCTGTTCACCCTCACCACAAATAAGCGTTGGGAGTATAAACTCATCATTCTCATCACGATCATAGCCTGCGTGTAACCCGGCAATGGGGTCGGTGGATCGATGCGTTGTTTTTCCGAGTGTCAGCATGTCGTATGCGGCCGATACTCTGTCCCAGCGCTGGTCCCGATCCATGGCATAGAAGCGGCCACAAATGGTTGCAATTCGACCAACACCTAGGCCTGACAGTATTGTCGCGGTGGTTCTCAATGAGGCTTCAGCGCTTCGAGGTGGTGTGTCTCGCCCGTCCAGGAAGGCATGCACGTATACTTTTGTGGCACCACGCTGGGCCGCCATGTTCACCATGGCGTTTATATGATCTTCGTGACTGTGGACGCCACCGGAGGAAAGCAGGCCAAGGATGTGTATGGCTTTCTCTGAGGCTGCAGCCTTGTCGATGGCCTGGACATAAGCGGGGTTGGCAAAAAAATCACCATCACTAACGGCCTTATTTATCCGAGTGAAGCTTTGAAAAATGACTCGACCAGCCCCCAGTGTTATATGCCCAACTTCACTGTTGCCCATCTGGCCTTCAGGCAGACCTGTCGACAACCCCGAGGTATCAATAACAGTTCGAGGGCGTGTTGCCCAAGCGTCATCCATGGTTGGGGTGTTTGCGGTGTAAATAGCATTATGTTTCGTGCTTTCACTGTAGCCATAGCCATCCAGCACTAGAAGGAGTAGTGGTTTTTTCGGTTCACTCATCGCTTTGATTGGGCTTGCCTCAATAGTCATGAAAATAAGCCAAGAATCTTACCGGCAAAGCCGTTTCAGTGCCATTGGTGGTTTTCTATAACAGTGTGTGGTGTATACTTTGGCCGCTTTTCGCAACTGGCTAACAATAGGTTGCCAACCGATAAGTCATCAATCGATAAATGAGGCCATAGATCGTGGAATTTTTTGTTTTTATCAGTGAGCAGTGGATGTTGGTCAGTGTCTTGATGGTGCTTGTCTATCTGTTTGCTATTAATGAGCGTATCAAAAGCGGCAAGCCTATTTCTTCCCATGTGGTTACCCGAATGCTTAATACCGATGAGGCGATACTGCTAGATATCCGTGAGGCCAAGGATTTTAAGGCGGGTCATATTGCGGGCGCAATTAATATACCTCAAGCCAAACTTCTTGATCGTATGGTTGAGCTTGAGCCGCATCGCGAGAAGGCCATCATTATTGCCGATAAAGCCGGGCAGCATGCAGGGCCTATGGGTCGTCGACTTCAGCAAAAAGAGTTTAATGTCCAGCGACTGACTGGTGGCATGATGGAATGGCAGAACCAGAAATTGCCGGTTGTAAAAGGCTGAGATGACCAAAGTGATGGCTGACGTTACAGCTAAAGTTACGCTATACACTACACGTTCCTGTGGCTACTGTGTGGCGGCAAAACAATTGTTGACGAGCAAGGGTGTGGCATACAACGAAATTAATGTTGATTCAGACCCAGCAATGCGACGCAAGGTGATGACCCTGAGTGGCCGTCATACCGTACCCCAAATTTGGGTGGGTGAAACCCACGTTGGTGGCTGTGATGATTTACATCGTCTGAACCAGTCCGGGCAACTGGATACATTGATTTCGTTAAGTTAGAGGGCGATTTTAGGTTGTCTTTCTGGTTGCCTGACAAAACCGATTCCACAGAGTGAAATAGGCAGTTTTGAGTTATTGTTTCTCGATTTATTATAGGTAAGGATATGACTGAAGATAAAACCCCAGCAGGATCCGGTGACGAGCAAACCAGTGCGCCACAATTTGCGGTACAACGTATCTACCTGAAGGATCTTTCCTTTGAAACGCCGATGGGGCCAACTGTATTCCAGAAGAAGGTGAAACCTGAGCTTAATCAGGATATTGCCTTATCGACGACCAAGCTCAGTGATGATCACTACGAAGTAGAGTTAACACTTACCGTTACCGTAGCCGACGGCGAAGACACGATATATCTTGCAGAGGTACATCAGGCTGGAATCTTTATGGTTAAAGGCGTTGAAGGCCCCGAGTTGGCAAAATTGCTCAATACTCTTTGCCCTACAACGCTGTTCCCTTATGTGCGAGAAGTGATTGATAGTGTGGTGATCAAGGGGAATTTCCCGGCACTGATGCTACCCCCTATCAACTTTGATGCACTGTTTGATCAGGCTATGGCTAAGGGGGAGGTCAAGACGGGCCAGCAGGCATCCGAGAAAGTGACTCACTAAGTTGTTCCCCTCACAGTCGATAATATAGGGGGCCGTTGGCTCCCTATGGTCTTGCTCCCGTATTGCAGTAGGTTTTGTCATCAGTGGATTTTTTAACTGTAGATAGCGAGGTCTACTTTTCTTCCTCATCACTCATGCCCAGTTCTTTCAGTTTTCGGGTGAGGGTGTTTCTTCCCCATCCCAGAAGTTCTGCTGCATCTCTTTTGCGCCCATTGGTGTGACTTAGCGCCGTCTCAATCAAGGCTCGCTCAAAGGCGGGTACCGCTGTCGTAAGAATATCCTGTTTACCTGTGGCCAGCTCACCGTCTGCCCAGCTTCGTAGTTGTTGTTCCCAGTTGCCCGAGTTTGTTGTTTTTTCCACGGGGCTGTCTTTAAGTTCTGGGGGCAGGTCGCCTAAATGAACTTCCCTGCCAGAGGCCATGACCGTCAGCCAGCGACATGCATTTTCCAGTTGACGCACATTCCCGGCCCAGGGAAGCATGCAAAGGAATTGTTCGGCTTCTGGTGACAGGGTTTTTGGCTCAGCATCCAGCTCACTGGCAGCTCGTTGTAAAAAGTACTGCATAAGACGGGGAATGTCTTCTCGCCTGTCGGCTAGCTTGGGCAGGTGGACACGAATGACATTCAATCGGTGAAAAAGATCTTCCCTGAAGCGATTTTCGGCAACCAGCTGCTCAAGGTTTTGGTGGGTGGCGGCAATAATTCGAACATCCACTTGGACTGGGGTGTGGCCGCCCACAAGGTAGAACTCACCATTTGCTAAGACACGCAATAGGCGGGTTTGTGCTTCTGGCGGCATATCGCCGATCTCGTCGAGAAACAGCGTGCCCCCGTCTGCCTGCTGAAAGCGTCCTTCACGTCGTTGAGCGGCGCCGGTGAAGGCGCCTTTCTCATGTCCAAATAGCTCAGATTCAATCAAATCGTGGGGGATCGCCGCCATATTTAGTGCAATAAAGCGTTTGTTTTTTCGGGGACTGTGATCGTGTAACGCTTTGGCAACTAGCTCTTTTCCCGTACCAGACTCGCCGTTGATCAGTACGGTAATATTTGAGCTAGAGAGTCGACCAATGGCACGAAAAACTTCCTGCATTGCAGGCGCTTCGCCAATAATTTCACCGCTTATCTCGGTGGTGTCGACGGGCTGCTCTGAACTCTGCTCATTGGCAAAGTTGATAGCGCGAGTGGTAACGGCCACCAGCTCTTCGATATCGAAGGGTTTGGGGAGGTATTCAAAGGCTCCTCCCTGATAAGCGGCTACGGCACTATCTAAGTCCGAGTGAGCCGTGGTGATGATAACGGGCAGTAACGGATTAGATGCGTGAATTTTTTTCAATAACTGGAGGCCATCAATGCCGGGCATACGTATATCACTGATGATAGTGTCAGGAGATTTTTTACGGAGCTGTACCAAGAGGTCGCTGGCATTCTTGAAACTGGTGACATCAAGTTCGGCACGGCTCAATGCTTTTTCCATTACCCAGCGGATAGAGCGGTCGTCATCAACTATCCAAACTGTTTTCTTATTCATGCAATGTGTCCAGTGGCTTATTTTCTAGATGATTGTTTTCCAAAGGGTTGTTTTCCAGAGGTAAGTACAGTGAAAAGCAGGTTTCTCCCTGTTTGTTTTCACACTCAATCAAACCGTGGTGAAGATTGATCGCTGACTGGGATATTGGTAGCCCAAGACCGCTACCGCCGACCCGGCCGCTAATCATTGGGAAAAAAATGCGATCAACAATGTCGTCTGGAATTCCGGGGCCATTGTCAATAACGTCAATGCGGCAGACCACTTTGTGATGGGTCTTCCCAATCGTAAAATGCCGCTGAATACGGGTTTTAAGTTTGATGGTGGGTACTGGCTCAGTACAATTAGCCAGTGATTGAATCGCATTTCGTACAATATTTAGCACTGCTTGGATCAGCTGCCCGCGGTCGCCATGGATTTCTGGAATACTTGGATCATAGTTGCGCTCAATGGCAATGTTGCCAAGGGTTTCAGTTTCAGCCAGCGCAGCGACGTGCTCCAGTACTTCGTGAATATTGACGGGAGCAAATTTGGGTAGCGTGGTTGGTCCTAATAATCGGTCTACCAGGCTGCAAAGGCGGTTTGTTTCTGCTGAAATAATCTCAGTGAACTCCAATAATTCTGGTTGGTGTTTTAGGTCCTCTGCCAATAATTGTGCAGCACCCCGAATGCCACCCAGCGGATTTTTTATTTCATGGGCGAGGCCGCGTACCAAGTTGCGAGTGGTGTCGCGCGTAGAGATAAGGGCTTCCTCTCGGTTGATTCGCATCAATCGGTCCATTGGCTGCATTTCTACCAGAAGCAGTTTTTCAGAGTTTGATTGAAATGGGGTGGCGGTGAGATCAACCGTTATGTGAGATTGATCCATCAGTATCAGAGAGGTCTGTCTCTGAGTGAAAGGGCGATTAGCCTCGATGGAATCCCGTAACGCGATGAGGCTCTTATCAGATTCATCGAGCAACTGTTCTATTGAACTGCCACAGAGACGAAAAGCGCTCACTGCCAGCAGACTTTCTGCCGATGGGTTGAGATAGCGAATTTCCAGTTTATTGCTTAGCAAAACAACGGCTGTACTAAGATTGTCCAGTAATAAATGGTATAGCTGGTCATTAGTCATTTGGTGTTGGTTAGCCTATGTTGGCCTGCATTCTTTTACAGAAGACTGCGCTGTTCTAATTCCATATATCAAGAATAGCTAGCAAGTTTCGGGCCAGTTTTATGAAGTTGCAAAGGTTGGGGTTTTTCGTGCTACTCAGCCCATGGCCTAGCTATAGTCTAGTTTAAATAGACAGAGGGCGCACCGTATTGGTGCGTCAGTGTGGTGTTCGCATAGAGATGCGCGTTAGTTGGGCGCAGGCTTAGTGATTTCTCTGCCACTGCTTGCGAATATCACGTTTATGGGGAGTGGGTTTAGGGGGTGAAGGTTGGGCATTGTTAGGATGCTGGGCCGAGCCGCGTTTTACGTGAATAGTGTTGCTATTAGAGGATCCAATGACGTTGCCTTCGCTATCGATAACCTGAGCCTGAAGGCTATTTTCACCGCGAATAAGCGAGCCAATGCTGAATGACGATATGGTGGTTGGTTGGCCGTAGGCTTGGCCGTTAAGCAGAAGTTGAATGAGGTGTCCGGCTTTCAATGTAGGGGTTAGGCCGACCTGTACTGCTAGCACCTCTTGACCGGGAGGAATGGTTGTATCGTGAGCAGGGGATAGAATAGCGATTTTCTGGTATCCCTCGATATCTTCCTCCGCTTTTTTTACCGTCGGTACAGCCTCCAAGGCTGGTTGAATATTAGTAACGGGTAACGCCATTTTTTCTTTGGTGGGAGCGTTGTGCGGTGGTTTATCGGTAAAGGTTACCTTGCCGTCGTCATCCACTATACGGTAAACCTCGGCGATGGCACTAAATGCCAAGCCTAAGCCGAGCAGTGCGAGAAGCAGTTTATTTCTTTGAAGCACAGTAGTTCTCCATTGATGATCTTTATAGACTAGCTCTAGTTGGACCAAAGAAAAAGCCCGTTATTCCAAAAATAACGGGCTTTTTTGTTGGTTGTGATCTGTACCACTCGTGAATGCAAATAAAAAAGGCTGTGAAATTGCTTTCACAGCCTTTTTAGCTCAAAAGAGTTAGCCCCGATCAGGCGAGCTCTTACACAGAGTAGTACAGGTCAAACTCAACTGGGTGAGTAGTGTGCTCGACGCGGTAAACATCCTGCATTTTTAGTTTGATGTATGCGTCGATAGTGTCATCGGTAAATACACCTCCAGCAGTCAGGAACTCGCGATCTGCATCCAGAGCTTCCAGCGCTTCACGCAAGCTGCCAGCAACCTGTGGAATGGCGGCAGCTTCTTCCGCAGGCAAGTCGTACAGATCTTTGTCCGCAGCATCCCCTGGGTGAATCTTGTTTTTCACGCCATCAATGCCGGCCATTAGCATGGAAGCAAACATCAAATAAGGGTTGGCCGTAGGATCGCCGAAGCGGACCTCGATACGTTTACCTTTTGGAGATGGAACATACGGAATACGGATAGACGCAGAGCGGTTGCGAGCAGAATAGGCCAACATAACCGGCGCTTCAAAACCTGGAATTAGGCGTTTGTAGGAGTTAGTAGACGCGTTGGCAAAGGCGTTAAGAGCTTTTGCGTGCTTGATGATGCCGCCAATGTAATACAGTGCGGTTTCACTCAGTCCGGCATAGCTGTCGCCAGCGAATTGATTTTCTCCGTCTTTCCAGAACGATTGGTGGCAGTGCATGCCGGAGCCGTTGTCGCCTACCAGGGGCTTCGGCATAAAGGTGGCCGTTTTGCCGTAGGCATGTGCAACGTTGTGTACGCAGTATTTGAGAATCTGAACTTCGTCAGCTTTGTTTACCAGGGTGCTGAATCTCACGCCAATTTCACACTGGCCTGCAGTGCCTACTTCATGGTGATGAACTTCGATGTCGAGGCCCATTTGTTCCATGGCGTTACACATGGCCGCCCGCAGGTCGTGAAGGCTATCGACAGGAGGTACGGGGAAGTAACCACCTTTAGTGCCAGGACGGTGACCCATGTTGCCATCGGCGTAGTCGTGGCCGCTAGCCCAAGATGCTTCTTCTGAGTTGATTTTGTAGAAAGCGCCGCTCATGTCTGCGCCCCACTTAATATCATCAAAGACAAAGAATTCTGGTTCTGGACCAAAAAAGGCAGTGTCACCCAGTCCAGTGGACTTCAGGTATTCTTCAGCACGTTTGGCTACAGAACGTGGGTCACGCTCATAACCTTGCATCGTGGCCGGTTCGATGATGTCACAGCGAATAATAATGGTAGGCTCATCGGTAAAGGGGTCGAGCACTGCCGTGCTGTCGTCTGGCAATAGGATCATGTCTGACTCATTGATACCTTTCCAGCCTTCGATAGACGAACCATCAAACATCTTCCCCTCTTCAAAGAAGTCATCGCCAACTTCACTGATAGGCATGGAAACATGCTGTTCTTTACCTTTTGTATCGGTAAAGCGTAGGTCGATCCAGCGAGCTTCACTCTCTTTGATCAGGGCTATAGTTTTAGACATTGGTTCCTCCAGTTTATGGATGTCGAGGTTAAACAAGTTCGCCGGTTTGGCGGCAATATAAAAAGTCTCTGCACGACGAGCAACGAGTTAAAGGTCGAGCCCTCAGTGTTTCAAATTTAAAGCAAAAGATATGCCAGTCGTTCAGCCTAACAAATTCAACAGGTTATACACGTAGGTGTGGGGTCTGATGATGCCGCCGCACCACCTTGGTGCGTTCGCGCATTATTGTTGTGCCTTAGACAATTATAGTTTGGCGCTTCTATCATTAAAAGGGGCCCATAATACGCCGATTATGTCGTTATTTGTAATATAATCAGCAGCTTTTCCCTCCTCTAGTGATGAGCAGTCTTCTCCATGCATTTTGTTATCAAGTTATTCCCTGAAATTACTATTAAAAGCGCGCCTGTGCGCAAGCGTATGACGAAGCAGCTGCGCAATAATCTGCGGTACTTATTGAAGCCTCTGGACGAGCTTATTAAGGTGGAGATGGATTGGGAAAAAATCGAAATTACGGGCCCCGAAGATGAGCAGCTGGCGTGTCAGATGGCAGACGTGTTGGCGCGGACGCCGGGGATTGCTAATTTTTCTCGGGTACAGCATTTTCCGTTGGGTGACTTTGACGATATTTTAGAGAAAACGCTTTCTGTCTGGGGAGATAAGCTGGCGGATAAAACGTTTGTGCTCCGGGTAAAGCGCAACGGCAAGCATGAGTTTACCTCTCATGATGTTGAGCGACAAGTTGGGGGTGGCTTGCTGCATCAATCGCAGGCTACGGGTGTTAAGTTAAGAGATCCCGACATAACCGTGAGGCTTGAGATTCGTCAGGCCCAGCTCTATGTCATTGAAGAAACTACGCGGGGCCTAGGTGGCTTTCCTCTGGGCACGCAGGATTCGGTGATTTCGTTGATTTCGGGTGGTTTTGACTCGACTGTTTCAAGCTATCTCACCATTAAGCGGGGACTGCGTACGCATTTTCTGTTCTTTAACCTTGGGGGCCGCGCTCATGAGGTGGGTGTGAAAGAGGTGGCTTTTTATCTGTGGAATAAATTTGGCGCTTCCCATCGAGTGAGGTTTATTTCAGTTCCTTTTGATGAAGTGTTGTCTGAAATCCTTTGCAATGTGCATAACTCTCAGATGGGGGTCGTATTGAAGCGAATGATGCTGCGTGCGGCCACCAGGGTTGCTGATGAGATGGGTGTCCAGGCCTTGGTGACGGGAGAGAGTGTTGCTCAGGTGTCGAGTCAGACATTGCCCAATCTGGCTGTGATTGATTCAGTGGTTAGCTCGCTGGTACTGCGACCGTTGGCGACATTTGATAAAAAGGACATTATTGATATTGCACGAAAAATTGGCACTGAGGCATTTGCGGCCAATATGCCAGAATACTGTGGTGTTATTTCGGTGAAGCCTACTACTCGCGCCAAAGAAGAGCGCGTAGCCAGAGAAGAAACCGCCTTTAATTTTGACGTGTTGGAAAAGGCTATCGCCAACAAGTGGGTGCAGAATATTGATGAGGTGATGGCGGAAAGTGAGCCTCTGGTCCAAATTGAAATTTTTGCTGTACCTCAGCCAGATACGGTTATCGTGGACATCCGTCACCCCGATGAAGTGGATGTTCGCCCCCTGAAGCTGGATGCAAATGAAGTACAGGAAATTCCTTTTTTCACACTACAAAATCGATTCAACGAGCTGGCTGGCGACACCCATTATCTGCTCTATTGTGATAAAGGCGTTATGAGTTGGCTCCATGCTGAGTTACTGGTTGAGCAAGGGTTTTCCAATGTGGCTGTTTATCGACCCACTAAATGATGGCTAACCAGCTGTATTTGAAATAATTTCCTATCTCCTTTGGGGCGGGGTAAGTATAATGCCCGCCTTTTTACCCAACCCGGACCGAATCTGTGATCGAGAACCTTCGTAATATCGCCATCATTGCCCACGTTGACCATGGTAAAACCACCTTGGTTGATAAATTGCTCGAACAGTCCGGCACCCTTGACCGTAAAAGTCTGGGCGCGGAGCGTGTGATGGATTCCAATGATCAGGAGCGTGAACGTGGCATTACCATTCTAGCTAAAAACACAGCTATTGAGTGGAATGGGTACCGTATTAATATTGTAGATACACCCGGACACGCCGACTTCGGTGGTGAAGTTGAGCGGGTACTTTCCATGGTGGATTGCGTACTACTGCTGGTCGATGCCGTTGATGGCCCAATGCCACAAACACGGTTTGTGACTCAAAAGGCCTTTGAGCAGGGTTTGAACCCCATTCTAGTTGTAAACAAGGTTGATCGCCCTAGCGCCCGACCTCACTGGGTGATAGACCAAGTGTTTGATTTGTTTGACAGCTTGGGTGCTACCGACGAGCAACTGGACTTCCCCATTATTTATGCATCAGCTCTGAATGGTATTGCCGGTATAGAACCGGATGAGATGATGGATGATATGACCCCGTTGCTCCAGATGATTGTGGACAAGGTAAAGGCTCCCGATGTTGATCCTGAAGGTCCTCTGCAAATGCAAATTAGTGCGCTGGATTACAGCAGCTATGTCGGTGTTATTGGTGTTGGCCGTATTGCTCGAGGAAGAATGAAGCCTAACGAACAAGTGGTTGTGGTTGATAGTGAGGGGAATACGCGTAAAGGCAAAGTTCTGCAAGTGATGGGTTATGCGGGCCTCGAACGCGTGCCTGTTGAAAAAGCAGAAGCTGGCGATATCGTTTGTATTACCGGTATCGATAAACTGGGTATTTCTGACACCATTTGTCATCCTGATACACCAGAAGCACTGCCTCCTTTGAGTGTTGATGAACCAACAGTAAGCATGACCTTTCAAGTGAACAACTCGCCATTTGCCGGATTGGAAGGCAAGTATGTGACCACACGCAATATCAAAGATCGCCTCGAACAAGAGCTGATCCACAACGTTGCCCTAAGAGTACAGCCGGGCGAAGGCCCCGATAAATTCATTGTTTCCGGTCGTGGTGAATTACACCTGTCTGTATTGATCGAAAACATGCGTCGCGAAGGTTTTGAGCTGGGCGTCTCGCGTCCAGAGGTGATTCAGAAAGAGGTGGATGGCAAGCTACACGAGCCCTTTGAGCAAGTGGTGATCGATGTAGAGGATCAGCACCAGGGTTCGGTCATGGAAGAGTTTGGCTTGCGTAAAGCGGAGCTAACTAATATGGAGCCAGATGGCAAAGGTCGTGTGCGGCTGGAGTTTATGGCGCCTTCTCGAGGTTTAATCGGTTTCCGCTCTCAGTTTCTGACCATGACCAGCGGTTCAGGCATCATGACCAGTATTTTTGATCACTATGGCCCCGTTAAACAGGGTGACGTTGCCAAGCGCCAAAATGGCGTACTGGTATCAATGATCAAAGGTAAAACACTGGCCTTTGGCCTGTTTAACCTACAGGATCGTGGCCGCTTATTCCTCGGCCCCGGTAACGATGTATATGAAGGCCAAATTGTCGGCTTGCATTCACGCACCAACGATCTGCCGGTTAACCCGACTAAAGGCAAGCAGCTGACCAACGTGCGTGCCTCCGGTACTGATGAAGCGTTAACCCTAAGCCCTCCAGTCACTCATACACTAGAGCAGGCATTAGAATTTATTGAAGACGACGAGCTGGTGGAGGTTACGCCAAATAGTATTCGCCTTCGTAAAAAGTTACTCACTGAAAACGAGCGTAAGCGAGCGCCTAAATAAATGGGCCTCGTTTAGACCGAAGGAGCTCGCTTCTCGGCTTTTTGGATTGTATGGTTAACGTGTAAAAGGGAGTGTCACATTTGACTCTGGCATTCCCCATGTCGAAAGCATGAGACTGTGTGGTCGTTCACCATCCCTATGGCTTGCATGTAGGCATAGCAGATGGTCTTGCCAAAAAACTGAAACCCTCTTTGCTTCATATCTTTGCTGATGGTCTCAGAAAGCGGTGTCGTGGATGGTACTTGCTGAAGATTCAGCCAATGGTTTTGGATTGCTGTTCCATCGACAAATCCCCACAGGTAATTTGAAAAACTACCTGCTTGTTGTTGTACTTCAAGAAATTTTTGAGCGTTATTAATCGCACTTTTGATCTTGAGTTTGTTTCGCACGATACCCGAGTCGCACATTAGCCGTTCAATGCTTCGGGTGTTAAGTCGTGCGACACGTTCAGCTCTAAAGTCAGAAAAAGCACGTCGATAGTTTTCGCGTTTTCTCAAAATGGTAATCCAAGCTAGACCTGCCTGAGCGCTTTCCAGTATCAGAAATTCAAACAATTTTTGGTCTTCGGTGCAGGGTACACCCCATTCTGAATCATGGTAGTGTTGGTAAAGGACGTCGCTGAGACACCAGTCACATCGTGATAATTGCGTTTGCTGGGAAGCTGGCATAGGGTTAACTGTAGAGCATTGATGTGCTGTAGGGTATTTATTCCGGCTGGTGTCGCCACTTAAAGAGCCAATTCATGAGAACGTTTTACCCGCGAATCAAGCCTTATACCACCCATAGTTTAGCTGTAGATGATATCCACACGCTTTACATTGAGGAGGTGGGAAATCCAGAAGGTATCCCTGTGTTGTTTATACACGGGGGTCCTGGTGCTGGGTGTACGGAAAATGACAGGCGTTTTTTTGATCCGGAAAAATACCGAATTATTTTGTTTGACCAGCGTGGTAGTGGCCGCTCAAAGCCCCATGCAGAATTAACAGCTAATAACACCCGAGAGCTGGTGGCTGATATAGAGAAAATTCGTGAACTGGTGAAGGTGGAGCAATGGATGTTGTTCGGCGGTTCATGGGGTTCAACGCTTAGCTTGGTGTATGCGCAGGCGCACCCGGCGAGAGTTCGGGGTATGGTTTTACGCGGTGTTTTTCTCTGTCGGAAGAAGGACATTAATTGGTTTTATCAGGATGGCGCCTGCCATGTTTTTCCTGAGTACTGGCGAGACTACCTGGCACCCATTCCTCTTTTAGAGCGGGCTGATATGCTGGTGGCGTATTACCAGCGCTTGGTGGGCGACAATGAATTAACACGAATGGCGGCAGCAAAAGCATGGTCAATTTGGGAGGGCCGATGCGCTAGCTTGCAGCCCAACCCTAGTTTGGTTGCGCACTTGGGGGGCCCGCATACAGCTTTAGCCATGGCTCGCATAGAAGCTCACTATTTTATCAATCAGGCTTTTCTGGAAGACAATGAAATTATTTCTCGGGCCAATATTTTAAAAGATATCCCCTGCGTCATTATTCATGGCCGCTATGACATGGTATGCCCATTGGGGCAGGCATTTGATTTGCATCGTGTTTGGCCGGGAGCTGTGCTGGAGGTCATTCGTGATGCGGGCCACGCCTCCAGTGAGCCAAGCACGTTGGCAGCACTGGTGCAGGCTACAGATGATATGGTGATGACATTAGGGGATGTATCCTGAGGGAAGCATGTTCCGCTGAAACGAAGCTACTCGATATTTTCTTGTAAATATTTGAAAATTTTTCGGCTGGCTGCGGGCGATTTATTTTGTGATGTCTCTTTGTGTGCCTGGCGGATTAACTGGCGCAAATGCTGTCTGTCCAGTTTGGGTGACTCATTGAGTAGTTCGTCAAGGGCTTGGTCGCCATCGGCAATCAGTTGGTCACGCCATTGTTCTAGTCGATGAAATTGCTGGCGGAAACTTTTACTTTGTTGATCGAAGCTATTTAGCCGTTCTTTGATCGCCTCGTGGTCAATGGTTCGCATAATCTTGCCAATATACTGCAACTGCCGGCGCTTCCCCTCGCGGTTTTTTAGTCGGCGAGCCAGCATGATAGCGTCTTCCAGTATTTCTGGCATGGGGATTTTAGCCAGCTTGGCTGAGGGCAAATCGACCAGTTCCTCCCCGATTTTTTGTAAGGCAGTCATTTCTCGTTTGAGAGCAGACTTGCTTATGGCTTCTTCTGGAAGTTCATCCTTCTGATGTGATTCAGAAAGTTTATTTTTATTCATAATAGATTAGCCATAAAATAGAGTTGCCAGCCCTAGGAATGAGAGGAACCCCACCACATCAGTGATGGTCGTTAGCGCAACGCTGCCGGCCAGTGCTGGGTCAATTTTACAAGCTTTAAGGATGACGGGTAGTGCTGCGCCGGCCAATGCCGCAGCGATTAGATTGATCAGCATGGCTGCCGCCATAATGACGGCAATCATAGGGTCTTTGAACCAAAGGGCTGCAACCACCCCCATAACCAATGCCCACATCATTCCGTTGAGGGCGCCGACGGCAAATTCTTTGGTGAGTAGCCAGCGAAGATTGTTGCGGCTGATCTGGCCCAGTGCCATCCCGCGAATTACCACCGTCAGTGTTTGACTGCCTGCCACGCCGCCCATACTGGCAACAATGGGCATCAAAATGGCCAGCGCCACCACTTTGTCGATGGTGGCTTCAAATAGGCTAATTACCGCTGAAGCGAGAATGGCGGTCATCAGATTGACCCCTAGCCAGATTGCACGGCGGGGCGTGGTTCGGCGGACAGATGCGAAGGTTTCCTCTTCGTCACTGAGTCCTGCCAGACCAAGTAATGAGTGGTTGGCATCGTCCATAATGACATCGACCACATCATCAATAGTGATCCGTCCCAGCAGTTTGTTGTTTTCGCCGACCACTGGCGCAGAAACCCAGTTATATTTTTCAAACAGGAGTGCTACTTGCGAGGCAGGCATGTCGGCGGGAATAGCCTCAACTTTGGTAACGGTAATTTCACGGACAGTAATATTGGGGCTTGAGGTGAGTAATTTGCCCAGAGGCAAGATCCCCAAAAAAGTGTCTTCCCGGTTAACCACAAAAATACTATCAGTGGTCTGGGGGATTTCCTCGTGGCGACGAAGATAACGCAAAACCACATCGAGGGTCATGTCTGGGCGGACGGTGATGGTGTCCGTATTCATCAGGCCGCCAGCCGTGTCCTCGTCATAGGTGAGAACGGTTTCAACCCGTTGGCGGTCCTGGGTGCTCATGGCCTGTAGAACTTCGGGAATGACCTTTTCGGGAAGTTGCTGAAGTATGTCGGCCACATCATCAGGGTCGAGGCCTTCAGTCAGTGAGGCTACCTCATGGCTCTCCATTTCATTGAGGATTTCTCCGCGAAGTTCTTCGCTGAGTTCGCCGATAACTTCACCTTCAAACTCTTTATCGACGAGATCCCATAACACGCGGCGTGCTTTGGGCGGTGCGGCTTCAATTTGGTCTGCAATATCAGCAGGCGTCAGGTCGTTTAGCATGTAACTCAGTAAGCGTACATTACTGGAATCCATCAGCTCGTTAACGCTCGCAAGCTGTGAAAGTTGGCTGACTTTTTCGTTAGGCTCCTGCATGGGTGTGGTAACTCCTAGCTACCGTTGTAGATGGCCAATAGTTTATAGGTGGGGGATGAAAATTTATAGCGTTGTCAGCAGGATGGGCTGGGTTGTTTATTATGTTTGTGGAGTCTTGCCCTTATGGCGATGAGTCTTTTGATTATTGTTCTTCATCAAAGCGATTTTCTATTAGCTGCTCAATATCTTGGTGTGCTCTTTTTGCATCATTGCCTTCAAAGTGAAAATACAAGGTTGTGCCCTGACTGGCAGCGAGAAGCATCAAGGACATAACGCTTTTGGCATCTACTAGCTTGTCCGGCTTTCGGCCAGTTTTGATGGTGCAGCCATACTTTCCAGCCGTCGACGCCAGCTTGGCCGCTGCACGCGCGTGCAGCCCCAGCTTGTTGATAATGGTAAGTTCTACGTAAATCATGGGCGACATAAAAGCCTGTGATTGGTGTCTCTGTCAAGTGAGGTCACGTGAGCTCCCTGTGCCGAACCTGTGTATTGGGGTATTGGGCGACAAAGTATTCACTCAGCGTGTTGCTGATGTATACGGAGCGATGTTGGCCGCCAGTACAGCCTATGGCTATGGTTAAGTAGCTGCGATTGTTGGCGCGAAAACTGGGTATCCAGCGAGTCATAAAGCCATTGATATCAGCCAGCATGGCTGCCACTTCTGGCTGTGATTCAAGAAATTCGATGACGGGTTGATCATTGCCGTTAAAGGGGCGCAGTGCGTGTTTCCAGTAGGGGTTTGGCAAGCAGCGTACATCAAATACAAAGTCGGCATCGGAGGGAACCCCATGCTTGAAGGCAAAGGACTCAAAAAGAATGGCCATATCACCTTTGCTCGTGTGAGCAATTTGTTTTTTGATGATATCCCGCAACTGGTGCAAGGTCATATTGCTGGTGTCGATTCTGCGATTAGCAATAGAGGTTATGGGCTCTAAGAGTTTGGTCTCCAGTGCAATGGCTTCTTTGAGGTCAATGTGATCTGAGCTGAGTGGGTGCTTGCGGCGAGTTTCACTGAAGCGTTGAATTAATACAGAGGTTCTAGCATCGAGAAAGATGACCTCGTAGTCTATGCCAGTTGCCTTGAGCTCATCAAGAATTTTGGGAAGTTGGTTTAGGTCGCCGGTTAGGTTTCTTGCGTCAATTCCTACGGCAATATTTTCCAGCCAATTATGCCCCTGTTTGTCGGTAGCTTGTTGAAACAGGCCGGGTAGCAGGCTTGCTGGTAGGTTGTCGATGCAGGTGAAGCCTACATCTTCAAGCACATTAAGTGCCGTGCTTTTACCGGAACCGGATCGTCCGCTGACTACCACCAGGCGCATGGGTCGTTATCCTTGGGTTGGCCGGTCAGCAGTGATGGCACTATAGAGTGCTTCGTTAGAGGATGCCTGTCGCAGTTGAGAGCGAACGCCTTCCTCTTGGAGTAGCTCGACAATGGAGGACAGCACCTGAAGGTGCTCATCATTTTGTTCTTCCGGCACGATTAGGGCAAAAACCAAGTCCACTGGGCCAGCATCGATCGCATCGAAGTCGACAGGATCACTGAGTTTTAATAGGGCGCCAGTAATCTTTTCACAACTGGCCATTCGGCAGTGGGGGATGGCGATACCTTCTCCTATCCCGGTGCTGCCAAGGCGCTCACGTGCAAGAAGACCTAGGTAGATTTCATCCGCATCGATACCGGTCATGCGGTCTGCCAAAAAGTGTGAGAGGTGCTCAAGGACCCTTTTTTTGCTGCCCCCGGGAGCATCAGAGTCTGTGTTCTCGGGGGGGAGTATATCGATCAGTTTCATAAGAGATTATCTATCGCGGTTCTTTTCCTTGTGTTTAATGAGCTGACGATCAAGTTTGTCCGTCAGTATGTCGATCGCGGCATAGAGATCGTCATGTTCCGAGTTGGCAAAAAATTCGCCGCCACTAACATGCACAGTGGCCTCCGCTTTTTGAACCAGCTTTTCTACCGAAAGAATGACGTTGGTGCTGGTAATGCGATCATGATGCCGCTCCAGTTTAGACAGTTTGGTGGTGACGTAATCCTTGATGGGGTCGGTAATATCGAGATGATGTCCGCTGATATTTAATTGCATGCGGTTCTCCTTATTTTGTGAGGTTAAGCATGTGGTTTGTAACGTTTTCGTTCACTGGAAGAAGGAATGCCCATCCCTTCCCGGTATTTGGCTACAGTGCGCCTAGCGACCTGTATGCCCATGTCCTGCAATAGTGTGGTGAGCTTGTTATCGCTGAGTGGTTTAACGGAATTCTCTGCACTAATCATCTTTTTTAGGATAGCGCGAATAGCGGTAGATGAACACTCCCCTCCGCTGGTAGTAGAGACATGGCTAGAAAAAAAGTATTTGAATTCAAAGACACCTTGCGGTGTGTCTAAATACTTCTGGGTAGTCACCCTGGAAATGGTCGATTCATGTAGGTCCAGTCGTTCTGCAATGTCAGCCAGCACCATCGGACGCATGGCCTCTGGGCCTTGGGCCAAAAACCCCTGCTGTAGTTCAATAATGCAAGATGATACCCGTAATAAAGTGTCATTTCGGCTCTCGATACTACGCAGAAACCATTTGGCTTCTTGTAGGTGGTTTTTCAGGAAGGTATTGTCTTGGCTGGAGTCTGCGCGGCGGATCATCTGTGCATATTGCTGGTTGATGTTTAGTCGAGGGGTGATGTCCTGGTTTAATGATACCTGCCAGTGATCACCTTCTTTTGTGACTCGTACATCTGGAACAACATATTCCGTATCATCGGTGCTGATAGCATCGCCTGGATGAGGGGATAGTGTTTGAATCAACTGAATGGCGCCATCCAAGGTTACCTGTGTATATCCGGTAACCTTCTCTAACCGGCGGTAATCACGTTGGCCTACTAGATCTAGGTGGTGTGATACCAGTTGCCTTGCCTCTTCCCAAAATGTTGTGCTGGATGAAAACTGGTTCAGTTGAATTAGCAGGCATTCAGATAGATTGGTGGCGCCAACGCCGGAGGGGTCAAATTGCTGGATGCAATGAAGAACAGCAACAACTTCATCCAGCTCTATTTCATCATCAAGGGGCGCCCAGATTTCTTCTACAGGAACAACCAGCATGCCGCTGGTGTCGATAGCATCGATAATATTCTCGCCAATCAGTTTGTCTGTTGCTGAGAGAGGCGTTAGATTGAGCTGCCAGAGAAGGTGATCCTGAAGTGACTCCGTTACGTTGTGAACGCTGTCGAAATCACGGGTTTCGAGGCCTGGGCTTTTCGTGCTTGTGCTGGGTTGATAAATATCATCCCAGTTGGTATCTACCGGTAGATCCTGCGGTATTTTGTTTTCCCAGTCTGCTCCGTTTAGGTCTTGAGTGGCGTGATCGATAGGTTCATGGTCTTCAGTTTCGCTCTGGGTTTTTGTTTCGGCTCTTTGGGTGCTCAGGGTGTTTTCTGTGGTTTCAGGTGGGTTTTCAGATTCTTCGGCCAATTCCAGCAGAGGGTTGTCGTAGAGATTTTGCTGAATTTCCTGATGGAGCTCAAGGGACGATAGCTGTAGGAGGCGAATGGCCTGTTGCAGCTGCGGAGTCATGGTCAGCTGATGACCGATTTTCAGTTGCAGGCTGGCTTTCATGTACGGTCGGGGCTGTTTTGGTAGAAGTTAATGCTCACAGAGAAAGTGTAGTCTGTGTACTGGGGGGGTGACAAGCAAATTTTGTGCCGTATGGTGCATCTTGCAACGTAAAGTTACAGTGTAAAGTCTTCCCCTAGGTAGATATCGCGAACCTGCTGATTGGCAATAATCTCGCTGGCATGTCCCTCTGCGATGACTTTACCCTCGCCTACAATGTAGGCATGTTCACAGATGTCTAGTGTTTCACGAACATTGTGATCTGTGATGAGCACACCAATGCCTTTGTCGCGCAGGTGGCGGATGATCTGCTTAATATCGTTGACTGAAATAGGGTCTACACCTGCAAAAGGCTCGTCGAGTAGTATGAAGGCCGGTTCCATTGCTAGGGCGCGAGCAATCTCTACTCTGCGACGTTCTCCGCCGGAAAGGCTCATGCCAGGCGTGTCCCGTATCTGAGTAAGATGAAATTCCTGAAGCAATAGCTCCATCTTTTCTTTGCGTTGGTTGAGATCAAGATCCTTGCGGGTTTCCAGAATAGCCATGATGTTATTCTGCACACTCATCTTCCGAAATACGGATGCTTCCTGAGGGAGGTAGCCAATTCCTTTGCGTGCCCGGCCGTGCATTGGCAGGTGGGTAATATCCTCTTCGTCAATTTGGACTGTGCCGCCATCCTGAGAGACAAGCCCGACGATCATGTAGAAGCAGGTTGTTTTCCCCGCACCATTGGGGCCGAGAAGTCCGACGATGGCGCCACTTTCTACTGACAAGGAAACATCCCGGATAACAGGTCTTTTCTTGTAGCTCTTGATGAGGTTGGAGGCCTTGAGTACGGCCATTAATCGGCGTCCTTCTGGTTGCTTGGTGGAATGATCATCTGTATGCGTTCTCGTTTGTTTCCTCCGGCAGTGGCTTTTACCACCTCCGCTTTTAGGTCATAGTTTATTTTGTCGCCAGTAATAGTCGTACCATTTTGTTCTAGGCTGGCATTGGTTAACAGGGCAATTTTGTCGCTGGCTAGGTAGTATTCGATGGTATCGCCACTGGCAAAAACCAATCCATCTTCAAGATTGGGCCGTTGTTGATAGTGGGCGGGTTTGCCAACGCAGATGATTTTGTCCACTTGATTCTTGTCGCTATAGACAGTGACTTTGTCAGCATTAATCTTGATGGTGCCCTGTCGAATTACAACAGAACCCTCGTAGACCGTGATACCTTTTTTGTCATCTTGAATTGCTCGGTCAGATTCAATTTTGATGGGCTGCTGTCTGTCGCTTGGGAGTGCTGTGGCCAATGCGCACCAGCCGGCAATGGCTATCAGTAATATCGATTTATAGTGCATGGTGAACGCCCTTAACGTTAGAGAGTAGCTTGAATTGTTCGCTATTCAAGTCTGCTTGCATGCCGATACCCGTGATTTTTCCTCGGGGTGTGGTGATAGTCACTAGGCTTTCTGTTTCGGCAACATGTTTGTTAGGGAATAGGACGAGCCTATCGGTGCGAAGTTCATTTTTAATGTTGCTCTCTGTCTCTTGCCAGGCGTAGACATCGCCTTTAAATACAGCCCGCTCCCCACTGTTGTAGATGGAACCTTTCTTTGCCGTCATCTGCCAAGGGTGGAGCGTGTCATTCTGATTGAAGGTTGTCATGCTGGGTTGGTCGAGCTCCAGGCGATTTCTGCGCTTGAAATGGCGGGCTTCTGTCGCTTCTAGGTGATATGCCTTGGCGCCCTCTTTGTCAAAGTCGAGTTTGTCTATGTTGAGCATATAGCTGTCTGCTTTGGGTAATTCTTCTGTATCGCTGACGGGCTTTTTCAGGAAGGCTTCAGGGGGCGATAACCAGAATAGGAGAAAAATTCCAGTGGCACCCAATAGCATGATCGTCAGTAATAGATTGCGCATTTTTTAAAGATACTCCGCTAAGGTGGAGTTCAATTTTCCTTGTGCCTGCAAAATCATTTCCACTAGTTCTCGTACTGCGCCATTGCCGCCGCTTGCTGTTGTCTGCCATACCGAATTTTTAACAACAAAGTGGCGTGCATTAGCCACGGCAACACCCAGCCCCACTCGTCGGATAACGGCGACATCTGGGAGGTCGTCTCCGAGGAAAGCAATTTCCTCCATTTGGTAGTCGTGGGTCTTTAGTATCTCCTGAAGAGCAATCAGTTTGTCTTCTCTTCCCTGGACGACCAAGTCAATCCCAAGTTCCGCAGCCCTGCGGGCCAGTAATTCAGAGGAGCGGCCGGTGATTATCCCTACTTTAATGTCATTACGTTGCAGTAATTTTATACCCAGGCCGTCTTGAATATTGAAGGCTTTGAGTTCTTCACCATTATTGCCGTAGTAGAGGCGCCCATCTGTCAGTACACCATCAACGTCCAGCAGTAGGAGTCGGATGGCTTTGGCGCTGCTGACCAATTTTTGGTTGTTGGTTGTTATAGTTGTAGTCATTGTCACATGACCCCTGAGCGGAGGATGTCATGCATGTGCAATACGCCAATCGGGTAATGGTTCGAATCTTCTACCACCAGCGCAGAAATTTTGTGATCTTCCATAATCTTTAGTGCCTCTGCGGCTAAGAGATCTCGGTGAACGGCCATGCAGTCTGACTTGATCAGCATTCTCATGGGAGTGCTGTTGATGTCGACATTATTATCTACAGCTCGGCGTAGATCACCATCAGTGAAGACGCCTTGGAGTTCACCCGCATCGTTGACGACGGTTGTCATACCAAAACCTTTAGTCGTCATTTCTAGCAGGGCATGTCTAAGCGGAGTGTCAGCCTTCACCTGTGGCAGTTCATCACCACTGTGCATGATATCTTCTACTTTGAGCAGTAGTTTTCTGCCGAGGGCGCCACCAGGGTGGGAGAAGGCGAAATCTTCGGCCGTAAAGCCCCTCGCTTCTAAAAGTGCGATAGCCAGTGCGTCGCCCATGACCAGTGTTGCTGTCGTACTGGTGGTGGGTGCAAGGCCAAGAGGGCATGCTTCACAGGGAACCTGTACATCCAAGTGTGATTCGGAGGCTTGGGCAAGGGTAGATTCGGGATTGCCGGTCATGCTAATAAGCGGTAGCCCCATACGCTTGATAAGCGGTAGCAGTGTAATGACTTCGGCTGTCGTTCCTGAATTAGACAGAGCAAGTACGATATCGGTCGCAGTGATCATTCCGATATCGCCATGGCTGGCTTCTCCTGGGTGAACAAAGAACGAAGGTGTGCCTGTGCTGGCCAATGTGGCGGCAATTTTTCGGCCGATATGACCAGATTTCCCCATGCCCGTGACGACTACGCGCCCAGAACATTTCAGTATCAGTTCGCAGGCAATAGTAAAGTCATTGCCGATGCGTTGCTCTAGCATATCTACGGCCTGCGCCTCCATACGTATGGTGCGACGGGCTACTTCTGCAAAGTTGTTGTCTGCCATTTTGTTTCCGAGAATATTTTACCAAGTATACCGGCAACCCGTTGTTGCTGTAAGGCCTGGTGAGTGCTTATACCCCTGGAATCAGCACAACATAGTAGAGTGCGTAGAGTGACATTAGGGTCAAGCCTATTTTTTTTGAAAGCCTTGCTTGTCGATGATTTTTTTTGCCTATCCAGAGCGACCAAGCAATGGCGCCAACTAATACTAGGGTCATGCCGGACATGGCTAGATAGTCGCGATAGAACACTGCGCTGTCCAGTGTGAGCGGGGCAATAATACCCGGTACCGACATCACTGCTAGTAGATTGAATAAATTTGAGCCAAAAATATTGCCTAGGGCGATATCATGGTGCCCTCTAATTGCGCTCATGGCTGAGGCTGCAAATTCAGGAAGGCTGGTGCCAACAGCGACGACAGTCAGTCCAATAATTAGCTGGCTGACACCAAAAAATTGAGCAATTTGCTTCGCTCCCCACACCAGTGCTTCAGAGCTGATCAGTAGAGCCCCAAGGCCAACCAGAAACCAGAGCACTGCCGTGGCGGTAGACATGTTCGGTATAGCTTCGCCTTCCTCAATAGTCTCTGGGTTTGGGTGGCTTTTTTTGTAGTAAACAGTAACCACCAATAGTGGAAAAATGATCATGGCGAGGGTCAAGCCTTCCAGCCGAGATAGTGCGCCATCAATAAGAAAGAAGCCCGCCAGTAAGGTGATAGCTAAAAGCACAGGGCCTTCTTGCTTGATCAGGTGGGCTTGAGTGGGAATGGGGGCTATCAGTGCTGTGGCTCCCAGTACTAGGCCAATATTGGCTAAGTTCGAGCCGATAGCATTGCCCACCGCCATATCGCCGGCGTCTTTTAGTGAGGCGTTAATGGCAACGATTATTTCCGGTGCCGATGTGCCAATGGAAACAATGGTGAGGCCAATAACGAGTGGAGAAATACCGAAATTTTTCGCTGCACCAGCGCTACCGGCCACAAATCGGTCGGCCCCCCAGAGTAGGCCCAGGAGTCCAAATAAAACCCCTAGTGCTGCAGGTACCAGAGTTTCCATAGTGGTATTTGTTCCTTGGCAAAGGGTTGCAGTGAATGTTTCGTAAACTGGTGCGCAATGGTATAGTGGCCGCCATTCGAAGTCAGCTGTTTTTGGCGCCCTACCCGCAGTCTACGGTCAAGCAACCGATGAGAGTATTGACGGGTGCAGGTGTCAACAATTATAGATACTAGAAGGAAATCTCAAATGCGCTGCAAATGGATACATTCAACAATAATGGCACTTTTTTTGGTGGCGACTAGTAGTGCCTGGGCCGCAGATATCCAAGTGGCTGAGCAGACACCACACCAGTTGGTGGCGACGGTAACGGACCTGTTGCTTGGGGATATCGCTGATCATCGAGACACGTTTGATGAAAATCCAGAATCGTTTTTTGAGGCTCTGGATGGCCTGTTGGCAGATGTCGTTGATTTCAACTGGATTGCCTTAAAAGTTATGGGTTCTTACGGAAAGCAGGCTACGCCAGAGCAGCGTACTCGGTTTGCTAGTGCTTTCCGGTGTGAGTTAATTGAAACCTATGGTCGTGGGCTTATGGCTTACGGTGAGCAGGATATCGTTGTGCTGCCGCCAGTTGATGATATCAATGGCCTGCGCAAGGTCACCGTTGTTCAAGAGATTCGTGGCAACGATGGCGTATTCCCTCTGACCTATTCAATGGGTATGAACCGAGATGACCAGTGGAAAGTGACCAATGTCGTTATTAATGGCATTAATTTAGGCAAAACTTTCCGTAATCAATTTTTACAACGAGCTCAAAAATTTGACGGCAATATTGATCAGATTATCGCTGACTGGTCATCAAAAAGTTGAGTTCAAGACCTGAGACTGAAAGCATGAGCCCTGATGATGTAAAAAAACTCCTCCTTGCCCAGCTAGTTGATTGCGAGGTGACGGTAGAGGGAGATGGTCGTCATTTTGACATTATGATAGTAGGTAGTGTTTTCGCTGGGCTGCGTCCTGTGCAGCGTCAGCAGAGAGTTTATGCTGTGCTTCAGAATGAAATTTCTGCGGGTACCATTCATGCTGTTAATATGAAGACCTTGACCCCGGATGAGTGTTAGTACGCAGTAGGCATGTCCCCACTGCTCTTTTCGGCACAACGCATCTTTTATTTTAACCAGTCAGAATCTTCCCCCAGATAAAAGGGTTACAAATGGATAAGTTACTGATCTCTGGAGGTGGGCCTCTCTCTGGGGAGATACGTATTTCTGGAGCCAAAAACTCCGCATTGCCCATTTTGGCGGCAACCCTGCTCGCCGACGGTCCCGTGATGGTTTCCAATGTTCCTCATCTACATGACATTACCACCATGTTCGAGCTGCTGGGTTGTCTGGGCGTGACCGTAGTGCTGAACGAAAAAATGCAAGTGGGGGTTGATTCAACGACGCTTCATAGCCATGTGGCGCCTTATGATTTAGTTAAAACCATGCGAGCGTCTATTTTGGTGTTGGGCCCCATGTTGGCCAAGTTTGGTGTTGCCAGTGTTTCTTTTCCCGGTGGTTGCGCCATTGGTAGCCGTCCTGTAGATCTACACCTGAACGGCTTGAAAATGATGGGGGCCGAAATTGACATTGATGGCGGGTATATTAATGCACGCAGTAATGGGCGGCTCAAAGGAGCCCATATTTTGATGGATATGGTATCGGTGGGCGCTACTGAAAACCTGATGATGGCAGCGGCCCTAGCTGAAGGGCAGACTGTCATTGAAAATGCTGCTCGTGAGCCCGAGGTGGTTGACCTGGCCAATTGTATCAATGCATTGGGTGGCAATGTGACAGGGATGGGTTCCGCAACAATGGTGATTGATGGGGTTGAATCACTCCACGGTGGTAGCTATCGAATCATGCCTGACAGGATAGAAACGGGTACGTATCTGGCCGCAGCGGCGGCAACTCGAGGTAAGATTAAACTAAAAGACACAGACCCCCGCATTCTTGAAGCTGTGTTGCTCAAACTGGAAGAGGCTGGCGCGAAAATCACGACAGGCGATGACTGGATAATGTTGGACATGGAAGGGCGTAGGCCGAAAGCTGTGAACCTGAAAACAGCCCCGTATCCGGCGTTTCCTACGGACATGCAAGCCCAGATGACAACCGTAAATGCGGTGGCAGAAGGGGGGAGCACTATCACAGAAACTATTTTTGAAAACCGGTTGGTACAAACCCACGAACTGAATCGTATGGGAGCCAAAATTACCCTCGAAGGCAACACAGCCATCGTGACGGGAGTTGAGCGTCTGAAAGCTGCACCGGTAATGGCGTCAGATCTGCGTGCTTCAGCCAGTCTGGTGATTGCAGGTCTAGTGGCTGACGGTGATACTATTGTTGATCGTATTTACCATATTGATCGTGGTTACGAGTGTATTGAAGAGAAGTTTCAACAGCTGGGTGCCAATATTCGTCGGATTCCTGGTTAGACTTCCAGATTAAATATTAGACTGGCTAAAAAATTAGGTTGGTCAGGCGGGTTGGAATATTGAGAGAATTATGCAGATCACTATCGCGCTGACCAAGGGGCGTATTTTAAAAGAAACCTTGCCGTTGTTGGCTGTTGCAGGCATTGAGCCTGTTGAAGATATCAGCGCGAGTCGCAAACTGCTATTTGATACCAATCGTAGTGATGTGCGTTTACTGGTACTGCGTGGTTCGGATGTGCCCACTTATGTGCAATTCGGGGCGGCAGACCTCGGAGTGGCCGGCAAGGATACATTGTTGGAGCACGGAGGCGATGGCCTCTATGAGCCTCTTGATCTTGGTATTGCGGCTTGTCGACTAATGACGGCGGGTATTGTTGGTGTTACCCCTAAGGAAGGGCGTATCCGCGTGGCGACGAAATACATCAATATAGCGCGTCGGTTCTACGCTGAGCAGGGGCGCCAAGTCGATTTGATCAAGTTATATGGCGCCATGGAGCTGGCTCCTATCATGGCGCTAGCCGATGAGATTGTAGATATTGTGGATACGGGTAATACCCTCAAAGCCAACGGGCTCGAGGCGAGGGATGTTATTGCAGATGTCAGCTCGCGCATTATTGTCAACAAAGCGGCAATGAAAATGAAGCACCAGCCCATCCAGCAGATAGTTGAAGGCCTGCGTAAAGCGGTGGGTTGATAACCATGTCGAACCGGTCAATTAATATTAAACAGTTATCCTATGCTGACGTCGATTTCGATGCCCGGCTAGATCAGTTGTTGGCTTGGGAAAATGTGTCGGATAGTAGTGTAGGGCAGGTTGTCGATGAGGTGTTGGCAGCTATCCGTCGTAGGGGTGATCAGGCGCTAGTTGATTACACCAACCGTTTTGATCGGCGCCAAGTCAGCACTGTTGCTGAATTGAGTATATCTACAGAAGCGCTTCAACAGGCTCTAGAGAGCATTGCCGATGTGGAGCGGCAGTCGCTCCACATTGCAGCTGAGCGCATACGTCATTACCACGAACACCAAAAGCAGGCGTCCTGGAATTATCGGGAAGCCGACGGCACATTGCTGGGCCAGCAAATTACCCCATTGGATAGAGTGGGGATTTATGTGCCTGGTGGAAAAGCCAGTTATCCCTCCTCCGTTTTGATGAATGCGTTGCCTGCCAAGGTGGCGGGTGTCAGTGAAATCGTGATGGTTGTCCCTGCACCCGGGGGCGAGTTGAGCCCTCTGGTGTTAGCCGCTGCCGCTATTGCGGGTGTTGATCAAGTGTTTACGGTGGGCGGTGCTCAGGCGATAGGTGCGTTGGCCTTTGGCACCGAAACTGTACCTCGAGTAGACAAAATTGTTGGCCCTGGCAATATCTATGTGGCGACCGCAAAGCGGGCAGTATTCGGCTCAGTGGGTCTGGATATGGTTGCCGGGCCATCAGAAATTTTGGTGGTTTGCGATGGTGATACCGATCCCGATTGGATTGCCATGGATCTCTTTTCTCAGGCTGAGCACGATGAAGACGCCCAGTCTATTTTAGTCAGCCCCGATACCGATTTTCTGGCTCGCGTGAAAACCAGTATGGAAACGTTGTTGCCCACCATGGAGCGGGCAGAGATTATCCGTGCTGCACTGGAAAATCGAAGTGCCTTAATTTCAGTCACAGATATGTCTGAGGCTGTGAGCTTGATAAACCGAATTGCACCAGAGCACCTAGAGTTGTCTGTGGCAGACCCTGAATCTTGGTTGCCTCAGGTTCGCCATGCGGGGGCCATTTTTATGGGGCGTTACACAGCAGAAGCGCTGGGCGATTACTGTGCCGGTCCCAACCATGTGTTACCGACTTCTGCTACAGCGCGGTTCTCATCACCGTTGGGTGTTTATGACTTTCAAAAGCGTTCATCGATAATTATGTGTTCCGCTGAAGGGGCTTCCACATTGGGTAGAACTGCTTCTGTGTTAGCTCGAGGCGAAACCCTTACTGCCCACGCGCGTTCAGCAGAATATCGAATCAAAGATTAACGGGTCGCGACTCTATTTTGTCCAGGAATACGTTGTTCAGGAGTGTTATGCCCACCAATAAGTATTGGAGTGATATTGTCAGCGAACTGGATCCTTATGTGCCGGGTGAGCAACCTAAGCTGTCAAATTTAGTCAAATTAAATACTAACGAAAACCCCTACGGCCCATCGCCTAAGGTGTTGGATGCTATTTCGGCAAGCCTCGGCGATGAGTTGCGGCTGTATCCCGATCCCAATGCTGATCTTTTGAAGCAGGCGATAGCTAGATTCTATAGCTTGAATACAAATCAGGTGTTTGTGGGTAATGGTTCTGATGAAGTGCTGGCGCATATTTTTCAGGCACTGCTAAAACACAAGCAACCTATTTTGTTTCCGGATATCACTTACAGCTTTTATCCGGTGTATTGTGGGCTGTATCAGGTGCCATTCGAGCTTGTGCCGCTGGCCGAAGATTTAACGCTTTGCACTGCAGATTACAAAAAGGCTAATGGGGGTATTATTTTCCCTAATCCTAACGCGCCTACTGGTCAGTTGCTGCCTCTGGCTGATATTGAGTCGTTATTGCAAGACAATCAGGGTTCAGTGGTGGTGGTGGATGAGGCCTATATCGACTTTGGTGGTGAAAGTGCTATCGCCTTGGTGGATCGTTACCCCAATCTACTGGTGACTCAGACGCTATCCAAGTCCCGTTCGCTGGCAGGGTTGAGAGTCGGGTTTGCCGTGGGGCAGTCATCTTTGATTGAGGCATTAGAGCGAGTTAAGAATAGTTTCAACTCCTATCCACTGGATCAGCTTGCCATTGCAGGCGGTGTTGCGGCATTTGAAGATGAGGCTTATTTTAAGCAGGTCTGTCAGGCGGTGATTGACAGTCGGGGGCAGCTGGTGTCTGAGCTGAGTGCGTTGGGGTTTCAAGTGCTACCTTCGGCAGCTAACTTTTTGTTTGTTTCTCATCCTCAATGCGATGCCGCTGAATTATTAGCAGGGCTTCGTGAGCAAGGTATTATTGTTCGCCACTTTAAGCAGCACCGAATTGACCAGTATTTACGTATTACAATTGGCCTTCCAGAGCAAAACAGGCGGTTGTTAGATGTGCTGGCTGGGTTATTGGGCTGTTTGTGATGAGGGTTGTCGTGTCCTGGGTCAGCTGGTCGTTGTGCTGATTTAGGTCTGATCTATTCAACGATGGGGCGGGTGCCTGCAACTGCCATCATGGTGCTGCTTTCTCCGCCGCGCAGAATGTCGAGTTTAACTGAGTCGCCAGGTGAGAGGTCGGCGATCATATTCATACTGCGCTCAGTATCCACCACCCAATAATCGTTGATACGAGTAATTATATCGCCGGATTGAAGGCCTGCTAGATGTGCCGGGCTTCTCCGATAAATACTGGTAATTACTAGCCCGGAGGGCGGGTCAAGGTCGAGTAATTCTGCTGCCTGTCTTGTTAGGGGACGTGCTTCAACGCCCAGCCATCCTCGGATTACCCTGCCATGCTTCACGATATCCTCGAGCACTTTAATAGCCGTATTTCCGGGGATAGCAAAGCCGATACCTACGGAGTAGCCAGTACGATCTAGGATAGCGGCGTTGATGCCAAGCAAGTTGCCATAAGCGTCAACCAAGGCGCCACCTGAATTGCCCGGGTTAATAGCGGCATCGGTCTGAATAAAGTTTTCAAAAGTGTTGAGTCCCAGCCCATTACGGCCAGTTGCACTGACAATCCCTTGGGATACAGACTGCCCAACTCCGAACGGGTTGCCGATGGCAAGCACAACATCGCCTACGTTTATCTGATTGGGGTCGCCAATGCTGATCGGAGTAAGTTGGTCGAGGTCCGCTTTGAGTACCGCCAGATCAGTTTCTGGGTCCCTGCCCACCACTTGCACTAGGGCTTCGCGGCCATCCTGCAGCTGAATCAGTATTTCGTCAGCACTTTCGACCACGTGATTGTTGGTCAGCACATAGCCATCAGCTGTAATAATAACGCCTGATCCCAGAGAGGATTGCATACGCTGCTGTTGTGGTTGGTTACTGCTATTGAAGAAGCGTTTAAAAGAGGGGTCGTCCATCAGTGGGTGGCGAGCCTGTGCTAATTTTTTTCGGGTATAGATATTGACTACTGAGGGTGACGCACGACGTACTGCGGATGCGTAGGAGGCTGGTCCAGCCCATTCACTATTGGCGGTTGGGGATAAGCCTGTAGTTTCCATATTGCTATGGTTGTTAAGCCCCTCTGGGAAAAGCAACAAAATAACAGCTGCCGCTAACAATCCAGCAATGGCCGGCCAGCTTAAGTAGCGCAATACCCGATAGATAGTGGACACTGCCACCTCCTGTTGTTTATCTGGCGGCTATTATGGCACAAAGCAATAAAAGTACGGGTTGTATAGAGGGGCTCGGTTGGTTGTGATGGCTCTGTTGTTAATAAAGCCTTAGCTTACTTTGAGTGTAGGGTCTTCCTCATCATCACTGATGTCCTGAGCTGCATCACTGACAACTTTCAGGTGTGCGGCGTTTGGTGTTTGAGCATCTTCCTTTAAGCCATACTCTTCGCTAAGGACTCCGCCTGGGACCTTTGGGGCATAGTCTTTAGGGGGTTCTGGCGTATCACCTGAGATCAGGTTGCTGTTATTTTCATGACGTCCAAAGCCAGCATCGATTAGTTGACGGCTAATTTCAGGGTTTGTGAGGTGCATGGCGCTTGTGGCGAGGTGTTCATGAACATCTCGATAGCTATGCGATAGGTTGTTAATCAGCTCGGAGGTTTTGACAAAATGCGCAGTAACTTCCTGCTGGTAGTCCTTTATTTGGTCCTGGGATTTCCTCAGTTGTTCTTCCAGCTCCTTGCGCTCCCGTGCCTGTGGGTGAAGTGAGCGGGCTAAAATAAAGCCAATGATTAGGCCGGTTGCCAAGGATAACAGTCCGATTAACAGAATTGGGTTGGTCAAGCCATTGTCTCCATGATGCTGGGTTAAAAATTTAATATCTGTAGTCTGAAAGATGCGAGGGCTTGAGGCAACATTTTTTTAGTAAGATGCTCCGTTGGGAGGGGTGCTCATTTAAGTGCTTTTGGGTTGCTAATCAACCAGCTCCTCGCTACAGTTCACGCCCAATTTACGGATCTATGTTTGTTTGGCGAGCTATGTCCCAGCCGGTCTTATCTATACCTCTGACGCCTGTGCAACGGTACCGGCATGACCTTCAGCAGGAGGGGTTTAATTATGATGCCTCTCAGGAGAACGCTGTGTACTGTTTGCAGTCGCTCTACGAGAGGTTGACTCCTGAGACAAAAGAAAAGCAACAGCTTGGTTTGTTGGCAAAGTTTAGGAGTAAGTTCAAGCCTTCTGAGGCGGCTGGGCCTATTAAGGGGCTGTACTTCTGGGGCGGGGTGGGTCGAGGCAAGACTTACCTGATGGACAACTTCTACGAAAGCCTTCCTTTTGAGCAGAAGATGCGAGTGCATTTTCATCGCTTTATGCGGAGAGTGCATGGGGAGTTAAGGCTGCTCAAGGGTGAAAAGAATCCGCTAGAGAAGGTAGCCGATCGGCTTGCTAGCGAGGCTCGAGTTATTTGTTTTGATGAGTTTTTTGTATCAGATATCACTGATGCTATGTTGTTGGGGGCCCTGCTTGAATACTTGTTTGACCGGCGAGTAACTTTGGTGGCCACATCTAATATTATGCCGAACAACCTTTACGAGAACGGTCTACAGCGCCGACGGTTTTTGCCGACCATTGCTTTGCTAAATGAGCATACGGATGTCATCAATGTCGATGGTGGAGTGGACTACCGGCTTCGGGCGCTTGAGCGTGCAGAGCTCTATCATCAGCCTTTGGGCACGATAGCCGAGGCGGCATTGATGTCAGCATTTAATAGTTTGGCGCCGGCTTTGGGTGAAGTGAGAGAGGGTGTGAATATTGAAGCGGAGGGTAGGAAAATCCATTGTCGGTATGTGGCGGAAGATGTGGTCTGGTTTGATTTCAACGTTATTTGTAACATTCCCCGCAGTCAATATGACTATATAGAACTGGCCCGGGAGTTTCATGCTGTGTTAGTGGGCGGTGTGAGGCAGATGGGACAAAAAAATGACGATATAGCGCGACGTTTTATCAATATGGTGGATGAGTTTTACGATCGAAACGTAAAGCTGGTGTTATCAGCAGAGGTGAATTTGGGGTCTCTTTACTCTGGCGGGCGGCTCAATTTTGAGTTTCAGCGTACCCAGAGCCGGTTGCTGGAAATGCAGTCTCACGAATACCTAGCAAGACCTCATCGGCCTTAATAGCGTGTTGGGATATTGCTGTCTTGTAACTCGGGTTTTAAGGTGAAGTTCGCCCTGTTATGCCGATGCTTTGCTCGGGCTTATATAACAAGAAACCCTTGTGGCGTGTAAAAGGCTGGCAGTAAGTTAGACGTTATTGCGTTTTAGGTGTAATGCGCATTGAAAAGGCTCTTGAAAAGTCTATGTCCCATCTGTAGAATGCGCCCTCCTTTTGGTAAGCCCCATTTGACGGGAAGCCCAAAAATTTTAGGCAGGAAAAGATGAAAACATTTAGTGCGAAGCCAGAGACCGTCCAGCACGATTGGTTTGTTATTGACGCAGCTGATAAAACGCTCGGTCGTTTGGCCGCGGGTATTGCTTCACGCCTACGCGGTAAGCATAAGCCGGAGTTCACGCCTCATGTTGATACCGGCGATTACATCGTGGTTGTCAATGCTGAGAAAGTTCGTGTGACAGGTAATAAGGCGAAAGACAAAATTTACCACCACCACACCGGTTATCCGGGTGGATTGAAGTCCATCAGTTTTGAAAAGCTGATGGACAAGGCTCCTGAACGTACCATCCAGAGTGCTGTTAAAGGCATGTTGCCAAAAGGCCCTCTGGGAAATGCTATGTTCAAGAAATTGAAAGTCTACGCAGGTACTGAGCATCCACATGCTGCTCAGCAACCGCAAGAACTGAATATCTGACGGATAGTTAATTATGGCAGACACTCAATACTATGGCACCGGTCGCCGTAAAACCTCTTCAGCTAGGGTTTTTCTGACTAATGGTAGCGGTAATGTAACAATTAATAATCGCACTCTGGAGCAATACTTCGGTCGTGAAGTGGCCCGTATGGTTATACGCCAGCCGCTAGAGTTGGTTAACTGCGTCGAAAAATTTGATTTGAAAATCACTGTTGCCGGTGGCGGCAGTTTTGGGCAAGCTGGCGCGATTCGCCATGGGATTTCTCGGGCATTGTTGCAGTATGACGAAGGTCTCCGCAGCGATCTCCGTAAAGCGGGGTTTTTGACTCGCGATGCACGTGAGGTGGAACGCAAAAAGGTTGGCTTGCATAAAGCTCGTAAGCGCCCTCAGTTCTCCAAGCGTTAATTTTTTATTCTGTTCGAAAAACCCTGGCTCTATTCAGCCGGGGTTTTTTTGTTTTAAATGCAGGGTTGTCCAATTCTTGCGGGCCTTCAGCTTGTAAAAACCCCCTGTTTTCTTTACTATTGCTCGCCATTTTGTATACATAAAAAAAATTGCTAACCTTTGCTGTTAATGGGAGAACGTCGTGAGTAATGACGGTGTTAATGAGGGGCGTCGCCGCTTCCTGACTGGGGCCACCTGTGTGGTGGGCGCTGTTGGGGTAGTTGGAGCAGCCGTTCCTTTTGTCGGTTCCTGGAACCCAAGTGCCAAAGCAAAAGCTGCAGGTGCTCCGGTCAAGGCCAACATTTCTAAAATTGAACCTGGTCAGATGGTGACGTTTGAGTGGCGTGGTAAGCCCGTCTATGTCGTCCGTCGTACAGCTGAAAGTCTGAAAACTCTGGAAGGGATAACGGAAGAGGTTTTAAGGGATCCATCCTCAGCTAAGGCAAAACAGCCAGCTTATGTGGGCGGCACTCACAGGGCCATGAAAGGTAAGGAAGAATATCTCGTTGTTGTTGGCCTTTGTACACATTTGGGTTGTGCGCCAATGTACCGCCCAGAAGTGGGGGCTGAAGATTTGAGCACCAGCGATACTGTTTGGATGGGTGGCTTCTTCTGCCCTTGTCACGGTTCTAAGTTCGACCTTTCTGGTCGAGTTTTTGCCGGTGTTCCGGCACCGACCAATCTTGATGTTCCTCCATACTCCTATGAGAGCGATGGTGTGATAGTTATTGGTGTAGATCAGGAGGCCGGCTAATGAAAGCGTTAATATCATTCCGTGATTGGGTAGACGCTCGTCTGCCCATTATGCGGGCCTGGAATACTCATATGGCTGAGTACTACGCTCCGAAAAACTTCAATTTCTGGTATGTCTTCGGCGTGTTGTCGATGATTATACTAGTGATTCAGCTGATTTCCGGCATCTGGTTGTTGATGAGCTTTCAAGGTTCCGCTGAAACCGCTTTTGCCTCGGTTGAGTACATCATGCGTGATGTGGATTACGGCTGGATTATTCGATATATGCACTCTACCGGTGCTTCTGCCTTCTTTATCGTGATCTATCTACATATGTTCCGTGGTTTGATCTACGGTTCGTATAAGCCGCCGCGTGAGTTGGTGTGGATCTTCGGTATGACGATCTATGTGGCGCTGATGGCGGAAGCCTTTTTGGGTTATGTATTGCCTTGGGGGCAAATGTCTTTCTGGGGTGCTCAGGTCATTATTTCCTTGTTCGGTGCTATACCGGTAGTGGGCGATGATATTGTGCAGTGGGTTCGCGGAGACTACTTAATCTCTGGTATTACGCTAAATCGATTTATGTCGCTACACGTGGTTGCAGTGCCAATTGTATTGTTGGCACTGGTAGTCCTACATATTTTGGCTCTGCATGAAGTGGGTTCTAATAACCCCGATGGCGTTGAAATTAAGAAGAACAAGGACGCAAACGGTATCCCTGTAGATGGTATTCCTTTCCACCCCTTCTACACTGTTCATGACCTCGTACCGATTGTGGTGTTCTTGTTCGTGTTCTGTTTCATTATGTTCTTTGTGCCTGAAATGGGCGGCTATTTCCTTGAGCATGCGAACTTTGAAATTGCTAACCCACTGAAAACACCACAGCACATTGCGCCTGTGTGGTACTTCACGCCGTTCTATTCCATGTTGAGGGCAGTTCCGGATAAGCTTGCGGGCTTCGCGGTGATGGGGGCGGCGATTGCTATTATGTTTGTGCTGCCATGGCTGGATCGTAGCCCTGTGAAATCCATTCGCTACAAAGGCACCTTTAGCCGGGTAGCTGTTCTGGTCTTCGCTGCTTCGTTCATTATCCTCGGTGTGTTGGGTGTGAAAGCGCCAACGCCTGAGCGGACCATGTTGGCTCAGGTTTGCGCAATTTTGTACTTCGCCTTTTTCTTGGCAATGCCTATTTGGACTAAATGGGAGAAAACCAAGCCCGAACCTGCCCGAGTGACGATGGATGGCGGCATGGGTTTCTGGAAGGCGCTATTGGCATTCTTGTTTGTGTTGTTCCTGGCCTGGGCTCCTTTGAAAGCAGTAGGTTCTGAGTCGAGCTATGATTGCGGCACTATTCACTGTGATGAGTTTGAGGCTGAACTAGGCGATAAAGCATCGCTACAACATGGTGCTCAACTATTTGTGAACTACTGCATGGGGTGTCACTCTGCCCAGTACTCCCGCTGGGAGCGTGTTGCCACCGATCTGAACATTCCCGCTGGTTTGGCGATAGATAACTTGGTTCTTGCCGATAAAAAAATTGGTAGCCTGATGGGCATCTCTATGCCTTCTGATAAGGCCAAGCAGTGGTTTGGTGCACCGCCGCCTGATTTAACCCTGGTGGCTCGTGCGCGTTCTCCCCAGTGGCTGTACACGTATCTTCGTAACTTTTACGCTGACCCAACCCGTCCGGTTGGCGTGAACAACAAGGTGTTTAAGGATGTGGGCATGCCCCATGCGATGCTGGGCCTTCAAGGTTTGCAGGCGTGTGCTCCTGGCCCAGTCATGGCTCACAATGGCGGTATTAAGCGCGATCCTTTAACTCGAGAAGAAATTCTTGAAGATGACTGTGGTCGTTACAGCCTTATTCAAGAAGGTAGTCTGTCTCCTGAAGAGTATGATGAGGCAGTGTTCGATTTAGTTAATTTCCTGGCGTATGTGGCTGAACCAATGGCCGAGGATCGCAAGCGAATTGGTATTTATACGCTATTATTTCTAGCCTTCCTGTTTCTCTGGGTATGGTTACTAAATCGTGAATACTGGAAAGATATTCACTGATTTTCATGGGGGTGGCTGTATATCAGCCGCCCATCTAATTTTATAATTAAACTCGAGGTTTCAATATGGGGGTTGTTGCAAAACGATCTTCCATGACATTTTATTCTGATCCTGATTGTCACTATAGTCATCGGGTTCGCATTGTCTTGGCGGAAAAAGGGGTCACTGTTGACATCGAAAGTATCGATGGAAAAGTGATACCTGAAGAAGTACTCGAGGTAAATCCTTATGCCTCATTGCCAACCCTGATTGATCGTGATCTGGCCTTGTATGAAACTAAAGTGATGATGGAATATTTGGATGAACGATTTCCGCATCCGCCATTGCTGCCAGTTTATCCAGTAGCTAGGGCGCTCAGCCGGCAGTTTATGCACCGGATTGAAAAGGATTGCTGTGTTCAGGTAGACAAAATTGTCAGCGATCCAAATGGCAAAGATGCGGAAGAGGCGCGGAAAGATCTGCGAGACAGTCTCGTTAGTATTGCTCCCATCTTTACTGATTTACCTTACTTTATGAATGAAGAATTTACCTTAGTGGACTGCTGCCTGGGGCCTATTCTCTGGAGGTTGACCAGCTTGGGCATCAAACTACCAAATAATCGTCAGACCAAGCCCTTACACGATTATATGGAGCGTCTGTTTGAGAGGGAATCATTTCAGGAAAGCTTGTCTGAGCTAGAAAAAGAAATGTAACCTTAATCTTGGTCAACAAATTGGTAATAAAAAAAGGGGCATATAAGGCTCCTTTTTTTATAGAATGCCCCTCGGGAATATAATGCCTGATACCGTTCACATGAAAATGACATCAAACAGACCTTATTTGATTCGCGCGTTTTACGACTGGATTGTCGATAATGAGTGCACGCCTTATATGGCGGTGAATGCTTTCTTTCCTGGAGTGGAAGTGCCTCAGGAACATGTGAGTGATGGGCAGATTGTCTTGAACCTTGTGCCGCGGGCGATAACCGGGCTGGTGATGAACAATACAGAAATTTCTTTCAGCACTCGTTTTGGTGGAGTACCGAGAGAGATTAGGTTGCCTATTCTATCGATTATGGGTATTTATGCCCAAGAAAATGGTCAGGGAATGATGTTTCAACCAGAAGATTCCAGCGGGCCAGAGCCCATCGGGCCGGCACCGGTTAAATCGGTATCGCGTTCAGATGCCCCCCCTAAAGGCAGCGGTTCTGGTGAAGCTAGCAAGAAACCCTCCTTGAGAGTGGTTAAATAGAGGATAGAGTTATGTTAGATCCAATTGTAATTGTCGGAATGGCGAGAACGCCAATTGGTAGTATGCAAGGCCAATTCGATGGCGTACCTTCAACAGAACTGGGTGCAGCGGCTATCAAGGCTGCTGTGGAGCGTGCAGGTGTTGCTCCGGAAAAAATTGGCTCTGTTGATATGGGTTGCTGCCTAACTGCCGGTTTGAGACAGGCTCCTGCTAGGCAAGCCGCACTGGGTGCTGGGTTGCCAACGAGTGTTGGCGCTACCACCCTGAACAAGGTATGCGGTTCTGGCATGAAGGCTACCATGAATGCGTGGGATAGTTTGACGTTAGGTCATGTGGACATTGCTGTTGCCGGTGGCATGGAAAGCATGACCAATGCACCCTACTTAATGCTTCAGGGGCGCGGAGGCTACCGGTTTGGTGATGCCAAAATTCATGACCACATGACGATGGATGGCTTGGAAGATGCCTATACTGCAGGAGCTATGGGGTTATTTGCTGAGCAGTGTGTTGATAAATATGGCTTTACTCGTGAGGAGCAGGATGCTTTTGCGATTACCTCTCTAGAGCGGGCACAAAAAGCTATTGTAGAAGGAAAGTTTGAGCAGGAAATCACCCCCTTTACGGTGAAAAGCCGTCGTGGTGATGTCGTCTATGATACCGATGAGCAACCAGGGAAAGGTAATCCTGACAAAATCCCCCAAATGAGGCCGGCCTTTAAAAAGGATGGGTCTGTTACGGCAGCAAACTCTAGCTCTATTAGTGATGGTGCCGCGGCATTAGTTTTAACACGTTTGTCTGTGGCAGAAGAGATGGGCCTCAAGCCACTGGCTAAAATCTGTGCTCATACTACGAACTCTCAGGACCCAGAGTGGTTTACCACAGCGCCTGTGGGTGCCATCCAAAAGTTACTTAAGAAGGTGGGTTGGTCAAAAGACGAGGTGGATTTGTATGAGATCAACGAGGCTTTTGCCACCGTGACCATGGCGGCCATGAAAGAGCTCGATCTACCCCATGAAAAGGTCAATGTTCACGGCGGTGCCTGCGCTTTGGGTCATCCAATTGGTGCTTCCGGTGCCCGCATTATTGTAACGCTACTGTCTGCTATGCAGACTTACGATAAAGCTAAGGGTGTTGCCAGTATTTGTATCGGCGGAGGGGAAGCTACTGCTGTTGCTCTAGAGCTGATGTAATACCTCTTGTTTAGTCTGCGCTAGTGGATAAAAATGTAGAAAAAACCGACGCTATTGAGCGCCGGTTTTTTTATGCCCATGGTATGTGCTAGTCAATATATTCAAATACTTTAACGACCCGTTTTGCACCACGAGTTTTGCTGGCAATTTGTGCAGCCTTGCCAGCTGTATCATGGGTCACTAAGCCCATTAGATATATAACACTACCTTCAGTGACTATCTTGACAGAGGAAGACTTCATCTCTTTCTCGGCAATCAATTTGGTTTTTACCTTGGTGGACAGCCAGGTGTCTTTGCTACGCGAAATTAGCGAGGATTGTTCCCGTGCCTGTAGCTCATTGTGGACCTGTCGGACGCCCCTGAAATTTCTTGCCTCATTGCCCGCCAAAGTGCGTACCTGAGTGGAAGGCACCTCACCTGTCAGTAGTACCACGCCGTTATAGGAGTTGATATTGATATGCGCTTTCTCAAGGTCGGGGTGAGCTTTTTTAATATTGACGCCGATCAGAGTTTCTAACTGCCAGTCGTCAATATCGGTGCCTATGGAGGTGTTAGTTGGGTCAGGTTGGATCGGTTCATCGGTGGTGGCATGGATAATACTGGTACAGCCAGCCAGAGTGACGCTACAGATTAAAAGTAGAGCGGTCAGTCGTGGCAACATCAGGGGGTTCCTCCAAATAATTGTTGGTCGATAAGCTCACAGAGGCAAAATAGACTTAGCATTTGGACTTCGCTAATCCTATGCCTGTCATGGTGGTCGACCTGTATTTCGATATCTTCACCGCTTAAAAGTGCAGAAAGATCGGTATCTCCTGCCCCGGTAAAACCGATCACAGACATAGACCTATCATGTGCAGTGTGGATAGCCTGCACAAGGTTGCTTGGATTTGTTCCATTGCTGAAGATGATGAGCAAATCCCCTGCTTGGCCCAGTGTACGAACCTGTTTGCTGAAGACTTCACTGGCGCTATGGTGGTGCCCAATAGCGGTAATAGTGGCAGAGTTGCTGTTGAGGCTGATGGCAGGAAAGCCCGGTCGCTCAAGTTTGTACTGAAGCATCAGTGATTGGGTGAGCATATTAGCAAGAGATGCCGATAGACCATTACCACAGCAAAGAATTTTGTGTTCTTGAAGTAATTGTTGAACAACACGGGAACTAGCTTCGACAATCAGTGGTGCTAGTATTTCACCACAGGCCATCTTTGCCTCGATGCTCTGGTGAAATTGCTCAATAACGTTTGATTCCATGATTCTCTTTACGTGCTAAAGGCATTGCGCAGCCATTCTACCTGATACTTATTGCTGTTGTCGGGGTCTTTACCTAGGCAGATTGCATCAAACCGACAGGGAACCTGATCCCATATCTCTTCTGCCTGTAAGTAGTGTTTAGCTGCACGAATTAGGCGCTGTTGTTTCCGAGCATCAATACTTTCAGCGGCGCTGCCAAACGTTCTGGCACTTCGTAGTCGCACCTCAACAAACACCAAGGTGTTACCTTCTCGCATAATCAGATCAATTTCACCCTGGGGAGTACGATAGTTGTTGGTGACAATGTTTAACCCCTGGTTTTTTAAATACTGTTGTGCCCATTGTTCTGCGCGGGCGCCCAAGTTGCCATCAGTATTATTCTCTTGCCTGAACATCACTATAAAATCCTTTTTATCGTGTTGATACTTTTATGGATGTGTCCTTGTTTAACGTTAAGCCCGGTATATGTGTAGACCTTAATCCACGATGAGTTGTTGCGCGGACTGCACTCTGCCACCGCGAAATACTGCCCAAGGCTGCTCGCGCTCAATGGCACCCTGCGGGTTTAGTTGCAGAGTGCCAGTACTACCAAATAGACGAGTGCTTGGTTGGCGTATCATTTGGGGCAACCACTGATGTAGATGGTACGCATCAATACCCAAGGCAAATATGTGGCGGTACAGAGCGGGTAACTCCGTTGCGGGCTGTAATTTTTCATCGGTAGTGCCGGGTAAAGTCCAGGGCGTTGCGATAAAGCGAATGCCCTCAAGATCACGGTTTCGTCCTGAATTTTGAGCCCCTGTGTAGAGGTGAGATGTCCCGTATACCGTCAGGTCACTGGCAAATAGAAAGTCGAGAGTGGGTTTGATTTGCCGGGCATGATCTGGATAAGCGGCCATAAACACCATATCAACATCCTGTCGACGACGAGGGGTATGTTCTAGTGATTTTCCAAGTAACTGTTCTAATCGCTTTTTACGCGTGTCGCTGTGGTCGAGATTTAATACAGGTTTAAGCAGCGGGGCAAAATCACTTTGTGATGTGCCATAGGGGGGGGCTTCGATAAGGATGCCACCTTTCTCCTGCCACCGGTCGCGGAAAGCGGATAGGGTTCTCTCGCCCCAGCTGTTGTTCGGTGTGATAGTAAGCGCTGTTCGTTGGCCTTCAATCCATGCTCGATCTGCAATTTGTTTCGCTTCATCTGCTACGGAAAGCCCAAATTGGAAAAGGTTTTTTGGAGCAGCGGAGAGAGGTAATTCTATGTAATTAAGCGCAATGGTGGGTACTGGCAACTCAGAAAGGCTGAGCAGCTGCCGTACTTTTTCTTTTTGTACTGGGCCAATCACCAGTTGTGCGCCATCGGCGACAGCCTGCTGATAAAGGACAGTAATATCCTCGCTGGAGGCGGTATCGTAGAAGCGAACCATGGGTGTTCCGCCATAGTGGCTTTGGACGTCGTACCAAGCTGCGAGAAAACCGTTACGGATGGCCTTCCCTGCTTGAACCAATCCTCCCTGTAAGGGTAGTAGTAGGGCAATCCTTTGAGGAAGGTCGCCGGCGGTTTGTTGGGTAGATAGCAGGCTAGTAGGTGGTATCAAGGAGGCGGGGTGGCTGGGCTGAGTCCGTTGCCATTCAGTGATGAGTGAGAGCTGATGGCGCACATCTCCTTGGTTGTTTCGAGTGATGCTGGCAAGAGAGTACCACCCTAGTAACGTCGAATTCTGTTCAGTGTTAGCCAGTTTTTCTAGATTGTCGTGACTCACTTGGTTCAGTACAAACCAGAGCTTGTCATGTGCTTCTTGACGGTCCTGTGAAGTGGCTGAGAGCGCTGATAGCGCCATATAAGCCTGGATGCTGTTCTTGCTATCACCCAGCAGAGAATAAAGCTCGCCACGCAGTCGGTGCCATTGTTGTTGTTGTGGAAGGGGTAATTGTCGCCACTCTTGCTCTATTCGTTGGCTGGAAAGCAGTTGTCGAGCCAAAAAGAAATGATCGCTGGCGAGTGCAAGCTCAGAATACATTAGCGTGTATTTAGCAAACTGCTCAGTTGGTAGTGGGGCGGGAGAGATCTTCTCCAATACCATCAGAGCTCGATCATTTTTACCGGCCTTTGAAAATAACTCGGCTGCAGCTAGTTGGTGCAGTTGTTGTTGCGGTGCTATGCTGCTGGCGGCTTGGGATAGGGCCTTGTCAGCCTGTTCTGTAAGGGATTGGGCTGGAGGTATGCTAGTGATTTCAGTTCGGGACTGCCCTGTGCAGCCGCCCATTAACAACGTCAGCAAGCTCAGGGCTATTATCGTGATCCGAATTTTAGGCATAGGTGTCAGTTCTTATGGCAGGTGAATTATATGTGGTGGCCACGCCCATAGGCAATTTGGGGGATATGGTACCCCGTGCTGTGGATGTTCTCCATGCAGTTGATCTCATTGCTGCAGAAGATACACGTCACAGTGGCCGATTATTGAAGCATCTTGGTATAGAAACACCTTTGGTGGCCTACCATGATCACGGCGATGATCGGCAAGCAGCGCGGATTATTAATGCGCTTGAGGCTGGCCAAGCAGTGGCGCTGATATCTGATGCAGGTACGCCTTTAATCTCTGATCCCGGTTACAAATTGGTGAGGGCCGTTAGATTGGGTGGATTCAAAGTCATTCCTGTCCCCGGCCCCTGTGCCATCATCGCTGCGCTCTGCGCCTCTGGGCTACCCAGTGATCGTTTTACTTTTGAGGGGTTCTCACCCCACAAGTCATCGGCTCGAATAAAAAAATTTGAGAGTTTGGCCAAAGAGCCCCGTACTCTGATTTTTTACGAATCGCCCCACCGTATTGTGGACACACTTGCTGATATGGCTGGCGCGTTTGGGGCAGAGCGTGAGGCAGTGATGGCTCGAGAGCTCACCAAAACTTACGAGACCTTTTTGACAGGGACGCTGATGGACATTCATCAGCAGGTTGTTGCCGATAGCAATCAACAAAAGGGAGAAATTGTGTTGATTCTACGGGGACTGGATGTTGCTGCAGAGGTTCCCGATAACGGTGAACAAGAGCGCGTTCTATCATTATTGCTCGATGAACTGCCGTTGAAGCAGGCGGCGTCCTTGGCAGCCAAAATTACCGGCGGTCAAAAAAATGCCCTCTATCAGTTAGCGCTTTCATTAAAAGTGTAAACCAGAAAGCTTTCTCGTCATCTCTTTAGGCCGTGCTGGCCAAAGCAATGGTGTCAGGATTAAGGCGCTGAAAAGTATCGTTGGGTCGTTTTTTATCACACCACTGTGCAATCTGTGCCATATCTGACTTGTCTCTCATATAGTGAGCGCCCTTCATTTCACAAACACCCAATCCGCTGGCTGCCGCTTGAACGTAGTTTCGAGTATCTCGCAGTGTGGCAATAACGGGCAGTCCTAACTCTTTAGATAGCTTGTCAGTCTTGTGTCTGATACCGCTGGTTTTTGTGGCGCGGTTGATAATTAGGGCCATATTTTTATGAGAGGGTAAAGCCCTTCGTAATTGCTGAACTGTATTGGCAATGGCATGTAAGTCAAATTCATTGAGAAGTACCGGTAGTAGGATCGCCGTTGCTTCTCTGAGCAGAGGGCTTAAGGAAGTTAAATCCGGCCGGGCTGGAGTATCTAGTATTAAGACCTCAGTGTTTCGTGGCGGTTGAATAGCCCAACTTCGGGTGACATTGTGTGAGCAGTTGTGAGCATCCACGAGTTGTACGAAGGGAGCTTGTTCAGGACGCGAGTGGGACCAAAATACACTCGCCCCCTGGGGGTCCAAGTCCATCAGCGTGGTCACGTCGCCTTGGTTGCCGAAATAGCTGGCTAGGTTGGTAGAGATGGTTGTCTTTCCGCACCCCCCTTTAGGATTTATTACGACGATTCTTAACATCACTGGTACCTAGGTTCTGACACAATTTTGACATGACTGGAAGCCTAGCGAAGAAATGGCATTTTAAATATCGATTGGGTCATAAATTACCAATGTCGATGGGCGGTTTGACATGGCGGTGTGGCGGCAATGATCTGTTGTCGATCGTTTGTTTCATGGTACCCTTGCCGCGGGAGTTGGCTGGGCGATCGCCGCTACGTTTTCTCGATATTTCCATCGGTGATATTGGGTGAGTAGGGGAGGAAAGTCCGGGCTCCATAGGGCAGAGTGCCAGNNCAGGTAACTCCTGGGGGGCGTGAGCCTACGGAAAGTGCAGCAGAGAGTAGACCGCCGATGGCCTCGCTTTCTTTTATAGAGAGCGATGGCACAGGTAAGGGTGAAAGGGTGCGGTAAGAGCGCACCGCGCAGCTGGTAACAGTTTGTGGCATGGTAAACCCCGCTCGGAGCAAGACCAAATAGGAGTCCATTGGCGTGGCCCGCGCTGGACTCGGGTAGGTTGCTTGAGGCATATGGTGACGTATGCCCTAGAGGAATGATTGTCCAAGACAGAACCCGGCTTATAGGCTAACTCCTAATATGCTGGAAGTCCCCGGAATGGGGGCTTCCGGCTACCTTTACCGCACCTCTGTTCTGAGGTGGTACAAAAAGTGTTACAAAAGCGTGGTCAAATATTAAACATTCGGTGGATTGTTTTAAACCGATCTACGTTCTCTGTTGGTTTTCACTGCCGCCATTAAAAACACATACTTCGACTTGGTTGAGCTTTATTTTGTTGTAGTTGGCTTTTTTTGCTACCGACGATGCAGCCAAAGCAAAGTTATCGGCATTTTCGTAGTCTAATTTTTTTAAGTCATCCAGATCCTTTGTCCACCATTCGCTTTTAAGTAAACGTGTTTTGATAGATTCATTAAATCTATATCTGATAGGTTGTGCCGGGTTTCCCGCAACGATTTGGTACGGCTCAACGCTTTTTGTGACAACCGAATTTATCCCTATAACAGCCCCGTGGCCTATTTCAACTCCTTCCATAATGACTACGTTATGACCTATCCATACATCGTTACCCATAATGGTTGGTTGGTGGGTGTATTTATGGTCGGTACAAAGTGCATGGCTGCTTGATGCCCAATCAACAGGGTGAGTTCTTTTAGATAGCCCAATAGTCACATTCTTACCAAAAGAGCAAAATCGGCCAAAATTTCAGTGCAATGTTTATTTTGAATGGATGCCGCATTTGTTTCTTCTTCTGGAAAGTAAGACGCCGTAGGGATAACCCTGTGGTATTGATTATCGCACAAAAAATAAAGCGTTAATGGATACGAGGTCGTCCAGCAAGCGGAACACCAGCTTTGACTACCTTTACTGCACCTCTGTTTTGAGGTGGTGCAAATTGAATAGCCTCATGACTCTAGACACGCCGTATAGTAAATATGAACCATCGGCGGGAGTATGAACAAGCGTCGTCAATTCACAGAAGGATGACAAGTATGAACAGTGGTTTGCTCGCCATTCGAAGCAATTGAGGCGCCTAACATGCAGCGGCGATCTGAGCTGATATAAACAGTCTTGAGGGCTTGCTACTAAAACTGCTACTAAATTTGGTACTATTCTCCAGTGGGTTTGTTGTAACCCTTTGATTCTGTGCGGTATGGGTAGTTAGCTACTGGGCTTACAGGCGAACTCCCTTTATCTTCTTATCTTTTGGTTAAAAAATAACCGCCGCGGCTTAAAAACCCCATCTTTTTATACCTAGAATGTCTTTTAGTTAAAGTGTTACTTTAAATGGTATATCTAGCGATTTGTTTTGCCTTGCTATATATTTTTTCACCACCCCTATTTTTTGTTCTCCGCCTGCAAGTTATTGAGTTATCGGCACATTTTTTGTGAGCACCGCTATTTTTTTGCCTTGACTTTGGCTTTTGGCGGCATATAGTGGCCAAAGTGGGGAAAAGTGGGGCAAAGTGGTTTTTGCCTCTAAAATAATAGAGTTGGGTGAGAGCATTGTTCAGAGGCAATAACGAAATCAACATGGATACCAAGGGGCGCATGGCGATCCCTGCACGGTATCGTGATGCCCTCAGCCCCCCCAGTGGCAGCTGTCTTGTGGCCACTATTGATATACAGGATAAATGCTTGCTGATCTACCCGCTTCATGAGTGGGAGAAGGTCGAAGCTCAGATCGCCGAATTGCCTTCATTTAACCCAACGACGCGCAAGCTGCAGCGAATTCTTATCGGCCATGCGCGCGAAATGGAGCTGGATAGCAACGGTCGCATTTTGATTCCACCAGAGTTGCGCCAATACGCACAGTTGGAGAAAAAAGTGATGTTGGTAGGGCAGCGTCATCGTTTTGAGTTGTGGAGCGAAGAAAACTGGAATGCAGGAAGAGATGATTGGCTGGCAGCGACCAGTGGTGATCTTGAGATTCCAGAAGAAATGCAGTCCCTCTCATTGTAATGCCGGGGTCGGGAGTTATGTCGGGACAGGGTGAGCATGAAACCGTTTTACTCAATGAGGCAGTAGAGGTGCTTGTCACTGATCCTGGCGGTTTTTATGTGGATGGTACGTTTGGTCGTGGAGGCCATTCAGCACTGATTTTATCCAAATTAAATGAGTCTGGCTCGTTGGTGTCAGTAGACAAGGACCCAGAAGCTTGCGCTGTGGCAGGGGAAAGATTTTCCCAAGACCCCCGTTTTGAAATTGTTCAGGCTTCTTTTGCGGATATGGCCGCCCTAGTAGCGGAAAGAGGTAAGGCCGGCGGGGTAGCTGGAGTGCTGCTGGATTTGGGTGTTTCGTCACCACAGCTGGATGATCCTGAGAGGGGATTCAGTTTTATGCGAGATGGGCCGCTGGATATGCGGATGAACCCTGATGACGGCATCAGTGCTGCTGAGTGGCTGGCCATAGCAGAAGAAAAGGATATCTCGCGGGTATTAAAAGACTATGGCGAGGAGCGATACGCCAGGCGGATTGCTCGGTCCATTGTCGAGGCTCGCGAAGAAAAGCCCATTACTCGTACTGCGCAGTTGGCCGCCATCGTAAAGGAGGCAAACCCCGCGTGGGAAAAAGGCAAACATCCGGCCACGAGGGCATTCCAGGGGATCAGGATTTTTATTAACCGGGAATTGGAAGACCTCGAGAACGTGTTGGCCGATGTGCTTGGTATGTTGGCCGTGGGTGGTCGCTTGGTGGTGATCAGTTTCCATTCCCTAGAGGATCGCATCGTTAAGCGGTTTATTCGGGAGCAGGAGCGCGGTAAACCCTTGCCAAAAGGGTTCCCCATTATGGAGAAAGACATTGTTCGCCCGATGCGCTCAGTTGGCAAGGCGGTTAAGCCAGGCGCGGGTGAGGTTTCAGTGAATGTGCGGGCCAGAAGTGCGGTGATGCGAGTGGCTGAGAAGGTAGCTTAATCATGAGCATCAGGGCGATGACTACAACTGGGCCAGGTTGGATGTTGCCGTTGATGTGGTTGGCCGTCATTTTATCCGCACTGTCCGTGGTTTATGTCAGCCACCTGTGCAGGCAGCTTTATAACGACCTGTCCAAGCTTGAGCAGGAGGCGAATGCTTTTCAAGTGGAGTGGGGGCGCTACTTGTTGGAGCAAAGTTCGTGGGCATCGTTAAGTCGTATAGAACAGTTAGCAACGGGGCGTCTCCAGATGCGAGTGCCTGGGGCTGAAGAGATTATTGTGATCCGGCCATAAAGGGCTTGGAGTGAGAGCAGAGTGAGTGTGAAGCAGAACAAATTGACCATTTCCCGCTGGCGTTATCTGCTGCTGGTATCGGTGCTATTCATGCTTCCAGTAGCGGGGCTTTGGCACATCGCTGGGCTTCAGGTTTTGACTGATGTGGATAAGGGTTTTCAGTTTCTGCAGGGGCAAGGTCAGGCTCGTACGGTTCGCACCGAATCCATTCCTGCCTACCGAGGTGTTATTACTGATAGCCGAGGGGAGCCTTTGGCGGTAAGTACGCCAGTAGTCACATTGTGGGCGAACCCTCAGGTGATAGATGGCAGCTCAGAAGGCCTCTCTGAGTTGGCCAAAAAGCTGTCAATGAGCCGTGACGAGTTGCAGCAGAGGCTGAAGCGGTATGCCGGAAAGGAATTTATGTACCTGGCTCGTCAGGTAACACCAGATCAGGCAGAGGATGTGCTCCGTCTGGAGATTCCGGGTGTTTATGGTCAGGGTGAGTACAAACGGTTTTATCCGGCGGGAGAGGTAACCTCCCAGTTAGTCGGTTTCACCAGTATCGACGATCGTGGCCAAGAGGGTATGGAGCTAGCATTTGATGAGCGGCTCACTGGCGTACCTGGCGCCAAAAAAGTTCTGAAAGATCTGAAGGGTCGAGTTATTAAAGATTTGGCGTTGGTGCGGAGCGAAAAGCCTGGGCAAAACTTGACGCTTAGTATTGATCTGAGACTGCAATATACCGCTTACCGTGAATTAAAGGCAGCCGTAGCAAAGCATCAGGCTGCTTCAGGATCGGTGGTGATGCTGGATGTGCAGACTGGAGAGATTCTGGCGATGGCCAACCAACCCTCCTACAACCCCAATGATCGCAGCCAGCTCAATTCAGATGCATTGCGTAACCGTGCCATAACAGACTTGGTCGAGCCCGGTTCCACTATGAAGCCGTTGACGGTCTTGGCGGCATTGGAGAGTGGGGAATATGTTCCTGAGACGATAATTGACACAAACCCTGGATCCATCAGGGTGGGCAGAAAAACCTTTTTCGATCATCGAAACTATGGGCTCATTGACCTAACCACGTTACTGGTGAAATCGAGTCAGGTTGGAACGACAAAGATTGCGCTTAAGCTGGAGCCTAGCCATATACGAGATATGTTTGCCCGAATGGGGCTGGGGCAGAGTCCTGGAACGGGATTCCCGGGTGAGAGCCCAGGGAGTCTGCCAGAGCACAGGCGCTGGAAGCCCGTTGAACGTGCTAATTTTGCTTTTGGGCATGGGCTCTCGGCCTCGGCACTGCAGTTGGCGCAGGCCTATGCAGTGTTGGCCAATGATGGCTTGAGGAAGCCGGTATCTCTGCTGAAAACAGATGGTATTCCTGAGGGTGAGCAAGTGGTGGACGCGAAGTTGGTAGCAAGGCTTCGAGAGATGATGAGTCATGTAACGCTTGCCGGCGGCACGGCGACGCGTGCCGCCATTCCATCCTATGAGGTGGCAGGTAAGACAGGGACCGTCCATAAAGTGGGTAAATCGGGCTATGAAAAAAATCGTTACGTAGCTTTATTTGCGGGCATGGTACCTGCTGACAATCCTAGGTTGGTCACCGTGGTGATTATTAATGACCCTCGGGGTGAAAAATATTTTGGTGGTGAAGTCGCTGCGCCAGTGTTTGCCAGTGTTACTGCGGACGCGTTGAGAATGTTAAAAATTCCCCCGAAGGTCAAAAGTGGGAAGCAGGTCGTGACGCTTGGCCAGAGTAAGCCGGGAGGTGCTACGTGATGAGTGCGCCCCGTAGTTCGGTTGATTGTACGTTGAAGCAGTTGCTGCCGAGCGTAGCCTTATCGCAGACGCTGGCAGAATTGCCTGTGGTGGGGCTGTGTCTGGATAGCCGTTTAGTAAAACCGGGTGAAATCTTTATTGCTGTCCCTGGGGGCGTGCAGGACGGTCGTCAATACATTGATCAAGCGCTAGCGAATGGTGCAGCGGCGGTGTTGGCTGAGTCCGAAGGCTTTGAGGGTGAGAGGGGTTCTAGTGTGGTCGCTATTAACCACCTCAGTCAGACGTTAAGTGCTCTCGCGGGACGCTTTTACGATGACCCCTCTGAGAAGCTATCCCTGACAGGTATTACTGGAACCAACGGAAAGACCACGTGCAGTCAGCTATTGGCGCAGGTGTTCAGTCTGGTGGATGGGCCTGCGGGTGTGGTTGGTACGCTTGGTTACGGTGTTGTGTCGAACGGCAGCCCCAAAATGACCGATACAGGGATGACGACCCCCGACGCCATTACCACTCAGGCCGTACTGGCTGGGTTCGTAGATGATGGAGTTGGGCATGTGGCAATGGAGGTGTCTTCCCACAGCCTGGATCAATTCAGGGTGGCGGGATTGTCATTCCATACAGCGGTCTTTACCAATTTGAGTCGCGACCATTTGGATTACCACGGTGACTTGGTCAGCTATGCCGAGGCCAAAATACAGTTGTTTGCTATGCCGGGTTTGATTAATGCGGTGATTAACGCAGATGATCATGTGGGCGCAGAGATTGCACTGAAATTACCGCCATCTATTAATGTTTGCGGTTATTCCGTGGTTAACCCCAATGCTTCTATCTATGCCGACGACATCCTGCTTTCGGCATCGGGTATTAGTGCCAAAGTGACAACGCCTTGGGGGGCGGGTGAGCTCAATAGCCTGTTGTTGGGAAAGTTTAATTTACAAAATCTGCTGGCGGTGATTGGCGCGGCATGTCTTCAGGGTGTGCCACTAAATGACGTGTTAAAGGTTGTGCCACGCTTGCAGTCAGTTCCGGGGCGTATGGAGTTGGTGGCAGCTGATGCCGGCCCTCAAGTGGTCGTGGATTATGCGCATACGCCCGACGCACTTGAAAAGGTTCTCGTTACGTTGCGCGAGCACTGCGCTGGTCAACTGTGGTGTGTATTTGGTTGTGGCGGTGATCGTGATCGTGGCAAGCGACCTCAGATGGGTCGTATTGCTAGTCGCTATGCCGACCGTGTTGTTATCACCAATGACAATCCTCGTAACGAGCTGCCGGAGCGTATCGCCGCTGATATTCGTGAAGGGCTGGTCGAGGATTCGGCTGAAGCTGTTGCAGTGGTCACGTGTTTGGATAGGGCTGAGGCAATCCGCGCAGCGGTTAATGAAGCGGGTGATGACGATATTGTGTTGATTGCCGGAAAGGGGCATGAGGGCTATCAGCTACTCGGTGCCGAGCGTTTGCCATTTAGTGATCAAGTGCAGGCCCGATTGGCATTGCGCCAGCGTGGAGGGTTGCGATGATGCAAGAGTTGACCCTTTCTCAGGTAGCGCAGGCATATGGAGGCACTTTGATGTATCCAGACTGCCACTTCAAATCTGTATCTACAGACAGTCGTCAGATTGATGAGGGTCAGCTCTTTATCGCGCTAAAGGGTGAGCGATTTGATGCGCATCAGTTTTTGCCTCAAGTGGCCACCCAAGCATGCGGCATGGTTGTTGATCGCCCAGTAAAAGACATCATTGTGCCTCAATGGGTTGTGCCTGATACCACAGAAGCGTTGGGGCAAATCGCGAGGATCAATCGGCAGGCCTTTATGGGGCCATTGATCGCTGTCACTGGCAGCAGTGGAAAAACAACGGTTAAAGAAATGATTGCTGCCATCCTTCGTGAGTCGGGCGAGGTGCTGGCGACCAAGGGAAACTTGAATAACCAAATTGGCGTGCCAATGACGCTTCTAGGGCTGCATCGTGGGCATCGCTATGCGGTTATTGAGATGGGTGCCAGTGCTTCAGGTGAAATTGCGTACCTATGTGGTTTGGCTCGTCCCGATGTGGTGATGGTGAATAACGTATTGCCTGCTCACATGGCTGGTTTTGGAAGTATAGATGGCGTAGCCAAAGCCAAGGGCGAAATCTATCGGGGTGTTTCCGACCAAGGTGTGGCTGTTATCAATCTGGATGAGCCCTATTCTGAGCAATGGAGAGCGTCATCTCGAGCTAGAGTGTTGACTTATTCTATAGCGGATACCCGTGCAGATTTTTATGCCAAAGAGGTGGTTGCAGATCATTTCGGTTGCCATGTCTTTGTGCTTGTCACGCCAGTTGGTGAGGCCGCGGTCAGGTTGTCTTTGAGTGGCGTGCATAACGTGGGAAATACTCTGGCAGCAGCTGCCTGTGCGCATGCTGTTGGCGCTGAGCTAGGGTCGATCTCTGCTGGGCTGAATAAGCTGCAGCCAGTGTCCGGTCGCTTGAGTTGGCAGCAGTTAGCAAATGGTGCTTCTGTTATCGATGACACCTATAACGCCAACCCGGGTTCTGTAAAAGCAGCCATTAATACACTGATGAATTTTAAGGGCCGACGAATTTTGGTGTTGGGGGATATGGGTGAGCTTGGGGAAAACGAGGCCCAGTTACATGCGGATGTAGGGCGCTACGCGGCTGAGCAAGGTGTCGATATCTTGTTGGCTGTCGGCCCTCTCTGTACCAATGCTACACGCGAATTTGGCGAGAGGGCTAAGCATTTCGAGAGCAAAAAAATGCTTACCGACCACCTTGAGGCATTGCTAGATTCGGATGCTGCGGTCTTGGTGAAAGGGTCGCGATTCATGGTCATGGAAGACATTGTGCAGCAGATAATAAAATCGGGAGAACAGTAGTTATGTTGCTTTGGTTGTCCGATTACCTAGTGCAATATTTTACCGCTTTTGGCGTAGTGAAATATCTCACCTTTAGGGCCATTTTGGGTGTTCTAACCTCGCTGGGGATTTCCCTGGTGTTTGGGCCGGCCATGATTAGACGCCTTAATAATCTTCAGATTGGACAGTCGATTCGCACTGATGGTCCGCAGAGTCACCTCAGTAAATCGGGCACTCCTACTATGGGAGGGGCGTTGATTCTGATGTCGATTTTTGCGAGCACGCTACTCTGGTCAGATTTATCGAATCACTATGTCTGGGTGGTGCTAGCAGTGACCCTTGCGTTTGGGGTTGTTGGCTGGGTGGATGATTACCGAAAAGTGGTGGAAAAAAATTCACGGGGTTTGCCTGCTCGGTGGAAATATTTTTGGCAGTCTGCCGCTGGGTTGGGTGCCGCGATCTTTCTTTATCAAAGCGGAAGTAGTGGCGCTGAAAACGAGTTGATTGTGCCCTTTTTCAAAGAAGTAGCGATGCCCTTGGGTGTTTTCTATGTGGTGCTTGCTTACTTGGTCATTGTTGGCAGTAGTAATGCTGTAAATCTAACGGATGGCCTAGATGGGTTAGCCATTATGCCGACGGTATTGGTGGGTGGCGCCCTCGGGGTTATTGCCTACCTCGTGGGCAATGTCCAGTTTGCCGATTACCTGCATATTCCCTACGTCGAGGGAGCGGGTGAGCTGGGTGTGTTTTGTGCTGCTTTGGGCGGTGCTGGTCTTGGTTTTTTGTGGTTTAACACCTATCCGGCTCAAGTGTTTATGGGTGATGTAGGTGCGCTGGCATTGGGTGCTGCGTTGGGTGTGATCGCGGTTATCGTCCGTCACGAGATTGTATTTTTCATTATGAGCGGTGTGTTTGTGCTCGAAACGGTCTCTGTAATTATTCAGGTGGCTTCCTTCAAGTTGACGGGCCGCCGGATATTTCGCATGGCGCCCATCCATCACCATTTTGAATTAAAAGGTTGGCCCGAGCCGCGAGTGATTGTGCGGTTCTGGATTATCACCGTGATATTGGTGCTGTTTGGTTTAGCGACGCTGAAGTTGAGATAAGAAAATTGTTGAGATAAGGACGCTGCGGGAAGGCAGTTAACGATAATCGGTGGGGTTGTATAGAGAGTGGCGATGACACAATTGATAGCCAGTAGCAAACTAAAGGTGGTGGTCGGTATCGGCACCACTGGTTTGTCTGTGGCTCGTCATTTGTCGCAGATGGGTGAGCGTTTTGTGATGTTTGATACTCGTCAGCAGCCCCCCTGTCTTGATCAATTAAAAGCTGAGTTGCCAGAGGTGTCGGTGGTTCTGGGTGAGTTCCTGGTGGACAGTTTCGATGGGGCTGATGAAATTATTCTCAGTCCTGGGTTGTCTCGCGAAAACCCAGCCATTCAAGCAGCTCTTTTGTCGGGTGTGCCGGTGATCGGTGATATTGAACTGTTTGCCCGGACTGCAAATGCCCCGATTGTTGCGATTACCGGCTCAAATGGAAAAAGCACAGTGACGACCCTGTTGGGTGAGATGTGTGCTGCCGCCGGCGTGCCCGTCGGGGTGGGCGGCAACCTTGGGATGCCAGCTCTGGCACTGTTGGATGAACATAAAGAATTGTATGTTTTGGAGCTCTCTAGCTTCCAGCTCGAATCGGTATCTGGGCTAAATGCCGAGGTAGCGACAGTGTTGAATATCAGTCCAGACCATATGGATCGTTACCGTAGCCTGCTCGATTATCACCAGGCCAAACATCGAATTTTCAACGGTGTTAGGCAGGTCGTTGTTAACCGAGAAGATAAGCTAAGTGTGCCGCTGGTGAGTGACAAGGTAAAGCAGTGGAGCTTTGGCCTTAATAGACCCGATTTTGGCGGTTTTGGGCTGCTTGATCAGGATGGGGAGCCCTGGCTGTCCTATCAGTTTGACCGGTTGATGCCTGAAGCAGAGCTTGGCATTAAGGGGAGTCACAATACGCGTAATGCGTTGGCAGCATTGGCGCTGGGTTCGGCTGTGGGGTTGCCTATGGCTGAGATGTTGCAGGTGTTGCGCGAGTTTCAGGGGTTGCCGCATCGTTGTCAGGCAGTGAAAAGTTTGGCGGGTGTTACCTATATTAATGATTCCAAGGCAACCAATGTGGGCGCCACGTTGGCCGCGATTTCTGGGCTGTCAGGAGAACAGAATCTGATTTTGATTGCCGGTGGCCGGGGTAAGGGGCAGGATTTCACGCCATTTGCCAAGGCGCTAATGGGTTCGGTGAAGCAGTTGGTGCTGCTGGGCGAAGATGCTCCTGCTATTGGTGATGCGGTGGGTGACAGAGTGCCCACTATTTATGCCGCCAGCTTGCAGGGTGCCGTGGAAGCTGCTCAAAAAATTGCTGAAGCTGGTGATATCGTATTGTTGTCTCCGGCCTGTGCCAGTTTTGACATGTTCTGTAGTTTTGAAGATCGCGGTGGCCAGTTTGTGAACGCAGTGGAGGGATTGCGATGACAGCGCTATCTCTAAAGCGGTCTCACTTCTCGGGTTTTGCTGAAGGCCTTGATCGTTCACTATTACTGGCCACTTTGGCCATAGCCACCATTGGGTTGGTGATGATAAGTTCGGCCTCTATCAGCTTTGCTGAACATAGCTACGGTGACGGATTCTTTTATCTTAAGCGGCATTTGATGTTTCTGGTAATGAGTCTCACGGTTGCCATTGTATTTCTCAGCGTCCCTTCACGAATTTGGTACCGCTATGGCGTGCCGTTGATGCTGATCACACTGCTAATGTTGCTTGCGGTGTTGATTCCAGGTATTGGCCGCAAGGTCAACGGTAGCCAGCGCTGGATTCCAATGGGTCCGATTAATCTTCAGGTGTCCGAGGTGGCCAAGTTTGTCGTGATTCTCTTTATGGCCGGCTACTTGGAGCGTCATCAGCGCCATATGCGAGAGCAGTGGCAGGGCTTTATGAAGCCGGTCGCGGTGCTGAGTGTAATGATCTTTCTGTTGCTGTTGGAACCGGACTTTGGTTCTGCTGTGGTAATGAGTGGCACCGTCTTAGGAATGTTGTTTATTGCCGGCGTTCGGTTGTGGCAATTCAGCGCACTGCTGGTGTTGGGTGTGTCAGGTTTGGCCGGAATAGCCTTGCTGTCTCCTTATCGAGTACAGCGGTTAGTGACTTATTTAGACCCTTGGGCTGATCAGTACAACACGGGTTATCAGTTGACGCAGTCATTGATCGCGTTTGGTCGTGGCGAATGGTTGGGAGTGGGTCTGGGTAATAGTGTGCAAAAGCTGTTCTATTTGCCGGAAGCGCATACCGATTTTGTCTTCGCTATCTATGCCGAAGAATTTGGGTTGCTGGGCGTTGCTGTTGTTATCGGGCTTTATATTTTATTGGTATCTCGTATTTTTCATGTGGCTAAAAAGGCGTTGCGTCGTCAGGACTGGTTTGCCGCCTATATCTGTTTTGGTATTGCCATGATGCTGGCAGGTCAGTCCTTTATCAATATCGGTGTCACGTCAGGGTTGTTACCTACTAAAGGGCTGACGTTGCCGTTTATCAGTTATGGCGGCAGCAGCTTGTTGATATGCAGCGCCATGGTGGCGTTAGTGTTACGAATTAGCCGGGAAATGGACAATGCTCCGGCGGTGGCAAAGCAGGTGAGACGTGACAGAGCGGAGATGTAACAAGGTGATAGTGATGGCAGGCGGTACTGGAGGTCATGTGTTTCCCGCTTTGGCGGTGGCGCAAGAACTTCGTGCGCGAGGTGTTAGCGTGAGCTGGCTCGGTACCCGGCGTGGTATCGAGGCAGAGCTAGTGCCAGCTAATCAGTTTCCGATTAACTACATTGATGTGGAGGGGCTGCGCGGTAAGGGTGTGGTCAAATTATTAAAAGCCCCATTCCTCTTGGTTAGGGCTCTTTGGCAGGCATTTGGTCTTCTTCGTCAAGAGCACCCCGATGTCGTATTAGGCTTGGGTGGCTTTGCTTCTGGCCCCGGTGGCTTAGCGGCGAGAATGTTGGGGCTGCCGTTGGTCATTCACGAGCAGAATGCAGTGGCTGGAACGACTAATAAGCTACTGGCAAAAATAGCAAGCCGAGTACTGGAGGGCTTTCCCGGCGTATTGCCTGGAGGTGAGTGGACGGGCAATCCGGTGCGTAGCGACATTGTTCGTTTAGCCGGGCCAGAGCAGCGTATAGCTCAAGATGATCGCCCTCTAAGGTTGTTGGTGCTGGGTGGCAGTTTGGGTGCATTAGTGATCAATCAACAAATACCAGAAGCTCTGTCGTTGTTGCCAGGGAACCAGCAGTTAGAGGTGCGGCATCAGTGTGGCAAAGCCCATGTAGCGGTCACCGAAGAGGCTTACCAAACGGCGGTGGTAAAAGCTCATGTAATCCCCTTTATTGCTGACATGGCTGAGGCCTACGGCTGGGCCGATATGGTGATTTGTCGCGCTGGTGCGCTCACCGTATCAGAGCTAGCGGCTGTAGGCGTGGGATCACTGCTGATTCCCTATCCGCACGCTATTGATGATCATCAGACTCGCAACGGTGAGTGGTTGGTGAAGCAGGGTGCCGCAGAGTTAATACAGCAAGAGGATTTGACCGCTGAGAAGCTGGCGATGCTGTTGCAGCAGTGGATGGGCGATAAAGAAAAATTACGTGCTATGGCCGTGAGCGCTCGACAGTTAGCAAAGCCTGATGTTGCCGAGGCGATAGCCGATATCTGCATGGAGGTGTGCTGTGAGCGCTGAAGGTATTTATCAGGTGCCAGAAATGCGTCGTATTCGCCGCATTCACTTTATTGGTATCGGTGGTAGTGGCATGTGCGGTATTGCTGAAGTGCTATTGAATCAGGGCTATGAAATTTCTGGCTCTGATTTGGGTGAAAATAATAATACCCGGCGCTTGCAAGAACTGGGGGCAATCATTCAGCTAGGTCATGATGCGACCAATATCATCAATGTGCATGTGGTGGTGAAATCTTCAGCCGTGACCATGGATAACCCAGAGATGATTGCTGCGCGTGAGCAGCGTATCCCAATTGTGCGCCGGGCTGAAATGCTGGCCGAGCTGATGCGTTACCGGCATGGTATTGCGGTGGCGGGTACTCATGGAAAAACCACAACGACGAGTTTACTGGCATCAATACTGGCCGCTGGTGGCAAGGATCCCACCTTTGTGATTGGTGGGTTGGTTATGAGTGCTGGCACCAATGCTCGGTTGGGGGAAAGTCGTTATCTTGTGGCGGAGGCCGATGAGAGTGATGCCTCTTTCCTTCATTTGCAGCCTATGGTGGCGGTGATTACAAATATCGATGCCGACCATATGGAAACCTATGACTTTGATTTCAACCGGTTGAAGCAAACGTTTGTGGAGTTCCTCCACAACCTGCCGTTCTACGGACTTGCTGTGCTTTGTATTGACGACCCGGTAGTTCGGGAGATTCTGCCGGATGTATCCCGTCCAGTGCTGACCTACGGCCTTTCAGCGGATGCCGATTTCCGGATTGATGACGTGGTGATGAAGCAGCACCAAAGCCGCTTTGTTGTACATCGCCCCGATCAGCACAAGTCGCTGGTCATAGAGATGAACATTCCTGGTGTACATAACGTATTAAATGCCGCCGCTGCCATTGCAGTGGCCACTGATGAGGGCGTGTCGGATAACGCCATTCAGTTGGGGTTAACGGGCTTTCAAGGCGTTGGGCGCCGTTTTGAAATATACGGAGAATATCCGGTTCGTAGGGGGGTGGCGATGTTGGTGGATGACTATGGTCATCACCCCAGAGAAGTTGCTGCGACTATTAAAGCTGTGCGTGAGGGTTGGCCGGAAAAGCGATTGGTTATGGTGTTCCAGCCTCATCGGTATACCCGGACACGAGACCTCTACGAGGATTTTGTACAGGTTCTTTCGAGCTGTGATGTGCTGCTACTGCTGGCCGTGTATTCGGCTGGCGAAGAGGCGATACCCGGTGCGGACAGTCGGGCGTTGTGCCGTAGTATTCGGCAGCGAGGCTTGGTAGACCCAATTTATGTTCAAGACATTGATGGGGTTGGGGGTGTTCTTAGGGACATTGTTGAAGGGGGCGATATTGTGATTACTCAGGGTGCAGGCAGTGTTGGCAAACTGGTAAAGAGCTTGGCCGAAAGCAAGTTGGTGTAGAGAAGACTGATGGCAGTTAGTGATGCAATGAAACAGAAATATGGTCGAGTAGGGGTGCTTTATGGTGGCACCTCCGCTGAGCGCGATATTTCGCTTCTCTCAGGTAAAGCGGTGATAGCCGCTTTACGTCGTTGTGGCGTGGATGCCGTTCCCATAGATGTGGGCGCTGACCTATTACAACGGTTGCCAGCACTCCAGCTGGATAGAGCGCTCATTATGTTACATGGCCCCGGGGGCGAAGATGGAAGCCTTCAGGGCGCACTTCAGTTCCTGGGGCTGCCTTACACCGGTAGTGGTGTTTTTGCCTCAGCGCTGGCAATGGATAAGTTACACAGCAAGCAGTTTTGGAAAGGCGTGGGTCTACCTACGCCAAAGTTTGCCTCGCTTTATGAAAATACGGATTGGCAGGCAACCCTGGATACCCTTGGTGGTGTTGTGATGGTGAAGCCGTCCCACGAAGGGTCCAGCCTTGGGATGACTCGGGCAGATAACAAAGATGCACTACGAAAGGCATGGCAGACCGCCGCAAAACTGGATAGCAGCGTGATTGCCGAGCAGTGGATTGTGGGTGCGGAGTACACCATTACCGTACTTGGTGATGAGATGCTGCCGGCCATTAAGCTGGAAACTGACCATGCCTTTTATGACTACGACGCCAAGTATCTTGCGGATGATACTCGCTACCTTTGTCCTTGTGGGCTAGATAGCGAGGCTGAATTAAATCTTCGTGATTTGGCTCGTCGAGCGTTTAACAGTTTGAATTGCAGCGGATGGGGCAGAGTGGATGTTATGGCCAATGAGGAGGGTGACTTCTTTTTGCTAGAGGTGAACACCATTCCAGGAATGACGGACCACAGTTTGGTGCCAATGGCTGCAGCTGAGGCAGGTTATAGTTTTGACGATTTGGTGTTGAAGATTTTGGATACCTCTTTTGCGCGGTAGGTTTTACCAGTTAGGTTCTGACCTATTGAGTTAAGCGGCGTGTTTTAGCAGTTAGAAATTGAGAGTTAAGTGATGAAAGAAAACAGTCTTCAGTGTAGAGGTGCAAAGCGACAGGGTGAACGACTGCCGCTGCGTGAGCGCCTACGCTGGTTGACTCGGAGCCTGTCCATGATGGCGTTGGTTAGCATTCTGGTTGGGTTGCTGTGGGGAGGTGACCAACTGTTTCAGAAGCTTGACGTGCCGATTGGTGTGATTGCTGTAAAGGGACAGTTTACCCATGTTGATCAAGGTGATGTTCAGGTGATGGTAGAGCCGTTGATAAATGGGGGCATTCTCAGCCTGAGCTTGGGGTCGATACGTCATCAGCTTGAGCTACATCCATGGATTGATGAGGCTGTCGTGAGTCGCCAGTGGCCGGGAGGGTTGGTGATCAAGGTAGTTGAAGAGGTGCCTATTGCTCGCTGGGGCGACAGTGGTTTCTTAAATAGTCGCGGTGAAATGCTTGAGATTGAAGACAACAGTATTTTGGTGCATTTGCCTTTATTGCAGGGCGAAGTGCACACCGAGCGATCGTTAATGAAAGCCTACCGAGAAGTGGCACAGCTGCTACAACCCTCGGATTTGAAAATTGTTTCATTGAGGCGAGATGTGCGTGGAGCCTGGTGGCTAAGTCTTGAAAATGGGCTTGAGTTGGTCATTGGCCGCGGTCAGGTTCTGGAGAAAATGCGTCGGTTTCTGGTGGTATGGGAGCTGGCATTAAAAACACAGGTTGAGCGGATTGCACGGGTGGATATTCGTTATGACAACGGTGTTGCCGTGCAGTGGCTAGCAAAAACTGCCGTTATAGAACAAAAAATGATACCAGCATTAATAGTGGAGCCCGGTTTTCCGGGCCAAGCATGAGGTCGAAAAATGGCGAACTCCAATGACGAGCAGTTGATTGTTGGGTTGGATATAGGTACTTCCAAGGTAGTGTCGATTGTTGGGCAAGTAGGCCCCGACGGCTCTTTGGAAATTATAGGTACTGGGCTGCACCCCTCTTCCGGTTTAAAGAAAGGGGTCGTGGTCAATATTGAGTCTACCGTCCACTCTATTCAGCGAGCTATTGAAGAGGCTGAGTTGATGGCGGGCTGCCATATTCATTCTGTTTTTGCCGGGATTGCAGGCAGCCATATTCGAAGTCTAAATTCCCACGGAATTGTGGCCATTCGTGACCGCGAGGTACTACCGCTGGATATTGAGCGCGTAATTGATGCCGCGCGTGCTGTGGCGATTCCTGCTGATCAGGAAATACTCCATGTGCTACCACAAGAATTTATTATCGATAACCAAGAGGGTGTGCGTGAACCGCTGGGGATGTCGGGTGTGCGGTTGGAATCAAAGGTGCATCTTGTTACCTGTGCTGCAAACGCAGCCCAGAATATTAAAAAATGTATTCGGCGATGCGGACTTGAGGTAGACGATATTATTTTGGAGCAGCTGGCATCCAGTTATGCCGTGCTCACTGAAGATGAAAAGCAGTTAGGTGTGTGTCTGGTGGATATAGGCGGCGGCACAACAGATATTGCCATTTTTACCGATGGCGCAATTCGCCATACCGCCGTGATTCCCATTGCGGGTGACCAGGTGACCAATGATATTGCTCACGCTTTGCGTACCCCAACCGCCCATGCTGAAGATCTGAAAATAAAGTATGCCTGTGCCCTCGCTAAATTAGCGGGGCCAGATGAGACCATCAAGGTTCCCAGTGTTGGTGATCGTCCGCCGCGAGATTTATCGCGCCAGGCTCTGGCGGAAGTCACCGAACCGCGTTACGACGAGCTGTTCACACTAATTCAGGCTGAATTGCGTCGCAGTGGGTTTGAAGACTTGGTGGCTGCTGGGATGGTGCTAACGGGCGGTACCGCCAAGATGGAAGGTGTGGTTGAACTGGCGGAAGAGATATTCCATATGCCTGTCCGTATTGGCTCGCCACAGAATATCAAAGGTTTGACGGATATTGTCGACAATCCAATTTATTCAACAGGGGTTGGCTTGTTGCTTTATGGGATGCAGCAGCAGCAGGAGGGTGTTCGGCGAATAAAACGCAGAGAAAGTACGAGTAGCAGTTTCTGGAGCCAGGTGAAAGGCTGGTTTCAGGGTAATTTATAAATTTTTGTTTTTAACTCAAGCAGGCAAAACGAGGGGTAGTCGTTATGTTTCAAATAGTAGATAGCGTGCCGGATAGCGCGGAAATCAAAGTCATCGGGGTTGGTGGCGGTGGTGGTAATGCACTTCGGCATATGATGGAAAGTGCGGTTCATGGCGTGGAGTTTATCTGTGCCAATACCGATTCTCAGGCGCTTAAGGATATGGGTAATGCCACCGTCCTACAGTTAGGCAATGGTCTGACCAAAGGGTTGGGAGCAGGGGCTAATCCTGAAGTTGGGCGGCAGGCGGCTATGGAAGACCGGGATCGAATTGCCGATGTGCTGCAAGGTGCCGACATGGTCTTTATCACTGCTGGTATGGGTGGTGGTACCGGTACTGGTGCAGCGCCCATTGTTGCTGATGTGGCCAGGGAGTTGGGCATTTTGACAGTAGCCGTTGTGACGCGTCCTTTTGTCTTTGAGGGACGCAAGCGTATGGCTGTTGCTGATGAAGGGCTGAAAGAGCTCAAAGATAAGGTTGATTCTCTTATTACCGTGCCCAATGAAAAGTTGTTGCAGGTACTGGGTAAAACGACCAGCCTACTGGAGGCATTTAAGGCGGCCAATGATGTATTGCTCGGGGCGGTTCAGGGCATTGCTGATTTGATTATTCGTCCTGGAATGATCAATGTGGATTTCGCTGATGTGCGCACGGTGATGTCCGAAATGGGCCAGGCAATGATGGGTACTGGCGAAGCTGTCGGTGAAGATAGGGCCCGTGAAGCCGCGGAAAAAGCTATTCACAGTCCGTTGCTGGAAGATATCAACTTACAGGGTGCTCGCGGTATTTTGGTAAATATCACCGCTGGACCCGGGTTGTCTCTGGGCGAATTTTCCGATGTGGGTGACACGATTGAAGCATTTTCCTCAGATAATGCAACTGTGGTGGTAGGTACAGTGATTGATCCAGAGATGGGTGACAGGCTGCGGGTAACTGTCGTAGCTACAGGGTTGGGGCAGCCCGTTGAACGGAAGCAGCCGACTAAGGTGATAGACAACACGGCGGTTGCTGGGAGGACTAGTCTCCGTAAGAGCAGCGGGGAGACAGACTATGATGCCCTTGATAAGCCAACGGTCATCCGTCGGGGTCCTTCAGGTGGTGAGGCTCTGGCTCGTAAACCGGATATGAGGACTGATCCAGATATGGACTACTTAGATATTCCGGCTTTTTTGCGTCGTCAGGCGGATTGATGAAAAATGGATAGGACTGCCAGTATTTATCCCTCACCGCTATTTCCCCTCAAATAGCGGTTGGCAGTTCTTGATTTGGAGCTGTGGGTGCAGTTCTGTTAATATTGCGCCCTTGGTTTTTAAGTTGGTTCAGGGCGACGGACTTTGCTCAGTTTTAGGTGGCAGTGATTAGTGATAAGACAGCGTACACTGAATAATGTAATTCGCGCCACGGGCGTTGGTCTGCATACGGGCGAAAAAGTGTATTTAACCCTACACCCTGCGCCAGTAAATACAGGTATTATCTTCCGTCGTACCGACCTAGATCCTGTGGTGGAAATACATGCGAAGGCAGAAAATGTTGGTGAAACGACCCTTTCTACGACGCTGATGAATGGCGATGTACGTGTTTCCACGGTGGAACACTTATTGTCGGCCATGGCTGGGCTTGGCATCGATAATGCTATTATTGATGTTACTGCACCGGAAGTGCCTATCATGGACGGTAGTGCTGGTCCCTTTGTGTTCTTGTTGCAGTCGGCGGGGATCAGAGAACAGGACGAGCCAAAGCAGTTTATTCGCATCAAACGCACTGTGACAGTTACTGATGGCGACAAGGTGGCGTCCTTTAAACCCTTTGATGGGTTCAAGGTTAGCTTCTCAATAGATTTTGACCACCCTGCCTTTCATAACCGAACCCTGAAAGCAGAAGTGGATTTTTCTAGCACCTCATTTGTAAAAGAAGTCAGTCGTGCTCGTACGTTTGGCTTTATGCACGAAATTGAATATCTGCGCTCACAAGGTTTGGCGCGTGGTGGAAGCATGGATAATGCCATCGTGGTTGATGAATATCAGGTGTTGAATGAGGATGGTCTCCGTTACGAAGACGAGTTTGTAAAACATAAAATTCTTGATGCAATAGGTGATTTATACTTATTGGGTAATAGCCTCATTGGTGAATTTGTAGGCCACAAGTCGGGGCACGGGCTTAATAATGCGTCTCTCAGGGAGTTAATCTCCCAAAAAGATGCCTGGGAAGTGGTTACTTTCGAAAATGATGAAGATGAGGCCCCGATCTCATATATGAAACCCTTGCTCACGGTATAGTGTGAGCAAGAAATAGAGCAATAAAAAACTCTAGATAGAAGAAAACTTAGGGTAGAAGAAAACAATAGACCTGTGAATATTATTTTTATCAGCAATCGCGAGGGCAAGTCCCGGTCTCTGACGCTCAATAATTGGGCGAAAGTGCTGTTGTCTGTGTGTTTGTTGGGATTGCCTGTTTGCAGTGGTGTTTATCTGGGGATGCAGTTTAATGGTGACAAAGGCGGCCTGCTTGGCTCTATAGAGTCAATGAAGCAGGAACTGGCCCAGCAACAAGCTGAACTGAAGGCTGGTCGAGAGACTGCACGCCAGAAGGTGGAAGCGTTAACCCTCAAGCTAGCGGCTATGCAAGCTCGCCTTGTTCGATTGGATGCTCTTGGTGATCGCCTGACAGATATGGCTAGCCTTGATGATGGCGAGTTTGATTTTAGCCAGCAGTCAGCCTTGGGTGGTCCAGAAGAAGAGTGGGCTTTAGTCTATCAGCATGGTGATTTAGAAAAGCTCTACTCCCAGCTGCAACGTCAACTGGAAAGCAGGGAAAGCCAGCTGGGAATTCTTGAGTCTTTGATGCTGGACCGCAAGTTAAAAAAGCAGAGCACTGTTACTGGTCGTCCCGTTAAAAAAGGTTGGATGTCGTCTAGTTTTGGGCATCGAACTGACCCGTTCAAAGGGCATAGAGCCTGGCATAACGGTGTGGATTTTGCTGGTAAGGATGGTGCTGATATCGTTGCAGTGGCCTCTGGTGTGGTGACGTTGTCTGGTGACAGAAATGGCTACGGCCAGATGGTTGAGTTGGACCATGGTGAAGGCTATATCACCCGTTATGCTCACAATAAGCAGAATCTAGTTAACGTAGGCGACATCGTCAAGAAAGGCGAGGTTATAGGCCTGATGGGTAGTAGTGGTCGCTCCACAGGACCCCATGTGCATTTCGAAGTCTACAAAAATGGTCGCGCCGTTGACCCTGCCAGTTATATCCGACGTACCATCCGATAATCTTTAATCAATAAGCATTTTCACCTTTTCGTAGGGGCCTACCCCGTGTCAGTTATCTTTTGGATCGACCAATGAAATTGTTAACAAAATTGTTTGGCAGTAAAAATGACCGTGAAATTAAGCGGATGCGAAAAATAGTTAAGCTCATCAACGAGAAGGAAGAAGAGCTGTCGGGACTTTCGGACGAGGCATTAAAGGGGAAAACGGATCAGTTTAAACAGCGTTATCTGGGTGGTGAAACCCTGGATCAACTTTTGCCAGAGGCATTTGCCACTGTTCGTGAGGCCGCAAAGCGAAGCCTAGGCATGCGCCATTTTGATACGCAGCTTATTGGCGGGATTACCCTTCATGAAGGCCGGATTGCTGAGATGCGTACGGGTGAAGGTAAAACGTTGGTGGCAACCCTGTCAGCCTATCTCAATGCCCTTTCAGGTGAAGGGGTGCATATCGTGACAGTCAATGAATACTTGGCTGGTCGTGATGCCAATTGGATGTCACCGGTGTACGAGTTTCTCGGTATGAGAGCAGATGTGATTCTGTCGCGGCAGCCGCCAGAGGAGAAACATCGAGCTTATCAGGCTGACATCACCTATGGGACTAACAATGAGTTTGGTTTCGACTACCTTCGCGACAACATGGTCATGAGCCTTGATGACAAGGCTCAACGAGGGCTGGCCTACGCTATTGTCGATGAAGTAGATTCCATCTTGATCGATGAGGCGCGAACCCCGCTTGTTATCTCGGGAGCGGCAGAAGACAGTTCGGCCCTATATAAGCGTATGAATACGCTGATTCCATCGTTGAAGCCTCATAGTGAAGAGCTTCCTGGCGATTATATTATTGATGAAAAGTCTCGCCAGGTAGAACTTACTGAAGAAGGACACCAGAAAATAGAGTCTTTGCTTGAAAGTGAGGGCTTACTTCAGAAAGGTGACAGCTTATACCACGCAACCAACCTTGGACTGCTACATCATGTGCAGTCGGCGCTAAAGGCGCACTATTTGTTTACCAAAGATGTGGAATATATTGTCCAGGAAGGGCAGATTGTGCTGATTGATGAGCACACGGGAAGAACCATGTCCGGTCGTCGTTTGTCTGAAGGTTTACACCAAGCCATAGAGGCGAAGGAAGGGGTTCATATCCAGAGCGAGAGCCAGACCTTGGCATCAACCACTTTCCAGAATTACTTTCGTCAATATGTGAAGCTGGCTGGAATGACCGGTACAGCTGACACAGAGGCTTACGAGTTTCATCAGATCTATGGTTTGCCTGTAGTCGTGATTCCAACGAACATGCCTGTGGCTAGAAACGACCTCAATGATTTGATTTACCTGACGACGGAAGAAAAGTTTGATGCCGTTGTAGTGGATATCAACTCTTGTCTTGAGAAAAATGCACCCGTATTGGTGGGTACAGCGACGATTGAGGCGTCTGAGACGATGTCTGCGCGGCTAGACGCCGCAAAAATTCCACATCAGGTACTGAATGCCAAGTTTCATGAAAAGGAAGCGCAAATCATCGCCCAGGCTGGCCGGCCAGGAACGGTAACCATCGCCACTAATATGGCGGGTCGAGGGACGGATATCGTGCTGGGTGGTAATTGGGAGGTTGAAGTAGCTGAAATAGATAATCCCTCTGAAGCTAAAGTGCAGCTGATAAAGAACGAATGGCAGAAACGGCACGATCGAGTGATCGAGGCTGGTGGACTTCATATTCTGTGTACCGAGCGTCATGAATCACGCCGAATTGACAATCAATTGCGAGGTCGTTCGGGTCGACAGGGTGATCCGGGTGTTTCTCGTTTTTATCTTTCACTGGAAGATCCTTTGATGCGACTGTTTGCGTCAGATCGAGTGAAGAACATGATGCGCACGCTGGGGATGGAGAATGGCGAAGCCATTGAACATCGGATGGTGACTAATGCGATTGAGAAGGCCCAACGTAAAGTGGAAGGGCGCAATTTTGATATGCGGAAAAGCTTGCTGGAATATGATGATGTGGCCAATGATCAGCGGCAGGTGGTGTATCAGCAGCGTAATGACTTACTTGCAGAAGACGATATTGGCGATGTGATTGCCAATGTGAGAACTGACGTAGTCAACACGTCTATCAGTTACTACATACCTCCCCAGAGCTTAGCCGAACAGTGGGATATTACTGGGTTGGAGGAGTACCTGCAGGCGGAATTTAGTCTGAAGCTACCATTACATGAGTGGCTGGAAACAGATGGGCGTTTGAATGAGGAGGGGCTGCGAGATCGTATACAGCAGAGTATGACCGAGTCCTATGAGAAAAAGTCTGAAGGCATTGGCCCGGATATGCGTATTATCGAGCGGCAGGTTATGTTGCAGGTTGTTGATACTCTCTGGAAAGAACACCTCTCTAACATGGACCATTTGCGTCAGGGTATCGGGTTACGTGCCTATGCTCAGAAAAATCCTCGACAAGAGTATAAGCGTGAGTCATTCGAGTTGTTTCAGCAAATGTTGGAAAACATCAAGCTTGAGACCATTCGCTTTCTTAGTCGCGTTGAAGTCCGCAGTCGTGAGGAAGCAGAGGAACTGGAGCGGCAACAGCGAGAAGCTCAGCAGCGTCAGCAGTTGCAGATGCAGCACGATTCTATATCACCCATCGATGGCAGCCGTAGTGATACGCCTGCCCCGCAAATGGATCAGCCATTTGTTAGAGGTAGCAAGAAGGTGGGTAGAAATGATCCTTGTCCTTGCGGCAGTGAAAAGAAATTTAAGCAGTGTCATGGCCGTCTTTCCTGAAACCGTTAGGAAAAATCTTCATGATCTTTGGGTGGGAGCGCACACGCTGGTCACACCCGCATAAGCAGAGATATAGTAATGGCTGTCGGTAAAGATCCTTTCCCAGAAATGTACCCAGTGCCAGGTTTTCGGCTAGGCACAACTTGTGCGGGAATAAAAAAGCCTGGTCGAAAAGATTTGGTGGTGATGGAGCTTGCTGAAGGCGCTGTCATCGCTGGGGTTTTCACAAAAAATGCTTTTTGTGCGGCGCCAGTACAGTTGGCAAAAGCCCATATTGTGTCCGAAAAGACTCGCTATTTGGTCACTAATACCGGGAATGCAAATGCGGGTACCGGTAAGTCAGGCATAGAAAATGCGAGAGCTGTTTGTCAGGCTATGGCTAGTATTGCTGCCGTGTCGGCAAAGAAGGTGTTGCCATTCTCTACGGGAGTGATTGGCGAGCCATTGCCCGTGGATAAAATTATTGCGGCATTGCCAGCGGCCTTCTCGGAGCTCTCTGAATCCGGTTGGGGGGAAGCCTCTGAAGGTATTCTCACCACAGATACCAGACCAAAAGGCGCCAGTGTGCAACTAACACTGGCGGGTAAAATAGTCACTATTACCGGTATTTCCAAGGGCTCGGGAATGATTAAGCCCAACATGGCAACGATGCTGGCTTATGTGGCCACCGACGCCGTGCTGGAACAGCCTATGTTACAGGCACTAGTCAATGACGTAGTTGATGGGTCATTCAACCGGATCACGGTGGATGGTGATACCTCAACTAATGACTGCGCAATGTTAATGGCCAGCGGGGCTTCTGAGGTCAAAATAGCTGAGCTATCAGTGGAGGAGCAGGCAAAATTTAAGTCAGCACTTTTAGACGTGTTTGTTTCGCTGGCCCAGCAGATTATCCGGGACGGTGAAGGTGCTACAAAATTTGTAACGGTGGATGTGGTGGGTGGCATCGATAGTCCAGAATGTTTAGCTGTGGCCTATGCCGTGGCCGAGTCGCCACTGGTTAAAACAGCCTTGTTTGCTTCAGACCCTAATTGGGGGCGAATTTTAGCTGCGATTGGTCGTGCGGGTATACCCGACCTAAATGTGGATGCTATTCAGGTTTATCTGAATGATGTGTTGATCGCCGAGTGCGGAGGCAGAGCGTCCAGTTATACGGAGGCGCGAGGTCAGGCGGTGATGGATCAGGAAGAGATTAACATCCGAATTTACCTTAATCGTGGGAATGTTGACGAGAAAATTTGGACCACGGATCTGTCCCACGACTATATCAAAATTAATGCGGAATACCGGACCTGATGGCCTCTATTCATGTGGCTGCAGCGGTCATTGTTGGGATTGAGGGTAAAATTTTGATAGCTCGGCGGCCAGACCATGTACACAAAGGAGGCTTGTGGGAGTTTCCTGGTGGAAAGGTGGAAGACGGTGAGAGTGTACAGGTGGCGCTGGCCCGTGAGCTCGAGGAAGAGCTGGCCATCAGCGTGCTAGGGGCCGAACCGTTGATTCACGTTCAGCACGATTATCCAGAAAAATCGGTGCTGCTTGATGTCTGGAAAGTGACTAAATTCTCTGGTGAGCCCCGGGGAAATGAAGGTCAGGCAATCGCCTGGGTGGAGGTGGATCAACTGAAAGAATATGAATTCCCGGAAGCCAGTCAACCCGTTATCGATATGCTGACATTACAGATAACGCTATAAAATTACTGCTTATTTCAGATAATTTGGTGTAAATTTTTGATGTGAAATCTGGCGTCGAATGCATTGGTTAATGCTGAGTCATATCATCGTCGATGGCTTCTGCTGTGGCTGGGGTACCCGGGATACTGAAACTCTCTGATGCCCACTCACCGAAATCTATCTCTTGGCAGCGCTTGGAGCAAAAGGGTCTGTAAAGAGATTCATCACTCCACACCACAGGTTTTTTACAAGTAGGGCAGTTAATGGTGGTGGCAATGTTGTCGGTGCTCATGTGTTACCTTTCTGTGTGTTGGCGGCCTTGAACGAAAGTCATATTACCTATGTTTACTCTGTGATGACGGAGAGTGCGGATAAGAGTTTGGCTAGGTGCTAAGCTACAGATCCTTGCTCTCTTGTTCTGCCGCCAATTTAAGATATTTATGGTGGAGATCGCTCACTGCTATAGAGAGATAGCTGAGAGGCCCACTGTTATCGAGTATATCGTCAGCTTTTGACAACCGCTCCTTCCGTGATATCTGTACATTCATAATACTGCGAATTTGCTCTATGTTGTTATTGTCTCGGTCAACGGCTCTGGCAATTTGCAGCTCTTCAGGAAGGTCTACCACCAAAATGCGGTTGGTCAAGTTATGTTGATCTGTCTCCAGAAGCAGTGGTGTTTCTAAGATGGCGTAGGGGCTTGATGCGCTACAAAGAGCCCGCTTAACCCATTGGTGAATGAGTGGGTGCAGAAGCGATTCAAGCCATTGGCGCTCTTCAGAATTATCGAATACTCGTGATCGCAGGTAGGCGCGATTGAGTGTTCCGTCACCATTAAGGCTTTCTATACCAAAATGGTTGGCAATGTTGGTGAGTGCTGGGGTGCCTTTTTCCACAACTCTGCGCGCTGCAATGTCAGCATCGATAACGTCAATACCCCGTTGTTTGAAGTGTTCGCCAACAGTGCTCTTACCGCTGCCAATGCCACCTGTCAGGCCAATAACATACATGTCTGTGGGCTAATTAAACAGGGCTAGATAATGGCCGGTGATATGGTCGCCCCAGATGAGCGCGATCCAGCCAGCGGCGGCCAAATAGGGGCCGAAGGGAATAGGGATTTGTTTGTCACGACCGAGAAAGGCGATCATGGCAATGCCCACAACTGCACCCACCAGAGAAGAAAGCAGCACAATGAGTAATAACTGCTGCCACCCCATCCAAGCACCGAGAGCCGCAAGTAGTTTAAAGTCACCGTGACCCATGCCCTCCTTGCCCGTCAGCAATTTGAACACCCAAAATATCCACCATAGGCAGAGATAACCAGCAGCAGCACCAATAACCGCATCACTTAATGGCGCAAATATGCTGTGGGTGTTGACTAGCAGGCCTAGCCATAAGAGTGGCAGCGTGATGTTGTCTGGTAGTAGTTGTTCGTTGAAATCAATGCCGGTCAATGCCAGCAGGCTCCAGCTGAATAGTAGAACCAGAAAGCCGGTCGACGTCAGGCCAAAGCGATAAACCACAAATGTGGTTAGTAGAGCGCAGGCAATCTCGATTAGTGGGTATTGCAGGGAGATGGGCGCGGCACAGTTGTTGCATTTACCTTTTAATAATAGGTAACTAAATACAGGAATATTTTGCCATGGTTTGACCTCTGCGCCACATTTTGGGCAGTGAGAGGCCGGAGCGGCAATATTGATATTGGTGGCGGTGGAGTCTGGCTCCATGCCCAGGAAATCAAGTGATTCCCGTCGCCATGAGGCTGAAAGCTGCAGGGGCAGCCTGTATATCACCACATTGAGGAAGCTGCCAATCAGTAATCCAAGGATTAAGCTGGCGGTAATGATCAATGTTGGGGGTAACCCCATCGTATCAGGCATGCTTGTCCAATTTAAATTACTGAGCCTAGTTTGAAGATCGGCAGGTACATCGCAATCAATAAGCCACCTACAAGCACGCCAAGAACAGACATGATTAAAGGTTCAAGCAGTGTCGTCAAGTTGTCTACGGCATTATCAACGGCCTCTTCATAATGAAGTGCCGCTTTTTCCAGCATGTCATCAAGGGCGCCTGATTCTTCGCCGATAGCAGCCATTTGAAGCAGTAAAACAGGAAATTTCTTGGTGGCACGTAGTGCCATGTGAAGCTGGATGCCCGTGGTTACGTCATCGCGAACTTTATGAATTGCAGCACGGTAAACGGCATTACCTGATGCGCCTGCGACAGAATTCAATGCGTCAACAAGTGGCACACCTGCAGCAAAGGTGGTTGACAGTGTTCTGGCAAAACGGGCGATGATAGCGTGGTACAGAACATTTCCTATCACTGGAATTTTTAGTGAATATTTGTCGATGGCGGCTTCAAATGCTGGCGAGCGTCGGTGGAGCTCACGAATGATGAAAATGGCGGCAATGATACTTCCCAGCCACACTAGCCACCACTCTTGTGCCGCTTCGGAAATACCCAAGACAAATTGGGTGAATGCGGGGAGGTCTGCCCCGAAGTTGCTAAATGTTTCAGCAAAGACAGGAACAACTTTTATCAGCAAAATGGCTGTGACGATTACAGCTACGATAACGACTGTTGTTGGATATGTTAGGGCTTTTTTGATTTTAGCTTTCAGTGATTCGGTTTTTTCCTTATAGGTGGCGATGCGGTCCAGCATAGTTTCCAATGCCCCCGCTTGTTCACCCGCTTCCACCAAACTACAAAAGAGATCGTCAAAATATTTAGGGTGTTTTCTTAACGACCCCCCAAAGCTAAGACCGGATGCGACATCGTCACGGACGGCAGAGATCAGTTCACGCAGAGATTCCTTGTCGGCACCTTCCGCTACAATATCGAAACTCTGAACCAGTGGCACACCGGCCTTCATCATGGTGGCCATTTGCCGGGTAAAGGCACAGATATCCGAAGGTTTGATCGGTTTGGAGCTAAATAAAGGTTTTGACTTTTTCTTTACCGAGGTGGGAGTCACTCCCTGCTTGCGCAGCTTAGCTTTAACTAGCATCAAGCTGGTACCCTTGATTTCTCCTTGGGTGGCTTTGCCTTTTTTGTCTTTCCCTTTATAAACAAATATGAGTGCTTGTGCGTTTGCCATGGATTAATCCTTGGTTACTCGGTTTGCTTCTTCCAAGCTTATTATACCTGCAGCGGCACGACGAAGTGCCGATTGGCGCAAAGTTCTGAAACCTTCCTCTACACCCTTGCGAGCAATCTCCAGAGAGTTCCCTCCTTCCATAATAATTTGAGATATTGCTGGTGTCACTTTTAGTACTTCATAAATGCCAATCCTGCCTTTATAGCCATTGGTGCATTTGGGGCAGCCTTGAGGATGGTAGAGCTGTATCTGGTCTAGAGGTATGTCGATTCCATCAAACCCCTCTTGTTTAAGGATCTGCTCAGGGATGTTGTCAGCTAGCTTTTTGCAATGGGTGCACAATCGCCTAGCGAGACGTTGGGCGATAATAAGATTGACCGACGTGGCCACATTAAATGCGGGAACCCCCATGTTTAATAGCCGGTTCAAAGTTTCTGGCGCACTGTTCGTGTGTAGCGTAGATAACACCATGTGCCCAGTCTGCGCTGCCTTAATGGCTATTTCAGCCGTTTCTAGATCACGAATTTCGCCGACCATAATGACATCGGGATCCTGTCGTAGAAAGGCCCGCAACGCTTCCGGGAATGTTAGTCCCACTCTCTCTCTGATTTGTACCTGGTTTATCCCCGGCATATTGATTTCTACCGGATCTTCTGCGGTAGAAATATTGCGTTCGGTGGTATTAAGAATGTTCAAGCCGGTGTAGAGCGAAACCGTTTTACCGCTACCAGTGGGGCCTGTAACCAAAATCATACCCTGAGGTTGGTGCAGGGTCTCCATATAAGCTTGTTTCTGGTCATCCTCGTAGCCGAGTGATTCAATTCCCACTTGAGCACTGGTGGGGTCAAGAATACGTAAGACAATCTTTTCACCATACTGGGTGGGTAGTGTGTTGACACGGAAGTCGATGGCCCGATTTTTTGAGATTCTTAGTTTTATTCGGCCATCCTGGGGTATCCTTCGTTCGGAAATGTCCAGCTGAGACATAACTTTAAGTCGAGCTGCGAGTCGAGGCGCCAGGTTTACTGGTGGTTTAGTGACCTCTTTAAGAATGCCGTCAGTTCGGAAGCGAACACGGTAAGTTTTCTCATAAGGCTCAAAGTGAATATCTGAACAACCTTGCTTAATGGCATCAATCAACAGCTTGTTAATAAACCGTACAATCGGTGCGTCATCCGTGTCTGATATATCATCATTGCCTCTATAGTCCTCATCAACGGCCTCTATATCCAGATCATCCAGATGAACATCGTCCATGGTGCCCAGTGAGTCTTCGATATCTTCATTTTGAACGTTGAGAAACCGGTCTATTGCCGCTTCCAGTTTGTCGTGCTCAACGAGGACCGTTTCCACAGAAGCACCCGTTTGGAAACGAACCTCAGTGACAGCATGATTGTTAGTAGGGTCACTTTGAGCGATAAACAGTCGATTCCCCCGGCTGTAAAGAGGTAATACTTGGTGTTTTTGGATTAGCTTTTTATTGACCTTGTTTTTTGGGCTTAATCCTAAGTCGTGGGCATCAATGTCATAGAGTGGGATGCCAAATTCGTTAGCGGCGACAGAAGCAATCAGGTGAGACGGTAGTAGTTTGTTGTGAGTAAGATAGTGAACAAAATTGATCTTCTCGCTCTCACACTCTGCTACGGCTTGTAAGGCGACTGTCTCCTCAAGTAAGCCATCTGAAACCAGGCGTTTTGGCAGACCTTTTAGAGCATTGGGCGTGTTCATGGGAAGCTGACTACCTGTCGTTGCTTGTAATGGCATAATCTGTGATGGTAATACACCAGCGGCTTGTGGGCTAGAGGATTAACTTATTGGTTCATAATTAACAGCAAGAGCAGACTGAAAATGACATTTATTGTCAGTGGTTAGGCGTGAATGTCTGGTTTTATCTGGCGATATGATATTTGGCATATAAATTGCTTTTTATATTATTTTCTTAAAAAGTAAAAGTAATTAACTCGTTTAATGGAGCAAGATAATGAAGAAGCAAATGCAAAAGGGCTTTACCCTGATCGAACTGATGATAGTCATCGCTATTATCGGTATTTTGGCCGCAATTGCGCTGCCGGCATATCAGACTTATATTATCAAGTCGAAGTTGTCTGAAGTGATTATGGCTACCAGCCAGTGTCGTACTGCCATTGCAGAAGTATATCAATCTGCAGATAGCGGCCCTGGTGCAGATTTGTGGGGTTGTGAAGATTCCGGTGGTGCAAACGGTGTTACCAAGTATGTCAAAAGTATTTCTACTAGTATCGACGGCTTGGTTACGGCTACGGTTCAGGGTATTGATTCTGAAGTAGATAGTGGAACAATTACCTTGACGCCATACTACACTGATACCACTCTAATGGGCGTGGGCACCCATATGGGTAAGCAGATATATAAATTCAAGTGTCAACCAGGAACGGGTATTGACGCAAAATATCTACCAGGTTCATGTAAGTAACATTTCCATGCTCCAACATAAAAAAAGCCCCAATTTATGGGGCTTTTTTTATGTTTAAATAAGCTTAATTTCAGTTAGTGATGATAAAAGCCATGCCGACAACAACACATGCTTTACGCCCCTGCTCCGCGTTAATAAAGCAGATTCTTGCCAGATATACGTGGCTTACGCTGGGCCTGTTTTTTTTGGTGGGATCAATCAACTTCTACCAGATATTGATTGTGGCGCCAGATACCATGGGGATGAAGGCTTTTAAGGTGGCGATGTTTACTAGCCAAGGTTTTTTACGGGACTTAGGCTGGTTTCTATTTTCGGCCATACTGGTTCATATAGTATTTGTGATTTTACTCTGGTTGGGTACTGTAGGCTGGTTATCTCTACCGAAAATGCGCGAACGGCAACGAAAAATGAGTATTTATCTGTCATTTGCAGTGGCTTCCACCTGGGTCTGGATTATGAGCACCCGGCACTACCCCAATATGCCCAGTGGGTTTATTCAGTATAACCCCGTCTTGATGGCTGATATTACGTTATATCTTTTATCTGGTCTGATGGCTTTTTCTTGTTTGGCAAGTTTATATTTCTTTTCAAATAGCAAGCCGCGTAAAAGGGCTTTGGGTATTGCTGTAGTCACGCTCGCTTTTGTAGCTTGTTTGCCAATGTTGATCCCTGGCAGCAATGCAAAAATCACCTCATGGGATAGAGGGGGGGCTCCCAACGTACTGATTATAGGCATTGATTCTTTGCGCCCAGATGAAACGGGTTACTTCGGTAGTGACGGTGAGTTAACACCAAATATTGATGAGTTCTTAACGCGCAGCACGGTTTACCCAGATGCGTACACGCCCTATGCAAGAACATTCCCAGCATGGATGAGCATCCTCACTGGCAAAGAGCCCGTGAACCATAAGGGCCGTTTTAACCTTATTGACCACTCATACTTGGATAAGACTCAGACGATTCCTTGGTGGTTAAAGGAGCAGGGTTATCGAACGGTATACGGATTTGATGAAAGACGCTTTAATAATATTGATGAGTCATTTGGCTACGATGCCGTGGTGGGGCCAAAACCTGGCGCACTCGGGTTTGTGCTTGGGCAGTATGATCACCCCATGGTTAACTTACTGAGTAATACCATTATCGGTAAATACCTGTTCCCGGAAATGTACCTGAATCGTGGCAGGGCAGGTAATTACGATCCTGAGCGCTACAACGACGCGATTATGGAAGAGGTGTTTTTGGATACATCCAAGCCGCTTTTTTTGAGTGCTCATTTCTTGCTGCCTCACTTTCCCTGGTTTTCACGAGACGTGGAGGATCTTGAAAAGTTTGAAATGCCTGTAGAGCCAGCAGACAAATTTGCCTACCAGTATAGAATGATGTTGAAACAGGTGGACAGGCAGTTTGGTCAGTTTATGGCCCAGCTAGAATCTGCTGGTGTACTGGATAATGCTTATGTTTTTCTGCTATCAGATCATGGTGATGGTTTTAAATTCGAGAAAGATATATTGACCTCTGCTAGGGAGGATGCGCCTTTTGAGGTAGAAACAAACACTCGAGGTCATGCAACTAACATATTAAATGTGGGGCAATACAAAGTAGTGTTAGCCGGTAGAAGCTATGGCTCAGAAAAATTTCAGCCTGGTAATGTAGAAGGCAATGCTTCTCTACTAGACATTGCCCCCACAGTTTTTGACGTCCTTAATGTGTCTGCTGAAGATAAAAATATAGACGGGCTTTCGCTGTTGTCTAGCACTGTTGCAGAGCGAGATAGCAGAAGCCTGTTTCTTGAGAGTGGTTTTAAAACGCTTTCTGTTACCGCTGATGATATGACAGTCGAGAAGGTGGTTAGTGAAGGCATTAAAGCCTATACCGTTAACGAGCAGGGTAAGTTAGTAGTAAGAAAGCGATGGTACGACAATGTAATCGCATCCAAACATAGGGCGGTGGTGCAAGGGGATTGGCAGCTGTCGATGATTCCCGGTATGGGTAAACACATGGTGCTGACGAATATGGCTGAAAAAAGGTGGTGGCCCTTGGCTCAGTATGAGGGTGAGGCAGATGTTCATGGGATGCTAAAGTCACTATGCGAACATTATAAGGATGACGAAGGGTTTGATTCGGATGGTGCATGTGAGTTTTATGTGAAAAGCCGTGAAAAAGTTGTCATGAGGAACTAAATTCCTAGGTATATAAATTAACAGATAATTATATTGGTGTATTAAAGGAATTGATGTGCAAATAGGAAAGACAGTGGTGCTGGCAGTCGTAGCCAGTTTTTTTTATGTGTTTATGGAGTGGTTGTTTTTTATTACCAAGCACTCTGTTCTTGCTGGTTTAGAATTTGGTGATCAGCTGACAGTTCTTTTTATAAGTTTTTTATTTCTGGTAGTTGTTTCAATTTTTTTTCATTTTCTGGTGTTTTTTCCGGTATCTATATTTTCTGCAAAACTCGGCAAGATAAGGCTTTCTTTAGGTCTTCGTTGCCTTGTTCCGGGGTTGCTGATTTCTCTCGCATTATTTTTATTGATTGATAATTTTACGTATACTTTTTTTGGTGTCGCATCTTTTGGTAACATCAATGGTATGAGGTTTTTATACCTGCCCGTGTATGTAGCTTTAATGTTATGTAGTGTTCGTTTTCTGATGATTCAAATGTCGGATGGTAGTGGCATAGTTAATAGAAAATCTTTTTCTGGAGTTGCAAGTTTTTTATTAGTGTTTGGCGTAGTTTTTTTTGGGGTAGATGCGGTAGTGGGGCGCTCTATACCTAGTAGTGCTGAGCTGGATTCGATTTCAAGTGCCGAAGCTCCGGATATCAATGTTCTTTTTCTCTTTGCAGATGGTATTGATAGTAGCCGAATGTCTCTCTATGGCTACAATAGGGAGACAACCCCGTTTTTAAACTCTATTGAAAGTGAGTTGCTTGTTTTTGAAAATCACTTCACTAACGCAGGAAAAACAACGGGTTCAGTTGGTTCCCTTTTAAGTGGTAAGTATCCGGCTAGTACGCGTGTTATCTATAGACCAGACATCTTTACAGGTGTTGATTCTTATGAGCATTTGCCAGGGATATTAAAACAATATGGTTACACAAATGCAGATTTTAGTGTTCGCTTCTATGTAGATCCTGTTGATCTAAATTTACTCCAAGGATTTGATTATGCAAATGGGAGAAAGTTAAATAGTAAAAGCTCACCATTATCATTTATTAACTATTATTGGCCTAATACTACACATTTTTTAAATCAGATTTACGATAGAATTTCTGGCCGTATATTACATTCATTGAATGTCCGTACCATGTATAACCCTTACATGATGGCTACCAATCCATCTACATACGAATACGAATCTCTCGATAGGGAGCGAATAGATGGATTGAAGGAGTTTATTCTTAAAGCTAATGGACCTTTCTTTGCTCATGTACATTTATTAGGAAGTCATGGGCCACATTTTTATTCAGAAGCCCCCCGCTTTGCGATGGAAGACCAGTCAGTCCCTTGGTCTAAAGATCATTATGATGATGCCATATTGCAATATGACCGATATATTGAAGAGGTTGTAGCATTACTAAAAAAAGAGGGCCTTTATGAAAACACTCTTCTGGTAATTAACTCTGATCATGGGTTTCGTTGGGGTGTGTCCTCATCACTTCCCTTGGTATTTCGTTTTCCTGATGGTGAGTATCAAGGAGTAAGAAAGTACAACACGCAGAGAATTGATATTCCACATACCGTTCTTGGCTTTTTGGGCATACCTATTCCTGATTGGATGGAAGGAGAGTCGTTGCTGGATGAGGGGCGGAATGATATGAAGCCTATTTATGTGGTGAATCGTGCGCAATCCTCAGATGTTAATGGTTGGAGGCAAATTGCATCACCAAAGCCCCCGTTCTACACGCTTGGTATTATTAGTGCGATTTATTGCAACAAAATGTTCCATTTAGATGTTAATCATAAATTTAATCTTTCTGTAGAAAATATTAATGGCCATACTGGGGATTGTGATTCATCGAAAATCCCGCCCCCAGATGAAGTATATAGTGGTTTGCTTAATCATCTAGAGTTCAGGGGTTACAATACGCTGTCCTTGCAACCAAAAGGCATGTGATTCGTCTTTGTGGTCGTTATTCGGCTTTTTCGACAGCCAGTCGTTTCATTAGATACATGATTCTGTCAGAATTGCTAATAGTGTCTTTTGAGCAAATGGTGAAATATTCCCTAAAACTGTGTTCAAACTGTTCTTGATTGTAGTTTGAGAAAATGTCTTCTCTTGTTTTAAGCAAGCGCCTAACCTGCGAATCTGTTTTTGGTACAAATTCTATGATTAGGTAATTGGTCGCCCGAGAGAAAAATGAAGCAATTTTAGTTAGAGGTAGATTGTTGGATATGGCCAAGTGGTGGATAAGAGCTAGTGCCAGACAAGCATCTGCATTGCATCTCTCTAGCAGGGACATTCTTTCATTGTGCTCCCAGCCAATGGCGGGGCTAGGGTTTGTTAAATCTTGGATGAGAGGAAGAACATTGGTTATCCCTGATTTCTTACAATGTAGATAGTTAGCCTCTACTGCGGATTCATCTATATCTTGGGATACTACATAACATCCAGATTTGGCAGCTAGGTGGCTAAACTCCCCATTATTTGCGCCAAGATCAAGAATTTTTTGAGGCGATGGTTCTATAGTTTTCAAATAAGCCTCGACTAGCTCTCTTTTTTGTTTCATTGCGGCTGGTTCATAATTGGTTTTTGAGTAATAGTCTCTCCATTCTGTATCTGCTCCTCCCCACTCTAATTTTTTGATAGTGGATTCTATCTGACCGATCATAGCCATCATCTTTTCTTTGCTGATAGATGGTTTGTTGTTGGTGGAGCATTCGCTGTCGTTACTGTGTTTGTCTTGATACTTAGCATGTAGGTGGATATGGAGGAGAAGGCCGAGGTTTATATAAGACTTCCAAGGCAAAAGCTTGCTTGTTAGATCTAGGGGTAAACCATCAATGTGGTTAGCCGTAGTTTTGTTAAACCTTCTATCTTTATAAGCTATCAGAGATAGTGGTGCTAGAAAGTGCTGACAAAACTGCTTGTAGGCTACCCAGGGGCCTGGGGTAAAATCTTCGAATGAAAGAGTGTCAATAAATATGGGCTTGCCATGATGAAACTGGACGTTAAATGCACTTGCATCTTTGAGAGACATATTGTGTGCCAAGGCCATCTTCTGAATCTTTAGTGTGAGTAATGCTGCATCCTTAAGTTGGCTAAAGCACCATTCGTATGGGTAGGATATATACGGTATTTCATCGGGCTTGATTACAATTGACTGGTCTGTATGCGAGGTTTCGATATGTTGGATTAGTAATTGGTTTTTTACTAATGCATCGTAAAACCCCGAACTTAAAAGTTTTTGGTAGGAGGCTATTCCTATGTTTGTAATCCTTCTGTAAAGCTGCCCATTATCTCGATATAGATAGCCGGAGGGGTCTCTGAATGATGAAGGTAATGTCTGTGCTGTCATTATCGAGCCCTGTATAGTGAATCTATTTTTGAATCGGTAGATTTTGTTACAGAAAACAATATCTATGTTAGACGGTTATGTTAACCAAAGAATGTAGAATTTAAAAAGTATTGCATCCAATATGTGATGAAAGTGATGAAAATATACTGTGCATCCGCCATAATTAATTGGTCTGGTTAGGATAGATGAGGTGTTTCTTATGTATAGAGTTTGGCAGTCATTGACCGTTCTGGCCTTGCTTATGTTTGTGAGTAGTTCTGCTAATGCCTATTTAGATCCAGGTACCGGCAGTATGATCTTGCAGGCAATAATTGCTAGCGTGGCATTTGGTTTGTTAACAATTAAATCATGGTGGTACCGGTTGGCAAGTTTGTTTCAAAAGAAGCAGCAAAAGGAAGGCGATGAGCCTCTTGACTAGTTTAATGTTAGATGTGGCATGGGAGGAGGTTCAGTCGCATAGAAAAATCTACAGCATGACAATGTTTTGTTAGGCTTCCCGAAGACAAATAGTGAATTCCAGTAATGGCTTTTTGGGTTAGGTTTCCAGCTTCGAGATTGCCAGAAACTTCTAGTTTCGCTCTTCCCTGATTGGCTTCTACCGCCGCTTCTATGCTTTTGGCATCAAAATTATCCAACATAACAATGTCAGCATTGGCATTGAGCGCTTGTTGTAATTCCTCCAGGCTTTCTACTTCCACCTCCACTGGCTTACCGGGGGAAATTTGTCTGGCCTTATTCACTGCTGCCGCAATCCCTCCGCAAGCCGAAATATGGTTCTCCTTTATCAAGAAAGCATCATAAAGACCAATGCGGTGGTTGTGACAACCACCTACTTTGACAGCATATTTTTGCGCCAGCCTAAGTCCTGGTATGGTTTTCCGGGTGTCGAGGATTTTAATATCCGTACCTTCCACCAGTTTGGAATATTGATGGGCCGTGGTGGCAGTCCCCGACAGGGTTTGCAAAAAGTTGAGGGCAGTACGCTCGCCGGTCAGTAGGCTTCGGGCAGATCCTTTGAGTTTGAAGAGGGTTTGGCCGGGTTGGATTTCATCGCCATCTTTTACTAGCCATTCAATCTCTACATTGGGATCCAACTGGCGGAACACTTCATCAACCCATGGCTGACCACAAATAATAGCGCGTTCTCGGGTGATAACCGTGGCTTCAGCTTGATTACTTTCCGGAATCAGCATGGCCGTGATATCTCCATCGCGGATATCTTCTTCCAGAGCGTGTTTCACCACAGTTTGTATGTCTTTTACTAGCAGAGGGTCGTTTAACATGGAAGTAGTCCGTCTGAGTTGAGGGCATTATATCAGTCGTGATGCTGGCGTGTAGGTGCGTATTGGGTCTGTGGCCGTATGGTTATGCTGAGAAAGACTTCACATTTTTAACGGGCCGTAAGGTCAGAGTTCAATTCTTGAGCATTAGTCTCAATAGTTAATGCTGTTTATCCTATACAATGGGAATATAATTGAAATTATTAGGAATCTCATTTAGAATTTTTGGGGTTGGGTGAGGCGACAGGTTGCCAGCAGCTATAAACATAACAGGATTACTGTTGGATGAGGGATAACCGTTTTACTGTCATCGATGCTGAAAAGCTCAAGCGGAGCTCATTTAAGCTGCCGCACGCTTTGCTCGCCTTGCAGGAAAATGCAAAAACGTTCCTTGGTTCTCAGTTGGCAACGGTGTTTGACCATGTAGATGACACCTTTTTTGATCTTGCCGATCAGGCCGACAATAACCGAAATCAAACGATGTATTTTGATGCGATGAGTTTGATTCGTGTTGAACGTCGGGCTATCGAACATCATTTCTTTAATACGCTAGCAAGCAATTTTCAGCGACTGGGTGATGAGAAATACCGGGGAGACTCAATGTCCTCAAAAAAGGGGCAAGGTCTTGAGCTGATTGGCAATGAAGATCTGGAAGAAATTATTGCCTTGGATACCATGGTATCCAAGACGTCAGAACTCTGTAAGGCAGAGTTGGAAACCTTAAGCTTTCGCATTGACTCTCTTGTGCCAGCGATGATTTCAGCTAAAAACAACCCCATCGGTCCGGATACCATCTGTGAGGCATTTAATTCGGCCGTAGCCCATCTTGAGTTGAGTGTTCCTGCCAAGCTCGTATTTTATAAGTTGTTTGACCGGCATGTGATGACGCCTATAAAGGCGTTTCTGGTTCAGAGCAATCAGCATCTCAAGGAAATGGGTGTATTACCTGACTTAGAGCTTCGGCGCAAAGTGCAGGTGAAAAAGCCTGTTGTCGATCAAAAACCGAAAAAAAGTGATGAAGCCCATGAGCAGTCCGGCGATCGCCAGTCTTCACAAAGCTATCAGTCTTCGCAAAAAGGGATAGATCGGTCTCAATCAGGTACGTCCGGGGTTCGCCAGAGGGGTCGTCGAAGATATGGTCAATTAATTTCACAATTGAAAAATATCATGCAGTGGGAGACCAGTAATACGTCGTCAAGTTTGACCGAGGGCGGTGAGTCAAGAACAGTGTTAGATACGTTGCAATTGGTTTCAAAGGTGGCTGACATTCAGAGCGAATGGCGCGAACAGGCGAATGATCCGCTCCAGTCAGACAAAGGCTTACTGGCGCTGATAGAAGAAAGCCTTGGTCGTCAGGGTGATGGCGCGCTCGGTACTACAGAGCGAGGTATGGTCGACTTGCTGGATCAACTGTTTGCGAAGGTAAATACGCAAGCCATTGCAGCAGAAGAAATAGCGCGGGAATTTCGCAAGCTGGAATTACCTATTTTTCAGGTTGCACTTAAGGACGCCACATTTTTTGACCGAGAAAAACATCCTGCGAGACGATTGCTGAACGAGATAGCCGAGGCAGCGATTGGTTATGTTGATGGTGTGGATGTTCATCAAGACCCAGTGGCAAAAGCAATTGCTCAGGTTTCAGAGGCGCTTTATAACGAGAACCAGCTGGATAACACGGCATTGACCCAATTGCTGCTGAATTTTATTGAATTAGTAGAGAAAGAGCGCCGACGTGTCACTGCATTGGAGCAGAGATTACTCGAAGAAGTGGCGGCCACTGAAAAGGTCAATCAGGCTCATCAGGCCGTGGTTAAGGTGCTGATCGAAAGAATACAGGGTAAAACACTACCTAGATTTCTGGTGAGTTTTGCTGAAGATGCTTGGTGCAAAGTGTTGTTCTTGGCGTATCTGAAGTCTGGGGCGGACTCCGAAGCGTGGAATACTCGAATCCAGTTGCTCGATCAGCTGCTTGAGGTTGTCAGCAGGCAGGTTAAAGAGGCGGCCAGTGAGGAAAGTATACGTGTCTTGGTGGGACATCTTCGGCAGCATCTTGAGGATATTTCCTATGACCCATACGATCTAGGGCGGTTGGTGGGGGCTATGGAGCAATATTTCAGAGGAGAAAAACACGAACCTGAGAGTGGAGAAGAGTCATCGTTGGGCGAAACCTCTGAGAATCTGTTGAAGGAGGTGTTGGTCGACGCCCTAAGAACTGATATTCCTGGGCAGTCCCCGTCTCCAGAAGAAAGCCAGAGCGGGAATGAATATCTGGCCGAAACTATTGATGACCAGTTTCTGCGACAGGCAGATAGCCTGACTCGTGGTTCTTGGGTTGAGTTAGAGGGGGAAGAACCCTCAATGCGCCGCTGCAAAGTGGCAGGTATCATTTCACCTTCCGGGAAATTTGTGTTCGTTAACCGGCAGGGGTTCAAAGTGTCTGAAAAACACCGTAATGCTGTTGCGCTGGGTTTACAGAATGAGAAAATCAAGCCATTGGAGAAAACCCGGTTATTTGATCGAGCACTTGAAGGCGTGGTGGCTGATATACGTCAACACAGGTCTAGACAATAAGCCATTTTTTCGTACCCAGTATCTCAATCGATAATGCTGCTTTTCGTCACCTGATAGACAATACTCTTTAGGTTCCCTAGTATCCTGAGGAAAGGTTACAACTCAGTAATAGGGGATAGGGGTGATTAAGTATTTCACTGTAGATCAACAAGGTTGGTTGTCGCAGGCACGCAGAGTGCCTTCCCCAAACTTTAATAGTCGGCCTGACCAAGCCGACATTTCTCTACTCGTTATCCATAGTATCAGTTTGCCGCCCGGTCAATTTGGCGGGCCTTATATCTGTGATTTTTTCACCAACGGTCTTGATGCAAGTTGTCACCCCTATTTTGAAGAAATAGCAAATTTGCAGGTATCTGCGCACCTGTTGATAGACCGTGAGGGTGGCGTTACCCAATTTGTGTCCTTTGACGACCGCGCATGGCATGCTGGTGAGTCTTGCTACGAAAGTACGAGCAATTGTAATGATTATTCCGTGGGAATAGAGCTGGAGGGTACTGATGATACGCCCTACAGTGATCATCAGTACGATGTTTTAGCTGCAGTGACACGGTCTTTATTGGAACACTATCCTACAATGACAGAAAGACGAATTGTTGGGCACAGCGATATAGCACCTGGTAGAAAAACAGATCCAGGTTCGACATTTGATTGGTCGCGGTATTTTTTGGCCACGGGAGTCTGATATGGAATTTATTGTCATCGTCATTGGTTTGTTCATTCTGAACCGTGCGGGTTCGTTGCCTAGTCTACAGCGCGATAACTGGTATAGAGGATGGATGATTCGGTTGGATGGCCAGCGCTGGTTAAAGGTTGTCCCTCATGGGTCATTGATTCTTTCGTTATTGCTGCCGGTCTTATTGGTCGCGCTGTTATTGATGGTTTTGGATGACCACTGGTTTGGGTTGCCACAGTTTTTGTTGAGCCTACTGCTCTTCCTTTACTCCTTGGGCCGCGGCGACTTGGAAGAACAGGTTGAAGGGTACCGAGATGACTTAAAAAGGGATGACTTAGAGGCGGCTTATCGTGACGCGGCAGACTTTAATCCAGCCCATGAAGAGGGCGCTTCAGAAAACTGGAGCCAGTTACACGCTGAGGCATTAGGTGCCATGTCCTATCGTTATTTTGAGCGGTATTTTGCAGTGATATTTTGGTTTATGTTGGCAGGCGCTCCTGGGGCGATACTTTACCGGTTGTCGGTATTACATTCCGATATGGCTTTGGATGATGCCGCTGATAAATCCATGGTTGGCCGCTGGTTGCAGTTGATGGAGTGGTTGCCCGTTAGGTTGATGGGTGTATCTCTAGCCTTTGTGGGTAATTTTACAGCTTGCCTTGAATGTTTACGAAACTCACTATTTTCGATGTCTGATAGTACCGTTGATGTAGTGGCTAGCTATGTGTTGGCTGCGCTGCCGGCTGGTAGCACAAAGATAGATAGCACTGAGGTAGATAGAGCTGAGGTAGACAGTCCTCCCTCCCGAGAGTTAGAAGTGAGTGAAATCAGTGCGCTGTTTTCGCGGACCCTAGTATTTTCGCTTTGCATGATCGGATTGCTGATGATGTTGTTGTGAGATTGATCTGAGGTGATAGTGTTAGTCGTTATACCAGCGAAATAGCGTACCTGCTAATGTGACAAAAAGCAGTGTCATTATGATCAGAATGCCTAACTGGGGAGCGATGTCTGTAAATCCCGCACCTTCCAGCATCACGCCTCGGGCAGCCTTGACCAAGTGTGTTAAAGGCAGCATCAGTGAAAAATCCTGAAGCCATTGCGGCGCATCATCCAGCGAAAACCACAACTCCGAGAGTAGCAACATAGGAACGCTGATAAGATTCAGCAGGCCATTGGCTAACTCTTCGCTGGATGTTCGTGTTGCCATTAACAGTGACATGCTAATGATGGCTAAATTACCGACCATGGCTACCAGTAATAGCAGCAGATAGCTGCCTATCATCATAAAATCAAGAAACATGTCGCAGGCAACAAATACCAGTATCGTGACAGAGAGCATGATAAACAGTCGCGATAACGCTTGAGAAGCTAGAAATTGCCAGGCTCTTAATGGTGTTGCTTTCAGTCGTTTAAGAACCCCATTTTTTCGATAGCGGACAATCACATAGCCAATTCCCCACAGGCCGCTGAACATCATGTTCATAGCCAAAATTCCGGGAATAACCCAGTCGATATAGCGTATCGGCTGGCCTTTTATTTCTTCTCGCTGCCACGACTTGGTGGTATCGGTTATCAGCAGTTTTTCTAACAATCGCCCTTTCGCTGACTCTGGGTTTACCCAGTAGTGTGGTGAGGCCTCAGTCGTGATGAGAATATCCAGTTGGTGAAACTGTACTCGACGAAGGGCTTCTTGCTGATCGGTATATTCAATCAACTGTATGGCGGGTTCTCCAGAAAAAATGTTCGTTTGCTGTGTGTTCTTGGTGACCAGTAGTCCAGCGCGAAAAATTGCCTGACTTTCAGATGAAAAGGCAACAGCCAGCACAATTACAATAAATGGGGTTGCCACGAACGACCAGAATAGAGAACCTTTATCCCGATAATATTCGCGGTTGCGAGCCATCCATAAGGCGAGTATTTCTTTCATGATGCGTTATTACTCCCTTAGTCTATGGCCGGTAAGTTTTAAAAACAGGTCGTCGAGAGACGGATTTCTGACGCGAAGAGAGCGTAGATTAATATTGAGAGAAACCAATTCCGATAAGGTTTTTTCCACGGCACTGGTGGCAATAGCAATACAGTCTTCTCTCTCTTCAATGGGGCTGCTGATGGAGCTCATCTCGCAATTAAAGTCCGGTCGGTCGATGCAGACATAACTGTGGTTAAAATGCTCTCGTAATAGTGCGTCGGGTGAGCCATCGGCGATGATTTTCCCTTTATCCATGATGACCAGCTGATCACACAATAGCTCGGCTTCTTCCATGTAGTGAGTGGTCAGCAACACCGTTTTACCGCGGGATTTAATCTCGCGAATCAATGACCAGAAATTACGTCGTGATTGAGGGTCGAGGCCCGTAGTGGGTTCGTCAAGAAACAAAACTTCAGGGTCGTTAACCAGTGCTACAGCTAGCAGTAGTCGCTGGCGCTGTCCTCCGGACAGTCGCGTGGCATAGGTATCAAGAAACTCTTCTAGCTGACATAGCTCGATTAAATGATCGATAGGTTGGCTCTGAGGGTAGAGTTTCGCAAATAGCGCTAGTACTTCACGAGTCTTTAGGTAGTCCATTAATGATGTGGACTGAAATTGAATGCCTGTTTGCTTTGAAAATTCGCGGTCCCGTGGTTTCCCTTTGTAGAGTATCTCTCCGGATGAGGGTTTCTTTATATCTTCGATGATTTCAATGGTGGTCGTTTTTCCCGCGCCATTGGGGCCAAGTAACCCAAAGCATACCCCCCGAGGAATGGAGAACGAGATGTCATCTACCGCTTTTAGAGAGCGGAATGATTTGGTCAAATTTATTACTTCAAGAATGGCTGTCATAGCGGCTAAGTGTATAGCATCCAGATGATTATCTGTTAGGGTATCGGCCTTCTTGGGGGAGTTTATGACGCTACAAAATGGCACTGTGAGTTGGGGGGAGGCGCTGCGGGTTTACTCTCGCCCCCAAGTGATCACCATGCTATTTCTGGGCTTTGCGGCAGGGTTGCCATTGCTCATGGTTTTTTCAACGCTGAGCGCCTGGCTGAGTGATCTAGATATTAGCCGCAGCACCATCGGGTTTTTTGGCTGGGTCGGTATTACCTATTCGATTAAAGTCCTCTGGGCGCCGGTGGTAGACCGACTTAAATTGCCGGTGTTAACTAATCTTCTAGGTCAGCGTCGCAGCTGGATGCTGGTAGGGCAGTTCGGAGTTATGGTGGGTTTGGTCGCCATGGTGCTGGCTGATCCACAGGTTTCCCTAACCAGTATCGCGGTCTGTGCTGTATTGGTCGCCTTCTCTTCCTCCACTCAGGATATAGCTATCGATGCTTTTCGTATCGAGTCAGCGGCTGATGAATATCAGGGGGCTATGTCAGCGAGCTATATTTTTGGTTACCGCTTGGCACTGTTGGTGGCTGGGGCTGGGGCTTTATATATTGCAGATGGCGCCGGGTGGGATATGGCCTATATCACCGTGGCAATACTGATGTTGGTGGGTGTGGTCACTGTCTTGTTGGTGTCAGAGCCAGAGCGTCAAATACCGCTTAGTACCATTGAAATGGAATCGGGATTGAAGCATCGCCTTCATGCAGATGAGCCTGGGTTGTGGCATCGCTTGGAAGCTTGGTTTGTGGGGGCCGTAATGGCGCCATTTTTGGAGTTTTTTAAGCGCAATAGTTCTTGGGCTCTGCTGATTTTGGCATTTATTGCACTGTACCGGCTTAGCGATATCACCATGGGTATTATGGCGAATCCCTTTTACTTAGATCTGGGTTTTAGCAAAACGGAGATAGCCAAGATTGGCAAGTTGTTCGGCTTTTTTATGACGCTTGCGGGGTCGTTTTTGGGTGGCCTGATGGTGGTGCGCTACGGCATTTTTCGCCCATTGCTTGCTGGGGCAGTGATGGTGGCGTTAACCACCTTGCTATTCGCTCAATTGGCAAATGTAGGGGCGGATCTGGGCTGGTTAACGCTGGTCATTAGTGCCGATAACCTCAGTGGGGGGTTTTCCAATACAGCCTTTATTGCCTACCTGTCTAGCATGACAAGCAGGGCTTATACAGCGACGCAATATGCTCTGTTCAGTTCGTTAATGACATTGCCGGGTAAATTTTTCAGTGGTTTTTCCGGTGTGATTGTTGATGCTAGTAGTTACCAGGTGTTTTTTGTGTATGCGGCCCTAATGGGTTTGCCCGCTATTTTTCTGTCATGGTTACTCTGGCGGCACGCCAGTCGCGCGACTTAGAATTGCCGGTACTCTGGTTCCAAGTGCCATGATTTCAGACGCTAGGGTTGCCAACGAAATGCCGATAGTTTGACTCTGCCATTACGGATGATGATGTCTTCTAATTCCAATAATTTTTTTTGTCGAGTATAGGCCGCACTTCCGGGTGGGAAGGCAATCTGACCGTTGGCCTTAAGTACGCGGTGCCAAGGTAGAGTGGTATCTTTTGGGAGTTGGCTGAGGATTCGGCCAACTAATCGAGCGCCGTGAGGTAATTGAGCGTATTCAGCCACCTTGCCGTAGCTGGTGACTCGGCCTCTGGGAATGGCCATAAGGGTGCTGTATATCTTCTCTTTGGGCTCGTTATCCATGCCCCATCATATTGGCGGCCAATAGACAGCGTCCACTATTAACCTTGAAATTATGTCTCTCCAACCCAATGTAATGCGTACGCCAGTTTGGAGTGCTTGTTGTGAGGTGTGTTAGTTGAGATATCTACTGCTACTTTTTGTTGTGATGCCTATTGTCGAAATGTGGCTGTTGATTACAGTGGGACGCGAGATCGGGGCATTTCCTACCATAGGGCTAGTATTGTTAACCGCCGCGGTGGGGTTTTCTCTGTTGCGGCAGCAGGGTTTCGCTACCTTGTTTCGTGCGCGGCAGAAGATGGATGCTGGAGAACTGCCTGCTATAGAGATGGTTGAAGCAATCATTCTTGCCGTGTGTGGTGCTTTGCTAATGACGCCGGGCTTTGTCACTGACGTTATCGGTTTCGCTGGTCTTATCCCTGGCATAAGACGAGGGGTTGTTTCGCGGTGGGTAACACAAATGAATGTGGTGAATTACCGTGAGTATGAAGTACACTCCCGCGACCATGGCGATACCTTTGATGCAGATTCCCGAACATTGGAAGGGGAGTCTTGGCGAGAGGATGAGAATAGTTCCAGCGAGAAGTAATGATTAATTTAGGCGGGGATGGGTAATTTTTTTGACCCCCTTCCCTTGAAATACGTTGAAGCGCCACCAGATAGTGTTCAGCATAATTTCAACTGTATTCTGTATTGCCAAGGTTGAATTTATTAAGGTTGAGCTTAACAGGGTAAAACATAAATGTTGGAGAAAACACAATGAAAATTCGTCCCCTACACGACCGTATCTTAGTTCGTCGCAAGGAAGAAGAAGAAAAAACTGCCGGTGGTATTCTGCTCCCCGGTTCTGCGAAAGAAAAGCCCAATGAAGGTGAAGTGGTTGCTGTGGGTTCTGGCCGAGTTTTGGATAACGGCGACGTTCGCCCCGTAGACGTAAATGTAGGTGATATCGTTGTTTTCGGTAAGTATGCGGGCAGCGACACTATTGAGGTTGACGGCCAGGAATTGGTTATCCTCAGCGAAAGCGATATTAAAGCTGTGGTTGAAGCCTGATAACAGGTAACTCATTCCACCTAGTAAGAACGAACTGTTTAAGGAAGGTGAATTATGTCAGCTAAAGATGTGAGATTTGGAGATAGCGCCCGTAACCCTATGTTGAATGGCGTGAATATTTTGGCAGATGCGGTCAAGGTAACCTTGGGCCCAAAAGGTCGCAATGTGGTGTTGGAAAAATCTTTTGGTGCACCAACGGTCACCAAAGATGGTGTTTCTGTGGCGAAAGAAATCGAACTGAAAGATAGGTTCGAAAATATGGGTGCCCAAATGGTAAGAGAGGTTGCCTCCAAGTCTTCCGATGAAGCGGGTGATGGCACCACTACAGCTACTGTGCTGGCTCAATCGATTGTCAATGAAGGATTGAAGTCTGTGGCTGCGGGTATGAATCCCATGGACCTGAAACGTGGAATCGACAAAGCGGTTGCCGCGGCCGTTGAAGAAATTGCCAGAATTGCTAAGCCTTGTGGTGACACTAAAGAAATTGCTCAAGTGGGTACGATCTCTGCCAACAGCGACTCCCAAGTCGGCGATATCATTGCTGAAGCCATGGACAAAGTAGGCAAGGAAGGGGTTATTACTGTTGAAGATGGTTCTGGATTGGAGAATGAACTGGATATCGTAGAAGGTATGCAGTTTGATCGCGGTTATCTCTCTCCCTACTTCATCAATAATCAGGAAACCATGAGTGTTGAGCACGAATCGCCATTCATCCTCCTTTTCGATAAGAAAATTTCTAATATCCGTGAATTACTTCCCCTGTTGGAAAGTGTCGCTAAAGCCGGCCGACCATTGATGATTATTGCCGAGGACGTGGAAGGTGAAGCATTGGCGACACTGGTTGTTAACAACCTACGCGGTATTGTAAAAGTTGCTGCTTGTAAGGCGCCAGGTTTTGGTGACCGTCGTAAAGCGATGCTGGAAGATATTGCTGTTCTCACTGGTGGTACCGTCATTTCAGAAGAAGTCGGCATGGATCTAGAATCTGCCACGTTGGAGCACTTGGGTACAGCTAAGCGTATCAGCATGACTAAAGAGAACACCACAATTGTGGATGGCGCTGGTGAACACGCGGATATTGAAAGTCGTGTTAACCAGGTTCGTGCACAGATAGAGGAGACGTCATCAGACTACGATCGCGAGAAGCTTCAAGAGCGTATGGCTAAACTGGCTGGTGGTGTTGCTGTTATCAAGGTGGGCGCTGCTACTGAAGTGGAAATGAAAGAGAAGAAAGCACGCGTTGATGACGCCCTGCACGCTACCCGTGCTGCGGTTGAAGAAGGTGTGGTGCCTGGTGGTGGTGTTGCCTTAATTCGCGCCCTTCAAGCGATTGAAGGTCTGACGGGTGACAATGAAGACCAAACAGTTGGCATCAACTTGCTTCGTCGTGCGATGGAGTCACCATTACGTCAAATTGTTACCAATGCCGGAGGAGAAGGCTCGGTTGTCGTCGACAAAGTGAAGGCGGGTAAAGGCAACTTTGGCTATAACGCGGCTACCAACGAATATGGCGACATGATTGCCATGGGTATTCTTGATCCAGCTAAAGTGACCCGTACAGCCCTTCAGGCTGCCGGATCTATTGCTGGTCTCATGATTACTACTGAAGCTATGGTGGCTGAATCGCCTGCAGAAGGTGGTTCTGGAATGTCAGATATGGGCGGTATGGGCGGTATGGGTGGCATGGGCGGCATGATGTAAGCCTGTTTCACCAGTGTAATAATAAAGCCCCGATTATTCGGGGCTTTTTATTTGTGGGTGGTTTGTGACAGAATCACCCACCAACAGGAATATCTAAAACCCTTTATTTTTTAAAGTTATAAAGCTATAAGGTTATAAGGTGTTTTGCCTGCAAAGGATTTGCATTGGCCCTGAAGGCTAAATTGGTTGTAACAACTTAACTATTACAAAAATAACATCTCGCTGCTAAGGAGATAACTATGTCACACGAGTTCATTAATTTTTTAATCCGTTGGGGGCACTTGCTGTTCGGGATTACCTGGATCGGCATTTTGTACTATTTCAATTTTATACAAGGAGGCTACTTTAAACAGGCAAGTCCTGAAGGTTTGGCTGATGCCAAGGCTAAACTGGCGCCAAGCGCATTGTGGTGGTTCCGTTGGAGCGCCATGTTTACTTTTATTACTGGTGTAGTATTACTGGGCGGTCTTTCCCACAATCACCAATTCAACAATTCCATACTGATTGGTGCGACTATGGGGACCTTAATGTTCCTCAATGTTTGGTTGGTTATTTGGCCAGCCCAGCAAGTTGCTCTTGGTATGAAAGAGGGTGATGGCCCTGCCAGTGGTGCTAAAGCGCTGCTGGCGTCCAGAACCAATACTTTGTTCTCTGCTCCCATGGTGTTTGGTATGTTGGCGAGCCCTCATGCTTCTCAATGGGGTGGAAGTGGTTACGGGTCAAGTATTGGCGGTATTGGTCTGATTACTTGCTTGGTGATTATTGCTGCATTGGAAGTTAACGCCCTAGTCGGTAAGCAGGGTCCCATGACAACGGTAAAAGGCGTGATTCACTCTAGTCTGGCGCTGACAGTTGTATTATTCGGTGCTCTTTATTACCTGTAATGTTTGCGACAAGCCAAAAAACCGGCCCATGGGCCGGTTTTTTTACGTCTATGACGTATAATATTTGCGCTGTTGCAAAACACGCAATGCTATCTTTCGGCGAAAATAAAAAAGATTATTCTTAACTAAAGGTTTAACTCATCATGACGGATAGGGATTTTAATAGGCTTGATCCGATAGTACCTGAAAGTGACGAGCGTATTGGTCGGGATGAGGGCCGAGTTGGACGTCCAACTAAAGAGCGCAAAAAAATTGCGCCAGGTGGGCCATCACGGTCCGATGGTGGGATTGGTTGGTTCTGGAAAGTGCTGCTGCTGGTCCTCTTGTTAGGTTTTGGTGGGCTAGGTTATCTTTTGGTGCAAGAAACCGAGCGCCGTGCTCTGTTGCAAAGTCGTTTTAATGAGTTGGAAGCCAAGATTGTTTCCACAGATGAATCTTTCAATCAATCAGGGGTTGTGCTTTCTGTTAAGTTGAAGAATCAGGAAGAGACCTTGGATAAGCACTGGTCTGAAATTAAGAAGCTGTGGGGTGTCTCCAATGATCGAAATCGCAAGCAAATAGAAAGTCACGAAAAAACTATAAAGGGTCTACAGGCTTCCATGGCGGCACGTAAGAAGGAAGTGGCTAGTCTGACAGGTAAGCTGACCAAGACGGGTAAATCAGTCGACACCATGGCCAGCGCCTCATTGGCTTCAAAGCTTGAAGTTAACGATATGGTGAACAGGTCTCAGGAATTAGTGGACCAGCTCAATAGTCTTGAGAAAAGCTTAAAAACATCACAGCAGGATTTGAACACTCGGGTCGCCAGTAATGAGGATGCGATTAATGCGATTGATGCCTACCGCCGTCAGGTCAATCGTGATATCCAACAAATTAAACAACAGCTGGGTGCTCCTCCAATTGCTCGGTAATGAGTTTAGTCGTACCTAGTGTCTTACTTCGGAGAGAATAAATGACTGTAATTCAACAACAAGATGTAATTGATAGCATTGCTGATGCGCTCCAATTTATCTCCTATTACCACCCTGTGGATTTTATTAAGGCTGTACACGAAGCCTATGAACGGGAAGAGTCTCAGGCCGCCAAAGATGCAATGGCACAAATACTGATTAATTCACGGATGTGTGCCATGGGGCGTAGGCCTCTGTGTCAGGATACCGGTATTGTTAATGTGTTCGTCAAAGTTGGCATGAATGTACAGTGGCAGGGTGATATGAGTGTCACCGATATGATCAATGAAGGCGTGCGCCGCGCCTACAAGCATCCCGACAACGTGCTCCGTGCATCGGTATTGGCTGATCCTGATGGAGCGCGCAGGAATACCGGAGACAATACACCGGCTGTCATCAATTATGAAATTGTTCTTGGGGATACGGTAGAAGTTGATGTGGCCGCCAAAGGTGGTGGTTCAGAGGCTAAGTCTAAATTTGCCATGCTCAACCCCTCTGATTCTGTTGTGGACTGGGTGCTCGAGCAGCTGCCTAAAATGGGTGCGGGTTGGTGCCCCCCGGGTATGTTGGGTATTGGTATTGGCGGTACGGCTGAAAAAGCAATGCTCTCAGCCAAAGAATCGTTGATGGATTCAATTGATATTCAGGAGCTACAGGCAAGAGGAGCCTCAAATCGTGCGGAGGAGCTTCGTCTCGAGCTGTATGAAAAAGTGAACAATCTTGGCATTGGCGCTCAAGGCCTGGGTGGTTTGACGACGGTTCTTGATGTAAAGGTGAAGGATTTTCCCGCTCATGCAGCCAATAAGGCCGTAGCCCTAATTCCCAATTGTGCTGCGACCCGTCACACGCATTTCATACTTGATGGCTCCGGTCCGGCTAAACAAGTGCCGCCAAGCTTGGACGACTGGCCGGAGATCACATGGGAAGTGGGAGACAGCGTACGACGAGTGAATCTTGATACCGTTACCAGTGACGATATTAAAGACTGGAAGCCAGGAGAAACTGTGCTGCTGTCCGGAAAGATACTAACCGGTCGAGATGCTGCGCATAAGCGAATGATAGATATGCTGGCGAAGGGCGAAGAGTTGCCGGTAGATATGACCGGACGTTTTATTTACTACGTGGGTCCAGTTGACCCAGTACGGGATGAGGTTGTTGGGCCCGCCGGGCCCACCACGGCTACTCGTATGGATAAGTTTACTCGTACCATGTTGGAGCAGACGGGTTTAATTGGCATGATAGGCAAGGCTGAACGAGGGCCTGTGGCTATTGAGGCGATCCGGGACAATGAAGCGGTTTATCTGATGGCCGTAGGCGGTGCCGCCTATTTGGTGTCAAAAGCGATAACACATGCTGAGGTGGTGGCATTTGAAGACCTTGGTATGGAAGCGATTTATGAATTTGAGATAGTGGATATGCCTGTCACGGTAGCAGTCGATTCTAGGGGTGAATCGGTTCATCAGACAGGGCCGCAAATCTGGAAAGCTAAAATTGAAGAGCATGCGATAGTAATTGATCGCTGAGGAATAGGTTGTCAAAAGCCTCGAAAGACCTATTTACAGGGCTTTTTTTCTGATAAGTTGCGAAGACCTTTAGTCTCAACTATCTTCTGAATAGGTATTGTTTTTTTTGCTAGGGGGGGGGTTGGTTAATATTTGAACAGCCAGTATGGAGTAAAGCTAGTTTTCTTCCATATAAGGCTTTTTTTTATCGTGAAAATAATAAAAAAAGAAAAACTGAGTAAAGTGTATTATTATGCCGCCAACTGCCATAGGGCTGTTCGGCGTCGATGCCTGTAGTTTTGAATAGGACTTGGGGATTATCATGAAAAATTTATTTATAGCAGTGGGTATATTTATGCTAGCTGTTTCTATGTCTGTACAATCTCAAGAAGGCTTATATATTGGGCCATCTTTGAGCTACTACTATCTCGATAGTGATCGGGTTGTTAGTGGGCATGATGAGGCGGGTGTTTTGAGCTTCAATATAGGCTATCGGTTTTCTAATGATTGGGCACTTGAGGCCTCTCATGGCACCGACGTAGCTGGTGAAGATATAGACGTATCTCAATTAAGTGCTTACTACTGGTTCGGTGAAGATGATGGCGGCTGGCGCACTTATGCTGTTGGTGGTTATGCCTATTATGATCGTGAGGGTGAAAAGAACCTTCAGATAGAAGAGGAATACACTCATCAGCTTCAAGCCGGTTTAGGTATGTCCAACATGATTACTCCTCAGTTGGAGCTCCGTGGTGATGTGCGGTTGTTGAATAAAGTTCGTGGTGAAGGTAAAGGTAGTATGTGGGATAGTTCGGTTAACTTCGGACTTCGGTACTATTTTAATAAGCCTGCTGAGCCTATTGTTGAGCAGCCAGTTGTAGTTCGTGAGCCTGAAATGGCGCCAGAAACACGGACTCTGACGGTAAAACTTAACGTTGAGTTTGAATTTGATAAAGCGGATGTTCGCGCAATCTATGGCGACGAGCTGGAAGCTGTAGCCAATGCCATGAAGGTTCACGAAGATATTACTTTGGAGCTGGAAGGTCACACTGACTCTCGCGGTAAAGAGGGCTATAACCAAGACCTGTCTCTGCGTCGTGTTGAAGCGGTTAAAGCCAAGATTCAAGAGGAATATGGTATAGATGCAAGCCGTATTACTACTACTGGCTATGGTGAAAGTCGTCCAATTGCTGATAATGACACTGATGATGGCCGCGCCCGTAACCGTCGCGTTGTAGGTGAGATGACCTTTACAGAGGTAGTTAAATAAGTTCTAGATAGATACTTATTACGAACTATTTAAAAACGGCGTCTTCGGACGCCGTTTTTTGTGGGTGTTTGTGCGGTGACGACTAAACTAGAAGCCAGTTATAAGGATAGCTATGGCAAATACACTCTACTGGCACGATTACGAAACATTTGGAATAGATCCTTCCCGTGACTCCCCTTCTCAGTTTGCCGGTGTTCGTACGGATGAAAACCTAAATATTATTGGTGAGCCACTTACCCTATTTTGTCAGCCGCCGATTGACCGCCTCCCTTTTCCCCAAGCTTGCCTCATCACCGGAATAACACCTCAGCACGCTCTAGAAGAAGGTGTTCCTGAGCGCGAATTTATTGAAAAAATTCACCGAGAGTTATCGTTACCTGGCACCTGTGGTGTTGGATATAACAGTATTCGATTTGATGATGAGGTGACTCGATACTGCCTGTATCGTAACTTCTATGATCCCTATGAGCGTGAGTGGAAACAGGGGAATTCCCGCTGGGATATTATTGACATGGTTCGCCTGACCCGAGCTTTGAGGCCGGAAGGTATCGAATGGCCTTCCTACGAAGATGGGTCTCCTTGCTTCAAACTGGAGCGTTTGACAGCGGCAAATGGAATAACGCACGAGTCTGCACACGATGCATTGTCTGATGTGTTTGCCACCATTGCTATGGCCAAGTTGGTCATGACAGCGCAACCAAAGTTGTACCGATATGTATACGAGCATCGGTTAAAACATAAGGTGGCAGAGCTCATCGACTTAACCCACCAAAAACCATTCCTGCATGTCTCGGGTAAGTTGCCAAGAGAAAATGGATACACGGCATTGATGATGCCGTTGGCCAGACACCCTACAAATAAAAATTCGATAATCTGTTTTAACCTTATGGGTGATGCCGAGGAGTTGATAAAGCTGTCTGCAGAACAGATCCAGCAGCGGTTATTTACGCGGACTGAAAATTTACCTGAAGGAGTGAATCGGTTGCCAATAAAGGGGGTTCAATTAAATCGATGCCCCGTTGTGGCGACGCCAAAATTGCTGGATGCAGAGGCTGCCAGGCGATTGGGAATTGATGTGGAATCCTGTGAGCAAAACTGGCAATTATTACGGCAACATGACTTATCAACCAAGCTAGCAGAGGTTTTTGCTCAGCAATTATTTGAAAAAACAGAGAATGTTGAACGACGTTTGTATGATGGTTTTCTCGATGATATGGATAAAGGGTTATTGCCTGAGGTGCGTACAGCCTCTAGCGTGGAAATGGCGTCGGACACCCTACACTTTCGCGATGAGCGTTATCAGCAGCTCCTATTTCTCTATAGGGTAAAGAATTTCCCGGAAACCCTGAGTGATGAGGAACAACACCGTTGGGAAGAATTGCGTTTTCAGAGGCTTACTAATTCAGCGGAAGGCTATTTGACTCTGGAGAAGTATTTTTCAGAGATTGAGCAGATGCTGGGGGAAGAGGCTATGTCTGAAAGGGATCGCAATATTTTGCGGGCACTACAGGATTGGGGTAGTCAGATTTTATAGCAAAGGCAAGTGGCTGGTTCGGCCATCACAAAGCCGTTAAAATGCGGCGGCGTGATTATTTGTATACGGAGGCAGTGTGGAATTTAAGGGCGCAAGTATTCTCTCCATCAGTCAATTCGAGCGAATCGATATTGATCATATTTTCCGTGTGGCGGATCGCATGGAGCCCTATGCTCAGCGACAGAAAATTACGCGGGTTTTGGAGGGCGCTATTCTCGGTAATATGTTTTTTGAAGCGAGCACCCGAACTCGGATCAGTTTTGGCAGTGCCTTCAACCTGTTGGGTGGTGAGGTACGTGAAACGGTTGGTTTTGAATCCTCGGCATTGGCGAAAGGGGAGTCATTACAGGATACCGCTCGGGTATTATCGGGATTCAGCGATATCATTTGTATGCGCCACCCCGAGTCTGGCTCAGTGGCAGATTTTGCCAGTGCTAGCCGAGTACCCGTTATTAATGGCGGAGATGGCACTAACGAACATCCCAGTCAGGCATTGCTTGACCTTTACACCATAGAGAAGGAGTTGAAGGGGTTGGGTCGTGGTTTGGATGGACTTCGTATTGCTATGATCGGTGACCTGAAGCATGGTCGAACAGTGCATTCGCTGTCGAAATTATTAATGTTGTTTAATAACGTGTCTGTGCAGCTTGTTTCGCCGAGAGAGCTGGCGATGCCCTCCAACCTTGTGGATGATATGCGTGCGGCAGGTATTGCCGTAGAAGAGTTTGACGAGATCGAGTCTGGTATCTCTCATGTGGATATCGTTTATTCCACACGAATTCAGGAGGAGCGATTTTCCAGTAAAGATGAAGCTGATTTATACCGCGGTCGTTTTCGCCTTAATCAAGCAATTTATACCTCCCACTGTGAGCCCAATACAGTGATCATGCACCCCTTGCCAAGGGACTCACGGGCAGAGGCTAATGAGCTGGACAGTGATCTGGACGGCAATCCAAATCTGGCGATTTTTCGCCAAACAGATAATGGTCTACTGGTGCGGATGGCATTATTTTCCATCATTTTGGATGTAACGCATTTGGTCGATAAATATGCTTCCGAAGTGCGTTGGTACAATCCCAGATAGCGGCCTGTCAAAAAACATACTTTGATACTTATGTTTCATTGCAGGAACACAACGTAGTTAACTGTTACTCTATTCTGCCCTTAAGCAGACAGAAGAGTGTTTGGTTAAACCTACTGTTTTTATTGGCGTCGAGCCGAACCAAGAAGAATAATTATTCCAGTTGATATGAATACATTTGATGACATCCGCCCTTATCGTGACGATGAGGTGCCTCAAGTACTTTCGCGGTTATCAGCTAACCGTGAATTTATCGACACTCTGCTGTCAATTAAATACCCCAGAATAGCTCGATGGGCACCCTGGTTGCTTCGCCCACTTATAGGGAGGGCATTGAAGCGTGCATTTAATAAGATTCATACGGTGCGTGACCTCCATGGTGCAATGAGAGCGAGCCTTGGCAGACTATTGAAAAAAATTGGTTGTACCATGACAGTTTCAGGGCTCGATAAACTGGATAAAAACACCCCTTGCCTGTTTATCAGTAACCACCGCGATATCGCTATGGATCCTGCTTTTGTCAATGTGGCACTCTATGATGATGACAGGGAAACAGTGCGTATTGCCATTGGTGACAACCTGTTAACCAAGGAATTTACCTCGGACCTGATGCGGGTAAACAAAAGCTTTATTGTTAAGCGATCTGCTTCTGGTCGGCGAGAAAAATTGGCTGCTTTATTCCAGTTGTCTGGTTATATTCGCCACTCATTGACCAAAGAGCATGTATCAATTTGGATCGCGCAGCGGGAGGGCCGTGCCAAAGACGGTATCGATAAAACTGACCCGGCTCTATTGAAAATGCTGGCACTGAGCAAGCAGAAAGAACAGACTTTTGCCGATGCCATTGGCGAACTGAACGTGGTTCCTGTCGCCATTTCCTACGAGCTTGACCCCTTGGATGCGGCAAAAGGGTTCGAGCTCTATGCCAAGCAAACTGAGGGTGTTTACCTGAAGGATGAGCATGAAGATTTTGCTAGCATCTACAGCGGAGTCGTTGGGAGAAAGGGTGTTGTTCATGTGGCCTTTGGTGAGCCTTTGGTGAGCGGTCTTGATTCGCCTGATGAAATGGCTGTGGCCATAGATAGGCAAATCATTGGTAACTATCATCTTCACCCTACCAATATTATTGCGTATGAGCAGCTGGGTGAAGCGGTGGCGACCGTAGCTGAATGGAAGGCTGGCATGGAGTGTGATTGGCCAAAAGCTGTTCGAGAATTTACTGATCGTATGAATGCTATACCGGCTACATATCGCGATATTGTGATCGCGATGTATGCTAACCCGGTCCGCCAAAAACTCAATCTTTCCTGACCGTGCTGGATGCTGATCTCAAAGAGGAAATCCAGCGGGGCTATCGTCAGTTCCTAGCTAGTAACGAGTTACGTCCTAGACTCGGCCAAAAACAGATGATTGCCGCCATTGCCAATACCTTGGGTGATATTGAGGAGGGTGATGACGGGGAGAGAACCTCAGAGAATGGTATCTGCGTGGTTGAGGCAGGTACGGGTACTGGAAAGACGCTTGCCTACCTATTATCAACATTACCCATTGCTCGTCAGTTGGGTAAACGGGTAGTGGTGGCTACCGGCACCGTTGCGCTTCAGGAACAGTTGGTTCACCGGGATATCCCTGCGCTGATGGCAAGCACCGGATGGGAATATACGATTAGCTTGGCCAAGGGCCGTGCCCGTTATTTGTGTCCATTACGATTGGAACAGTGCCTCGATACGGCCAGTGCTCGTGATGGTGGCGCGTTTCTTTTCGAGGACGAGATCGACTTTAACCCTACCAGCAATAATATCGCCAGCTATCGTGCTATGGATGAGTCCCTTAAGGTTGGGAGTTGGCCGGGTGACAGAGACAGTTGGTCTGAATCAATAGAGGATGCCGATTGGCGGCCCCTTACCGTCGATCGCAGGCAATGTACTGGCCGCCGCTGTCGTTTTATTCGTGAATGCTGCTTTTTTAAGGCTCGAGATGAGCTGGAAGAAGCAGACTGTATTGTTGCCAATCATGATCTTGTTATGGCCGACCTAGCGCTTGGTGGTGGGATTATTCTACCTGCACCGGAAGACACGATTTATATTTTTGACGAAGGTCATCGAATAGCCGCTACTGCGCTTAATCATTTTGCTGGGCAATGTCGCCTACGGAGTACCATCAACTGGCTAGGCCGGATGCAAAAGCAAATCGTGGGACGATTACCGCTACTGATTAATGCGCTAGACCTGACAACCCGAATCGAAAAAGTAGCCAATCTTGCCAGCTCGACTGAGAAGTTGCTTGCGCTCAGTTATCCGATGTTTGAGAAACGACTAGACCGAGAGACATCAGGTGAAGACGATCATCGTTGGTGTTTTCCTGGTGGAGACCCCGGTGAAGATGTTCGAGAGATGGCCGGGCATATCTCAGAAAGTTTAAGTTCTCTGGCTGCGACATTGGAAATTCTTTCCGATCGTGTTGGCGACGGGATGGATGAAGTACATTTTCCCGTGCCTAGGGTAGACCTAGAACAATTGTTTCAAAATGTAGGCATCTGGCAGGGACGTGTGGAAGCGGCGCAACATCTCTGGAGGTGCTATGCACTGAAAGATCAGGGGAAGGGTCCACCTTACGCTCGATGGTTGTCGCTTGAAGAGGGGTTGGGCGGCAACATGGATATCCAGTTGTCAGCATCGCCTACTGATGCAGGGGGTATTTTTAAGAGTAGCCTCTGGCAGCGGTGTTATGGCGCGGTCATTACATCAGCCACGCTTCAAACACTGGGCTCTTTTAGTAGCTTTCAGAAGCGTTGTGGCCTGCCTGATGAGACTCATTTTTCAGTGGTCGCGGGCGCCTTTGATTTTGCTAAGGCCGGGGTTCTATTTGTACCCGATATAGGTGCTGATGCCAGCGATGCGAGAGCGCACACCGATGCCTTAATTGCTCAGTTGCCTGATATTCTTGATTGGCAGGAAGGTTCTCTCGTACTGTTTTCTTCCAAGCGGCAGATGGAGCTAGTGTATGAGCAACTACCCGCTGAGTATTTAGGGCAAGTTCTCATTCAGGGGCAGTGGGGGCATCAGGAAATTGTCCGGCGCCACAAGGCGGCGATCGATGCCGGTGATGGTAGCGTTATTTTTGGCCTAGCCAGCTTTGCCGAGGGAATGGATTTTCCAGGCAAATATTGCGGCCATGTAGTGATTGCAAAAATACCCTTTGCGGTACCGGATGACCCGGTACACTCGACGCTCTCCGAGTGGTTGGAGAAGAAGGGAGGCAATGCTTTTATGGAGCTGATGCTGCCAGATGCATCCCTACGACTACATCAAGCCTGTGGCAGACTAATCCGTACCGAAACTGATGTAGGACGGATCACCATCTTGGACCGGCGTATTGTCACAAAGCGTTACGGCAAGCAATTACTGGATGATTTGCCGCCTTTTCGCCGTGACTATCGGTAACGATTTAGTGAGTAAAAGGCTAGTGGCTGCAATATTCTTGGATGAAAGCTTAGTGGATAAAATATATACGGAGCTAGCATTACAGCTTTTCGAGGTGGAAAAAATGCTCAGGGAAATGAACCACTGGTCCCATATTGAGCCCTTATCAGATGTCCTTGCCAGTACACAGCCTTTTGCTGTGGACACTTTGGAGTTTGTCGAATGGCTTCAGTTTATCTTTTTGCCGCGTATGCATTTGTTGGTGGAGGCGGCAGCCCCGCTTCCCGAGAATTGCAGTATTGCTCCGATGGCAGAAGAGTATTTTAGGGACTCCTCTCATCAGGCTGTAATGCTGATTAAATTGCTTGAGTCGATCGACGCACTGCTATCCCATTAGCATTAAACATGAGTAGCATTTAATGTTGCCGATGATGGTTAATAGACAGCGGTAATTAGTAATCAGGAGAAATTATGTCTCAGTGCCAATTTGATTATCGCGAGAAGACTGTATTTGTGGCCGGAGGTACTAGTGGTATCAACCTTGGGATTGCTCAGGGTTTTGCCAAGGCTGGTGCCACCTTGGCGGTGATGAGCCGCTCTCAGAACAAAGTAGATACAGCCATAGAGACATTGAAGCAATACGGTGGACGAGTCATTGGCTTTGCTGCTGATGTACGGGACGTGGATAGGCTTAAGGTCGTATTTGAACAGACCCATCGCGAACTGGGGCCGATTGATGTACTGGTCTCGGGTGCGGCGGGTAATTTTCCCGCTGCTGCTAATGAAATGTCCGGAAATGCATTTAAAGTGGTTGTCGATATCGACCTGCTGGGCACGTTTAATGTGCTTCGTTACAGTTACGAATACCTGCGAAAACCGGGAGCCAGTATCATTAATATCTCTGCTCCCCAGGCTTTCATCCCCATGGAAATGCAGGCACATGTTTGTGCCGCAAAGGCGGGGGTAGATATGATTACCCGTACCACCGCAATAGAGTGGGGGCCTGAAGGGGTGCGAGTGAACTCTCTTGTTCCCGGCCCTATTGAAGGTACCGAGGGAATGAAAAGGCTCGCTCCATCGGGGTCTTCCTGCGCCAAACTGGTGGTTGACTCCGTGCCTTTGAAGCGACAGGGAACGGTTGTGGATATGGCCAATGCCGCTTTATTTATAGCCTCTGATCTTGCTAGCTATATTAATGGCGCCATCCTGCCTGTGGATGGTGGCTGGGGGTTAGGCGGTGCTGGTCAGCTCGGACAGAGTCTGGCAACGATGGCCCAATTGGCAAAGTCGGCTCAGGTACCCGATGCCTAGAGCTGTACTCTTAGTTGTGCACTCAGCTGTACTTCGACTACGAGAAAAACTGTGGTTGGAAGAGTGCAGTAAGAGAGCTGGGTAAGAGAGTACGGTAGCAGAAAGTGCGGTAAGAAATACCGATATTCAAGAAACCGCTCCGTGAAGGCACTCAATCTCACTAATTCGTTGCTCTATGGCGTACTTGATCGATGCGGGGTCTAGTCCAGTTGCTGCCAGTTGTTGCTGGTGATTTCCGTGGTCCACAAATTTGTCGGGCAGTCCCAGATGTAGGATGGCGACAACAATCCCCATAGACGCCAAGTGTTCGCTGACAGCGGTGCCAGCACCTCCTTGGATCGTATTTTCTTCAAGCGTCACTAGAAGGCTGTATTGTGATGCCAGCTTGTTCACCAGCGCTGTATCCAGAGGCTTCACAAAGCGCATATCTGCAACGGTAGCATTGAGCTCATTTGCAGTTGCTAATGCTGCGGGGAGCAAGGTACCGAAGTTGAGAATGGCTATCCGACTACCCTCCCTTCGTATGATGCCCTTGCCGATGGGCAGTGCTGTCATCTCTTTTTCAATACTCGCGCCAGGGCCGGTTCCTCTCGGATAGCGAACGGCAGCGGGACCATTGTGAATAAACCCGGTGTAAAGCATCTGGCGGGTTTCGTTTTCATCGGAAGGCGTCATGACCATTATATTGGGGATGCAGCGCAGGTAGGTTAGGTCAAAACTTCCTGCATGGCTGGGGCCGTCTTCACCCACCAGTCCTGCACGGTCAATGCCAAACAATACATCCAGGTTCTGCAGTGCCACATCATGAATAAGCTGGTCGTAGGCACGCTGCAAAAAAGTTGAATAAATGGCGACAACGGGTTTGATGCCCTCACACGCTAAACCCGCGGCTAAGGTAACAGCATGTTGCTCTGCAATGGCTACATCGTGGAACTGTGCCGGAAAACGTTTGGCAAACTCCACCATGCCGGAGCCCTCGCACATGGCGGGCGTGATGCCCACCAGCCGAGGTTCTCTCTCTGCCATATCGCAGAGCCAGTCACCAAATACCTGCTGGTATTTTTGTTTAGGCGGGCTGATCACGGAGGCCGACTGCGATACAGCAATGTTAGGTTTGCTTTTCGGCTCAATTTTATTAAGCGCGTGATAACCCACGGGGTCGGCTTCCGCAGGAGCAAAACCTTTACCTTTACGTGTGATGGTATGCAACAAAATTGGTCCACTGAGAGCCTTCAAGTTTCTCAGTGTCTGTACTAGCAATGGCAGGTTATGGCCATCGATTGGGCCTATATAGTTAAACCCCAGCTCTTCAAAGACGATCCCTGGAGCCACCATGGCTTTTAAATGTTCTTCTGTTTTTCTAACGAAGGTTGCTGCTGAGGGCACTGACCTCAAGACTTTTTTTCCGCCTTCGCGAATGGTGTTATAAAAACGGCTAGACCAGAGTTTAGAAAAATAGGTGGCCAACCCGCCTACATTGTGGGAGATCGACATATTGTTATCGTTTAACACTACCAGCAGATCGGCATCGGTGTGAGCGGCGTGGTTGAGTGCTTCAAATGCTAAACCGGCCGTCATGGCACCATCACCAATGATGGCGACCGCTTTGTTGTTTTCGCCGTTCATTGCTGAGCCCAATGCCATGCCCAGTGCTGCACTGATAGAGGTACTTGAGTGGCCAACCCCAAAAGTGTCGTACTCGCTCTCATCGCGCCTTGGGAACGCCGATAAGCCCTCGGCTTGTCGAATAGTGGGCATTTGATCCCTGCGGCCCGTCAGAATTTTGTGGGGGTAGGCTTGATGACCTACATCCCATACCAGGCGGTCGCTAGGGGTGTTGTAAATATAATGTAGGGCAATGGTTAACTCTACGGCACCAAGTCCGGCACCAAAATGGCCGCCGCTTTTCCCCACACTGTAAAGGAGATAGGCCCGCAGCTCATCCGCTAGCGTCAGCAGTTGATCTTCACCCAGTTCCCGGAGATGGAGTGGGTTATCGATGGTATCGAGTAACGGTATTTCCGGGCGGGTAACCGGTATGTCGTTAAAGGTTTTTGCCATACAGATGGAATCCAAAACAAGGGGTGCAATGTTACACCAAAATAACCCTTGAGGCTCCGGAGGTTGGTGCTTTTAGACGCTTATCTTGATAAAGAATCGTAGAGGTTAGTGGTTACGATTGACGATGTAATCGGCCATCGCCCGAAGCTGGTCGGCACTTGAATCAAAATCAGCGAGAGCGATGAGTGCTTCCTGGTGTAGCCGCATGGCTTTCTCTTTGGCACCGTCTAAGCCAAGTAGCTCGATGTAGGTGGGTTTGTGCAGTGCTTGGTCTGCGCCCTGTTGTTTACCAAGCACAGCGGTGTTGCCTACTACGTCAAGAATGTCATCCTGAACTTGGAATGCCAGTCCAATAGCTTCTCCGTACGCTGTTAGTGCTGAAAATTTTTGCTCTGTCACTGGTCCTGTAGATAGAGCCCCCATTGAGATGCTGGCGACAATCATGGCTCCCGTTTTCTGTCGGTGCATATGTTCCAATTGCTTCAAGGTTAGCGCCTTGTCGACGGATGAGATATCGATAGCTTGTCCTGCGACCATTCCTTGTGCACCAGCGGCTTTGGCCAGCGATGCGACCAAGGATAAGGCTATTTCGGGTGGGACTTCCTGCAATGTTGTTAGTTGCTCAAAGGCCAATGTTTGTAATGCATCGCCCGCAAGAATGGCGATGGCTTCATCAAATGCTATATGGCAGGCGGGTTTTCCCCGTCTCAAATCATCATCATCCATGGCGGGTAAATCATCATGGATCAGAGAATAGGCGTGAACAAGCTCCACTGCAGCGGCAACACGGTCAGTGTCCTGATTGATGTTCCCGAGAGCATGAGCGGCAGCATAGGCCAGTACGGGTCGGATACGCTTGCCACCATTGAATACACTGTACCTAAGCGCAGTATGTAACTGGCTTGCGGGGCCGTCTGTCGGAGGAAGTACCGCCTCTAGTTGCTCGTTAACCCGCTGCTGACAGCTGGCGATAAATTCAGAAAAGGGTAGGGTTCCCATTAATCGTTCTCGGGTTCGAAGGTAGTGGGCTGAGTAGAATCGCGGGTTAGCATTTCAACTTTCTGTTCGGCATCTTTTAGCGCTTGCTGGCATTCACGGGTAATTTTGATGCCATCCTCAAAGGCCTTAAGTGACTCTTCAAGACTCAACGACCCTTTTTCCATCTCACCGACGAGCACTTCCAGTTGGCTGAGTTTGTTTTCAAAATCAATCGACTTTTTACGAGCAGCCACGGTATTACCTCCCAAAAACAAAGGTGCAACACTAACCGAGCAGTCTTATTGGGTCAATTTTCATGGAATCTAAATTTGTAAGATATTTCCTACATTAAAAGAAGAAAACCCCCAATAGTTCCTTATAGGTAAAAGGAGGATAGTCTCCCGTGCATGGAAGCAGCTGCACACGGATGTGTAACACCAAGGAACAATAAGGATGTTTGGTGTTTCTTCCATGATTGGATAGCAAATTGCCTATACTGCCTTGAGCCCTGATACAGAGATGTATCAGGGCTTTATTTTGTCCAAATCCCGTCAGTTGACAGTAATATTTATCGGGTTATGATGGCGGTAAGTGCATCCTTTCAAGGAGGACGTGTCTTCAAGGATTACAACATATACCGTGTTGTGTATCGCCGTATAAGTTACCTCCAGCATAGCAATATGCTAAGGAGCTACTTTCTTGCCCCGCTTTTTTTAGACCCCATCAGCTCAAATTGATGGGGTTTTTACTTTTATGGATCGCCGTTTTGGGCGTTGGTATTTTAAGGCTCAGTGTTGTCGAAGTGTTATGGGGCTTTAGTGGGGGTGCGTGATGAGGCAACCTAGAATCTTGCGACTTAATATGGCTGGCCAGCCGATAGAATGGCTGCACTGGCAGGAAGCCGTGAGCCTGTTCTCAAGGGAAATGGTCGTTTGGACCTTAGGCGATGTGGTGAAAAAGGTGAGAGGTGGCCATTCTCGAATCGATGGGAGTCAGTCTCAGGTTGTATTGCCAAGTATTATTGCCTGTGGTGGTGAGCATCTAGCTAGGCCACGCACAAATTACCCACTCAATAATTCGGCACTGTTTGCCAGAGATGGTTACCTGTGTATGTACTGCGCTCGACAATTTCCCTCAGCTCAGTTGACCCGTGATCATATTGTGCCTACCTCTCGAGGTGGATACGATAAATGGGAAAACGTGGTCGCGGCTTGTCGGCGCTGTAATCAGCACAAGGCGCATTATTTGCTTGAAGAGCTTCGCATGGAATTGGTGGCCCTGCCTTATCAACCCAATAATGCTGAGTATTTGGCGCTGATCAATACCCGTCGTATTCTTGGGGATCAGATGGAGTTCTTACGCAGTCAGTTTTCTAAGAATTCTCGCTATTTGTAATGGGTGGTTGCTGTTCTCTGCAATGGGGAGGGTGCAAAAACTAGGGTGAGGGTTGCCCCGACATTTTTTGCGGCTTGCCTTAATCCATCATTGTTTAATTCAAAACGCCCTGAACGAACATCAGGAGAATTAAAGCTGGGCAGCAGAAGCGTACGTAGCTGGGCCATATTTTCCAGAACAATGACTGCTCCACCTGTGGGTATCCACTACGAATTTCTGCCAGCATTTTATCCCTGTGCCACACCCAAGTAGCAAAAATACAGAGCATAAGCCCCAGCAATGGTTGGCTGTATTCGGTGGTGAGCGTGACGGTGAAATTAAACAGCGTATCAAAATTCAGGACAATGAAGCCGCTGAATATAAAAATGATAGTGCCGATCAACCAAGCAGAGGTGGGGCGACCAATTCTGTGGTTTTCAATGGTGTAGGAAACGGGCACTTCTAGCATGGATATAGAGGAGGTGAGTGCAGCAATGGTCATCAGGCAAAAGAAAACCAGACCTACAGGAATGCCTATGGCGCCCATGCCGTGAAATAGAGCAGGTAGTGTTTGAAATATCAGGTCAGGTCCTGCGATTAGATTGCCTGCTTCACTGTAAATAGTAACACCCTGTTGTTGAGCCACAAATAGGGCGGGCAACACGAGTAATCCAGCCAAAAAGGCAATGGATGAATCGACAAGGGTAACGATAGCGCCCATGGCAGGGAGGTTTTCGTCAGGCCCTAAATAGGATCCATAGATCAACATGGTGCCAACACCGAGAGAGAGGGAAAAAAATGCTTGTCCCATCGCGCTGGCAATCAATTGTGGGTCGCCTATTTGTCGAAAATCCGGTAACAAGTAGACTTTGAGCCCGGTTAAGGCGCCTTCCTGAAACATGACATAGACAATCAAGCACACCATGAGCAGTAGCATTGAGGGCATTAAACGACAGGACCACTTTTCAATGCCTTGTTCTACTCCCGCACTGATGACAGCCGTGGTGAAAATCATAAATACCGCACTGAAAATAAGGTTGCGCGTATTGCCGAACTCGGTCAGCCAGTCAGAAACTTCAGACAGTCCTGTGATTGTTGACAGAGGTTCTAGCAGAAATGCCAGCATCCAGCCTGCGACAATACTGTAAAAACTGAGAATGAGCGTGGCTATAATCACCCCAAAAAAACCAGTGTATTTGCCCACTTTTCTTGCCATTTCTCCGGTCGATATTTTTTGTAGTGCGCTGACCATATTGGATCTGGTATGGCGGCCAATAATCAGTTCGGCCATCAGTGCGGGGTAGGCTAGGCAAAAGGCGAGTACAAAATAGATCAGTACGAAGGCGCCACCGCCATTCTCTGCAGCATTAGTGGGAAACCCCCAGATGTTACCCAAGCCCACCGCTGAGCCTGAAGCGGCCAGTATAAAACCGGTTTTTGATGAAAATTGCCCTCGGGGAGAACTCATGGGGACTGATCTCTGTTTGTTATCAGTCCTATGTTACTGTTTTAGGGACATAAGCCCAGAGAAATGAATGAAGGCGTATCAATAAAATTGAATGGTGCACGTGGTGACTCGTGAACATCCTTTTTTCACAAGCCCTTTGCTATGGAGGTTAACTAGCAATTTTTCAGCACAATTTTTCCGGTATGGCTAAAGGTTTCCATCAGCTTGTGTGCTTCTACTGCCCGAGACAGAGGTAGTACGCGATCAATTACCGGTACGATTTTTTTCTCGCTTAGAAAATGCAACATGGCTTCGAACTCAGCATTGCTACCCATGGTTGTACCCTGAATACGGATATGGCGAAAAAACAATGTAGCAAGGGATAGTCCTTTGGTGGGGTTGCCGAGAGTTGATCCAAAAAATACAAAGCGTCCTGCAGGGAGTAGGGTATCTAGAATAATATTCAACGAGTCTCCGCCAGCGCTGTCGATAACGGCATTAAAGCCACCGGAGCGCTGTCGAAGTTTTTTGTAACAATCAGGGTCTGTATAATTTTCTCCTGCTGTGACGCCTAGGGCTTTTGCCGCATCTATTTTTTTCTCACTGCGACTACTGACATACACTTCTGCGCCCAAGTGTAAGCTCCAGAGTATGGCGAATGTGGAGACGCCACTTCCTGCACCGGTGATGAGCACTTTGTCCCCGGGTTTAACGTCAGCTTGGGTGACCACGGCCCGCCAGGCAGTCAACCCGGCCAGTGGTACGGCGGCCGCTTGCTCCCAGCTCAGATGTTCAGGCTTGGGACAAATGGCCGTCCACGGTGTACATATATATTCAGCAAAAGTACCTTGATCTGGCATGCCCAGTACTCGAAAGTCTGGGCCAAAATAGGATTGATTATCTCCCCATGACCGAGCGGGATAGAGGACAACTTCTTGACCAATAAGATTTGGGTCTACGCCTTCCCCGATCCCGTCTACAATACCGGCACCATCAGACCCAGCGATACAGGGTAGTTGCATACCAGGATATTTCCCTTGAGTGACCCAATAGTCGCGACGGTTAAGCGCAGACGATTGGAGTTTGATTCTGACTTCACCAGCCTTGGGTGATGGTGTGTCTACGTTTAGAATCTGCAGCTTTTCTGGGCCGCCAATCTCATTTAGCACCACTGCTTTCATTGCCGTTACCCTCGTATTTTTTGCATTAGAGTCAAACACATCATTACATCTTAGCTTGTAAGTGACGCTACCACCTATCTGACCAAGGTCTATGATCATTTACCAAGTTTGGTTGGGCTATGTCATTTGGTGAGATTGAATACCCAGCCATCTGTGTCTATTCTTTTAGTACCCTCTATAGATAATCTTATGCAGGATTTGATGATGTATAAAAATATTCTGGTGCCTACAGACTTAGCGGATAAGAGTGAGCTTTCTATCCAAACTGCATTAACCATGGCTTCACAAAATCATGGCAGTGTTCAGCTGCTACATGTTGTAGAAAAAATGGGTGGTGAGCCTGATGCTGAAGTTGAAAATTTCTACCTGAAGTTAGCTAAGCAGGCCGATCAAAAATTAAGTGATTGGCAGCGCAAGTTTCAGGAAGAGTTTGCCGATGTTCCCATTGATAAAACGATTCTGGTGGGGAAAAGGGCGCAAGAAATTCTTCGGTTTTCGCAGGAAAAGGCTATTGACTTGATAGTGATGACGTCTCGTACATTTAACAAAGAGGAGCGGGGCCTTGGTACATTGAGTGATCAAGTCTCACTCTTTGCTCCAATTTCGGTCTTAGTGGTGAGATAGGTTCTCTGATTTAAGGATTCATGTCATCGACGGTGGGCATTGGCCCTGTTCTTATTAGTTGCAAAAGTTCAGATCAACAATAAATAGTTTAAACCAAACTTACTGGAATTTTTTGATGAGACGTGGGTCTCAGTGAGACTTAATTATAGAGTTCTGGCAACAATACCGCTTTTTTGATGACAGCCATATCGGGCAGTTGAATTGCCGTATTCGATCACCAATTAAGTAGAGATAAAATAGTCACAACTAGGAGTAGTTTCTATGCACCAGGCTCGTCAATGGTTGTTTGCAGTGTCCATGCTTTGTTTTGCGGCGGTAGTGCAGGCTGCTTTACCCCTATCAGATGGAGATGGAAACAAACTTCCTTCGCTGTCCCCTATGTTGAAGCAGGTCAATCCAGCCGTCGTCAATATCGCTACCTTTTCCAAGCAACAGGCCCAAAATCCGCTATTGAATGATCCTTTTTTTAGGCGTTTTTTTAATGTCCCTGACCAACAACAAATGCCCCGGCAGGCACCAAAAAGACGTCAGCAAAGTGCCGGGTCAGGCGTCATTGTCGATGCTCAAAATGGCATCGTGATGACCAACTCTCATGTGATAGATGGTGCCGATGAGGTACAGATATCGCTGGCAGACGGGCGCACCTTTACTGCCGAAGTGAAAGGTTCTGATCCGGAGCTGGATATAGCTATTCTTCAGATTGATGCTGAAGATTTATCTCAAGTACCTCTGGGCGATTCTAGGGTATTAGAAGTAGGTGACTTTGTTGTCGCTATCGGCAGCCCTTTTGGTTTGGGGCAGACAGTGACAACCGGGATTGTCAGTGCGTTGGAGCGTACGGGGTTGGGTATAGAGGGCTATGAAAACTTTATCCAGACGGATGCTTCCATTAATCCCGGTAATTCCGGTGGCGCGTTGGTTAACTTGCATGGTGAGCTGATAGGTATCAATACGGCGATTCTTGCCCCGGCGGGTGGCAATGTGGGTATTGGCTTTGCTATCCCTATCAACATGGCTAAAGCCAGCATGGAGCAAATTATTGCCCATGGAGAGGTTCGTCGCGGGCAGTTGGGTATAGGGATACAGGATATTTCTCCCGAGTTGAGCAAAGCGTTTGATCTGAAGAATGGCCAGCAAGGCGTGTTAATTACGGGGGTTGGTGAAGACTCATCAGCTGAGAAGGCGGGGCTTAAAGCTGGAGATATCATTGTTGCTGTTGATGGAATTACGACCAGCTCAACGGGTCAATTGCGTAGTCAGATCGGTATAAAGGAAATTGGGGATAAGGTTAAGCTTACCTTGATTCGAGAAGGAAAAACCAAAAAGCTAGGGGTAACCGTGGGTGAGCCACAGCAGCTTGCTTCTGTTAGTGACAAGCTTCATTCGCTGCTGGAAGGGGCTCAATTTGAAAACAATCCTGATGGTGAGGGTGTTCTTGTCGCTGCGTTATCACCTAATTCTGTAGCGGCTTATGGTGGTTTAAGGCCTGGAGATATCATTGTTGGCGCCAACCGCCAGCGGGTTAACAATATTAAGAGCTTTCAGGAAGCGCTGTCTTATAACAAGCAATCGGTGTTATTGCAGGTTAATCGCAATGGTCGCGCCTTGTATCTGGTGATTCAGTAGTACCCTTGGCCATTACAACTGAAGCGCGTGAGCAACAAAGTGTCACTTTAGGAGGCACTTTGTTGCAACCTTAGGTTTTAAGCAGAGATTGCTGTAAATATTAAGACGTCGCCTTTGCTACAGATTTCTAGTTCCCTAAGTGGGGGGTGTCGTCAGTAGACGGTTGTGAGTACTTCCGCTTGCCTTCCAGCTTGCGCAGTAATAGATAAAAAATCGGTGTAAAGAACAGGCCAAAGAAGGTCACGCCTAGCATGCCAGAAAAGACGGCTACGCCAATATCATTGCGCATCTCTGCACCAGCCCCGGTTGAAAATACCATCGGCACCACCCCCATGATAAAGGCGAAGGACGTCATCAAAATTGGTCGTAAACGCATGCGGCTAGCGGTGATCGCGGCTTGGTAGGTTGCCATCCCCTGTCGCTCCAGTTCGCGAGCAAATTCCACAATTAAAATGGCGTTTTTACTGGCGAGCCCCGCTAGAACAAACAGGCTAATTTGAGTGAAAATATTATTGTCTCCATCTGTTACCCATACACCGAAAACGGCGGAGAGGATCGACAAGGGGACAATGGAAATGACGACTAATGGTAGAACTAGACTCTCATATTGTGCTGCCAGCACTAAGAATACGAGTAGTAAGCATAGTGGGAAAATATAAATGGCGGTATTGCCACTGAGTACTTGCTGATAGCTCAACTCAGTCCATTCAAACGCTATCCCTGATGGTAAAAGACGACTCAGAATACCGCTGATGGCCTCTTGCGCTTCACCGCTAGAGTGGCCTGGTGCCGCATTGCCATTTAGGTCCGCAGCCAAGTAGCCGTTGTAGTGAGCCGCACTTTCGGGGCCATAGCTTTCTTGCATCTTTAAGATACTACCCAATGGCACCATCTCACCCTTGTTATTGCGAACTTTTAAGTTCAGTGCATCGTCTGGGCTGGCGCGATAGTCTGCATCGGCCTGAGCGATGACCTGATATGTTCGGCCAAACTGATTGAAGTCATTCACATACAGGGAGCCAAGGTAGATCTGCATGGTATCGAAGATATCTTTGATATTGAGTCCCAGCTGCTTGGCTTTGGTGCGATCCAAGTCTGCATACAGTTGAGGGACATTGATCTTGTAATTGGAATACACATTCGAAAGCACCGGGTCCTGCCATGCGGCCTGTTGTACGTTTTGTACCACTTCTGCAAGTCTTTCATAGCCAAGGTCGGCGCGGTCTTCAATTTGCAGTTTGAAGCCGCCCGTCGTCCCCAAGCCTCTGACAGGAGGTGGTGGGAAAATTACAACGAATGCTTCTTCAATACCCCCGTATTTCATTTGTAGTTTTTGGGCGATAGCTGCAGCAGACAAATCCTCACTTTGACGATTGCTAAATGATTCCAGTGTTAGGAAAACAATACCGGCACTGGCACTATTGCTAAAGCCATTCACCGATAGGCCGGGGAATTGCACTGCATTTTTAACCCCTGGCTCGGAGAGGGCAATGTTGCCCATTTCCTTGATGACCTGTTCGGTTCGGGCCAGAGTCGAACCATCGGGCAGCTGTGCAAAACTGATCAGGTATTGTTTGTCCTGTGCCGGTACGAAACCGTCTGGCAGAGTGTTAAATCCGACAAAGGTTATAGCAATTAGTATTAAATATACCGCCACAGCTAAGGATTTTCGCCCAAGAAGAGTCGTTACCTTTGTTGAGTAGCCATCGGAGGCACGTTTAAAACTTCGATTGAAGAGCTTAAAGAAACGACCGAAAAGCTTATCGATGAAACGAGTCAACCAATCCTTGGGTGCGTTGTGATCTCTTAATAATAGGGCCGAAAGAGCGGGGCTTAAGGTCAGTGAATTAAAGGCGGAAATCACAGTGGAGATGGCAATAGTCAATGCAAATTGTTTATAAAACTGGCCAGTTAGGCCGCTCACGAAGGCAATGGGTACAAATACCGCCACCAGTGTCAGTGATATGGCGATGATTGGACCGCTGACTTCTTGCATGGCCTTATAGCTGGCTTGGCGGGGTGTTAGACCATCCGCGATATTGCGTTCGACGTTTTCCACTACCACGATGGCATCATCGACCACAATACCGATGGCCAGAACTAGCCCAAACAGGGACAGCGTATTAATGGAAAACCCAAACAACCACATGAGTGAAAAGGTGCCAACGATTGAAACAGGAACAGCCAGCAGTGGGATGATGGATGCGCGCCAAGTTTGTAAAAATAACACCACTACCACTATCACCAGTGCTAATGCTTCCAGCAGGGTGATGATGACCGCTTTGATCGAATCCTTGACGAATACTGTCGGATCATAGACAACCTGATAGTCAACTCCAGGAGGGAAACGGTGTTTTAGCTCCGCCATGGTTTCGCGTACATCGTCAGAGATGTTTATGGCATTGGCACCCGGTGCTTGGAATATTGGAATGGCGACAGCTGGCTGGTTGTCCAGCATCGCATTCAGGCTGTAGCTGGCCGCTGCCAGCTCGATTCGGGCAACATCCTTCAGTCGAGTTATGTTGCCTATAGCTCCCGCCCGGATAATGATCTCACCAAACTCTTCTGGTGTTTCCAGTCTACCTTTGGCATTGATGGGTAGTTGCACATCCACAGGGCTTGTCATCGGGGCACCACCGATAACACCTGCTGCAACCTGTATATTTTGCTCACGAATGGCTGCTACGACATCATTTGCCGTGAGATTTCTTTCGGCAATTTTTTCTGGATTAAGCCAAATGCGCATGGCGTAGTCCCCTGAACCGAACAGGCGCACACTGCCGACGCCTGACACCTTGGCCAACTCATCTTTGACATGCATCAGTGCGTAATTACGCAGATAAAGCTCGTCATAACTTTTGTCTGGTGATACTAGGTGTACGACCATAGTGAGGTCTGGTGAGCTTTTAACCACCGTTAGGCCAAGCTGGCGGGTAACGTCTGGGAGTCGAGGTAAAGCCTGTGTCACACGATTCTGAACCATTTGCTGAGCAAGGTCGGGGTCGGTACCAATTTTGAAGGTAACCGTCAGTGCCATGCGCCCATCGGATGTTCCTTGGGAGAACATGTAGAGCATGTTTTCTACACCACTGAGCTGTTCTTCCAGAGGCGTTGCTACGGTTGCAGCAATCACCTTTGGGTTGGCGCCAGGGTAGGAGGCTGTGATCACAACAGAGGGCGGTGCAACTTCAGGGTATTCGGATATCGGTAGCTGGAACATGGCCAGCAGCCCAGCGATAAAGATAAGCACCGAGAGAACACCAGCAAAGATGGGTCGATCGACAAAAAATCTTGAAATATTCATAACGATTCTATAGGGCTGATATTAGCGAGTAATCGATGCTGGATAGCTCTGCGTCTGTCCAACATTAGTCCTCTGTCCCAGTTTTAGTCGGGATGTTGTTGGCGGGTATGGAGGTTACTATCATGTTGGGGCTAATATGGGAAAGACCATTTACCACAATGCGTTCTCCCGGGTGTAGGCCACTGAGTATGACTCGGTAGTCATTGTGATATTGCCCCAGTGTCACCTCCCTATACGTTGCCTTGTTCTCGGCATTGACGATGTAGACAAACTTCTTGTTTTGGTTGGTGCCCACAGCGCGTTGAGGAATTAACAGAATCTCTGTTTTGGTAGTAGAGCCCAGTCGAATGTTGGCAAACATGCCCGGTGTTAGTACTCCATCTATATTTTCAAAAGTTGCTCGTGCACGAATGGTGCCGCTTGAGCTATTTAGCCGGTTATCGAATGAGTGAATGTGTCCCTTGTAGACAACGCTGTCCTCGGCAGCCAAGGTCAGTTCTACTGGCATTGCGCTAGTGTTCAGAGAGCTACGGACAGACTTGATGTAGGTTTGCTCATCTACGTTAAATTCAGCGTAAAGCTTTTTGTGTGACACAAGCGTAGCGAGTATGGGGGCGTTTGAGCCAGTCTCGACAATATTACCCTCGGTGAGCTCTGCCCGGCTTATCCGGCCATCAAAGGGAGCGGTAATATGAGAGTATTCCAGACTCAAACGAGCCTGAACCAAGTTACTTTCGGCTTCGCTAATGGCAGCAGACGCCATCTGATACTCATTGTGGGCTGTGTCATGAACACTTGCAGAAATGAGCTTCCGGTCGATTAGCCGTTGAGTGCGGTTCAGTTCATCTTTGGCTAACTTGGCACGAGAGGTTGCTGAGGCGAGCTGAGCTTGAGCCCGTTTAACAGTTGCTTCATAAGGCCGTGGGTCGATCACAAATAATGGCGCATCTTTTTTGACCTCTTGGCCATCTTCAAACAGGACTTGCGTGATTTCTCCGCTCACCAGCGGCTTGATATCCGCGCTATCCACAGCACTCAACCGACCAGAAAAGTTTGTCCAGGTGCGAACAGATTGGAGCTGTAATGTGGTCACTTCGACAGTGGGAGCCGCGGGCATCACGCTATCTTGTGCAATGCTGCTCCCGGACGTCATGTAATAGATACCAGCCGTGACAACGATGAGCGTTGTTACAACCTTAATAAAAGGCAAACGTAGGTGATTTGAAAGCATAACGTTTATGTCCAGTCTTGAAATCTTCACCGGACAAATTTTCCGATGAGTATCTATGTAGGTGGCCTATCTATTGGGTGTAAGAGGCAACAGGATATAGATCAGCTGGCATACACGTCAATGACCGCTTCTTCATAGGTTATGAGGCCAGCTAGATTAAATGGATCAACCATTCCGCGTTCAAAAGACCAAGCAATAAGTCTGCATAGGGGAGACAGATATCGGTGGATTTTTTTATCTAGACCAAGCCTTGTATATAATGTAATGATTGGAATATTGATAAGGTTGGTTTGGGCTTGATGCAGAAAAATAGAAGGTCTCTTTATCTGAATTGGTGTCTACTCTCTGGGCTGGCATTGGTGTTGGTGTCTTGTAGTAGCGCTTTGCCAACAGGTGAAGCAAGAACTAAATCCCAGTGGAATAGTTTTGATGAGGCTAAAACGTCATACGACAACATTGTTCTATTCGACACGGTCACGTCAGATCTCCAAGCACTGGGTTTTGATCCCTATACCACCCCAAATGTGAGAATTTTGTCCTATCTGGATATTATTAGAAAATTTAGCCCAAATGATTCAGTGAAGCCTGAAGATTTACCGCCGAGTGTGCGTGCATGCATTGCCTCCCGAGAAGCATGCCTTGCCTATGAGGCCACGCCAGGGGTCAGTACAAGCAAGCGGGTTGGTAATGTATTTTTGGATTTATTGAAATTTAAGCGTGACAGAATAGAAACCGGCTGGAATTTTAACGCGTTGATTGTTATTGATCATGGTCTTGTGGTGTACAAGATTTGGAGCGGTGTGCCCATCATTGATGAGGAAGTTAGTCTTGATAACCCACTGGGGCCAATTCAAGACGCTGTCGGCTCCATGGGGAAAGGCGCGGTAGGAATTTAAAACAGCACATTACACCATGTGTTTCCTTTGCGGCATGAAACTATAGCTGTGTATAAGCGGGTTAACCTCAGACCTCAATGCCCTGCATCTACCAAGATCAGGCATGGCGTGTTACGGACTCTGGCTTAATGACGGTAATGTAATAAACATACAAAGAAATAACTGCTGCGAAATAACACCAGACCGAAATAAATGCAAAATTGAAGAATGCCATTGTCAAAACTGCTGAGAGCAGAGCAAGCATTCCCAAAATCCTATGATGCCGGCCAGACGACAGCATCAATGGAACTAGAACGATCAGCATATACCCTGCGGTAACAACAATTCTGGGCAGATACTCGTCATAGATCAATGTGGTCTGGTAGGCAATAGAATGATTGACCGCCGAGACTGTCAACCAGTCCGAATAAAGTAGAAATGGCGTAAACATTGAGGCACCAAAGATGACGCCAGTTCCAGATATCAGCAAGAACAACATTTTTCGGTTGTTGGAGGGTTCGGTTTGATAGCATGAGAATGGAATCCATACTAGCCAGATAAAGTGTGAAAAAAACAGGAACCCTAACGCGGACAACCGAAGATTTTCAGGGTGGTTAGCACCTAGCGCCCACCATACGACACCTTCAATGGCCTGTTGTATACCAAACATCAATGGTAATAGGGCAAACACCCAATATGGTTTATTAGCGTGAGCTGTTTTCTTTAAACAGAACAATCCCCCGGTGATCAGGATTGCAGCACTCGAAAAGCTGGCAGTAATTGAAAAACACATTAATATGTTACCGCCTTGCCCTATGTAAAGATCATTATAGGGAGGACGCGACAGAATAGTACTAACAAAGAAAAAAACACAAAAAAAGACGTCGTTGAATAGCAGCACTACGCTAAAGCGGAAAAGATTAATTGTGTTACATGTAATGGTTAGCTTGTCAGTACCCTATGGCTAATGTATTTAAAACACTAATTGTTTTTTAGCAGTGTAGAGAATTTGGTTAGTCGTTTAACTACTTGTTCATTGAATGATTCCAAAGGAAAGACACAGGATAAATTAGCCTCCCCTATCTCCATTCCGGTTAATAAATGCAGTGCTTCATCAACACTGCTTACAGTGTAAATATTAAAAGTATTGTTTTCTACGGCGTTGATAACGGTTTCAGAAAGCATTAAATTAATGCTGTTGCTGGCGGGTATTAATACGCCTTGCGTGCCGCTGAGGCCTCGGGCATTACAGATATCAAAAAAGCCTTCGATTTTTTCATTAACCCCCCCCACCGCTTGTACTTCACCACGTTGATTGACCGAGCCAGTAATGGCAAGATCTTGGCGTAGCGGTGCATTTATTAAGGCTGATAATAATGCACAAATTTCAGCGAGTGACGCGCTATCGCCGTCAACATAACCATAGGATTGTTCCATGGCTAGGTGGGCTGATATAGCCAGCGGAAATTCTTTGCAGTAACGGCTGCAGAGGTAGCCTGATAGAAGTAATACGCCTTTGGAGTGAACTGCCCGGCCTAGTTCGACCTCTCGCTCTATATCAACCACACCTAACTTCCCTGGGTGTACGGTAGCCGTAATACGCACAGGACAGCCAAAGTTACTTTCACCGACCTGAATGACAGATAATCCGTTTGTTTGGCCAACGGCACTGCCGGTGGTGGTGATGACGATGCTGCCACCAAGTATATCTTCTTTGACGAGGTCATAGAGTCTAGCGTTACGCTGTTCTCGTGAATTTATTGCACGGTTAATATGTTTTTCTGTTATCTCTGTATCATGTGCTTTTTGAAGACTATGATCCGCCTCAATAACCAGTTCCAAGATAGGGTCAATACAAGCGGTAAACTTCAGTTGATGCTCAGCCACGCGAGAGGCGTACTCTACTAAACGGGATATGGCTGAATTGGATAGTTTTGCCACATTAGCTTCTTTGGCTCGTTGCAGTAGATTACGGGTAAATTGTTTCAAGTTTTCCGGGGTATTATCAATTTGGCTGCTAAAGTCTACCAGTACTCTAAATAATTCATCAAAATCATGGTCGAAACGCTCGAGAGTGTAATAAATATCACGGGGGCCGATTAAAATAATCTTGGCTTTAAGAGGGATCGATACGGGTTTTAATAATTGTGGTAGACCTGCCATTATTTCGTTTTCAGGTGGTTCCATATATATTTTTTCATCACGTAGACAGCGCTTTAATGCTTTCCACGTTGATGGATCGCTCAATACTTTTTCTATATCAAGAATCAGAAAGCCACCATTAGCACGATGTAGTGAGCCAGCGATAATTTGTCGATGGTTGCTTTTGAGAGAACCTTGCTCCGAAATAATATTAATACGACCAAACAAGTTGGCATGACTAGGGTTTGACTCCTGGATAATAGGCGCGCCGCTATTATGGGTGGAGCGGGTTATTAAATTGGGGAGAAAAAGATCTTCTAACAATGCCCGTTTATTAATAATCGACTCAGCTAAATTACTTTGTGATTCATTCAGATTTTCCTCTATAAAACGCGGTAAATAGCTAGAAACTTGTACCAAATAAAGTTGTACGCCGGTATGACCCTGATAGCTTTGTTGTAGTTGGTCGAACAAAGGTTTGAGCGATTGGTTGATGGTGGACGTAAGTAGCTCACGTAATTTATGATTGAAATCGCGCTGCCACTGAGGAAGTTCTAATAAACTGTCATTTAGTAATGTCTGCAGTGTTTCAACATTTTCACGAAAAGTTTCGCGTTGTTCATCCCCCATTTGTGCAAACATAGACTCATCGGCAACTTGGCCATCGATAATGGGGGTGAAGGTAATTGAGCTATCTTCTCGATAGACAGCGATTTGCATCGCGCTAGCAGATCGTTCGACGACTTCTACCGCTTGGTCATAGGTTTGATCAAAGGTTTTTTGCAGGGCTGTTTTTTGTTGTAGGTAGCTGGGGTTTTCAAATACGGTGGGAAAGGTAGCCAGCAAAGCGTCAATTAATTTGTTGATATCTCGTATTAATGACAAGCCCTTCTCAGGTGGCATGCTAATAGCGTGGGGCTCGCTGGAGTTATCGAAGTTCTTAACATAAAGCCAGTCCTGTGGCGTTTCTCCATTGGCGGCTAGCGGTGCTAAATACTTCATCACATAGCGGACACGACCTATGCCATTTTTGCCGGCTAAATAAAGATTGTAACCAGGTTGATCAATAGCAATACCTTGCTCTAGCGCTTTGGTGGCGCGTGGTTGTCCGGGTATAAGCTGTGATTCATCGGGAACAGCATCAGCTTGAAGCGCGGGGTGATCGGCGGATAAACGATGGGTTAATTGAGAGGCTTGTAGTTTCATAATGTACGCTTTTGAGTGATAAATCCAATTGGACCAGTATCTAATATTCGTGATGGTGCTGACAAGAGAGTCTACGGGTCTCTGTAAATTTTAGCAGTGTTCCATTCTATACTGTCCTCGAATTTCTCCCAGAGGTAAAGGTGCATTCTCTGTGCGTGGCGCGGGAGAAACTAGGAGGCGGGTGAGTCGTAAGAAGAGCAATTGGTTTTCTTTCCCGTATTGTGGTTTGACTCAATAAACCGGGATAATTTTTATGTTGTATTGATTTGTTGTAGCCGGAATCAATGCCTAAGAAGGTGTCGTAGGTTGATTCACTCGCAGTGTTTATTTTCCGCAAAGTGCGACGTTAAGTCTCAAGAAAAATCAGGATATTAAAATAGCTATTACGATAATTATGGCTGGCCCATAATGACTATGATAGTTATCGTCTCTGATTCTTCTGTATCCCATTCGCTATGGGGTTATCCAGCTTGGGAAAAAAAGCTTTTCACTAAGGATGTGAACAAGATAAAAAACGGCGGCTGCCATTGTAAGAATAAAACTGATTTCCATCATCATCGTAATTACTTCCTTGTAGTCATGTTTTACGGCTTTTCTATAACAGAATTACAGACTATTGTTATTTGACGTGGTTCACAATTCGAATAAGATAAATGGATGTTTATGAGCCCCGAGTGGGGGGATGGTTCTCCTAACCAGATCCCCTGCTTTTTCTCTCGGAGGGGGGGGGTACAACTTAGTTGTTACACAAATCAGAGTAGCCGATAGAGGTGTGCGGGCTAGGCGTCACACCAGAGCAAGAGCTCGCTAGACGTAGATGCAGGACATGGAGTCTCCAGCGGTAACAAACTGATGTAGTGACTTATTTCTGATGACCCGAAACGCGGCAGCCAAGACAGCGAACAAACGTACTTCTTGCCGGCCCGACAACCAGCGCGTTACCCGCTTCCTCTGCATTACCTCCGGCAAGTGAAAATGGCAAAGTAACTACATACAGAGCAGTCCCTAGAACTGTCGCCACCAACAATACGGGACGTGCGACCACCGCATCAAGAACCATTTCTCCTGCGCTTGGCTCTTCAACAAGATTTTTTGCAACACTTACCGACGGGATCACTAACAACGCAGCCATCAATGATGTTAGTAATGCACGAGACGTATTATTAAAGACTCGGTTCATAACGTTATACCCCTTTTATTTTCCGTGTATTTAAACAATATAGTAGCAAATGGCGACTCTATCGTAAAAAAGGGTCATAACGATTTTTTTGATGAAGGAGTAAGCAGCCAAACCTATTCTTAATACAAGTTCATAAATCCGCTAATCGCAGGTACGTTTTTAAGTGCACACAATTACTTAACGAGGTGAATAATGACAAACTCAGCTCAAGCAGAGCATGGGCCGTAAGGACAATTGCTGGGACAACAATTGTGTGGGAGGCTTCTTCTCTTCACTTAAAGTGCAGACAGCCCAATATGAGCCGTTAATGAACCGAGATCAAATACACCAAGTGGTCTTTGAATATATTGTAGTTGGTTTCGGCAGGAAGAAACGGCATAGTGTTATTGGTTATCTCAGTTTTGAGCAATATGAAAAACTAAGCGTCGCTTAGGGAATCATCCGTTTTAGATGGAGCAGGTTAGTTAGTGTTGGGAGTTCTATAGTTCTACGGGTGTGTATCTATTGCATAGGTGGTAGAGCTGTTCTCGTCGCTTTCAGGGGGCGCGCTACTAGGAGCTAGCGGGGCTGTGCTTCGCAGGGAAAAGAGGCTGCGGATTATCTCAATCCTCAATATCATCTAATGGAGGGGTATGTTCGGAATGTTGTACCTGAATGCGCAATGACGGTGGGTGCTGAGCTTGTTGTTATGGGTGTCGTCACTCGTGGTGTACCTGGATTTATTATTGGTAATACTGCCGAAGATATTCTTAATCAAATTGACTATTCGGTTTTGGCCATCAATCCTGCTGGATTTGTCAGTCCGATAACCCTTGACCGATACGATATCAACAGCTGATGGACTTTGAAAGGGTCGCCATTGCCCTCGGTGATGTCACTTGGATTTCACTGGCTTTTTTGCTGGGCTTTTTATCAAAACGGATAGGGCTCCCGCCTCTTGTGGGTTTTTTAGCCACCGGGTTTTTGCTCAACGCACAAGGGATAGCCAGCGATGCATTGCTCCTGAAGCTGGCGGATCTTGGTATTACCTTGTTGCTATTCACTATTGGGTTAAAGCTCGACCTTCGAAGCTTAGCTCGGCCCCAAGTTTGGGCGGTTACTGGCATCCACATGGCGGTTACCGTAGGAGGCTTTAGTTTAGCTATCTATGGATTAGCTTTGGCCGGAGTTTCTTTTTTCTCAGGTTTGAACTTTCAAAGTGCGGTGCTAATTGCGTTTGCTTTGAGTTTTTCCAGCACCGTGTTTGTCGTTAAGGTCTTGGAGGAAAAAGGAGAGATGGCATCGTTGCACGGACGCATTGCGGTCGGCATCTTGATCATGCAAGACGTGGTTGCCGTGGCTTTTCTAGCTATATCCATAGGTAAATTACCCTCTCTCTGGGCGCTATCATTGCTCTTGCTCATCCCGCTAAGACCACTAATACATTTTCTGCTACAACGTGTTGGGCATGGTGAGTTACTTGTTCTCTATGGGTTTCTATTGGCTTTAGGCGGTGCTGAAATCTTCGAATTAGTTGGAATGAAAGGTGACTTAGGTGCACTTATTCTAGGGCTACTTATTGGGAGCCATCCAAAGGCTGAAGAGATGGCCAAGACCATGCTGGGTTTTAAAGAACTATTCCTATTAGGTTTTTTCTTATCAGTAGGGTTGTCTGGTCAGCCAACATTAGAACTCTTCATCGTTGCTGTGATGATCACACCATTTGTGCTTATAAAGTCAGCTGTATTTTTTGCCTTATTAACACGTTTCAAATTGCGGGCTCGCACTTCGTTACTGACAACGTTTAACTTAACAAACTATAGCGAGTTTGGCCTGATCGTTGCGGCTATAGGTGTTGCTAATGGTTGGATAGACAGCAAGTGGTTGATTGTTATCTCGATTGCCTTGTCTTTGTCTTTTGTAGTGGCGGCAGGACTCAATGCTATTTCCCATAGACTTTATACTCGACACCGAACGACTTGGAGGCGATGGCAAACTGCGGAAAGGCTGACAGATGACCGATTGCTTGATATCGGGGGAGGCTCAATCGTCATCATTGGAATGGGTGGGGTCGGCACGGGCGCCTATGATGCGATGTGCAGTCAATATGGCGGTGCGGTTATTGGTGTGGATATTGACCCGGTAACCGTGAGCAACCAGCAATCGACTGGCCGTAACGTTCTCCTCGGTGATCCAAGTGATGCGGATTTCTGGGATCGAGTCCAAGCCTCACACACGCTCGAACTGGTCATGTTGGCATTGCCGAAGTTGAATACTAACCTGGCAGTCCTTGATCGATTGAGAGAGGCATCGTTTGCCGGGAAAGTCGCGGCAACGGCTAAGTTTCCAGACGAAGTGGAAGCACTAAAGGAAGCTGGTGCGGCGACGGTATTTAATATCTACACAGAGGCCGGTTCTGGTTTTGCTGCACATGTAATGACTGAAACACGCACCTTAGGAAACGCACCAAATCTACTTTAATGAAACACTGCAGCTTTCAATACAGGTATCGAGGGGGCATTAAGTTAGTCGTAGCGTACGAGAATGTATGAGCAAAATATACGAGCCCCCATTTCTGGTTCCCCGCACACTTGGTAATAGTTTGAAATATACTTAATATTTCAACGAATTGGTGGAGGCGGCGGGTAATATTTATACTTACATTGCTAACAGTTATAAGATCCCAACCTGTTGTTATTTAAGTGGTTAATTTAAAATACAGGTTTGGCTGTTGGTCATACATTGTATGAGCAGAATGTACTAGAAATGTATGAGTTAGGCTTTGCCGGTTATAGCACGAGCCTCTATAGGGTTGGGATGCTTGTTTTGTCAGTAATTCCGACCCTTGGCACAGGTACCTACCAGTCAACATTATCTAGACCCGGAAGGTCGAAGCTTTCAATACTGCCAACAATGATTTTAGTGCTCATCGTCCGGCGACCTCTTCGATATTTTCAATGCTTGGCGTTAATGTTTCTTGCATCGCTTCTATATTCTCTACAATCTCTGCGTCGGATTCTGAAAAGAAAGCGATATGAAACATGGCGTCCCCTTCTTGCGCCAGTGGAATATTTTGTTTGCCTATGATGATGCCCGACTTGCTTGCCGTGACAGTATCAATAACTTCGCCAAAGGGACTACCTATTTCTGCCAATGGCGTGCCTTTTTGTACTTGGTCTCCCAAGTTTTTCAGGCTATGGACAATGCCGCTGGAATTTGCGCGCATCCACGCACTGTTATTGGCAATATAGGGCGTTAGGTTTTTTCTCTGACGCTTACGCTTAACGAGACCTAAGTGTGTGATGACATTTAAAACACCCCTGACGCCAGCACGTATTGAGAGCTCATCAAACCTAAGGGCCTGACCCGCCTCATAGAGCAGAACGCGGGTATGGGATTCCACAGCTGCTTGGCGAAGTGACCCATCTCTCAGATTGGCATTTATTAAAACGGGCACCCCAAATACCTCAGCAAGTTCGCGAGTTTCGGGATCGTTTAGGTTTGCGCGAATTTGTGGCAGATTGGAGCGGTGTATCGCCCCGGTATGAAGGTCGATTCCATAGTCGCAATGTTTGACAATTTCATCCAAAAAAATATGGGCAACGCGACCCGCCAGCGAGCCTTTTGCTGATCCGGGAAAGCTTCTGTTGAGATCGCGTCGATCCGGCATGTAGCGACTTTGGTTGAGAACACCGTAAATATTGATTATTGGTACTAAAATCAAAGTACCACTGCTTATTTTTAGTGACTTCAATTGGATTAAGCGGCGAACAATTTCAATACCATTTAGCTCATCTCCGTGAACAGCGGCTGAAACGAATACCGTTGGTCCGGGGTTTTTACTGCGGATCACATGCACAGGTATACAAATATCGGTGTCGGTATAAAGCTTGGCAACCGGCATCTCAATCTGTTTTGTTTCACCGGGCTTGACGGTGAACCCCCCGATGATCAGATCACTTGTGTTCATGCCATTTTATCTCGCAGTCTAAGCTTCACCCCTTACCTCGGGTGCGGTTTTTATTGGGCTTGGCATTGACCTCGATGAAGTCATAAATCAATCCGGCAATGTCTTTCTTAGTGGCGATTTCAATACCTTCCAGTCCGGGAGATGAATTGACTTCCATTACCACCGGCCCATGTTTGGACTGTAGAATATCCACGCCGCAGACATTCAACCCCATGACCTTGGCAGCATTGGCCGCTGTTGCTCTCTCGTCCTTAGTTAGTCTCACCAGTTTGGCAGAGCCACCACGATGCAAGTTGGATCTAAATTCACCTTCGGCTCCTTGACGCTTCATAGCAGCTACAACTTTATTGCCGACAACGAAGCAGCGTATATCCGCACCACCGGCCTCTTTGATGAACTCTTGAACCAGTATGTTGGTTTTTAACCCCATAAAGGCTTCAATAATACTTTCGGCAGCCCTATTGGTTTCCGCCAAGACAACCCCAATACCTTGTGTGCCTTCCAGTAGTTTGATGACCACTGGAGCACCACCTACATTTTTAATGAGATCTTTAATGTCGTCCGGTTTGTTGGCAAAACCGGTGCGTGGCAGCCCGACATCTTTACGGGACAATAATTGCAAGGAGCGCAATTTATCGCGGGATCGACTTATCGCCACCGATTCATTGACGCAAAAGGTACCCATCATCTCAAATTGGCGGACCATGGCCGCACCGTAGAAAGTAATCGATGCGCCGATACGGGGGATCACGGCATCGTAGTAGGGTAATTCTTCGCCGTGGTAGCGTACAGCGGGTCGACTGCGGGTGATATCCATATAGCAATGCAGGGTGTCGATGATATCAACTTCATGGCCTCGCGCCTCACCGGCTTCTTTAAGGCGGCGTGTTGAATACAACTTTTCATTACGAGAAAGAACGGCTATTTTCATGATTGCTTATCCATAGACCTGTCAGAACAAAAAATTTTGTTCCAATCCAGTCGTATTTGATCTCTGAATAACGACACTAAATCAATAAATGACCTAGCAACACGTGACTATTAAAAAGAGGGTATTGGGGGGCGTTACGATAACAAATTCCGGTGCTTAGGATCAACTAAACAACTATCTTGTCTTTTCAGTTTTGAATTATGCTTAATGAAATAGCATGGTGAAGAAGGGTCATTATGAAAGTACAGTCTGTAAATGGGTCTTATGCCAGGGTCAATATTGCAATTTTGGGTTGAAGTCTAGATGAGGCTTTAACAAATGAAGTACTTATTGTTGCAGGAGGTGCGGAAAAACATAGTGATGCCTTTCTGCTGAAAGTCAAAGAAGGCGAGGCATGGCTATTTGAGTATGGCGTTCTCGTTTGCTGGAATGTCGGAGAGAGTGACCGCCAGAAATTATTGTTTAAAATCAACCCTATTGTGATCGACCCGATTGATGGCACGGTTTCTGAGCAGTTTTCTTTTGAAACTGATCCAGAAAAAGAGTTCCGGGTTCATAATGACTTGCTAACGCTGCCTAGTGACGATGCGATGATTCGGTTATCACTTAGTCATGCCTTTGCGCAATCTGCCAAGTTGTCTTTTTTCGAAGATAGAGCCCAAACCGTTATTCAAAAAAACAGTTACATCTCGAAACAACTTGCTGCGACGGGGAAAATCCCACTAACACCTCGCAATCTTGCCAAGTTAAGAGGCGTACTTTTTGATACAAGTAGTGACATCAGTCTGCATTTCAATCTCTTGGACACACCAGACTTTTTCTGGAACTACCCAGAGCTGGAAGACTACTACTTACGTCTATCGAAGTACCTTGATCTTCAGCCGCGAATCAGTATTCTGAATCACAAGTTGTCGACCATTCATGAACTGCTCGCCATGCTCGCCACCGAGCAGCATCATAAGCATGCCGCTTTTCTCGAATGGATTATTATTGTCTTGATTGCGATTGATATTGTAGTTTATCTTCTGCCTAAGTAGGCGGCAGCGGTAGCTACGTCAATGGGTGTTCTGCTCTTTGGTATTACCGAGAACAACTTGCTTATATGTTATCAAAACGAGTCATCATGCCGGTTGATGATGACAAGGCTGGATGGTTATTTTTGGTTTGGGGTAGCGGTTTTATGAATAACGTTATGCTGGAGTTGACTCGCATTACTCGGGAAGCCGCCTTGGCGGAAACACCAGAAGAGCAAGTGCAGATTGTTGTCGATGCGATCAGCGAAGTAATTCAGATTGATGTTTGTAGTCTGTATCTACAAAACGTTGAAAAAGATATGGTGCTACTGGCCAGTCATGGTCTAACAAAAAATCACCCGATTATTATTCCTTTCGGTAAAGGGTTGGTTGGCCTAGTGGCCCAATTTCGCCACACGTTAAATATTACCGAACCTTCTGAGCACGTTGATTACTATTATGTGCCGCAATCCGATGAAGAGCAGTTTCACAGTTTTTGCGGTGTGCCGCTGGTCAGGCGGGGACAGGTTATAGGTGTACTAGTAGTACAAAGTCGCAAATCAGTTATGCTCGGTAATGAGCAGGAAGCATTTCTATCAACCTTAGCATCCCACCTTGCATTACTGGTTCCTGCCTTGCCAATACAACAGGACTCGCTGTCTGGCAACAACCAGCGTTATGACGGCATCAGCGGTGCATCGGGTATTGCTATCGCTGCAATCAAGTTAACTCATTCCGAGCAACTTATAGATGTACCTGATACCTGTGCGGAAAATCTGACGATAGAACTGGCCCAGTGGCACGAGTTGAAGGCGGCTGTTATTGAAGAGTTTCAGCAAGAGCGCAATACGGTTGAACAAACGTTAGGGGAAGGTCTGGCTGCGATAGTCGATGCTTATCAAATGCTGCTGGCAGACCCCACGTTTGGAGATAAAGTTGAGCATGAAATAAATGCCGGAAAAAGCTTGCTCACAGCAATCAAACATACCGTACACTACTTTTCAGCGTTATTTCAGAGTATGGATGACCCCTACCTTAAGGCGCGACATGAAGACATCGATCACCTCGGAGATAAACTTCATCAGGCTTGGCTAGGGCGAAATAGCGAACAGCTACAAGCAGATATCAGTACTCCGGTCGTATTAATGGGCAAGCATATCAGCGTGTCAGATATTGTTAGCCTGCCCACAGAAAAGCTGGCCGCTATTGTTTGCTTTGCCGGGGCGGCGTTGTCACATATAGCGGTGTTTGCCAATGCCTTGGGTATTCCAGCGGTTATGGGGGTGGGTGAGCTCAATCACTTGATCGAAGGTGACCAAGTGATTGTTGATGGCAATACCGGACAGGTGATTCTCCGCCCATCCAAACTCGTGATTAGCGAATACCAAAGCTTGGTGAGCAGCCGTAGGCACTTTGATCAGAAGCTGCAAGCATTGAGTGCATTACCCGCGGTAACAACTGACGGCATTGATGTCGAACTATTGGTCAACTCGGGCTTGCAGGCAGACGTTATGCCGGGTCTTCGCAATGGCGCAGACGGCATCGGCCTCTATCGCACTGAGATTCCTTTTATGGTTCGGCATAGCCTGCCATCCGAAGAAGAGCAGATTGAAGTCTACCAGCACGTCTTCCGAGCCTACGATGAAAAGCCGGTCTATATCAGAACATTAGATATTGGTGGAGATAAACCACTCCCTTATCTACCCGTTATTGAAGAAGAAAACCCCGCTTTGGGTTGGCGAGGTGTCCGATTCACCCTGGATAACCTGCAGCTTATGATGACTCAATTGCGGGCGATTGTTCGAGCCGCAGAGGGAAGGGACAACATCCATGTATTGCTTCCAATGGTTAGCGCGACAATAGAGTTGGATCAATGTATTGCGCTACTGGATGATGCCTGTCAGCAGTTAATAGCCGAGGGTGTGCTTGTTCGTCGACCTAAAATTGGGGTTATGGTCGAAGTCCCGGCAGTAATATCTCTGTTGCCATTTTGGCACGATAAAGTCGATTTTATTTCTATTGGCACAAATGATCTGTCCCAATATTTGTTGGCCATTGACCGGAATAATCCTCTAGTAGGCAAACGCTATGACTCACTTCACCCTGCCGTGATTCACGAACTGGTTCGTATTGTTGATGTGGCAGAGAAATACAGTTTGCCCGTTTGCTTATGTGGTGAAATGGCATCTGACCCGATCGCTGTGATGTTATTAGTGGGTTTGGGTATTCGGCGTTTAAGCCTAAGCTCTTCCAAGCTGCCCTTTATTAAATGGGTATTACGTTCAATGTCAAAACAAGAGGCGGAAATTTTCTCACAACAAGCACTTAAACTTGATAACGCTGAAGCCATTCGACGATTAGGCGTAACGGTTTTTTCACGCCTAGGTATAAAACTGGATAATGAACCAACCACCATAACAAGAGAAACTGCCCTATGAACTTGTCCATGCTCGTTGATATCTACCCCTACACATGGCATGCCATAGGATCATCTATATTTTGTGGTGCCATTATTGGCCTTGAGCGCCAGATTAAAGGTAAGCCAGTCGGTATTCGTACGGCCTCCCTCATTACGCTGGGGACCTATTTGTATCTTGCTACAGTCTTTTTGCTTGATAGTAGTCACGTTGATCCATCCCGTGTCATCGGGCAAGTGATCACCGGTATAGGCTTTCTGGGTGCTGGAGTTATGTTGGCGAAAGAAGGCATTGTTGTTGGCGTTACCTCTGCGGCAACCATATGGGTGTTGGCCTCTGTGGGTGTGGTGATAGCCACAGATCATTTGTTGGTGGCTATTAAATTATCAATATTGGTGGTGGTGATTTTATATGGGGTCGATATGCTGGAAGAACATGTAAAAAGTCTGGGGCGTGGCGTTCATGCGCACGTAAAACGCTATTCATCGCGAATCAAGAATGACAGGCTTTAAAGGACATTCGTGGTAGTACTTAAAATTTTCTTCTTATAACAGCGCTACTCTATAGCCATTTTTTATACCGGAAAAACAGAATTGACCCCGTAACTGTGACGCCCATAACACCTAGCAAGGCAAAATAGGAATATTTCCAGTGTAACTCAGGCATATGATCGAAGTTCATTCCATACAGTCCCGCCATAAACCCTAAAGGGATAAATATGGCGGTAATAACCGTCAAAATACGCATCGTATTATTTAACTGATGTGAGCTAATCGAAATATAACCATCTATTAAGTCTCCACAGGTTTCGTAATACATCGAAGATAAGCTTAATAAACGCTCACAGCGATCATATAAATCTCTTTGTGCATGGAGTAGTTCTGAGTCATGGCCTTCGCTGGAGAGGCTGTGGTTTTCTTGGATAATAGTCTTGGTCAATTTTTCATGGTAATTAAACACCCGTCTCAATTTCAATAGCCTCGAACGGTAACCAACCAATTTACGCATTGCGAGATCGGGGGTATGGCCAAGAAGATTTTCCTCTGCGTCATTAAGTATGCCTTCAAAACCTAATACGGCATCGAGGTAACGACCGGAGGAATAGTGCATTATTTTTGTCGCAAGTAATGCTGGCTCGAGCAGTAACTGAGCGATGTCATTGTCTGACCAATACTGGTTAATGCTTAACGACACACCACGGTGAACAGTGATCAAACAATGTTTGCCAACAAAAAACCCTACTTGTTGGGGCTCGAGGCTCATATCGTCACTGATGTGAGTTAACCCACGGAACAAGATAAACGTATTATTCCTGAAAGTTTCGATTTTAGGTGGGTGTCGCTTGCGCTGGACGTCAGTAATGGCGAGCTCATGGCACCCCAGAGACAGCAGCAGTTTAACGCTCTCCTCCTGCAATTCACCTTCAATATCTAACCACAGATGACCTGTGCCCTCTTTCATCCAGTGATCAACCAAGGATTGGTCTCCAGTGGTAACAACCTGATCTGTTAAGGTTAGTTGAGTGCGAATCATATTTTACCCACCATGCTGAGTGAATTTTGGGGCTACAGCTACATATAAGAGAGTGTTAATCTCTTTTGGGATGTATTTGGTTATTCTAACAGCATACTTGTGGGTTCCTATATGAACATTGACGGACATATTTTACAGACAACGCTCATTCAGTTGGGTGACAACGCTATAACCCTAGGTGATTTGCTTTACGTTCTGATATTACTCTTTGCGGGAGTCCTGTTTATCCGTTGGAGTTCCAACTTCATAAGAAATGCAATGGTACGGCGGGAGCTGAACCCAAATTCGATTCAGATGATTACCCGTGGATATCTGATTATAACCCTCTCGGTTTTGGTGATCATTGCGCTGGATTTGATGAACGTACCCTTGGCCGCATTTGCCTTTATTTCCGGCGCGGTAGCAATAGGCGTTGGTTTCGGCGCTCAAAATATCATTAATAATTTTATCAGTGGCTGGATTCTAATGTGGGAGCGGCCCATACGCATTGGAGATTTTCTCGAGATAGGCGATACCCAGGGTACAGTGGAGTCTATTAATAATCGTTCGACTCAGTTCAGGCGTGTAGATGGTGTGCATATGCTTATTCCCAATAGCTACTTGCTTGAGAATATCCTGGTTAACTGGACCTTGGTTGATCGATTAACACGGACAACCGTGCGCGTAGGGATCGCCTATGGGTCGCCAGTGCGTCAAGCCGCCAAGCTCATAGAACAAGCGGCGTGTGAACAACCTGATATCTTGAGTGAACCGGCAGTGTCAGTTTTATTTGAGGACTTTGGTGATAGTGCGTTAATTTTTGAGCTACAGGTATGGGTGTATGCATCGGCTGAACGCAGTTTGCGTAGGCTTCGTAGTGATATTCGTTACCGAATTGACGATTTGTTTCGTGAAAATGATATCGTCATTGCCTACCCACAGCGTGATATTCATGTTGATGGTGAAGTATTTATAACGAGAAATTAGTATTCAAGAAAGGGGGCGGTGACAACTGAGAATCATTCGCATTAGTTTTCCGGCCTTTTTCTGTACAGTTTGGTTATACGTTAGGCCATATTTTAGCGTCGAAAGGAGTAGATGATGCTCCGCAAAGCAAGGGTGTTTTTGCCGGATGTTCTCCTTCATATCATCAGTCACGGAAATAATCAGGATGCCTGTTTTTAATGAAGATTATCTCTTCTATATTGAATGTCTGACGCGGCGTTTCTATCCCGTAACAAAAACTACACTTTCTAATACCGAGACAGCGAAAAAACCGGTTTTTTCTATGTCTTCATTTTTTTGAATAAAGTTTCTCTGTAGAGTCAGCGTATACAGGCGGTTGTGACGCATTATCTACAGTTTTTAAATACAGGTATATAAGGCGGCGTTGAGTTAGGAATAGCGTACGAGTCCCCATTTCTGGTTTCCCGTACACTTGGTAACATATTGAAATATTAAGTATATTTCAACGAATTGGTGGAGGCGGCGGGAAACGTTTACATTTACAACAATTATAAACTCTTAACCTATTGTTTTTAAGTGATTAATTTAAAATACGGGTTTGGATGTTGGTCATACATTGTATTAGAAGAATGTACTAGAAATGTATGTGCTGGACTGTACATGATAAACTTTCTACCTATTTGGCTGTCAGAATGGGCTAGCTAACTGTATTCCTACAATTCTATTGAGATTCCGATTTGAATAAGAAGTGGTTACTTCTTTTTGTGCTAGTACTCCATACGCTATTTAGTAGTGTTGTGGCAGCCATGCACACCTCATCGGATGATCACACGTTATATGAACCATCCCATATTCACCTTGCCGGTGAAGTGGCTGATGAAACAAGCACAGATGTGGATGGCGAGCCGTCCAACCCTCATGAAAATACGCATCTGCATTCTCTTTTCGACCCCTGCAATCAACCTCTGCTACTGGAGGCTGATTACACGACAGTGCCAACGGCCAAACTGGGTGATGTCACCCGCACCTATTTAGGTTTGACCTATAAACCCGCTATTCCCCCTCCCACCGCCTAACTCCCGTTAAACCCAAATTTTTTGTTTAACATCGGCGAGCACTGCTTGCCGAGTAATGGAGTTTATGACCAATGAAATTTTTTAACCTTGCTGGACTGCGTCCGCGCAGGTCAGGCATTGCTGTGGCCTGCGTCTGTCTGCTGGCAGCCTTGACTGGGAGCCTGCCAGCCTTATCTCAGGAGGCTGCTCTCCTAGAAAAAGTCCCGCTGCAGAGCATCGACCTTAACTATGCACTGCAACAAACGCTGCAAAAAAATGCTGAACTGAAAGCTTATCCCTATTATCTCCGGGTATCAGAAGCTGAGCTTTTACAGGCCAAACAACGTCCACTGCCAATTCTAGGATTGATCGTCGAAAATGTATTAGGCAGTGGCGACTTTAGTGATGCCGATCAGGCCGAAATCACACTGACACTCGGTCAGACAATAGAACTGGGGGGGAAACGCGAAAGCCGTATTGCCCTGGCAACCACCTCACGTCAAAACCAACAAACCGAGTACGAACTGGCACGCCTCGATGTGCTGGCCGAAACCAGCCGCCGTTATTACGAATTGCTCCGGCTCCAGTTTTTGCAGGACTGGATTGATAAACGAGCAGATTCTGAACGGAATGCTCTCAATGTGATTCAACGACGGGCCAAAGCTGGCGCTGTCAAGCAGGCAGATGTCACCAAAATGCAGCTCAAGCTGTCTCGCTCTAAGGCACTGGTAATGCAGCTCAAGGGTCAAGCCAGTCTTGCCAGAGCCAACCTGGCGGCAATGTGGACCGCCAGCCCTTCATTTGCTGGGGCTAGCGGTAATCTGCTCAGTTTGCCTTCGGTTCCAGACGGCGCCGGAATAACCGAAGCACTGATCAAGTCACCAGTATTCATGCGTCAGCAGGTATTGCAGCGACTAGCTGATGCACAAGTTCAGCTCGCCCGAGCTAACAGCAAGGTCAATCTCGACGTGGGTGTTGGTCTGCGCCGCTTTGAAGCAACTAACGACCAGGCACTGGTATTCAATATTTCGATGCCAATTCCTATCAGTAATCCAAACCGGGGACGTCTTGCCGCTGCCCAAGCGGAACAAGCTTTGTCCATAGAACAGAGTGAACTGGTACGCACACAACTTCGACTATCTCTGGTGGCTATTCAGCAAACACTGATGAACCACGCCCAGTACGCCCAACTTATTACCGAGGAGCTACTCCCCTTGGCACAACAACTGCTCGCTGATACCGAAGCGGGATACAGCAAAGGGCGTTACAGCGTCCTGCAATGGGCTGACGCCCAGGAAGAATTGTTTGCCTTGGAGCGTGAGCTAATTGAAACCCACACTCTGGTGTACCTGCAATTACTGGAACTGGAACGTATTACTGGTCAATCCATGCGTCCCTCGAAGCTCTCCACATCAAAATTATCAGGTAACTCTCAACCCATTACTCAACAAAAAGGGGGCATCTCATGAGAAACCAATTTTTATTCCTCAGTGTAGTCATTACCTTATGGGGTAGTGTCAGCTTCTACAGCTATGCTGCCAATGATCATGGTGAGAGCGATGGTCACAGTAGCAAGCAAGCCGAAGAAGCCAAAGGATCCCACGGTGGGAAACTGCTTAGTGATGGCGATTTTTCTCTGGAACTGAAAATTTTTGAAACCGGTGTACCACCAGAAATGAGGCTATATGCCTACGATAACGGCAAGCCGATTGCCCCCGATAACTGGCAAGCCAACGTCACCCTCGATCGCTTGGGTGGCGACAAGGATCAAATCAAATTTAGTTCTGAGCTGGACTACCAAGTAGGCAATCAAGTGATTCAGGAGCCCCACTCCTATGACGTCACGATAAGGGCCCACTATGAAAACCAGCGCTACGAATGGCAATTTGAAAGCCATGAGGGCCGCACGATGATCAGTGATCGTCAGATCAAACTTGCGGGTGTTGAAACCGATACCGCAAGCGAAGCGACCCTGACCATCAAAGACACACTTTTTGGCGTGATTGCTGCCGCAGCCGATAGCGTCTACCGCATCAATGCTCCCTACCCCGGCCTGGTGGAAGCTGTGCATGTACTGGTCGGAGAACAGGTGAAAAAAGGCCAGCGCCTACTCACCTTGACCAACACCGACACGTTGCAACACTACAGTGTAAAAAGCCCTGCCAATGGTGAAGTCACCGAACGCTTCGTCAACCAGGGCGACCGCGCCGATGGCCGCGTATTACTGGAAATTGTCGACCTATCCACTGTCTGGGTGGAAATGTCAGCATTTCCGGAAAGCATTGAGAAACTCGCTGTCGGCCAACCAGTCACTGTACGCGACCTGCACCAGCACGAAGCCGCCACGGGCACCATCAGCTATGTGGCACCACACATGACCGGTGGTCATATCGCCTGCACCCGTGCCGTGATTGACAATCCTGACGGTCACTGGCGTCCCGGTATGCATATCAACGCCGACATTCAAATAGCCAGCCGACAAGTACCCCTCGCCATCAAAGCCTCCGCCCTGCAAAGCTTTCGTGATATGCCCGTGGTCTTCGCCAAATATGGCAATGAGTTTGAAGTACGCATGGTCGAACTGGGTGAAAGCAATGGCGACACGATCGAAGTGTTAGGCGGCTTAAAGCCCGGCACCGAATACGTCACCGGCAACAGCTTTTTAATTAAAGCCGACATTCTCAAAGATGACGCCAGCCACGACCACTAGGAGGCCGTATGATTGATGCATTAATCGCCTTTGCTTTAAGAAGGCGCTGGCTAGTACTGGGTATCACTTTACTGATCACCGGTTACGGCCTGTATAACCTAACCCGGCTCAACGTCGATGCCGTACCAGACATTACCAATGTTCAGGTACAGATCAACAGCGAAGCCCCGGGCTTTTCGCCGCTGGAAACCGAACAACGGATTACCTATATCGTTGAAAATTCGATGTCAGGTTTGCCGCGGCTTGATTACACCCGTTCGCTTTCGCGCTACGGCCTGTCCCAGGTCACAGTGATCTTTGAAGAAGGCACTGATATCTACTGGGCACGCCAGCAAATCAGTGAGCGGTTGCAAACCGTTCGCAGCGAACTACCGCAGGAGGTTGAACCAACCCTCGGCCCCATTGCCAGCGGGCTCGGTGAAATCTTCACCTACGTCGTGCAGTCTGAAGATGGCGCAATCAAGGGCGACGGCACACCGTATACCCCGGAAGATTTGCGTACGATTCAAGACTGGATTATTCACCCACAGCTGGTCAAAGTTCCAGGTATTACCGAGATCAACAGCATCGGTGGTTTTGAACGGGAATATCAGGTGGCTCCCAATCCGGGCAAACTGCTCGCCTTTAAAATCACCATCGACGATGTCATCACTGCACTGAAGCGCAACAACCTGAATGCCGGTGCCGGTTACATAGAACGGAACGGCGAACAGTGGTTAGTGCGCTCCCCCGGCCAACTGGAGAATCTCGAAGAAATCGGCAACGTGGTTATAGCCAAACGTGACGATGCACCGGTACGTATTAAAGACGTGGCGACCGTGTTCTACGGTAAAGAACTACGGACTGGCGCTGCGACCAAAGACGGCAATGAAGTAGTGCTGGGCACAGCCTTTATGCTACTGGGTGAAAATAGTCGTATCGTATCGCAAGCCGTTGCGGATCAACTGGCAGTGATTAACGACAGCTTACCCGATGGTGTCACCGCAACCGCGCTCTACAATCGCACCACACTGGTCGACAAAACCGTTGCCACCGTACAAAAGAATTTGCTCGAAGGGGCCGTGCTGGTAATCGCAGTACTGTTTGCTCTGCTGGGCAATATTCGTGCTGCTTTTATCGTTGCGCTGGTCATCCCCCTCAGCATGCTATTTGCCATTAGCGGTATGGTCAGCAACCGAGTGTCGGGCAACCTGATGAGCCTGGGGGCTATCGACTTTGGATTGATTGTCGATGGTGCCGTCATCGTGGTTGAAAATGCTTTACGCCGACTTGGGATGGCCCAACAGCGTCTCGGCCGCCTGCTTTCCCTTGAGGAGCGCCTAAAGGAGGTCATGGGTAGCACCAAAGAGGTATTCCGTCCGGCGGTATTCGGCGTATTTATTATCATGCTGGTGTATCTGCCGATCTTTGCGCTGAGTGGTGTAGAGGGGAAAATGTTCCACCCCATGGCATTTACTGTGGTCGCAGCGCTTCTAGGCGCGCTAATTTTCTCCGTAACATTTGTGCCAGCAAGTATTGCCATTTTTGTTCGTGGCAAGGTACATGAAGAAGAAAACCGGGTGATGAAAAAAGCACGTGAGTTGTACACACCGCTGCTGAACCTGTCACTGAACAAGCCCATCATTCTGGTCAGCATTGCCACCGTGTTGGTCATTGCCAGTGGCCTACAGGCCAGCCGTTTGGGTACAGAGTTTTTGCCACAGCTTGATGAGCACGACATGGCCCTGCATGCCCTGCGTATTCCCGGCACCAGCCTGGAGCAATCAGTTGCGATGCAACAACAACTGGAGCAGGTCATCAGTGAATTTGGTGAGGTGCAGCACGTGTTTGCCAAAATCGGGACACCCGAAGTGGCAACAGATCCAATGCCCCCCAACGTGGCCGACACCTTTTTGATTTTGAAACCGAAAAAGGAATGGCCCAACCCCGATAAAAGCAAAGCACAATTTGTTGCTGAGCTTAGAGCCGCGGTCGAAGCCGTACCCGGTAACAAGTACGAATTTACCCAGCCCATTGAAATGCGCTTCAATGAGTTGATTGCGGGTGTGCGTACGGATGTTGCAATACGCATTTATGGTGATGATCTCGACACGCTGAAAGCCGCGGGTGAACAAACCAGTAAACTGCTGGCCACAGTACCCGGTGCTAGGGATGTAAGGGTTGAGCAGACAACGGGCCTGCCAATGCTCTCCGTGGAACCGCAGCGTGATCACCTTGCCCTGCTGGGGCTCACGATCGCCGACTTGCAACAGGCTTTGCAAACTGCCATTGGTGGTACACAAGTTGGCCTGATCTACGAAGGTGACCGCCGCTTTAAACTGGTGGTGCGCCTGGACGAAGATTTGCGCCAGAACCCAGATGTACTGGCCAGGCTGCCGTTGCCCCTACCCGTTGATGCAAGCCCAGACCTAGGCTATGTACCACTGGGTGAAGTGGCCACCATCAAAGAACTGATTGGCCCCAACCAGATCAATCGTGAAAGCGGCAAGCGCAATGTCGTGGTCACCGCCAATGTTGAAGGCCGGGACCTCGGTTCTTTTATTGCAGAAACCCAGCAACTAATGCGTGATCAGTTGGAGCTACCCAGTGGCTATTGGCTAGGTTACGGCGGCACCTTCGAACAGCTTCAGTCGGCCAGCCAGCGCCTGATGGTGGTGGTGCCGCTCACACTACTGCTGATATTCGGTTTACTCTACAGCGCCTTCAGTTCCATGCGTTATGCGTTGATTGTATTCAGCGGCGTGCCACTGGCATTAACCGGCGGCATATTAGCCCTGACACTCAGAGGTATGCCGCTCTCCATATCCGCTGGGGTTGGTTTTATCGCCCTCTCCGGGGTTGCCGTGTTAAACGGTGTGGTACTGATGTCATTTATCCGTGAACTGCGCGAACAAGGCATGCCGATATTAGACGCCATACGTGAAGGGGCTAGCCAACGGTTGCGGCCTGTACTGATGACAGCACTGGTAGCCAGTCTGGGCTTTATTCCCATGGCCTTTAACCTGGGCACTGGCGCGGAAGTGCAACGACCTCTGGCAACGGTGGTGATCGGTGGGATTGTGTCATCTACACTGTTAACACTGGTGGTGCTGCCTGCTCTCTATCAACTGACACACCGCCTTGGGCGACAGCATCAGGAGATTTAATCGATAAAAACAAGTCATACAAAAAACCACCCTTTGGGTGGTTTTTTACTTGTGGGCTGATATACCTTTGATGAAATATAGCTACTCTCCCATGAAACGATGACCCTATGGCAATAAATTTATTAATAGCTCAAAGTAACTGAGCAGGGCCAAATATACAGCGTCAACGCGGTGAGGAGTGACTGATCATCTCGAGACTACAGAAGAGGTGACTATCTCCAGTGAAGGCTATTTTTTATCATCAGACTCCATTTTTACGCTGTGTAATAAATACTACACGTTCTAATACCCGAGACAGCAAAAAAACGGCAAAAGACTGGTTTTGCCGTGTTTTTGCATTGAGTACTTTCTTCAGCATCAGTGTTTATGGCCTGATGTGACTCGCTACCTACAGTTTTCAATACAGGTTTTATCGGAGTGTTAAGTTAGAAATAACGTACAAGAATGTATGACCAAAATGTACGAGTCCCCATTTCTGGTTCCCCGTACACTTGGTAACATATTGAAATACAAAGAATATTTCAACGAATTGGTGGAGGCGGCGGGAATTGAACCCGCGTCCGTCAGTCCGCTGCCGAAGGCTCTACATGCTTAGTTCAGTCTATTATATTTAACGTTTTACAGCCCGGCTGACAGGGCGCGTAAACCGCGATTCCGGTGAGTTTTTAGTGAATCCACCCCGGACGAGCTTCATCACGATCTTGTGAGTATGACACCTGAATGCTTCGCCGCTACCCTAAGGTAGATGAAGCGCTGGACGCACAAGCACGGCTCCAGTCAGATGGCAATCTACCGTTTCTTAGGCGGCGAGTGCGTAGTTGTCGTCGTTGGCAACTAATAGTTTGCGACTTTGGATTAACGAGATTGGTCACCATCTCGGCATGCACCCAGGGTTTTGTAACCGGCGTCGAATCCAAAACGCCCCCTGAATTAGGTTTGGTAGCCTTACACTGAGTTGAGAGGTGTTTACTCTCAACTCGAACCTAAATAGTATCTCGGTTTAAAAAAATGAGACTCTACAAGGCACAAACCCACAGCCAATTCTAACACAGAACAGGCCAACTATTAGACCTTTTTTGGAGGTGTGGGTCAGTTAATTGACGTTTTTTGAAGTCGAGCTGCGCTGTACTAGGATACGCTATAAGGAACTATGTAAGTAAGCGCTAACTTTGACCAGTCCGTAATGTTCATGGTGCTCATTAGTACTTTAGCAGCGTAATTAATGAGGGCAAGTAGAGTCCCTACAACTAGGGCAACTTTGATGGCTGTGTAATGAATGTTAGTTGCCATGGCGAGTCAGACGCAGTTTCTGGCGCTCCCAGTCACGGTCTTTCTCTGTTTCCCGTTTGTCGTAGGCCTGTTTTCCTTTGGCCAGTGCAATTTCGCATTTTGCTAGGTGGCCCTTCCAATAAAGAGCAGTGGCGACGCAAGTGTGGCCTTTTTGGTGAACCCCCTGAGATAGCCTGCTGAGCTCTTTGTGGTTGAGCAGCAGCTTGCGGGTTCGTGAGGGGTCAGTAACAAAGTGTGTTGAGGCGGTGTTGAGTGGGGTAATGTGGGCACCAAGTAAAAAGGCCTCGCCGTCTTTCAGCAACACATAGCAATCGGTGAGCTGTACTTTCCCCGCCCGCAGACTTTTGACTTCCCAACCAAGCAGGGCAATGCCCGCCTCAAACTTTTCTTCCAGGTAATAGTCATGCCTCGCTCTCTTATTGAGAGCGATAGTCGTGCTTTTCTGGGTTTTATTGGGTTTCTTGACCATAGCGGGGATTATAAGGATTGGTCGTCCACACGCCTATGATTTTGTTATGGCATTTCATCTGGAACGATACGACGGGGATGACGCTGGTTTTTCGCAGCAGTGATTGCCGGTACAATCCGGGCAAGTCGATGAAAGAGCACGATTGATGGCGGAAAATAATCAGGTTGGCACTGCAGCTAAGAGCGACCAACTCGGTGCAAAAAGAGGTATGCACGGTGTATGGGCTAGCCGCTGGACCTTTGTTATGGCGGCTACTGGATCAGCGGTGGGGTTGGGTAATATCTGGAAGTTTCCCTACATTGTTGGTGAAAACGGTGGCGGTGCCTTTGTGCTCGTATATTTGCTCTGTATTTTATTAGTAGGTATCCCCGTTATGGTGGCAGAGGTCATGCTGGGGCGTAGAGGGCGACAAAGCCCAATAAATACCATGCGCTATTTGACTGAAGAGGCGGGATTGCATGGAGCTTGGAATGCCATTGGCTGGCTCGGGGTAACTGCTGGGATAATGATTCTTTCCTACTATGCGGTGATTGCTGGTTGGGCGCTTCACTATATAGGGCAAATGGCGTCTGGCGCCTTTCAAGGCGCCAATGCAGAGCAGGCTGGGGCAGCCTTTGGTAGTCTTCTTGCCGACAGAGATACGCTAATTTTCTGGCAGTCTATTTTTTTGTTGCTAACAATGTCGGTGGTCATTGGCGGAGTGACCAAGGGGCTTGGTGTAGCCGTCCGAATATTAATGCCGATGTTGTTTGTCTTGTTGTTGGTCCTGCTGGTGTTCGGCTATCAGCATGGTGATTTTGCACGAGGCTTTAGCTTTTTGTTTAGTTTCAACTATCAAGCGCTGACATGGGAGGGCGTACTTGAAGCGCTGGGGCATGCCTTCTTCACGCTTAGTTTGGGTATGGGGGCGATTATGGCCTATGGAGCCTATATGCCTGAGCATGCTCGGATTGGACGTACCGTATTAGCGGTAGGGTTTTTGGACACTTTGGTGGCATTGATAGCCGGTTTGGCTATTTTCCCCATTGTCTTCGCTAACCCAACGATAGAGCCTAGTGTCGGCCCGGGGTTGATGTTTGTCAGCTTGCCTGTGGCCTTTGGTAATATGACGGGCGGATTATTATTTGGCAGTTTTTTCTTTCTATTGGTGACACTGGCGGCTTGGAGTTCAGCGATTTCCCTTATTGAGCCAGCAGTGGCCTACTTGGTTGAGTCGAGAGGTTTTCATCGCATTACGGCTAATTTATCTCTAGGCTTTGTGGCCTGGGTTGTTGGGCTAGGAAGTGTATTATCGTTTAACGAGTGGGCTGATGCGCGAGTTGTTGGGTTTTCGTTCTTCGAATTCATGGACTTTCTTACTGCCAGCGTGATGTTGCCCTTGACCGGGTTATTTATCGCAATTTTTGTTGGTTGGATCATGAAGCCTGATACTGTCCGAGAAGAGTTGAGCGATGAATCCAGCCGAGTCTTCCTATTTTGGCGGTGGGTGTTACGTTTTATTTCACCATTGTTAGTGTTAGTGGTGTTTGTGTTAGGCCTTTACAAGACGTTTTCTTGATGCTGACAACAATTAAACGAAGTGCGCTGGTAATGCACTCGGCGCAGCAAATGTTCCACTTGGTTAATGATGTGGCAAGCTATCCGCAGTATATGGCTAATTGCGTGGGTGCCGAAGTTCTTGAGCAGAGTGACAGCTCAATGGTGGCCAGGTTGGATCTTAAGAAGGGCGTTATTGGTCACAGCTTTACAACCTGTAACACCCTTTACGAACCTGAACGAATAGTTATGAGTCTTGAGCAAGGAGCATTCAAGAGGCTGTCTGGAGAGTGGAATTTCATGGCGCTGACTGAGTCAGCCTGTAAGGTGATGCTGGATCTGGAATTTGAATTTAACAGTCTCTCGGTGGGAGTCGCATCATCCAGTTTGTTTACCTCAGTGGCGAACAACCTGGTAGATGCTTTGGCACAGAGAGCAGAAGAGGTTTATGGTCGATGACGGATGTTGAATTCATTGCTGTAGAAGTGGCCTATGCTTTACCGCATCGGCAGCAGCTGCTCACCCTCGATGTGCCTCTTGGCACAACTGCATTTGGAGCGGTTCAGCTGTCAGGTATTGTTGAGCAGTTCCCAGATATTGACTTAGAGAATGCCAAGATGGGTATTTTTGGCCAAGCGTTGGGCACTAAAGGGTTGGCGTTACCCAAAGAGTACGTATTGGGGGAGAAGGATCGTGTGGAAATTTACCGACCCTTAATTATTGATCCGAAGGAAGTGCGTAAACAGCGTGCTGAAAAAGTACGCCAGCAAGCAGGAAAATAAGCAAAATAACCGGCTGGGCTGTTGTTTTTGATTGGTGAGTTAGGATTCGGGTGATTTTTCGGATTCGGGTGATTCTTCGGATTCTTCAGATTCATCGGGTTGATTATTGCTGGGGATGAAGTCACCACGAAAGCCAACCAGTTGGTCATTATCGAAGAATATGGCAACACGTTCACGCACTTCTTCGCCTTTAGCGGGTTCTAGACTGTAGTAATAATCCCAGCGATTCTGGTTGAATGTGTCTGCCAGAAGTGGTGTGCCCATAATAAAACGTACCTGTGATTTGGTCATTCCCGGCTTCAGTTTATCGACCATGTCCTGAGTGAGCACGTTGCCCTGCTGTACATCAAATTTATGTATGCCTGGCAAAGATGGCATGTTGAAGGTTGGCATGGAGAAATCAGAGCATCCTGAAAGGGCTATAGCCAAGGCCAAACAGCAAGTCATTCGTGCAGTAAAGTGCATTAGGGGTTCCAGTCATATCTTCGAACGGCGATAATACCGAATACATCCAGTGGATAGAAGGGGCCATAAAGGAATGAGTGAGGAAAATCTAGAATTACGCAAGGTGGGACTTAAAGTCACCGCACCCAGATTGAAAATTTTGCATATTCTGGAAGAGTCCTCTGGCCATCACATGAGTGCGGAGGATGTCTATCGCAAACTGATGGAGTCGGGTGAGGATGTGGGTATCGCCACGGTCTATCGTGTTCTCACTCAGTTTGAGGGTGCTGGACTGATAGCGCGCCACAATTTTGATAATGGGCCGGCTGTTTACGAGGTTGATCGTGGGGATCACCATGATCATATGGTCAATGTGGATAATGGTGTGGTTATTGAGTTTCACAGTGCAGAAATTGAGGCGCTGCAAGAGAAAATTGCTGCTGAAAATGGTGTTGATATTATCGGCCACAACCTCGTGCTTTATGTGAAGGATAGAAAATAATTTGTACTTCTACTGCTTGGCCCAGTCGATTTGTGTGCACTGTATAATTCAAAACACTAAAAACCAAAATCCTTTATGACGATGGATTGTTTGTTGGTCTAGCCAGAGCTACTGCCGAATTTGGTTTCTTCCTCCTTCCTTGGCGCGGTACATTGCTCGATCGGCAGCTTTTAAGACAGAATCAAAGTCTAATCCGTTATGGGAATCTGCTAACCCCATACTCACCGTAGCTCGGATATTGCCTTTACCTCGGGATGCGCCGCGCTTCTTTTCACCTGTATTCTGACTCCAGGGGCGGGACTTTCTATCCCTAGCCGTCATATCGTACTCGGCAATGATTTTGCGAAGCGACTCTACGTTATCGAGCACCTCGTCAGCAGTTTTCCCCTTAAATAACAGGCAGAATTCTTCTCCTCCAAAACGGTAGGCCCTGCCGCCGCCTGTGACTTGGCGGAGTTTTGCTGCGATAGCTTTTAGAACCTGATCTCCCAAGTCATGTCCGTACTGGTCATTAATTTTTTTGAAATGATCAACATCTACCATGGCTAGTGCGTAGGTGTTGCCTGTGTTGCGCGCATCTCTCAGCAGTGCTCGCCTGTTGGCTATTTGTGTGAGCTCATCGCGATACACCATGTTGAGTAGGCTGTGAGTTTGATTGATGATGAGTAACAGTCCGACAGCAGAAAATATTGTCGCTGAAATATGAGGTATCTGAAACCAAGCCAGAGTGATGAAACTGAAAAAAATGCAGCTAGGGAGGCTGCTATCTGGTTGCTGGTTCTTCAGGAACGGCAGAGCAAAGCCAAGTATAAAGGCGACAAGAAATAATACACTTGCTGTAGTCGATACTTTTAGTTCGAAAAAGGTGCTTTCTTGCAGATCAGGAGACAGCGTTGTGAACCACAGCGGTTGCCACTGAAATAGGCTGGTGATAATCAGGGCAAAAATTGAAATAAAAGAGATAAAGACTAAAAACCCAAGGTGTCGCCAGCCGGTGTTGGGTAGGATAATAAGTATTCCAAGTAGCAAAGGTAGGCAAAGGGAGATCAGACCATAAGCTTGGCCTGCTGGTTCGGTATCAAGAGGCGCCTGAAGGTATTGGCGAATCAGCCAATAGCAGGCGAGCATAATGAGTGCTGCGCCCAAGTCCCTAGAATGATTGGCCAAGATGGCGACAAATGCAGCCAGCCCGCAAAGGATGTAGGGGAGTTGACGTAACGTGGAGAGCTGATTGCTTTCCAGTGACGGCGAGTACCAAGTAATAAATCCTACCAACACCAAGCAAAATGCCGGTGGTAGTAGGCGGGCCATTATTTGTGACATAACGTGCTGATTTTAATCGCCTTGCCCCTGATAGTGGCTGACAGTCTATGATTTTGTGGCGCCATCGTAAACAACTGACATGCGGAGGCGGGGTGAGGGTGAATGGGGTGAGTTGTGGATAGGAGCAGATTGAGTGAAAAACGCGCTAATCAGGTAACAAGAAATAGGTCGATTTTATGGGGTTAAGTGGTTTTATAAGGAGGGGGGTTTGGCTGGTTTTACTGGTGCTGTCAGGCTCCGTCTATGCAGAAAAATTTTGTTTGCTTCTAGCTGAAAACTATTATGAGCAGCTCTATTGTGAGGTAAAGGCTATGGGGAAGGGCGCTAGTCTTCCTTCGCTCCTTGATTTTCGTCGAAATAATGAAATGACCCAAGCGCTGTTGTTAAAGCGTCCGGCAGCCAAGATTGGCGTTGAGGTTGTTATGCCGAAGAAGGATAATATTTCTAAAATAGTGCAGCCGGAAATGCGTTATGCAAATGCCGAGGAAAAAAGTGGTATAGACGGCGTTGGAGATTTGAGGCGTTGTGCGTTTTATACGCAAAGTATTCGGTGCGATGGTCATAGTTATAACCTAGTGGGAAATCAAGCTAATAGTAAGCTGAGAACCGGTGCATTAGATGGCGCCAACAAAATGGATATACCGGTATTTACGGGGTCGGGTAGTGACAAGTTGGCACTTGGCCTTTATCTCACGCGGGCTTATCGCCAATACATTGGGAAGATGCTAGAAATTGGTTTGGGCGGATCAACGCTTTCTTATGCCAAATTCGTGTTTCTTTTTCACGACGTGACGGCAAAAGGGATAGATTTCAGTCAGCGATTTGAAACCATGTTCCGTTTTCTTAAGCTGGATAAACAGAGTATTGCCGTGAGTGAGGCGCTGCCTGATAGTGTGATGCTGGCGGAGGAGCGTTGTGGCAAGCTAGATGATAGCTTGGTTGTTTGCGATGCGGGACGAAAAAATTATTTGTACCGCACCACCAACTAACCCCGTCTCATGTTGAAGCAGGGTGATATTGTAGTTGGTCTGGCAGAGGGTAGCTGATAGTAGCTAACGTGGGGTCATCTAGTGAATGGTTTATCGTTATCCTATGCGCAGAAAATATTACCCAACCAGATTGGCAGCTACGATTAGGACGCACATAACGCCAAAGCCCACGAGGACAAGTAGGCCGACTTTTGCCATGGTGGCAGTATCTTCTAATTCCATGTTGAGCACCTCTCTCATTATTTTCTCAGTTCTCTTCGGTACATCTGATGTTACCGATAGAGTTTTTGAGTGAATAAATGTAAAGGTTCTGGTGACAGGAAGAATTGATCTAAATCAACGTTTGGTGTTGTCTGCTTACAGAGGTTGGCGGGCTAGACCCAGCAGCTCTTTGGCATGGCTAAGCGTTGTGTCGGTGACAGTTGACCCGCCAAGCATGCGAGCAATCTCATTCGTTCGACCCGTTTCTGAGAGGGGTTTGATATGACTCTGTGTCGTATGCTGCTTGGTCATCTTGGAGACGAGTAAGTGGTGATGAGCGCTTGCCGCTACTTGGGGTTGGTGAGTGACACAGATAACTTGGCCTCGATCACCTAGTTTTCTCAACAGTTTGCCGACGACCTCGGCAGTAGCGCCGCCAATACCAACATCCACCTCATCGAATATCATCGTGGGAATAGATGAGTTTTGAGCAGCAATTACCTGGATGGCGAGGCTGATTCTTGATAACTCTCCCCCTGAAGCAATCTTGGCGAGGGGTTTTACAGGCTCCCCAGGGTTGGTGGAAATCAGGAATTCGACGGTTTCCTTGCCATGTGCTCCAAAGCTGTGGTCGGGTAGTGGTGACAGCTCAACTGAGAACTTGGCGCCGATCATCGATAGCGATGAGAATTGTTCCTCGATTGCCGAAGCCAATTGTTTGGCTGCCGATGTTCGTTTTGCGGTTAACGCATTTGCAAGCGTGCTGTAGTTGGCTGCCAGCAACTCAAGCTGATGTTGTAATGCGTTAATCTCGTCTTCGCCGCCATTGATGGCGTTGAGCACCTGATTTAGTTCGGCGTGCTTTTGCTCAAGCGCTTCAGGGCCCACGCGATGTTTACGTGCCAGCTGGTAAATAGCGCTGAGTCGTTCCTCTACTTGTTGTAGTCGTTCTGGGTCAAGCTCAAAACTGTCGAGGTGGTGTTGGATTTCTCGGCCAGCTTCTTCTACTTCAATTAGAGCGCTACCAAGTAGTTTTTCTGCCTCTTCTAGTGGTATGGGTTTATTTGGCATGTCCTGCAAGACGTGTAGTGCCTTACTGAGAGTGCTCTGTAGATTAAAGGTTTCGGCTTCGGAGCAGAGCTGTAACAATATATGGCTGTCATGAAGTATGGCGTCGGCATTAGCCAGTAGCTGTTGCTCCTGCTCTAATGTGGTGTATTCACCATCACTTAGACCCAGTTGGTTGAGCTCCTCTACTTGGAAGCGTAGTAAGTCGCGTTGCGCGGTGAGCTCATCGGACGAGTTTTCAAGCTGTTGAAGCTGTTCTTTAATAGATGCCCATTGTTGGTATAGCTGTTTAGTTTCAGCAACCATGGTGGCGCATCCGGCAAAATCATCCAAAATATGGCGATGAACTTCCCTGCGCAACAGGGATTGGTGTTCGTGCTGGCTGTGAATGTCTATCAGCATTTCACCCAGATCACGCAATTGCTGCATGGTGGCAGATTGGCCGTTGATATAACCACGGGAGCGGCCTTCCGAAGTAAGTAGCCTCCTGAGTAAGCACTCTTCGCTGTTGTTATCAAAATCGTTATTTTGGAGCCATTCGGTTGCGCGAGGCGCGATTTTTAGATCAAACATTGCTGAGACTTCGGCCCGCTCAGCACCGCGGCGTATTCGGTCAGTATCGGCTCGATCTCCCAGAGCCATCGCCAGCGCATCAATTACCAATGATTTTCCCGCGCCGGTTTCTCCGGTCAGCGCCGTCATGCCAAGGCTGAAGTCCACTTCGAGGTGTTCGACCAAGGTGAAATTTTTGACAGTGAGGGCTATGAGCAATGAGGATCCTACCGTTATGGGGTGATGTTCAGGATGCCAATGTTATACAGATTTTTTCAATGCGTCTGCCCTTGAAACTGGATGTGAAGACCCAATATAGCGGGATGAAACTAAACCAATACTAGATTAAACAATGTCCAAAATGGAGATGTTGCGTGTCAACTGAAGAGAATAATAGCCAGGAGACAGGGGTCGATGAGCCTCAGTCAGAGGAGTTGGGGGCTGAGCAGCCGATTATAGAAGATGCTGTGCCGCAGCCTAATGAAGATTTAGTACAGCTTCAGGCCGAATTGGAGGGGGTGAAAGATCAGGAATTAAGAACCCAGGCTGAGATGCAGAACCTGCGCCGTCGCATGGAACGCGATGTGGAGAATGCCCACAAATACGCACTAGATAAGTTTGTTGGTGAGCTTCTTCCTGTGGTCGATAACTTGGAGCGCGCATTACAGACTATTGATGACAGTAGTGACGACATCAAGGTGCTCAGTGAAGGCGTTGAGCTGACGCTTAAAAGTTTTCAGGACGTATTGGCACGCTTCAAGGTAGAGGCCGTTGACCCTAAGGGGCAGGTGTTTAATCCCGAATTCCATCAGGCGATGAGTATGCTGGAAATGCCAGGAGAGGCGCCCAACACCGTGGTCGATGTGTTCCAAAAAGGTTATACGTTGAATGGGCGGCTGGTTCGTCCAGCCATGGTAGTCGTGGCTAAGGCCCCACCAAATAACACTGGCGAGGGTTGAAATCCGCTAACACGGGCCAATATAAACAATCAGAAGCCGTTTTTTAAATAAAAAGTTTTTAAATAAAAAGTTTTTAAACTTGAAACAAATCCCGGAGAGAAAACAATGGGTAAAATTATCGGAATTGACTTGGGCACCACTAACTCTTGTGTGTCCGTGCTCGAAGGCGGAAAGCCAAAAGTGATTGAAAATGCCGAAGGTGGCCGCACTACGCCATCTATCGTAGCGTATACCGATGACGGCGAAATTCTGGTGGGTCAATCCGCCAAGCGCCAGGCGGTAACCAATCCTTCCAACACACTGTATGCCGTAAAGCGCCTTATTGGTCGTCGTTTTGAAGACGATGTTGTACAGAAAGACATCAAAATGGTGCCGTACAAAATTGTTAAAGCCGACAATGGTGATGCTTGGGTAGAAGTGAATGGCGACAAGAAAGCAGCCCCACAGATTTCTGCTGAAGTACTGAAAAAAATGAAGAAAACCGCCGAGGACTATCTTGGTGAAAGTGTGACAGAGGCGGTGATTACTGTACCGGCCTACTTTAATGACTCCCAGCGTCAGGCCACTAAGGATGCGGGTAAAATTGCTGGTCTTGACGTCAAGCGTATTATTAACGAGCCGACTGCAGCAGCGCTTGCCTACGGGATGGACAAAACGCCTGGCGATAGCGTGATTGCCGTTTACGACTTGGGTGGTGGTACCTTTGATATTTCCATTATTGAAATTGCTGATGTAGATGGAGAGCACCAGTTTGAAGTACTTTCCACCAATGGTGATACCTTCCTTGGTGGTGAGGATTTCGACCTGCGATTGATTGAATACTTGGCTGAAGAGTTCAAGAAGGAAAATGGTATCGACCTGCACAGTGATCCTATGGCACTTCAACGTCTAAAAGAGGCGGCTGAAAAAGCCAAGATCGAGTTGTCATCCAGTCAGCAAACAGAAGTTAACCTACCTTACATCACTGCAGATGCTACTGGTCCTAAGCACTTGGTGGTGAAGTTGACCCGCGCCAAATTAGAGTCGTTGGTCGAGAAGTTGGTTGAGCGCTGCATTGCACCATTGAAAATGGCATTGAAAGATGCTGGTAAGTCAGCATCGGATATCGATGAAGTGATTTTGGTCGGTGGTCAGACTCGTATGCCGATGGTGCAGAAAAAGGTCAGTGAGTTCTTTGGTAAAGAAGCACGTAAGGATGTTAACCCCGACGAAGCGGTTGCCATGGGTGCGGCCATTCAGGGTGCGGTATTGTCTGGCGACGTGAAAGATGTGTTGCTGCTCGATGTGTCACCACTGACGCTGGGTATTGAAACCATGGGCGGTGTAGCCACTCCCTTGATTGAAAAGAACACCACGATTCCTAGTAAGAAATCGCAAATTTTTTCTACTGCAGAAGATAATCAGACTGCGGTGACTATTCATGTAGTGCAGGGTGAGCGCAAGCAAGCCACCGGGAACAAATCGCTGGGCCGTTTTGACCTGGCTGATATCCCACCAGCACCTCGTGGTATGCCGCAAATTGAAGTGACGTTTGACATTGATGCCAACGGTATTCTACATGTGAATGCTAAAGATAAGGCCACTGGCAAAGAGCAGTCTATTGTTATCAAAGCCTCTTCCGGATTGTCCGATGAAGAAGTTGAAAAAATGGTGAAAGATGCTGAAGCCAATGCCGCCGAAGACCAAAAATTTGGAGAGCTGGTGCAGGCGCGTAATGCTGCAGATGGTCTAGCACACGCTGCCAAGAAAACCTTGGAAGAAGCCGGAGACAAAGCCTCTGATGAAGAAAGAGAAGCCATTGAGTCAGCAGTAAAAGAAGTGGAGGAAGCGGTTAAGGGTGATGACAAGGATGCTATGGATACAGCGGCGAGCAAGCTTTCAGAAGCTTCTGCAGCCTTGGCTCAAAAGCTTTATGCAGAGCAGGCGGCTGAGGCTCAGGCTGAAAACCCTGAGGGGGAAGCTGCTGGTGGCCCAGATGATGCTGTTGATGCAGAGTTTGAGGAAGTAAAAGAAGACGACAAATAAGCCTTTGGTTTGTTTGTTGTTGCCGAACGCTAGCTGTCGGTTGCAGGCGCGGGCTTTGCTCGCGCTTTGCTGCGTTTGAAATATATCAAACTGCCTGCGTATTACGTTTTATAACTAGATAAAAGAAGCTGATAGCGAATGTCCAAACGCGATTACTACGAAATTCTCGGTGTGGCCAAAAGCGCTTCCGAAGCCGAAGTCAAAAAGGCTTATCGCCGGATTGCGATGAAAAACCATCCGGATCGCAATCCTGATAACAAGAAAGCTGAAGATATTTTCAAAGAGGCAACCGAGGCTTACGAGGTTCTCTCCAATAAGGAGAAGAAAGCGGCCTATGACCAGTATGGTCATGCTGGCGTTGGCTCTAATGGTGGGTTTGGCGGTGGTGCTCCTGGCGGCGACTATGGCAATTTCAGCGATATTTTTGGCGACGTATTTGGCGATATTTTTGGTGGAGGTGGCCGAGGTGGTGGCCGTGGACGAGCTGGGCCCACACGTGGATCTGATCTGCGATATAACTTAGACCTAGGTCTAGAGGATGCCGTAAGAGGTAAAACCGTTCAGATCAAGGTGCCTACGTTGTGTGCCTGCGATGACTGCAGTGGTTCTGGTTCAAAAAAAGGGGCTACCCCCGATACCTGTGCTACCTGTGGCGGCCATGGCCAAGTACGTATGTCTCAGGGCTTTATCTCGGTTCAGCAGACCTGTCCCAAATGCCATGGACGTGGCCAGGTGATCAGTGATCCCTGTGGTACCTGTTATGGTCAAGGGCGAGTTAAGGAAACAAAAACCCTTTCAGTAAAAGTGCCGCCTGGTGTAGATACCGGTGATCGCATTCGTTTGGCTGGTGAAGGCGAAGCGAGCCCTGATGGCGGGCCGTCTGGCGATCTTTATGTGCAGATGGATGTTCGAGAGCATGCTCTGTTCCAAAGAGATGGTCGCAACCTCTATTGTGAAGTCCCGATCAGTATCGTGGACGCCGCTCTAGGGGGTGAGTTGGAGGTGCCTACGCTGAATGGCCGTGTAAAACTGAAAGTGCCGCCAGAGACTCAGACTGGTCGGCTGTTCCGTTTGAAGGGCAAGGGCGTCACCAGTGTTAGAGGCGGTGGCCCGGGAGACCTGATGTGTCGAGTCGTACTGGAAACACCGGTCAATCTCGATGGTGACCAAAAAGCATTATTGCGTAAGTTGCAAGAAAGCCTCGAAGGCGGCAAGCACTCACCAAAAAAAGCATCTTGGTTTGAGGGTGTGAAAAAATTCTTTGATGGGTTTACGATATAGCGCTTCAGCTACAGCACTCCTGCTGAGCGCAAAATGAGAATAACTATGACTCGAATTGCAGTTACGGGCGCGGCTGGTCGCATGGGGAAAACCCTTATTGAGGCGGTCAGTCTTAATCCTGAGACTACGTTGACAGCAGCAATTGAGCGCCCAGAAAGCACGCTGATTGGCGTCGATGCCGGTGAGTTGGCCGGCATTGGTCGCTTGGGTGTTGCTGTTGTTAGTGATATAAAACAGGTCGTTGATGACTTCGATGTGCTGATTGATTTCACTGCTCCCGCAGCATCAGTTGTTAATGCTGCAGTCTGTGCTGCCAGTGGAAAGAAAATGGTGGTGGGCACGACGGGATTTAGTGATGAGCAGAAAGCACAACTGTTGTCAGTGATAGACAGTACAGCATTATGCATGGCTTCAAACTTCAGTACCGGTGTAAACCTTTGTTTCAAGTTGCTTGATATGGCGGCTCGAGTGCTAGGTGATGATGTAGACATAGAAGTTTATGAAGCTCATCACCGTCACAAGGTGGATGCGCCTTCTGGTACCGCGCTAAGTATGGGTGAAGTGGTGGCCGATGCGCTGGGTCGCAATTTGAATGAGGTGGCAGTCTATGGCAGAGAAGGGCAGACTGGCGCTAGAGATCGCCAAACAATAGGTTTTGCCACAGTGCGGGCTGGCGATATAGTGGGAGATCACACCGTCACTTTTGCCGCTGAGGGTGAGCGGGTTGAAATAACCCACAAAGCCTCAAGTCGTATGTCTTTTGCTCGGGGTGCAGTGCGAGCTGCCGATTGGTTGTCGAGTAGGGAGAAAGGCTTGTTTGATATGCAAGATGTGCTCGGGTTGAAATAAGCTATAAGGTTGACTAAAAAGGCCGCCCGTTAGGGCGGCCTTTTTTTGTTTTTAAACAGGTTAAAAGTATAAGGTTATTCGAACCGCTAGTGTATCTTTAAGCGGGTTGATGTTGTTTTAAACACTGGCATCACCTAGGGCGTGTTGGTAGATAGCCTCTAGCGGCGGTTTTTGGGCGCCAACTTGAATGGGTGAAAGGCACGAAGGTTTAATTCCTCTCGAGCTTCAATCGAGCCTCCCTGAGCCCCGTCGGTGACTGATGGGTATCATCAGTAGATACAAGCATAAATAGGGGTCCAGATAAATTCTTCGCATGGTTTTTATTGTTGTCATTTGGGGGAAGTTGTAGAGCGATTTACTCACAGAATCTGCAGTGAATTTGCCTTAGGTTAATTGGGTTTTTCCGGCTAGATTGGCTAGACAGATTGCAGTGCTTAGCCTAGAATGTTTGGTTAGTTTCTACTGGTGTGTGATGCTCCGTAAACATAGAGGGACATGGCGCGGTAGAGGATTAGGAAGCGAGGTGAGACGTACGGTTTCATCTCGCTTTTTTATAGTCTGTTGTTGGCAAAACTGAGGCATTGATCCCGCTTTGTTCGCGGCAGCCTCTGAGAAGCTGGCATCTGTTGTTAAGTTGAGGAGATTGAATTGAATACCGATACCCATCGGTCCGCCATTCTCGTACTTGAGGACGGTACTATTTTTAAGGGCATTGCTATTGGTGCTGAAGGCATTTCCAGTGGCGAAGTGGTATTCAATACAGCGTTGACCGGTTACCAAGAAATATTGACTGATCCATCTTACGCTCGTCAGATCGTTACACTTACCTACCCTCATATCGGTAACACCGGTATCAATACTGAAGATGAAGAGTCTAGTCGTATCTGGGCCGCAGGGTTGGTGATCAGAGACTTGCCTTTAATGGCGAGTAATTTTCGCTCTCAGCAGAATTTAGATAGCTACCTAAAGGCTAATAATATTCTTGGTATTGCCGACATTGATACTCGAAAGTTGACCCGAATTCTTCGTGAAAAAGGTGCGCAAAGCGGCTGCCTGATGGCCGGTGAGGTGGATGAGGAGAAGGCATTAGCGGTTGCTCGTGAGTTTTCTGGCTTGAAAGGGGTGGACCTCGCTAAAGAGGTAACAACTCAGAACGTATACGAGTGGCAGGAAGGCAGTTGGGCGTTAGATGTAGGCTATACGCAGCCAGCAGAGAAACCTTATAAGGTGGTCGCCTATGACTTTGGAGCCAAGCGAAATATTTTGCGAATGCTTGTAGATCGCGGCGCCGAGCTTATTGTCGTTCCAGCTAAGACGCCAGCAGCCAATGTGTTGGCAATGAATCCAGATGGTGTTTTCTTGTCCAATGGCCCCGGAGATCCGGAGCCCTGTGACTACGCAATTGAGGCTATTCAGCAAATCTTATTAACAGATATTCCCGTGTTTGGTATTTGTTTGGGTCATCAGCTATTGGCGCTAGCCAGTGGTGCTAAAACAGTAAAAATGAAGTTTGGTCATCATGGTGCGAACCATCCGGTGAAAAACCTTGATACTGGTGCTGTACTGATTACCAGTCAAAATCATGGCTTTGCTGTGGACGAGAAGTCGTTACCTACGAACTTGCGTGCAACGCACTGTTCGTTATTTGATAAATCATTGCAGGGTATTCATCGTACAGATAAGCCAGCCTTCAGTTTTCAAGGTCATCCTGAAGCCAGCCCAGGGCCACACGATGCTGCCCCCTTATTTGACCACTTTTTTGAATTGATCCAAGCTCGTCGATCTGAAGCGTGATGAGCTTCTGCCCAGCTTTTGGGTAGAGAATTTTGAATATAGGGTTCTAAAATAGAACGTGCTAGAAATAGAGGCCTGGGTTGGATAGACGAAAACCTGGTGTATTATGAAGAACGGCCTGCACCAAGTGTGTGGCGTCAAACCTAGAAAGATAACGGCGACAAGCCTGAATTAACGATAACTTATGCCAAAAAGAACTGATATCAAAAGTATTCTAATCCTCGGTGCCGGCCCCATTGTCATTGGTCAGGCTTGTGAGTTTGACTACTCTGGCGCCCAGGCTTGTAAAGCGCTACGGGAAGAGGGTTACCGGGTTATTCTGGTGAACTCCAATCCTGCCACGATAATGACAGACCCCTCCATGGCCGATGCTACCTATATTGAGCCGGTGGAATGGCGAACTGTGGCAAAAATTATTGAGGAAGAGCGCCCGGATGCATTGCTTCCGACTATGGGGGGGCAAACAGCACTCAACTGTGCTCTGGATCTGGCGCGTGAAGGTGTGTTGGAAAAATTTGGTGTCGATATGATCGGCGCCGACCAGGATGCTATTGATAAGGCGGAGGATCGTAGTCGTTTTGATAAGGCGATGAAGAAGATTGGCCTAAATACAGCGGATTCAGTCATCGTCCATAGCCTCGAAGAAGCGCTTCAAGCGCCAGATCGTTTTGGCTATCCCTGTATTATTCGACCCTCGTTCACCATGGGCGGGTCGGGTGGTGGTATTGCCTACAACCGTGAAGAATTTGTAGATATTTGCCAGCGCGGACTTGATTTATCGCCTACCAATGAGTTGCTGATCGATGAATCTCTGATCGGCTGGAAAGAATATGAAATGGAGGTGGTGCGAGACAAAAATGACAACTGCATCATCATTTGCGCCATTGAAAATCTGGACCCAATGGGTGTGCACACGGGTGATTCTATTACTGTGGCCCCCGCTCAGACCTTGACTGACAAGGAATACCAGATTATGCGGAATGCATCCATTGCGGTGCTGCGTGAAATTGGTGTTGAGACCGGCGGGTCTAATGTGCAATTTGCGGTTAACCCTGAAGATGGTCGTTTAGTCGTTATTGAGATGAACCCTCGGGTATCTCGCTCCTCAGCTTTGGCGTCCAAGGCAACAGGTTTTCCTATTGCCAAAGTGGCGGCAAAGCTGGCCGTGGGTTACACCCTCGATGAGTTGCAAAATGATATTACTGACGGTGCTACTCCAGCGTCGTTTGAGCCGAGCATTGATTACGTGGTGACCAAGATTCCACGATTTGCTTTTGAGAAATTTAATCAGGCCAATGCCAAGCTGACGACTCAGATGAAATCAGTGGGTGAGGTGATGGCCATTGGTCGCACTTTTCAGGAATCACTGCACAAGGCACTTCGTGGTTTGGAGGTCGACTCTGCAGGTTTTGAGCCTCGGGTGGACGTTAGTACTGAAGAGGGCATGATTGAGCTTCGCCAGCAGCTCAGGGAGCCGGGCTCCGAGCGTATCTGGTATGTGGGCGATGCTTTTCGAGCAGGTATGTCTGTGGATGACGTCTATAAGCTTTCAGCCATTGACCCTTGGTTTTTGGCGCAGATTGAAGACATTATCCGTGACGAAATTAGCCTGGATGACCTATCGCTGGGAAGTCTTGATGCTGATCGCCTGTTTCGTCTCAAGCGTAAGGGCTTCTCTGATAAACGATTATCAGTCTTGCTGAATACGGATGAAAAAACGGTGAGAGAAAAACGTCAGTCCGTCGGTATTCGTCCTGTATTCAAGCGGGTTGACACCTGTGCAGCTGAATTCTCAACGGCGACTGCTTATATGTACTCTACCTATGAAGAGGAGTGTGAGTCACAGCCTTCGGATAGAGATAAGATTTTGGTGCTCGGCGGGGGCCCCAATCGTATTGGTCAGGGCATTGAGTTCGACTACTGCTGTGTACATGCTGCGTTGGCGATGCGTGAAGACGGTTATGAGACCATTATGGTCAACTGTAACCCCGAAACCGTTTCCACAGATTATGACACCTCTGACCGCTTGTATTTTGAACCGGTCACACTGGAAGACGTGCTAGAAATAGTCCATATAGAAAAGCCGAAGGGTGTCATTGTTCAGTTTGGTGGTCAGACACCACTGAAACTTGCCCGGGCATTGGAAGCTGAAGGTGTACCTATTATTGGTACGACTCCAGATGCGATTGATCGGGCAGAAGATCGTGAGCGCTTCCAGCAAATGATCCATAAGCTGGATTTGTTGCAGCCCCCCAATGCGATTGTTCGTTCTGCAGAAGAGGCGGTAGGTGCTGCGGCCAGTATCGGTTATCCATTAGTGGTACGGCCCTCCTATGTGCTGGGTGGTCGAGCGATGGAGATTGTTTATAAGGAAGAAGAGTTGGCGCGCTATATGCGTGAGGCTGTTCATGTGTCTGATGATACGCCAGTATTGCTGGACTACTTTCTTTCCTCTGCAGTCGAAGTGGATATTGATGCAGTTTCTGATGGCAATGATGTGGTCATCGGCGCGATCATGCAGCACATTGAGCAAGCGGGTATTCATTCTGGTGATTCTGCCTGTGCACTGCCCCCTTATAGTTTACCGGCAGATGTTCAGGATGAAATGCGTGCTGTCGTGAAAGCGATGGCGGTTGAGCTAAAAGTGAAAGGTCTGATGAATGTGCAGTTGGCTTGGCAAGATGAAAAAATCTATGTGATTGAAGTTAATCCTCGTGCCTCCCGAACGGTTCCCTTTGTGTCTAAATGTATCGGAACTTCATTGGCGAAGGTGGCAGCTCGTTGCATGGCCGGTGTCACTCTTGAAGAGCAGGGCTTCACCAAAGAAATAATTCCCAGCTATTTCAGTGTAAAAGAAGCGGTACTGCCCTTTAATAAATTCCCCGGTATTGACCCGATTCTTGGGCCAGAAATGAAATCTACCGGTGAGGCTATGGGTGTAGGTGATACCTTTGCCGAGGCCTATGCCAAGGCAGAATTAGGTGCCAGTGACCCAATACCCACATCCGGGACTGCATTTCTCAGTGTTCGTGAGCCGGATAAGGCGGGCATTGCCGATGTGGCCCAAAGTTTGCTGGCAGCTGGCTTTAAGTTGGTTGCCACTCAGGGAACGGCCAGGGTCCTTGAAAAGGCCGGGCTGGAAGTGGAGCTGGTCAATAAGGTCCAGGAGGGTCGTCCCCATATTGTGGATATGATTAAGAACGATAAAATTGATCTGATTGTTAATACTACCGAAGGTCGCCAGGCGATTGCTGACTCTGCGACTATTCGCTCCAGTGCAGAGCAGCACGGCGTTTATTACACTACCACCTTGGCTGGTGGCGAAGCGGTTTGTATGGCCTTGAAGCAAGGCGGTGAGATTAAGGTCCATCGTCTGCAGGATCTTCATCGGAGGAACGGTTGATGCAAAAAATACCAATGACTGTGGAGGGGGCAGAAAGTCTGCGCCAGGAACTGGATAACCTAAAAAAAGTGGAGCGTCCGCGGATTGTTGCTGCTATCGCTGAAGCTCGGGCGCACGGTGATCTTAAGGAAAATGCGGAGTATCACGCTGCTCGTGAGCAGCAGGGATTTGCTGAAGGTCGTGTTCAGGACATTGAAGGCAAGCTTAGCCATGCCCAGATTATTGATATTAGCGCAATCAAGGAAGGGAGCAAGGTCATCTTTGGTTGCACCGTCAACATTATTAATTTGGAAACCGATGAAACAGTAACCTATAAAATTGTTGGCGATGATGAGTCGGACGTAAAAGCCAATAAAATTTCCTACCAGTCCCCCATTGCCAGAGCATTGATTGGGAAGGAGGTTGGTGATGAGGTTGTGGTTAAAACGCCCTCTGGAGAGGTCGAATATGAAATTGATGATGTGAAGCATTTGTAGCGTTTGAACAATTCACTGGGTATCGGGTTTGTGTTGAAAGTGATGGCGAGCTAATTTTCTGTATAAAACCGTGGCTCCCAGTATCAGTCTATTTATCCGAACCATTTATTCGAGTTTTTCTCTTGTGAATGGTAGATATGGTCTATCGGAGCAGATTGGATAACCGGGGGTTTGGTTTGTCGGCTTTTCTCAGTAGCAACACGATATGGCCAATGGATTGTACGGCTTCAGCTCGAAGCTTCTCGCATATAGTGCCAATGACTTGTTGCTTGGTTTCATTGTCGCCCACAGCCAACTTTACTTTGATTAGCTCGTGATCGCTGAGTGCGCGGTCGATTTCAGTCAGTACATTTTCACTTAAACCGTTTCCAGCAACAGTAACAACGGGATTCAGGTTGTGACCCAATCGTCGCAGGTGTTTTTTGTCATTATTGGAAAGTGTCATAGAATAGCTACCCTTCAAAACGGCACGCATTCTATCCTGAATACGGTATCTATGCGCTAATATTTGCCTAAGGCTCTTATAATTGCTGGGTTTAAGCGAATTTAGCTGTGGTAAAAATAGTAACACGTTAAAATTTGGTTGTGGGGCAATGTGTAGGTTGGCCTCAGGTAATAGGTGGATATGGGACGCTCAAAGAGCAGCCAGCGTTGGTTGCAGGAACATAATAGTGACCAATACGTAAAACGCTCCCAGCAGGAGGGTTATCGTTCTCGTGCCAGCTACAAATTGATCGAACTGGACAACAAAGACCGCTTGTTTCAGCCTTGCATGACAGTCGTCGATTTGGGCGCAGCACCTGGTGGTTGGTCGCAGGTGGCGGTAAAGTTGGTGGGCAATAAGGGCCGTGTGGTGGCTTCCGATATTTTACTGATGGATAGTATCGCCGGCGTTGATTTTGTGCAGGGAGATTTCACTGAGGAGTCGGTGCTAAAAGAGATTCTTGATGCGCTTGGTGACAATCTTGCAGACCTTGTAATTTCGGATATGGCCCCCAATATGAGTGGTATGAGGGCGGTGGATCAACCCAAGGCTATGTATTTGGTTGAGCTGGCACTGGATTTAGCCTGTCAAATATTGAAACCTGACGGCGATTTTGTTGCCAAAGTGTTCCATGGAGAGGGATTTGACGAACTTCTACATCAGGTGAGGGGTAGATTTCAGCGTGTGGTGACGCGCAAGCCCGATGCTTCACGACCTCGGTCTCGAGAGGTTTACTTGGTGGCCAAAGGGTTAAAGCGTCAGGATTAATTAATTTAACTGGGTTTGCCATTGTGACGCAGCCCAATAATACTGCTGATAGTCGGTGGTGTATCAGATGAGGATATTTACTTGAACGACATGGCGAAAAATCTTGTGTTGTGGCTGATTATTGCCGCGGTGTTGCTGTCAGTATTCCAGAATTTCAGTCCTCCTGCTCAGGATAAGAGCATCAGTTATTCTTCTTTTATTGAAGAAGTACAAACTGGTCGTGTTGACAGTGTGGTTCTTCAAGGGCCCACTACTGTCGAAGGGAAGCGCGCTGATGGCAGTATGTTCAAAACGACTCGCCCAGATGCGCCTGACTCTGGTTTGATGACAGACTTGCTCAATAATAACGTCGAAGTTGTAGGGCAGGAGCCAGAGACACAGAGTCTGTGGACTCAGTTATTGGTGGCCTCTTTCCCTATATTGCTAATTCTGGCCATTTTTATGTTCTTTATGCGTCAGATGCAGGGTGGGGGCGGCGGTGGTCGTGGTGGCCCCATGGCTTTTGGTAAAAGTAAGGCTCGATTATTGGGTGAAGATCAAATCAGTACCACCTTTGCTGATGTGGCTGGTGTTGATGAGGCAAAAGAAGATGTCCATGAACTGGTGGACTTCCTGCGAGATCCTTCTCGTTTTCAGCGTCTCGGTGGCCGCATACCACAAGGTGTGTTGATGGTGGGCCCGCCCGGGACCGGTAAAACACTCCTTGCCAAAGCCATTGCGGGCGAAGCCAAGGTACCGTTTTTTTCTATTTCCGGTTCTGATTTTGTAGAAATGTTTGTCGGTGTGGGCGCCTCTCGTGTTCGAGATATGTTTGATCAGGCCAAAAAACAGTCTCCCTGTATTATCTTTATCGATGAGCTGGATGCTGTGGGTCGTCATCGTGGCGGTGGTTATGGTGGCGGTAACGACGAGCGTGAGCAGACCTTGAATCAGCTGCTGGTAGAAATGGATGGTTTTGAAGGAAATGAAGGGGTTATTGTCATTGCTGCCACGAACAGGCCCGATGTGCTCGATAAGGCATTGCTGCGCCCCGGTCGTTTTGATCGCCAGGTATATGTAGGTTTACCAGACATTCGTGGGCGTGAGCAGATATTGAAAGTGCATGCGCGGAAGGTGCCTTTGGATGAAAAAGTTGACCTCGGTATTGTGGCGCGGGGCACCCCCGGCTTCTCTGGTGCCGATTTGGCCAACCTGATCAACGAGGCTTCTTTGGTTGCGGCTCGAGCCAATAAGCGCATTGTGACCATGGAAGAGTTTGAGAAAGCACGTGACAAAATCATGATGGGAGCCGAGCGTCGCTCCTTGGCGATGTCGGCGAAAGAAAAGGAAAATACGGCTTACCATGAGGCTGGCCATGCCATTATTGGTCGGTCTGTACCGGAGCACGACCCCGTACATAAAGTCTCAATTATTCCCCGTGGCAGGGCGCTGGGAGTGACCCAGTTTTTGCCAGAGGAAGATAAATATAGCTTCAGCAAGCGTCAGCTTGACAGCCAGTTGTGTAGCCTGTTTGGTGGGCGGATCGCTGAAGAGTTGATTCATGGTCCTGATGGCGTCACTACGGGTGCTTCCAATGATATTGAGCGAGCCACTCAGATGGCGCGTAATATGGTGGTGCGTTGGGGGCTGTCTGACAAAATGGGGCCAGTGATGTATGGGGAGGAAGAGTCCCAGATGCCTGGAGCGGGGCAATCCACTTACTCCGAAGATACTGCCAGGGAAATTGATATTGAAGTACGTAGGATGCTGGACGATTGCTACGCTCGCTCAGTGAAAATCCTGAAAGATAATATGGATATCCTCCATGCTATGAAGGATGCATTGATGGAATATGAAACCATTGATTCAGACCAAGTGGACGATTTGATGTCACGTCGTCCTGTGCGGCCACCTCACGATTGGCGTGATGAGGATTTTGGTAGCCGGCCCGGTGGTCAGGAAAAAGGTGATTCTGATGATAGGGGCGCTGTGGGCGGCCCTGCTAAAGAACACTAACTCTATCCCCCGGCCTCAGTGCCGGGGGGTTGTTTCGTTTCGATGAATTACTTTACTTTATGTCACTTTTTCCGGGATTTTAGATGAACCTCGGTCCGTACCAGCTCGACCTTTCCTCTCCTTGTATTATGGCGGTGCTTAACGCTACTCCAGACTCTTTTTCCGATGGCGGCCAGCTCTATGGCAGTAGCGGCTGTCTGGATCTGTCTCGGGTACTGAAGCACGTGGAGGCATTTCTGGCTGAGGGCGCTGATATTATTGATGTGGGTGGAGAGTCAACTCGCCCGGGCTCAGCGATAGTGGCTGTTGATGAAGAGCTGGATAGGGTGGTTTCTATTGTAGAGGCTATTGCCGCACGTTTTGATGTGCCGGTTTCAGTGGATACGAGTACTCCAGAGGTTATTCAGGCGTCAGCGAGCGCCGGAGCATCGATGATTAATGATGTGCGTGCTCTGCAGCGCGATGGTGCCTTAGAGGCGGCTGTCTCAACGGACCTTCCTGTTTGCCTTGTGCATATGGCTGGAGAGCCGAAGATTATGCAGCAGAGCCCCCGTTATCAGGATGTGGTGGCAGAGGTCAGCGATTTTCTACTGGCCCGTGCTCATGCCTGTGAGGATGCAGGGATTGATCGCTGCAAAATTGTACTGGATCCCGGGTTTGGCTTTGGTAAGACTCTGGAGCACAATCTAACCTTGTTTCGCGCTATATCAGATCTGAGTGCGCTGGGCTTTCCGTTGTTGGTGGGGGTATCACGAAAATCCATGATTGGTGAAATTCTCAATAAGCCCGTGAATCAACGCCTGGTTGGTAGTGTGGCATTGGCCATGCTTGCTGCTCAGCAGGGGGCTGCAATTCTTCGGGTCCATGATGTGGCTGCTACCGTAGATATGTTGAAAATAATGAATGCTGTTGAGGAACGAAAAGATGGGTAGACGTTTTTTTGGCACAGATGGAATTCGTGGTCGAGTCGGCACTAGCCCCATTACTGCAGACTTCGTGCTGAAGCTGGGCTGGGCTGCCGGTAAGGTGTTCAGTGAGCAGACGAAAGGCCGGAAGCTGATCCTGATGGGAAAAGATACTCGGGTGTCCGGGTATATGTTTGAGTCTGCGCTGCAAGCGGGGTTGATCGCCGCCGGCGTTGATGTTGCGTTACTTGGGCCCATGCCGACGCCGGCAATTGCCTATCTCACCCGAACTTTTCGTGCTCAGGCGGGCATTGTGATCAGCGCCTCGCACAACCCTTATTATGATAATGGCATCAAATTTTTCGGTGGAGACGGCTTTAAGTTGCCTGATGATGTGGAGGAGGCTATAGAAAGTTACTTGCTGAAAGATCTGGTGACAGAGGAATCTAGCAAGTTAGGGAAAGCCCATCGAGTAAGCGAT
>DGPB01000019.1 GCA_002390285.1 Cellvibrionales bacterium UBA4451 | reverse complement strand
GTTTGTTTCTTTCAAATTTTTCCTTGGACATGTGACTGCCTCCCCCGGATTAATAAAACGAGCTCTCCTCATTCGGGCTCAGTACTCAAACACAAAAAACTCCTCGAGATACAACCCTCGAGGAACAATGGAGCTCATAACCGGATTTGAACCGGTGACCTCTTCCTTACCAAGGAAGTGCTCTACCGACTGAGCTATATGAGCATTATCTTTCTCTGCCGGCAGTATTTGGAGCGGGTAGCGGGAATCGAACCCGCCTATTCAGCTTGGAAGGCTGACGTTCTACCAATGAACTATACCCGCCTATCGCCGCTACCTATCGAGCCTCAACCCTGCCGGGCATCCAACAACTTTTTAGCGGCTGCCACGGGCAGCTATCTAAAAATGTTACCAAGCCACACTATATGCCCTGATAACTTACAAACGGTCTCATCACTCTACGAAGCCGCTCTTCGCATAACACACCAACAATTTGTGTGCCTTACATCAACTTGGTGCAGGGGGGTGGATTCGAACCACCGAAGCTTTCGCGTCAGAGTTACAGTCTGATCCCTTTGGCCACTCGGGAACCCCTGCGGAAAAAGGCTGGACATTGTCCACACCTTCAGCCTGGCTGTCAAATTCAACAACGTAACAACCGAACTAAGGAATTATGGAGCTGGCGAGAGGAGTCGAACCCCCGACCGGCTGATTACAAGTCAGCTGCTCTACCAACTGAGCTACGCCAGCCCAAAACCCGTACTTAATCGGGAGCGCGATTCTAGAGAATGTTGGCGTCATAATCAACTACTGTCGAAGCCACAGGTGGTATTTTTGGAAGTTTTATTCTCATACCGTGAAACCATGAAACAAAACCCGTTTCATGTGCCCTCATTCAGCTGTTGTGGATCAAGGGAAAGTTCACCACAAAAGCCATGCTTCACCTTGATCACAGCGCCTCCAGCCCGAAGCCCCACGTCACTCCAAAATTCGCCCGATAGCCCCTCAGCATCCTGCTTTAACATTTCTAACCAGTACTCCTTGATCTGACGCAAAAGCGGCTTAACGTTGGCTTGATACCCCTGTGTGATTATCTCCCGATGATACTCTTCAGCATTACTCTGATTACTAAAGACGCCAAGCGTAATACCATTTTGATACTCACCATCCTCAATAATAAAACTGTCTATTTTTTTCTGTTGCAACTCCAGCAGAATCACCTCTGCTTCACCTTTCGTCGTTTTCGGAGGGATAATCACCCAATAATCCTGATGAACTACACGTTCATTCTGAAGGAGGTCTACGTCGAGATTAAGGGCAGCAACCCTACCTTGAATCTCCAGTGCCAACGGCTGATCCACAAAAGGGCCTATCAATGTACAGTCTGGATCATCCTCTACGGGTATGATTTCCTCGGAAGTGGATACGGTGAGCCCTGGCTCAACTAATTCAGTCTCTATTTCATGAGGGCCTGATCCAGGCGGCATTACCGACTTTTCTTGGACTGAAGCCACCCTCTCCGTTGCGCCTCGCTCGCCAAGCAATACCAATGTTTTCACCGGATAGGGTTTTTCTTCAACAAACTTGTGTTGCTTTTCACGTAATGCAGCCCGGTGATTTTCTCCAACATCAAACCAATATGCCGCTACGATATTTGCCAAAATTAGAATGAAAAAAACCCAACGCATTCTCTTTTCCTATGGAACAACAATAGCCAAGCCATCCAAGACCAGTTCTGGGACATGGTGCACCTCACCCGCCAGCACATCGACCAAATGGGTCGCATCTCCTCCTGTGATAACAACCGGGACAGAGAAGCCCGCAACAGACAAATCCTTAGCGGCATGTTCAATCATTGCTTTAACCATCAATAAACCGCCTCGGGACACCGCTTGAGCCGTAGCTTTTCCAGGCCCAACGCCATCGTGGCCATCCAGCTTCACCTTCACCTTATTTGTGCCCATATATAGAGACTGACGCATCATTCTGAATCCAGGCACGATATAACCACCAAGGTGCTGCCCAGAACTGTCTACTATATCGACGGTTATGGCACTACCTACATCTACAACCACACAAGGCTGATGAAATTGATGATAGGCCGCCACTACTGCCAGCCATCTATCCACACCCATAACTTCCGGCTCATCATATCCACAGCGTATACCTGCGACCTCTCTGGTGGTAAGCGCTTCCTGGACAACACAACCCCATTTCTGGGCCAGATTATCCACCCAATCTACCAACGCTCTATCACCAACACATGCCAGACGAATCATCTCTGGAAGATAATTATCTCTAATGGTGCTCGCCCAGCCATCCCGCTCACCCGACTCCACTACACCTCGGGCTTGAACCACTCCATGCTGCAGACAACGCCACTTGATACGCGTATTACCAATGTCAATCTCGATAATCATTCAGCACCCCGAAGGCTTATTTCACCACCACTAAATGCCTGAATCTCACCATCTACTTCAAGCCTCAATGCGCCGGTCTCATTCACGCCCCGGGCAACCCCCTCTTTCTCCTTGCTCATCAACAGTAACTTCACTGGCTGATTGGCATAGGCATCGTAACGAATCCATTCTTCCCGGTAAGCCGCAAAACCAACCTCATGATAATTACCGAGCAGCAGTAAAAGTTGATCCACAAGCACACCGGCAAGTTCATTTCGGCCAACCCGCTCCTCTGTAAGCTGACTCAGGTCGGACCACTTTTGATCAATGCCTTTTGCATGCACCTTAGGCATTCCCACATTGATACCCACACCAATCACTACCTGGCAAAAGCCAGCTGGATCGCCAATTATTTCCAACAAAATACCGCCAACCTTCCTCTTTTCCCAGAGAAGGTCATTTGGCCATTTAAGCGTAAGGCTCTCTATGCCAAAGCGGACAGCCGCACGCCGTACAGCGACACCGACCGCCAAACTCAAGCCCTCTATAGCTTGAACGCCGCCATCAAAACCCCACACAAGGGATAAATAAAGATTGCTTCCATAAGGACTAATCCATTCGCGACCACGGCGGCCACGGCCAGCTGTTTGCTGTTCAGCGAGGATGACTATTCCGGAAGCATCGCCCGCTTCAGCCTGCTGTCTTGCAAGTTCATTTGTCGATGTAACGGTAGACTCAAGCTGAAGTTTTTTCACCAGTGCTTTGGACGCGACAGACAGATGATCGGAGAGCTTCCTCTCTACCAGTAAATCAAGACCGCCGATAATTCGGTAACCACAGCCTTTTTGCGACTCAACCGACAACCCAAGAGCCTCGATCTTTTGCATCTGCTTCCAAATTGCCGTACGAGAAATGCCAAGAAGCCGACCCAGCTCTTCACCAGAGTGGTATTCGCCGTCAGCAAGGGTGTGCAATAACGTTTTCATATCAGCCCAGAAGTATTAACCCTGCATTTCGCCAAATAAAACGAGCCCCAATAATGAGCAACAACAGGGAAAACCCTTTTCGCAAAATAAATGCTGGCAGTTGATGCGCAAGCTTAGCACCCCACTTAGCGGAAAATGTACTGGTACACACAATACCGATAAAGGCCGGCAAGTACACAAACCCTCTGGCACCTGCAGGCAAATCTACCTCCCCCCAACCTTGGATCAAGTAGGTCACTACGCCGCTTACTGCTATAGGCAAACCACATGCCGCAGAAGTAGCGACTGCATTTTTCATCGACACTTTAAACCAGGATAGGCCAGGCACAGATAATGAGCCTCCGCCAATTCCAAAAATACTGGACACAAAGCCAATGACCGCCCCCATTACGCTCTTGCCAACAACCCCTGGCAGGGTGCGAACACCATCGGGCTGCAGAGGAAATACCATCGTCATGGCAACCAAACACAGGAAAACACCAAAGCCCAACTGCAAGCTCGGGCCACCAATGCTAACTGCAAAAATAGCGCCGAAAGCAGCTCCGACAATGATTCCCGGGGTCAGCCAAATGACCACCGGCCACAATACAGCGCCACGTTTTTGATGGGCCAAAATAGAACTGCTTGATGTAACCACGATGGTGGCCAGCGATGTACCTATCGCCAAGTGAGTGAGCACATCTGGAGAAAAGCCCTGGGCAGTAAAAGTGAAAATCAGAATAGGAACAATAACAACGCCACCGCTCAATCCAAACAGGCCACTGATTAATCCGGCCACAAGACCCAGACATAGATAGAGCGCATAGATTTCCATTCGAAACCAATAATAATCAAAATGAGTAAGCAGTCATTATGCCTGATATGGGATAGTTGTGAGCAACGACGTACGCCTTACTGAGCACAAAACAATCTAGCCTTTTCTGAATCAAAGGGATAAAGACTGTGGATAAACTCTTGAAATTGCCTATCATCAGCGCAAAACAATAGTTAAGTATTTCACACCATACCGCTTGGTTTTACTGGTCGACGATTAAATAGATTGGAATACTCTGTTTATTCGCCAGCTCAATAACACTAGCCAGGTTCTTCCAAGCAGGAGACACACCATGAACAACAGCAATATTTATGCGTTATTCCGATCCAAGCTTCCTTCTGATACGGAAGCAGTCTTTCTTGAGCACGAGCGGGGAAATCTACTTTACAACCAAATTGAAAATGAAACTGGACAGCTAACCGGCCTCCTTAAAAAACTCGGTGTAAAAAAGGGCGACCGCATCATTGTGCAAGTAGATAAATCTGCTGAAGCGGTATTACTCTACCTTGCCTGTCTTCGTGCAGGGGCAATATTTATCCCGCTAAACACCGGTTATACCGCCAAGGAAGTGGACTACTTTATAGACAATGCCAATCCCCACTTAATTGTGTGCCGCCCGCAAGACCTCGACGCGATAACAGCATCTGCCAAAACGTTGAATGTTCCTCATGTTATGACCCTTGATGATCAAGGCTCTGGCAGTTTGATCGAGGCAAAAGATAACGCGCCCTGCAGCAACGATACTGAGCGCTGCGAAGGTAGAGACGTTGCCTGTATTCTCTATACATCTGGCACCACTGGACGCCCCAAAGGGGCCATGCTGTCCCATGACAACCTGTCCTCCAATGCTAATGTGCTTCACAGCTATTGGCATTGGGAAGATGGCGACGTATTACTCCATGCACTCCCCATATTTCACGTCCACGGCCTGTTTGTTGCCCTGCATTGCGCGCTACTAAATGCGTCTAAAGTGATCTTTCTGAAAAAGTTTTCACTTCCAGCCATCAAGAAAAATCTTCCCCGTTCCACAGTGATGATGGGCGTCCCCACTTTTTACGTTCGCCTGCTGGAAGATCCTGAATTTACAATAGAGATGTGTAAGAACATGCGGCTGTTTATCGCAGGGTCAGCGCCTCTGCTCGCAGAAACGTTTAAAGAATTTGAGACCGTCAGCGGCCACAGAATACTTGAACGCTACGGCATGACCGAAGCGGGGATGATTACATCCAACCCCTACGACGGCGATCGTATCCCCAGCACCGTGGGTTATTCGCTTCCGGGTGTATCGGCTCGGGTTGCCGATGATACGGGAAGTGAAGTGTCACGGGGTAAAGTGGGAATACTCGAAATTAAAGGGCCCAACGTATTTGAGGGCTATTGGTGCATGCCCGAGAAAACCGCTGAAGAATTCCGCGAAGACGGTTTTTTTATCACTGGCGATATGGCGACCATGGATGCTGAAGGTCGTATCAGTATCGTTGGACGCGCAAAAGACCTTGTGATTTCTGGTGGCTTCAACGTTTACCCCAAAGAAGTAGAGAATGCCATTGATGAAATGGAAGGGGTTAAGGAGTCTGCTGTCATCGGTATTCAACACCCTGATTTCGGCGAAGGTGTCACCGCAATAATTGTAAAAGAAATAAAATCGGGCACCACCGAAGAACAAGTAATGGCATTCCTGCAAGATAAGATTGCTCGGTTTAAACAACCCCAGAAGATTTTCTTTGTGGACGAACTACCTAGAAACACCATGGGAAAAGTTCAGAAAAAAGCGCTTCGTGATACCTACCATGGCATCTATTCATAATAGAGCCAGCAATCCTAGTATAAAGGGGACCGGTGACAGAAAAGATAACGTACCTTAAATGTCACTGTCCCCTTTAGTTATAATCAGACGCTCCTACTGTGCCCATTCTCACATTTCCTTAACTGAAAATATTTGTCGCTCAATATCGAAACTAAAACCTAAAAGATCGGAGCAACTAAAAGTTGTTCCAGATGAAAGAATAGTTGGGAAATCTCCACCGCTACGATAGTACGTAACGACCTTCCCAAATTCTTTTTTGTCACCACTTTAAAATACAATAGACTCAAATCTTCTAACGCGCGGATTAGAGGAGCGAATCACATCATCCGACCTTCTGGCTAAATAACGAAATCGGTTTGCAACTGATGAGCCTTCACCCGGTACTGAAATCACACCATTAATGCCGCCATACATTTCATACCCCTCTTTTGTCAGCTCCACTGTTTCAAAAACCGTTACCCCTCCTTCCTTCTCACACAACTCTTTTACCCGATAATCCCAATAAGCCTTATTCAACTCTGTATAGGCAAAAGCCAATATAACCAATCCAATCAGAACAAGGGGAATTGAAATCAGCACTTTAACAAGCCCAAAACCCTGTTGTGCTTTTTGTATATTCATGCGAATTTTCCCCCTAAGAAAACCAGGGGTGGCATAAAATGAGATTTTGATGAAATTGATAATGGCATGCGTACCTCCCTGTACTGACACTGGTTATCCATTGAGTATAGTCTAGGCGTGCTTTCTAGAAAAAAGCAGTCTACCACTCTTATCAGGGCAAGAACGTAAGCCACCGCTCCTTGAGCACCTTCAGCATCGCCCATTAAAAAACCCATCCAGCTAAGCTGGATGGGTTTTTTAATTAGAAGCCTGACGATGACCTACTCTCACATGGGGAAACCCCACACTACCATCGGCGCTAAGCGGTTTCACTTCTGAGTTCGAGATGGGATCAGGTGGTTCACGCTCGCTATGGTCGTCAGGCAAACTGGTATGAGTCCGAAGCAGCGATGAACCATTGATAATGGACATGCTATTAGCGCTTCGTACTCAAATAGGGCGGCAAAAATGTTAAAGCAACGAGTGTTATTCAGAATACACATCTGTCCGTTATGCAATCGTCTCTATTATATGGTCAAGCCTCACGAGCAATTAGTACTGGTTAGCTCAACACTTCACAGTGCTTACACATCCAGCCTATCAACGTCCTAGTCTTGAACGGCTCTTTAGGGGACTCAAGGTCCCAGGGAGATCTAATCTTGGAAGGGGCTTCCCGCTTAGATGCTTTCAGCGGTTATCCTGGCTGAACATAGCTACCCGGCAATGCAATTGGCATCACAACCGGAACACCAGAGGTTCGTCCACTCCGGTCCTCTCGTACTAGGAG
>DGPB01000016.1 GCA_002390285.1 Cellvibrionales bacterium UBA4451 | reverse complement strand
TCCATTAAATGACCATATTAAGGTGTATTCACGCCCCAGCTAATAAATTCTTTAGCGCAGGCATACTCCAAAATTCTTCACGAACGACCTCATCCGAAAAGTATCTTCTGACACGCTGATCCAACTGATCACCTTCTATACCGTGCTCATGGCTATAAAGCCGAAAGAGCACTTCAGATAGCTCCACCGGATTGCCCACTTCGAAACAAATACCCAGTGAATCCACCACTTCAGGACTTCCACCACAATTACTATACGCAATGGGTATTCCTGCCACCATCGCCTCGAGTAAAACCATTCCGAACGGTTCATGGTCAGAACTTAAAACAAAGCTGTCAAAGCCCTTAAAGTAACGATACGCATCTTTAACAAACCCTAGAAAATGTACGTTCTCATCTATCTTGAGAGCCTCCGCCTGAGACTTAAGATCCGACTTAAGACGGCCCTCACCGACTATTATCAGTTGCGCACCAGGCATCTTTTCTAAAGCCAATGAAAACCCAGCCAGTAATGTCTTATAGTCTTTATCTGGGTGGAGCCGCCCCACCGCCCCAAAAAAATAGCCATCACCAGAAATCCCTAGAAACTCTCTCGCAGACGGCCTGTCAACTTGCTGTTCTTTGACCGACTCGACATTTATACGGTTATAGACTGTTTGAATTTTTTCAGTCGGAAAGCATGGCAACGATTTTCGGATATCATTTCTTATCGCATCGGATACACCTACCAATAGCAATTGATTTTTTTTGTGCATTACAAATGCTCTACGCAGCCATTTATCATAGACGCCGTAGGCATGATTGACGCCAATCACCTTCAATCCTTTGACGGACAAAGCCGAATATATTGATTTGTACCGGTGGGCCACACAAAATTCATAGCGTTCTTGTAAATGAAGAGCCTTTAAACGCTTCACCAGGCCCCTCTTTAAACCACTCAGGTCTCTTGAGGTGTATTCAAAAAATAATACCTTGCCGCCTACCTCTCTAGCTAGAGCCTCGTCTTTATTTCCTGTCAGAAAGATGGTGGTCAATTCATAGTCACTGCCGTCAAATAGCCGCGCCCACTGCCTAGCGACATCCCCAAAAGGAGCCGAAGACCCGTGACAAATTTGTAGAATGTTTTTTTTCATATAACGCTAAAAACTACGATTAATATCGATTAAGTCAACATTAAATTTTTTCATAATGTCAGCCTTATCAACAGGTATGGTGGAAAACTGAGGTATAGCAGGATCATACCGATAATATTCGGCATCATAAATAAGGTTGTCGTTCAAAATACTTTGTCCGCAGCCAAACTCTAAAATACTTTTAGGTTTTAGATCATTAATACAGGCCTAGATATGCTCTTTGTAAAGAAACGAAGTAAAACCATAATCTTTAAATGCGTGTATTTCTTGATAATTTTTAATCAGCTCTTCATCTACTATCGGCATGTGACTCACTTCTCTCTATATATTCTTAAAATTCAGCGCTATAAAGCATTTCCTTTTCCTTATTGCTGCTCCAGCTGAGTATATTGCCCTACGCCTTAAGCACCAACACATCTTCCATAATCAAATATTCCAAGTCCGAGCCAAAGAACATGTTAAGTGCGTCTGTAGGTGAGCAAATCATCGGTTCACCACGACGATTTAAAGACGTATTCAGCACTACACCATTGCCGGTAAGCTTTTCCATTTCTTCCATTAGCTCATAATAGCGAGGATTAAACTCTTTCTTGAGCGCTTGAGCACGCGCAGTGCCATCTTCATGGACCACTTCGGGCACGCGAGTTTTCCACTCTTCGTTCACCTCAAAGGTGAATGTCATAAAGGGTGCAGGATGATCGCTCTTGAACATTTCAGGGGCCACCCGATCAAGCATGCTCGGACAAAAGGGCCGCCAGCGTTCACGGAATTTGATTTGCTCATTAATCCTCGCTGCTACGCCCGCTGAACTAGGGCAACCAACAATTGAGCGCCCACCCAGCGCCCTTGGCCCAAATTCCATTCGCCCCTGAAACCAGGCAACAGGATTACCTTCAGCTAAAATCTTGGCTATACGTTGTGGCACCTGGTCAATCACTTCATAAGCTGGCGTTTCAGGGTGCTCTTCACAGGCTCGAATACACTCTTCATTGGTGTATTTTGGCCCAAGGTAGACATGCTCCATTTTCTCGGGCTGGATACCCCTCTTCACCAGCGCATAAGAAGCAGCCCCAACGGCGGTCCCAGCATCTCCTGAAGCCGGCTGAACATAAAGCTCTTTTACATCATCACGAGCAATAATTTTTTGGTTCAATTTAACGTTAAGCGCTCCACCCCCTGAAAATGCCAACTTGCCGGTTTCCCGCAAGATGTCACCCAAGTAGTGATCCATCAACTTAAGAACCACCTCTTCAAAAAGTGCCTGAATGGTTGCCGCGTAATCAATATAAGGCTCGTCTGCAATATCACCCTCACGCTTGGGGCCAAGCCACTCAACTAACTTGGGACTGAAATAGAATGCAGCGCCATCCTGCTTGTGACGCCTTAGGCCGACGGTGTTTACCAACTTGGTATTGACTTGAAAGTCTTTACCGTCAAAGTCAATTAAGCGTGAAAAGTCGTACTTGGTGGGATCCCCATAGGGGGCCATACCCATGACTTTGTATTCACCATCGAGCATCTCAAAACCGAGATATTCTGTAATCGCGCCATAGAGGCCGCCCAGAGAATCAGGATCGTAAAATTCCTTAATTTTGTGAATTTTACCGTTTTCACCATAGCCAAAAAATGTAGTGGCGTATTCACCCTTGCCATCTACACCCATGATGGCAGTTTTCTCTTTAAAGCCGCTAAGGTGATAGGCGCTCGAAGCATGCGCCAGGTGGTGCTCAACCGGCTCAAACTCCACTTTATTTGGGTCGATACCAAGTTCACGTAACAGAGCAAATACTCTGTCGCGATATCGACGGTAACGACGATTACCGTTCAGCAGGGCATCGAGGGCTCTATCAGGGGCATACCAGTAGCGTTTAGCAAAGTGCCATCGGGCCTTGGAAAAAATAGAAATGGGCGCAAAGGGAACGGCCACCACATCAACAGCTTCAGGCTTAATACCCGCATATTCCAGGCAAAACTTTGCCGCTTCAAAGGGCATTTTTCCCTTGGCATGCTTATCTCGAATGAAGCGCTCTTCTTCTGCCGCAGCCACCAACTTTTGATCAATATAAAGCGCAGCAGAAGAATCATGATTCAGCGCACCGGAAATACCGAGAACAATTGTAGACACAGTTAAACCTTTTTATTGATAAATGTAACACCAACTCGCTGGGCAAACGGGGTTAGTAGTTGTTCGAAATGCTGCCAAGTCTTACCTTGCCAGTTGTCCATAAATCGCTGTAAATCTCGCCTGTAGGCACGCACAAACGTCTGTTCAAAACGGTGCCACCGCACCGCATCTAAATCAATCACCTGGAGCTGCTCGCCTGTCACGATCAAATTGGTCGCTTTCATGTCGCCATGACTGACCTTGCTGCACCACAAAATATCAAATAACCGACTTACCTCATGACCCAGCCATGCTGGCACCTGAGAGTCATTTTGCTTCAGCAACCAAGCATGTAAATTATCTCCTACCGCACTCTCTGTTGCTAAATACGCTTCTCTGCGTAGAGGCCCAGTGCGATTCTCCCGCATAGCCAAGGGTGAGGGTGTAGCAATACCGAGCAATTCTAACCGATGGGCACTCTTCCAGGAAATCCAGGCCCGGCTAGGCCTAAAACAACGGCTTAACCCATGCCAAAAACTCTTAATATTGTAGCGTTTTAACACCCAGTCGCCACCATCCCCCGACACCTTCATCACCGTTGCAGTGTTACCGCGCTTGAGAAATTGCGCTTGGCCCACAGCAATTTCCGGCTCAGCCATCAACCTTCTCAACCTCTCACTCGCTCGGGCGCGCACCATCACTACAAACACATCGGACGACTTAACCACGTCAAACTGAGAGCATGAACGAGTAGTCTTGGCCAAGTAATGTTTAATCCGCCACTCTCGCATACGGGTTATCGAAGAAAGAATAGCTTCAAGTGAAAAAGCGGCCTCGCCATAAGCCTCAATAACCTCTGGAACCAACTCATCGTAATCTGGTGTCATTTGGGCAAAGAACAGCCCAAGATTTTTTAGGGGGCTGTTTAACGGTTCAATACCACCGCCATCAATTGCATTGAGAACCCCCCGGCTGAGCATAAAATTATCCAGATGAATATCAGCCTGCATCCAGCCAGCCCGATGCAACTGACCGACAAGCACCAACGCATCTCGTAGCAGCTGCTTTAACTGGTCAACAGATAAACCCTGATAACAGGCTTGCAAGCTGACGGCATCATCAAGAAATTCAGTGGCAAGAAAATAGCCCCCACCTTCATCAACGAGACTCCAGACCTCCTTTGGGCAAGGGACGCCAGCAGCTACCATTGCCTTCAGACCAGCGCGCTCGCGATCAAAATATTTTCGCTGAAAGAACAGCTTGACCAACACCGTCACACCACCCCAGTGGGCACGAAACGCTAGGCGCTTTCCAGGCAAGTGGCGATAAACCTCCTCACAAACCAGCGCTTCACGGCCTGGCACCTCCAATTGAAATGGCAATGATAGCGCTTGTCCTGCTTGCTGCAGTTGCTGAAGCGTCAGCAGCTCCACCCTGAAGTTACCCTTTAGCCATGATTTTATCGGCCACTTTTTTCTGTAAAGCAGGGAGAGACCAGTGCACAGGCGAAGTTTCTATATAGGCCTCCAGCAACTGCTGACGATCTTCAGGTGTTAGCTGACCCGTGTTTCGAAAAAGGGTCGCCAGTTCTTTCGGGCCACGGTTCCGTGACATCAAGCGCCTACACTTCTCAAGATCAATAAGCCTAATATCTTGTGGGTCTGTGCAGGAAAAATAAATATGTTTCGTATAGAGGCAACCATGCCCAAGCCCTAGGCCATGTAACTTTCCGACCAGCTTTCCCAAAATAGACAATCCTTGTTTTCTTGCCTCTGGTGACATCGGCTGCTCCAGCCATTGGCTCATTGGCGTGTAACCCTCTAGCGCACGAGTAACCAGCAGCCCTCGATCAATACTCGTTTTTTGTCGGCCATAACAGGCAACTTCCATGGTCAAAATACCACCTTTCGCCAACTGACGAATATTCAGCACCTCTCTCATTGCGAGGGGAATACCCTCCAAAGGGCTGCTTAATGTCCGGCAATTATGATTTTGTTGACGCTTCAGATAAAACTGCATTTCGGTGTGAGTTTCTGGGTCCGTCAGGGAAAAGATACCCACATCACTATGGCCACCCCGCCCCACATTCGGATCATCGACAATCTTGACATCAGCATTCCACAGCGCCTCAAAACTATCTAGGCCATTGGCACGGAATAACGCCGCACAGCTATCATCTAGATGAAAAAATTGTTTTTCCATTACGCTCACTCTCACTAATGCACTTCACAGCTTACGGCAAAAAGCTTGATTAACACACGCATCTACTCAAACTGCCCCAACAAGAGTAATGCTTTTTTGAGCCTCCGCCGCTGCTCGCAACCCGGTCTACCGCCTTAAGCGTGATACCCCTTTCGGACACCCTTGTCGTGGAGCTTATCCGCCGCCAGTCGAACCGAAGACCAAATATCTTTCCCTTCGTCAAGCGCCTGACGCAATGACTGCTGCTTATACTCTCGGATAAAACAAAGCGCATCACGGCGATCAAACCCCGCTCGATTTGCCGAGTAATACAGTGCCGATAAATCTTTTTCCCGCCAACGACGAGGGGTTCGGTGGCGAATTTGCATCCGATGAAGATCAATCACATAAATCGGCCGCTGAGACGCAGGCACATCGACAAAACTAGCCGACGTATCCAGTAGAAAATGACAGAGATAATAATCTCGATGATTAACGCCACTGTCGTGTAGTGTTCGAGAAATTTTTGCCAACCGCCTGACGAGTGCTCGCCTCTCAGTGGCCCCCATCGCAGCCAACACCTGTGGATTACAATATTCATCCAAGGGCTCAGTAGGCTCTAATGCTTCCGTAATCAGAAAAGATTTTTCATTTGCAGGGTTAGAACCTTGACGACCAAACGCTACTGGCATCATGGTATCTACACCCAACTCTTGAAGCTTGCCAATGGCGCGATATTCGTTTTCTGCACCCAGTACAGGAATACGCAAATACAGCAGGTTTTTTAGAATTTCACCAAAACCTACTCCCGCATGGGTTTTCACAAAATAGGCCTTACCATCAAACTCAAAACGGGTGGTACATCGATCACCCATCTCACGGTAGACCTCCCCCGTCAGGGAAAAGGCGGCGTCAAAAGAATCGACATCGGACCAACGGGAAGCAAAGGGTTCAGCCAGAAATAATTTCACACTTTCTCTCCAGCACTTGATCAATCACGTCAGCAGCCCTGACCGGCATATCGTAAATATCTGCTTTTTGCGCAAAGATCGGCCCATTTTCCCGCCATTTCTGCTTATTTTTCAGCAACATTTTAGCCAACTTTTCATTGAGCGACTCTTGAGAAAAGGGTGAAGCGAGAACCCTACCCGCATCAGCTTCCTCAATATAATGAGCATAACCGCAGACATCAGTGACCAATACGGGCAATCCAGCCACCACGGCTTCCAGCAATACGGTACCGGTATTTTCTGCATAGGCTGGATGAACCAGAAGATCTGCCCCCTGCAGGAAGCGCGGCACATCATCCCTACCCGAGAAAAAAGTAACCTGCTGAGCCACACCAAGGCGGCTAGCCAAGGATTTGAATTCAGTGGGGTCGTCTTGGCCAATCACAAATAGCTGTGTACGCCTCCGTAGTTCTGCCGGAAGTGAGGCAAGCCCACGCAGACTTCGATCTAACCCTTTGGTACGAAACCCGGAACCGATCTGCAACAACAGAACATCGTCGGCTCCAAGATTAAACTCCTGACGAAACGCGGCCCTAACTTCAGCGGCATTTTCAGGAGCACAACGATTTCGGCTAATACCCGGAGGCAACATGGTCATCCTGGATAACTCTGTGCCGTAATAACGCTGAAATAGTGCTTGCTGCACACTGGAAATCATTAAGATTTCGACAACCTGACCTGGATTAAAAATTGCCTGTTCATAGCGGGAAAAGTGTCGATAGCGTGAAGACAACCGATACCACCAACGGCGCAAATGCCGGGATTTATACTCAAAGCAAGGATCCGCGCAATAGTACACATCCAGCCCCGGCATCTTGTTGAAACCCACCACCGTATCTACTGGCCTCTGGGTTAATTGCTGCACGACCCAAGCTGAAAATTTTCTATACCGTCTTGGACTACTCACTCTTCGCCCACCTACAGCCTTCACCGGTGCAACCACCACCTTCAGCCAATCAGGGCAATCGCCCTCCCAGCTTAGTGTGTAGGCGGTAACCTGATGGCCTCGGCTCGAACACGCCTGAGCAATGCGGAGAAAATCCCGCTGTAATCCGCCGTAGGGGAAATACTTATAGAGACAAAAGGCCAGCTTCACTCAGCAGCCTCTGCTACCAGATCATTCAATGCACTGATCACCCGATCAGGCAACAAATCATTGAGGCATTTCATCTGCACCAAGGGGTCTGAAAGCGGGCACTCCCGCTTGAAGCAAGGCCCGCAATCCACGGGAATCGATAAAATAGCCACTTGCTCATTTAATGGCGGGGTAAATGCAGGAGACGTAGAACCATAGACCACCACCAGAGGGCGATTCAGTGCGGCAGAAATATGCATCAATCCGGAGTCATTACTGACCACCCCGTCTGCCACGGCCAATAAATCAATGGCGTCCTCTAGCTCAGTCACACCGGCCAAACTGTGACAGTGTTGCTGTTGCTCCTCTGACAATGCACCGGAAATTGATTGGGCGACAGGCTGGTCCTTGCCCGAACCTAGTATCCACACCTGCCATCCATCAGAAATTTTTTGAGCCGCTACTGCGGCATAATACTGCTCAGGCCATTGTTTAGCGGGACCAAACTCTGCCCCCGGGCACAAGGCTAATATTTTACGTGCACTGTTTAAACCAAACTGCTGGCGCAGGCCGGATGTTCGTTCAAGGTCAGTTTGTAAATTCGGCGCGGAGAGTTTTTCGGGCAGCGCAGCTCCCGCAGGAAACGCCAGCGCATCGAAACGCTGAACCATCCGAGGGTAACGCCGCTTGTCCAACACGCGAAGATCATTAAGTAATCCATAACGCATCTCCCCTTTCCAGCCGGTGCGCTGGGGTATGCTGGCAAACCAGGGAATCAGAGCGGATTTTAAAGAGTTCGGCAGAATGATCGCTTGATCATAACCCTCCTCGCGCAACGCTCGACCCACAAGACGTCGAGCAGACCACATCAAACTGCCATGGCCCACCGGCATATCAATAGCACGACGAACTTCTGGCATCCTTGCAATGATGGGTCGACTCCAAGCCGGCGCCAGTACATCAATAACGCCATCGGGGTATTGTTGCTTGAGCAGAATAAAGAGAGATTGAGCCATCACCATGTCCCCCACCCAGGAGGGGCCGATGATCAGAATTTTCTTGTCAGCTGCCATGAGGTCTCCCGGAGAGTTCATGCAGATAATTCATATGAAGAACTCATAAGGAAAGCCCAGGTACTATTGCCCCACAGGGGTTAACCACTCTGAGTTCTCAGCTCTTAGGCCGCGAACCAGATCAAAATACTGGGTCTGCAGCAGCTCTGTGATAGGGCCGCGCTTACCGTCGCCTATGATTCGGCTATCCAGCTCACGAATAGGCAACACTTCTGCAGCCGTGCCAGTAAAGAAGGCTTCGTCCGCCACATAGACCTCATCTCGGGTGATACGCTTCTCTACCACCTTGTAACCGGACTGCTCTGCCAACTGCATAACCGTCTTGCGAGTAATCCCATCCAAGCAAGAGGTAAGCTCAGGGGTGTAGAGCACACCATCGCGTACTATAAAAACATTCTCACCACTACCTTCAGCCACATAGCCCTCGGGATCAAGCAGCAGCGCTTCTTCACAACCAGAATCCAGCGCCTCGCGCAAAGCCAACATGGAATTAATATAATTGCCGTTGGCCTTGGCCTTTGTCATGGAGATATTCACGTGGTGGCGGGTGAAGGAAGACGTACGAATTTTAATGCCCTGCTCCAGAGCGTCAGGACTCATATACGACGGCCACTCCCAGGCGGCTACTATCAAATGCGTCTGCAACCCATCAGCTCGCAACCCCATTCCCTCTGAACCAAGAAATGCCATAGGGCGCAGATACGCTTGGTGTAAATCATTATCACGTACAACCTGCTTCTGAGCCTCGTTCAGCTGATCTTTGCTGAAGGGCATATTCATTCCCATGATTTTAGCGGAGCGAAACAGCCTATCCGTGTGGTCTTGCAATCTAAAAATGGCCGCCCCCTGATCCGGAGTCTCATAAGCACGAACACCTTCGAACACACCCATACCATAGTGCAGGGTATGGGTTAGGACATGAACTTTCGCATCACGCCAAGGCACCATCTCGCCATCAAACCAGATGAAACCATCACGATCGGCAAATGACATCTAATGTCTCCTAAAAATAATAAATACGAGCTAGCCTGATATTCAACTATTGCCTAACAATCGCTGCCAGACTGCCGAAACCTGCGCCCTCTCAATAGCAAACTCCGAAGCATTCAGCACAGCCGGTAATTGTTGCAGCTGTAACCGATGGCCAACGGAGCGATAATTTTTATAGGCTCTCGTCAGAAACTCTGCATCTGCTGCTGATATAACCCCGCCCTCCTCCAAGCATTCGAGGATGCGAATATTATCGCTCCAGCGGGTTAAATCAGGAATTTCATTAGACCAAGCCAAGACCGCAAATTGAACCATAAATTCGATGTCAACGATACCTCCTGCATCCTGCTTGAGATTGAAAACATCCCCTGCTGGCGACTTTCTACTACCCAAATGCGATCTCATTTTATTGCGCATTTCAATCACATCTGCTGACAACTTATCGCGATCTCGCACCTGACTTAGTATTTGATGACGGGTATCGCTAAAGTGTTTCGCCAGTTTTTTGGATCCCACCACCGGGCGCGCTCGAACCAATGCCTGATGCTCCCAAGTCCATGCTTCTTGCAGTTCGTATTTTTCAAATCCCTTTAGAGATGAGACCAGCATGCCAGAGTTTCCTGATGGCCTAAGACGCATATCTACCTCATAGAGGTCACCAGAGGTCATCTGTGTTGTCATGATATGAATAATCCTCTGCCCCAAGCGCATAAAAAACGTCGCATTGTCGATACTGCGATCACCATCCGTAGACTTATTGGTATTAGCATCGTGGAGAAACACAAGATCAAGATCAGAATTGTGGCCCAGCTCAATACCGCCGAGCTTGCCGTAACCCACAATTAAAAATCCGGGCTCACTCCCGTCATCGCTGCCAGGATGCCCGTGTCGATCAACCATCTGATCCCAAGCAATTTCGAGCACATGACTTAATATCGCTTCAGCCAGCCAAGTCAGGTAATCGCTCACTTTCATCAAAGGCAGTATCTCTTCTACCTCACAGGCAGCAACATGCAAGCTATGGGAGCGCTGAAAGTATCGCAGCACCTCCATCTGGGCTTCCAAGTCTTCACCTGGAACACGCAATAACTGCTGGCGCAGCTCGTCCTCGAGCTCTTGTCTATTGGGAAGAGAGTACAGTGTTCTGCTATCAAGCAGCTCATCAAGCAATGCGGGGTATCGTGATAGCTGCTCCGCGATCCAAGGGCTGGCTGCGCAGAGTTTAATCAGGCTCTGCAGGGCCACAGGGTTTTCTTTAAGCAGTACCAGATAGGCACTCCGACGGGCAACAGCAGCCACAAGCTGCAGCACTCGCCCCAAGGTCTCTGCGCCATTATCAGCCAATGCACAGGCAGCAATTAACGACGGCATTAAGCTGTCGAGGCGACCACGAGTATCTGCCGCCATAGCCAAGACCGATCGACTTTCCTTCAGTGTATTTATGACCCCGGCAGCTTGCTCAAAGTCGGTATAACCTAGTGATTTAAGCTCTTCTAGCATGGAGCCTTCAGAAGAGTCATATTGCCAAATCTGGACGGCCAACTGATGCTCTTCATGTTCAACACCTTCAACGGTATCTTCACTGCGCTCATCAGCAACGACCTCCCTGAATAGCTGTCGCACCAGAGCTCGATGCTCATCTAAAGCTGAAAGGAACTCATTCCACCCATCAAAGCCCATAAGAAATGCCAAACGAAGTTGCTCCAATTCACCCTCGGGTAGCATCTGGGTTTGCTTATCCTGCCAACCTTGAAGTGCGTGCTCCACATTACGCAAAAAGGTATAGCTCTGGTATAACGCCACCGCATGACTAGCTGGCAACATTCTTTCAGCACCCAATAACGCAAGCACATCTTTCAGGGCTGGCGTCTGAAAACGTGTGTCGCGACCACCACGGATAAGCTGGAAGGTCTGAGCCACAAACTCCACCTCCCGAATCCCGCCAGCACCGCGTTTTACGTCGCTAGACATTCCCTTGCGCTGCACCTCACGATTAATCAGCGCCTTCATATCCCTCAACGACTCAATGGCACTAAAGTCGATATATTTTCGATAGGTAAAGGGCCGCAGCATCGCCATTAGCTCCGCGCCCGCCTGACGGTCTCCCGCCACCACCCGAGCCTTGATCATGGCATAGCGCTCCCAGTCACGGCCCTGGGTCTGGTAATACTCCTCCATAGCATCAAAATTGAGTACTAAAGCCCCACTTTGACCATAGGGCCGCAACCTCATATCCACTCGAAATACGAATCCATCCGCGGTGCGGGCATCAATCGCCTTGATCAACTTCTGCCCCAGACGGACAAAAAATTCCTGATTACTAAGACTGCGACGACCATCACCGGTTTCGCCACTTTCCGGATAGGCAAAAATCAGATCGATATCGGAGGAAACATTAAGCTCCCAGGCTCCCATCTTCCCCATCCCCAACACAATCAGATGCTGGGGCTCACCCTGAGAATTAACCGGGGTACCCCAAGCCTCACAGGCCTGCGGATAAAGAAAATTTAGAGCACATTGTAGGCAGGCTTCTGCGAGCCGAGTCATATCGGCGGTCGTTTCTTCTAAGCTGGCAGTACGGGTAAAATCACGCCAGATAATCCGTACCATCTCTCGATTACGAAATCGGCGAAGCTGTTGCGCCAGACCTTCCTCTGTATCAACGTCGATAAGCATGACTGTCAGCCGCTCAAGCATCACCTCTGGGGAATAGCTGGCTGACAAATCGCCCGACTCTACCAATGGCTGAAACAGTTCAGGACTGCCGCTACAAGTAGCGGCAACAAATTCGCTGCAACTCCACACTAAAGCGAGGTCATCAGTAAAGCTACTGCCCTCAAGGGCGCTATTCTTCAGCGTAAGATCTAGCCACTCGGCTACTTCGGAGGAAACTCGCTGCTTGAAGTGTTCACGGTGCAAAAGCCACTGTTCTTGCAACATCAAAGGTAGAGGCTTTTGGCTCATCAGACTATTCCCGATATTGCTTGAAGGACTCATAGATATAGGGCTTTTTAAGCACTGGCACGGTTAAAAACTGGCGCCACGCATTTCAGAAAAAGGTGTTCTTGCGTCTACCTGAAACCACGAGGGGGGAGCTCAAACTATTTCCCCGCCTCGGGAGCAACCCGCATGACCTCTTCAACTGAGGTAGTGCCAGCACCTACTTTTTGAGCACCACTAAGACGAAGGGTTCGCATTCCCTCTTTCATGGCCTGTAAACGAAGTGCTGATATGTCAGCATCCGCATTGATCAATGGCTTAACACTTTCGTTGATAGTCAATATTTCGTAGAGGCCCTGCCGGCCCAAATAGCCTGTATTACGGCACTCCAAACAACCCACTGGCCGGTATACATTTTCGGGTGCCTTAACCTTCCAGGGCCTGACCAACGACTCCCAGTCGCCCTTTTCCGTGGGCACAGCCTCCTTGCAATGATGACAAAGTGTGCGCACCAACCGTTGAGCCATTACACCATTGAGGGTAACCCTTATCAGGTGAGCGGGAATGCCGAGGTCAAGCAACCGGGTTATCGCTGAAGGAGCATCATTGGTATGCAGCGATGACAACACTAAATGCCCGGTAAGTGCAGCCTGAATAGCCATTTCCGCCGTTTCCAGATCGCGAATTTCGCCCACCATAATAATATCCGGATCTTGACGCATCAGCGTCCGAATGCCGGCAGCAAAATCAAAATCAATTTTTGGCTGTACCTGACTCTGGTTGAAACTTGGCTCCACCATTTCAATAGGATCTTCAACCGTACTGACATTGACGTCTTCAGTAGCAAGCCTCTTGAGCGTGGAATAGAGCGTAGTGGTTTTACCTGAACCCGTTGGCCCGGTCACCAGAACGATACCATGGGGTCGCCCGGTCATTTCCTCCCAACGCTTCAAATCATCACCGCCCAGACCCAAGTCAGTGAAGCTGCGCAGCAGTACATCTGGATCAAAAATACGCATCACCAGCTTTTCACCAAACGCGGTGGGCAACGTAGAAAGCCGCAACTCTACCTCGCGGCCCTCTGGTGTCTCGGTCTTTACTCGGCCATCCTGAGGCCTACGTTTTTCTGCCACGTTCATCCGACCAAGAATTTTCAACCGACTGGTCACCGCGGTCATCACCTGACTAGGCAGTTCATAGACCTGATGCAATACTCCGTCGATGCGAAAACGAACTTTGCCCTTTTCACGCCGAGGTTCAAGATGAATATCACTGGCCCGCTGATCAAAGGCATACTGTAATAACCAGTCCACGATATTAATGATGTGCTGATCTTGGGCATCCGGATCCTTCAGAGCACCAATCTTCAGAAGTTGCTCAAAGTTAGCAACACCTGAACGGCCATCTCCCGTCTGCCCCTTCGCACCAAATACGGACTTGGCCAGTGAATAAAATTCGACCGTGTACTTAGCCACATCCAAAGGATTCGCCACCACCCGCCTTATTTTCTTGCGAGTGGTCTGCTCGAGATCCGCCAACCAAGAGGTCATAAATGGCTGAGTCGTGGCAATCACCAACTCCTCACCATCGGCATTGATACAGAGAATATTGTGGCGGCGCGCAAACTGGAATGACATCACGTCCGTCACTGCCGTCACATTAATTTTCAGCGGGTCAATATGGGTCACCTCAAGCCCACTCTTGTTAGCCAGCCAGACCGTTAAATCATCCAGTGTGAGATGCTTACTGGGATCCAGAAGGTTCTGGGGGTGCTGACCTGCAATATAGGCAAAGGGGTGAAGCAAAGCCTGCTCTCTATTCCGCTGAGATCCAGCAATGCTGTTGGCATCCATACGATCCAGTATACCGTCTGCGACGAGATCATTGAGCACATTACTCAAATCCAATTGACGCTCGATTACCGCTTCCCCTGACATAATCACCACCAAGTATGATCAATAGACTATTTTTTACTAAGTATGCACCAGATTGTAGCGATAATGACCAACCAACATCCACACCTTAATATTTCTACAAACAAACAGAGCTCATTGCCACTCATATCAAATTCTTATAATAAATTCGGACCTCACTTTCAGACAAGCGGTCACCCCACAACAAATTCATCAACTAACCTTATAAAGTAAACTTTAAATTTTGGCGCTCGAGGAGGGTGCTGCCATGTCGGCAAGGAAAGATGAAAAAGAGTGCGTACATTTTCGGTCAGAGCGTTTCGAGTGCGCAAACGGTAAATGGTTTGTTGAAATCCGGGAGGAACAAAAGCCTATCGGTCCATTTGCATCCAAGGAGCTGGCCGTAAAAGCTGCCGAGGCCTACACAAAAGACATTCTGGCAGGGCGATCACCTGTTAGCTCTATGTCTGACCAGTTTCTATTCAAGGCCTTTTCAGTTAAGCAGCACTGAGACACCCATCTCCTCTAATAGGGTATCTCAACTAGAACTCGTCAGACGACACTCACCCAACGAAAAGAACTTTCCAGCCCTGTAATCTCTCTTTATTCACTCAGCACTACCCACCACGCATTGCTCTGCCAATTGCATTTTTACCCACGCGCCGTACACTTAAAAAATGCAATTTATTCCCATGCTCCAAAGACTCATCGCAAGCAACTCTATCAGCAGTGTCAATCCGTCACTGGATACCGGCAACCGCGAGGTCATTGAGCTGTTAGCGAGCTGGTTAAGTGACTTAGGGTTTGTCACTGAAATCATGCCGCTTGCCGATCCAAGAAAAGCCAATCTAATCGCCACCCTGGGCTCTGGCCCGGGCGGGTTAGTATTGGCCGGGCATACTGATACGGTGCCCTGTGATGACACGCTATGGAACAACAACCCATTCGCATTAATTGAAAAAGATCAGCGCCTTTACGGATTGGGCACCTGCGACATGAAAGGCTTTTTTCCATTAGCCATAGAAGCAGCCAAACCCTTTCTCAATCATCCGCTGCAACAGCCGCTGATTATTCTCGCCACCGCTGACGAAGAATCGTCCATGATGGGCGCTCAGGCTCTGGCAGCTGCAGGTAAACCCAAGGCTCGCTATGCATTGATTGGCGAACCAACGGGTATGAAGCCAATCAATATGCACAAGGGTATTATGGTTGAAAAACTCGTTATTGACGGTCGATCTGGTCATTCCAGCGACCCCTCTTTAGGGGTCAATGCCATGGAAACCATGCACAAAGTATTGGGCGAATTACTGACACTCCGCAATGAGCTGAGAGACAAGCACCACAACCCGCTATTTGCCGTTGACTACCCGACGATGAATCTCGGCTGCATCCACGGCGGCAATAATCCTAATCGGATCTGTGGTCAGTGTGAACTGGGCTTTGAAATTCGACCCTTGCCCGGAATGGATATGAAGGTATTGCAGCAAACTATTCGGGAACGTATTCTGCCCTTTGAACAACAGGATCACGTGTCCATCTCTATTAGCCACTACCATGTCCCCGCCTATTCCGCAGAGCCGGACTCGGCCATGGTAGCGCTCTGTGAGTCACTGACAAACCACCAAGCCGGGTCCGTTTCTTTTGCCACCGAGGCGCCCTACCTGCACGAACTCGGCATGGATGTAGTGGTGCTTGGCCCAGGAAATATTGATCAGGCACACCAACCGGACGAATACTTGGCGCTCGATCGCATCCAGCCAACCATTGATTTTTTAACTCAACTTATTGGCCGCTGTTGTTTATAATGCTAGTTGTAACAAAAATATGTTATTTCTAATAAAAATCAGGTAGATACTGTGACTGACTACGTAAAGTTCCTGCGTGAAACTTCCCCCTACATTAATACGCATCGGGGGAAAACGTTTGTCCTTGCCTTGAGCGGCGAGGCGGTAGCTCATGCCAACTTCACCAATATTGTTCACGATATTGCCCTACTGCACAGCTTGGGCATAAAGCTAATTCTGGTTCACGGTGCTCGCTCACAGATTGATGAACGGCTGAAAAGCTGCGCTATCTCCTCGCAGTTCGATCAAAATATTCGGATTACCGATAGCGCCACCATGGCTTGCGTTAAAGATGCCGTGGGCAGTACTCGAATCAATATTGAAGCACAACTTTCAACCGGTGCAGCCAACTCGCCTATGCATGGTGCTCGCATTCAAGTAGTGGGTGGCAACCTGATTACCGCGAAACCGTTGGGCGTTAGAGATGGCGTTAATTTTCACCACACCGGCGAAGTACGGCGCATTGATCAAAATGGCATAAAAAGACAACTTGATGATGGGGCCATTGTATTGCTATCCCCCATCGGCTATTCGCCCACGGGTGAAGCGTTCAACCTGAACTTTGAAGACATCGCCACTCAGGCCGCTATTAGAGTGGGTGCGGAAAAGCTGATTATGTTCAGCCCCAGCGAAGGTATTTCTGACAACAAGGGGGATTTGTTGAAGATGATTTCCCTGAATGAAGTTCCTCGCTGCCTGGATGATCTTCCCGATAATGCTGAACTTCAACAGATACTGATGGCCTGTTACCAAGCCTGCGAGAATGGAGTGGCCCGGGGTCACATTATCAGTTATGCCGACAACGGTGCTCTCCTTGCAGAACTCTTTTCTCGGGATGGAAGAGGCACACTCGTGTTGAAGAATGGCAAAGAAATCATTCGGGCGGCGACTATCGATGATGTGGGCGGCTTACTGGAGCTGATTAAACCTCTGGAAGAAAAAGGCACACTGGTTAAACGTTCAAGAGAGCTATTGGAAACCGAGATTTACCGGTTCTCAGTCATGCTGCATGCTGAAGGCACGCTGGTTGGCTGCGCCGCGCTCTACCCTTTCAATGGTAGTCACGCCGCAGAACTGGCTTGCGTGGTCACACACCCCGAATTTCTCAATCAAGGTTTTGCCAGCCGCCTACTCGAACACATTGAAATTCAAGCTGCTCAGCAGGGTATCGAAGAGCTGTTTGTGATGACAGCTCAAGCGGGTCACTGGTTCAAGGAAAAAGGGTTTGTCGATGCCAGTCTGGACGATTTACCGGAAGAGCGTCAGTCACTCTACAACCTCCAACGGAATTCACTCATTTTTCGTAAGGCTATTACATAGCCATTTTTCAACAAAACTTCTTTAACAATAGTCCTTTAACAACAGCTGATCCTTTAGGCCACTCTCTGGTATCCTTGCGGGCTTAGCTTTTCTTATATTCTTGATTGTTTACAGATTAACAAGGTACCGACCATGCCAACTTATCGCTCACACACCACCACTAAAGGCCGGAATATGGCGGGCGCCCGTGCCCTGTGGCGAGCCACGGGTATGACCGATGATGATTTTCACAAACCTATTATCGCCATCGCCAATTCATTTACCCAATTTGTTCCAGGCCACGTCCACCTCAAAGACATGGGCCAGCTGGTAGCGGGAGAAATTGCCAAGGCCGGCGGTGTAGGCAGGGAATTTAATACCATCGCGGTGGATGATGGCATCGCCATGGGTCACGACGGTATGCTCTACTCGCTGCCTTCACGCGACATTATCGCCGACTCAGTTGAATACATGGTTAACGCGCACTGTGCCGATGCACTAGTCTGTATTTCAAACTGCGACAAAATCACCCCCGGGATGCTAATGGCTGCTTTACGGCTGAACATTCCGGCAATTTTTGTCTCTGGCGGCCCCATGGAAGCCGGCAAAACCAAACTGTCCGAACACAAGCTGGACTTGGTCGACGCCATGGTTATCGCCGCTGACCCCAATGTGTCAGATGAAATGGCCGAGGAATACGAACGCTCCGCTTGCCCTACCTGTGGCTCATGCTCCGGTATGTTTACCGCCAACTCCATGAACTGCCTGACAGAAGCCCTGGGGCTGTCTCTCCCCGGCAACGGCACCACACTGGCGACCCATGCCGACCGACGCGGGCTGTTTGAAGAAGCCGGCCGACTGATTGTAAAAATGAGCAAACAGTATTACGAAGAGGATGACCTGTCCGTACTGCCCCGCTCGATTGCCAACTTTAATGCCTTTGAAAATGCCATCACCATGGATATCGCCATGGGCGGTTCCACCAATACCATTCTTCACTTACTCGCTGCTGCACAAGAAGCCCAGGTTGATTTCACCTTGGCAGACATTGACCGGCTCTCTCGCAAGGTTCCAGAGCTGTGCAAAGTGGCCCCTAGCACCCCTGAATATCATGTTGAAGATGTTCACCGTGCTGGCGGCGTATTCGGCATTCTTGGCGAACTGGATCGCGCAGGGCTACTCCACACAGATGGCTCTACCGTACATACGCCAACACTGGCAGAAGCGTTGGACCGCTGGGATATCATGCGCACTGTCAATAATAATGATGCTGAAGCCATCAGGACCTTTTTCAAAGCAGGGCCTGCAGGCATTCCGACTCAGCAAGCGTTCAGTCAGGATACTCGCTGGAACTCACTGGATGCAGACAGAGCCAATGGCTGTATTCGTAGTATAGAGAATGCCTATAGCCAGGAAGGTGGCCTCGCCATCTTGTTTGGCAATATTTCCCTCGATGGCTGTGTAGTAAAAACGGCAGGTGTTGATGAATCCATCCATACATTTTCCGGCCCCGCCTATATTTGTGAGAGTCAGGACCAAGCCGTCGATGACATTATCAACGACCGAGTAAAAGAAGGTGACGTGGTCATCATCCGCTACGAAGGCCCACGCGGTGGCCCCGGCATGCAGGAAATGCTGTACCCAACCAGCTACCTAAAATCCAAAGGGCTAGGCAAAGCCTGCGCACTGATCACCGACGGTCGCTTTTCCGGCGGCACCTCAGGTTTGTCCATTGGGCATGTATCACCCGAAGCCGCAGCCGGTGGCGCGATTGGTTTGATCGAACAAGGCGACACCATCGAAATTGATATTCCAAACCGGACAATCAATGTTGCCCTAACCGACCAGGAACTGGATGACCGCCGCACGGCACGAGATAAGAAAGGTTGGCAGCCCGAAGAAAAACGTCCTCGTCAGGTCTCAGCGGCGCTGAAAGCCTACGCCATGTTGGCGACCAGCGCGGATAAAGGTGCGGTACGGGATTTGGATCAGTTAAAATAAAGCGATGCTCTACTGATTACTAAACTGCTCACCATTAAACAAAAACCCCCGACAGAATTTTCTGTCGGGGTTTTTTTTATTCCATCAATAGACTACTTTTATGTTATCGACTTATAATCGTCATCATTCAATAACTGTTTAAAAAATAATCGTTACTACCCCTTTCGTTTCCAATCTTCGAATCCACCATTAACACTGTAGGATTTTTTAAACCCCATACTATAAAAATAATCTGCCGCGCCTTTACTACTGTTGCCGTGATAACAGTAGACAATCAAAGGCTTGTCTTTATCTGCGCTAGCCACAATATGTTCGACATTTTCATTCGACACATTAATTGAATTCTGAATATTATTTTCTGCAAAAGAGCCGGGGTCTCTTATATCGAGCAAGGTGACATCGTTCTTTTCAATGAGCTCTTGTGCTTCTTCAACAGATATACATTTATATGACATGGTCTTCTCTAAAATATAATGCTTCGTATCAACGGCCAACAAAATCAGTCGTAGTGTATTGGCCCGGATGCCTGTGTTGGTTAGATATTTTCTGATTAGTTATCCAAGTCAATACGTACATACTTTCCATGATCTAATCTGGAAAAGATGTGTTCCACCATAGGGTGATTGATGGGTTCCGATACAACATCAGCTTCCAGATTTTGTTCAGCCACATACGTGGAATGATCACTCTCATGAACTAATACATGGTACCAAGGCTTATTTTTTGGAGGGCGGGACTTTGCTACCGCTTCGTACCATTCATCGGTCCCTTGGAAATTTTGATCGACATCCACTACGACACCACGATAGTCGAAAAGGCGATGGTGCACCAATTCACCTACGGAGAATTTAACCTGTGTAATATTCGTTACCTTTCCCATGCTTTAGGCACCGCGGCCTTATTGAAAAGCAAAAACTAAAGGGACTGGTGACAACTGATTGTTAATCTTATTGGTATTTTCCACCGCACCCTTTAATTCATACTTATTTTTTATTGGCTTTTTTTTCTTTTTTTTCATTACGTTTTTCTTTCAACGTTTTTTCAGATTTCTTTTTAACTGCTTTTTTAGAATCCTGGCCCTTAGCCATACATTTCTCCTTTATTTTTTGTTAACTACATCTTAGGCGCCCGTTAAGACGATTGTATTTAGAACATAACAACGACTCTATCCGCTGTTCACTGACTTGTCTAACTATGACGTCTGACTAAGGTAGCTTGCAACTAGTAATGCTAGCGCCACTCTCGATCAAGCGATCCCTGCGTGCGGCTTCACCGGAGACATACGCCACCCATTGATTAGCGGCTTTCTGACTCTTTTGGCTCTTAGCTGCATCACGAAACACCTCGGCGGCATCTTGGAAACAATACAGATTGACCAGCGCGTTGCCCAACGTCATTCGTGTATACGACGGGTATTTAAGATGGCCTTTTCGCAGTGCTTTACGCGCAGCCTGCACAGCCTTGGCATTGTCATCTATATCCAGATAGCCCATTGCCAGGCGAGACCAAATGCTTCCTTCATTAGATAACTGGGCAGCCTGCTCCAGGGCAACCAAGGCTTTTTTGGTTTCTCTTGCTTGCTGCCAGGCACTACCGAGTGTTTCCAGGTTTTTTCCCGTGCTTTCAATCGCCCCCTGATTTATACCCTCTTCAATAATTTGGGCTGCTCTATAGGGAACCCCTGCGCCCAAATATAGGTATGCGAGTGACATGAGGTCATGGCTTTTGGTGAGAGCATCATCCAAATAAAGAATATCTAGCGAGGCTAAACGATGGTCGTCCTCCTCCATCTGACCATATATTCCACCGAGCTGATGCCAATAGGTATCTTTTGGGTAATGGGTAATCAGCTGCTTCAGAATTGAAACCACTTTTAGGTCGCCTTTCTTTTTACTTCGAGCGCCATTCTTTTCGTAATAGAGCGCTTTCTGTAGCAGCCACCAATGCTCTCTTGGTAACTCACCTTTACGCTCAACAGAATCAATAGCAGCGCTGACCAGTTTTAATGCTTCCGTATTTCGATCCAATTGATAATAGACCTGAGACAAGAGCACCTTGCCTTCGTTGCTGACAAGGGTGCCAGCAACGGCTGACGCGGCCATCCAGTCTTCGAGCTGTTGCGCCGCACTGTGATAGTCTTCAAGCATCAAGTGCAACTGGGCTAGTGTGTAAAACGTATCGATTTTCTGACGGCCATCTACATCTGGCTCTGCCACCATCGACTGGTAGCTGGCTGTAGCCTTGGTATAGTCACCCAAGGAGTAGTATACAAAACCCAACAGATTGTAGACCTGTGACTTCTCATAGCTGGCTTTACAGCCACCCGACATGAACTCGTTTAACTGATGGGCAATACCGTTTAACTGCTCATCGGTAGGTTCCGTTTCACTTCCGAGAACCGCTTGTACTGCTTCCAACTTATTGGCGCAATTTTTCCCTACCGACTGCCGCTTGCGCGTTTTAACGTTCTCATACTGTCTTTTTTCAGCGCTGTCTTTCTCGGCGCTATTTTTATCGGTGCTGTCTTCCCCGTAGGCAAAACTGATCCCTGCATCAAGGCCAAAAACGACCTGTAAGCCAAGGGGCAGCATGATTAAGACACAGCATAGCAATAACTGCCGCAGGCATCTGGTCTGCAGCGTTGTACCTACCCCTTTTCTTGTCATGAATCCGGTCAAAAAAGGCCTACTTTGCTATCTGAAAGCTGAACTTATAAAGCACGCCGGGTACTTCTTCAGCCACACCATCAACCACCCTCGGCTTGTATTTCAATTTTTTCGCCGCCCGCAGTGCATATTTGCCAAAACCCTTGTTCACTGGATATTCCTCAATCAGCTTCGGGTCTCGCACACCTCCCGTCGCAGTAATCACCACTTCAATCACGGCATAGCCGCCAATGCCTCGCCTGCGAGCCATGGGAGGATAATCCGGCTGGGGCACATAGATGGGAATGTAATCTGAATCTCGCGCAAAGCCGCCGCTAAAACCGATGCTCAACCCATCCACCTTTGGCACCGACATACTCACTGCACCAACAGGTGCCACGACATCCAACTCAAGGTCAGGCAAGTCTGGCGGTGGTTCCACAGGAGCGGCTGGCTTTTCCGGTTTAAGCGTCTTAGTTTGATCAAAAATAGTGCGGTCCGACTGCCAGATATCAGCGATTTTTCGTATCTCTTTTTCTTTCGAAGCGAGGCTTCCCGATGCTATCAATGCATACATAACGACTAACAGCCCGAAGGTAACCGCAGCCCCAAGCAATGTCGACAATCCCAAGCGAGCTAGTCTCTTGGTGCTCAACTATTTATCCACACTTGTTAAGTCTCACTGGTTAATCCGCACGGGTTAATTCTCACTTGGCTATCTCGACCCCATTCAATTATTTCACCTGGGTAGCCACAGAAATATCGTCAATCCCTGCCGCCTTTGCCTCATCCGCCACCAAGGCTAGAAACTCAACATCTGCCAGCCGATCGGCCTGTATCACCAACCCGCCATTGGGGTTTTCAGCATGCAATCTGAGGATGTGCAACCTGACCGCTCGCGGGTCTATTTTTTTCTTATCGATCCAGATTTCATTGTTTTCGCTAATGGCAACCAGCACGCTCACATGCCTCTTGTCCGCCATACTCGCCTCCGTACGATCCACATCAATACCGGTCTCCTTGATAAACGTGGCGGTCACAATGAAGAATATCAACATGATAAAAACCACATCGAGCATCGGCGTCAGGTCAATTGCCTGAGCTTGCTCTTGAGAACGGATAGATCTTTCACGGATACGACGCACGATTAGCTCACTCTGCGATCCACGCTTAACTAGTGATCAAGGGTCAGATGATCGGCCAACAGCTGCTTTTCCCGATCGGCAATTCGGCTAACGTAGGTATTACCAAAAACGCCTGAAAGGGCTGCCACCATACCAGCCATGGTGGGAATGGTGGCTTGAGAAACACCTGCAGCCATGGATCTTGCGTCGCCACCACCTGTCGTAGCCAGCACTTCAAACACCCCTATCATTCCCGTGACCGTCCCTAGCAATCCCAACAAAGGCGCTAGCGACACCAGCGTTTTAATCATTGAAAGGCCTTCTTCAATTTTCAATGTCACGCGAGAAATAATCGCCTCTCTCACCTGATGAGCGCGAACTGATTTCCGTTCGGTTCTGGCCTCCCAGACAGACAGCGCCGCCTCGCGCTCCGCCCTCAAACTTGTTTTAAAAAACCACCAGCGTTCGAACAGCAACGTCCACATCACCACTAACAAGCCAGCGATGACGAGCAATACCGGGCCGCCCATATCGAGAAACGTTTGGATGCCCTCAAATGCGTCCACTAACGAATGCACCGTTACCCCTCAGCCTTTTCTGCAATGATTCCGGCACTCTGCTCCTCCAGAATATGCAGAACACGCTGGGCTTTACTGTTGACGAAGGTATGCAACAACACCGTAGGAATGGCTACGCACAAACCTAAAACCGTGGTCACCAGTGCCGCGGAAATACCACCGGCCATGGCTTTTGGATCTCCCGCACCAAAAATGGTAATGGCCTGGAAGGTAATAATCATGCCGATCACCGTACCCAACAAACCCAGTAGTGGTGCAATCATGGCAATAATTTTTAGTAGATTGAGCCCTGTTTCAATGGCGGGGCGCTCCTTTAATACCTGCTCATGTAACTTCAGCTCTAGCGACTCAACATCTATTCCGGCGTTATCTTCGCCAACCTTTAATATTCGCCCCAACGGGTTGTCCGTATTGGCTGTGTCACTGCTTAACTGATCATTGACCCTGCGAGAAACCGCCACCAGAACCTTAAGACGCCAGAGGGCTAGCAGCAGTGCGCACACGCCCACAAAAGTAATAAAGTAACCCACCAGACCACCTTGATGCCACCGTTCTACTGGACTTGGCGTGTTAATCAACGCCGCCAGTAGTGAGCCGCCACTGGGCCCCGTGGGATCAATACCCACACGGGTAAACCCACTACTCGCTTCCTGTAATTCGGTGACAGCTCGCGTGTATTCTCGCTTCGGCTGACGTGCCAGCTCAGTGATAACACCGGTTCCCGGCTTGAACTCCAGATACGCACCATTAGACAACAGGTTAAATACCCCAATGCGAACAACGTCCTGCTGAACCTGTTCACCACCGACTTTGACCACCGTGGCAGGGAACACAACAATCCGCCCCCCCTCAATGATTTCATGGTTGATTTCGTACCAAAGGCGCTCAATGTCTTCCATTGAAGGCAGTTGGGTATTGCTGTTCATTTTGGCAATCAGGTCATCAAGAAAAACGGTACGGCCAGGAAATTGGGTGCTGACAAGAGAGTGGCTCACCGTGGTCCGCGTATCACCCGCCGCCGAGGTCAGGTGGCCAAACATTTCGCCAAGAGTGCCGAGGCGCTTCTGAAGTTGTTCCTGTAAGGCCGCTACCTTTAACTCATTCTCGGCATAGTTTTTTTCAAGTGCCTCTGAACGGTGTTCTTCGACAACTTTTCTAGCGCGAATGTCTTTTAATTGCTGAACTTGTTCTGCCTTGGCCTTTTTAAATTCGGACTCTCTCGCCGCATGCTCTTTGGATTCATTGAGCGTTGCGTTTTTGATCATCCTCAGCAACTCATCCAGCGTCGCCGCATCGTCAGCCGCATGAACAGCCGATGACGTGAGCAGCCCCGCTCCCAACCAAATCAGCATCAGCCCGATCACCATAGGATTGAGCGCATCCTTCAGAAGCTTGATTCTCATCGTACTGCCTCCGGTACCGGAATAGGCAGTGACAGGATATCAACTGCCGCCTGCTTCTTGGCCATACGAATACCCTTTGCCACGGCACTACGGTAACCACGATCTTCCAACACAAGCCACTGCCGGGTTTTTTGATCCCAGGCTCCGGTGACTTTCTGATCGGGGGTTTGGTACATCAGAGCAATGCGACCCACACGGAGTATATTCACCTCCCGCTCTTGGCCCTCTACGTTGACGGTCTCGGAGTAGCTATCGATTCGAGTGCCGTACTCACTTTCAATTTTGTACGCCTCCAGAACCTGCCTGAATTTCTCAGCGGCACTCAAATCAGCACGACCCAAATTGTCGCGTAAATGGGCCACACGCTGCTGACGCTCATCCAGCAGAAAGGGCATATCGAGATGGATGAACTGCTCCAAAGAGTCAATCATTTTGAGCGTTAACGGTGTGATTTGCCGCTCCATAACGGCAGCATTTTCGATGGAGCCGTCCAAGTCTGCCATTGTCTGTTGCTGATGGGCGATCTGGGCTTCAAGTTGGGCGTTATAGACTTGCAGGCCCTCTACCTCTTTATTCACCTGCTTAAACGTTTGGAGCAAGTCACTGGTTTGATCGGATATCCCATCAATCCGCTGCTGGGAGGTTTTTGCTGCAGCTGTTTTATTGGCGCTGGCTTTTAGCGCATCGTCCACATTGGCCGCACTGGCACTCGTACTCGCCAGTACCATGAAAGTCGCGGCCGAGAAAATTACTGCCAACAAGGTCGTCAGTTTGCATTGATGATTTGTCATTCGTTTCTCAGCCATATCCTTTTTTCTTCAATATATTGGTAGTTCTAACTAGGCAGCTCTATCTAAAGTAGTTCTTCTAAGTAGGCCGGATATCTAATGATTATCAGGCAGCGGATCGCTCCAGCACTTGAAAAAAATAGGGTGTATCACCCTGTACTTCTGGCTCTTGACGGCTTACTTCCTGCCAGGCACTTTCATTATATTCAGGGAAAAACGCATCGCCCTGAACCGTTGCCTGAACCCGAGTGATATACAATCGATCCGCTAAATCAATCGCCACACGATAGATTTCCTCCCCCCCAATCACCATGACTTCCTGTATCTCTTCAATTATTTCTGCACCACTATTTTGTTCAGCGGCCGCTTGTTCTGCAGCGATGACCGTAGCCTGCTGTAGAGAAGACGCGGTTGTAACGCCAGGATGCTGCCATGCACTATTGCGAGTAATCACAATATTCAAGCGTCCGGGCAAGGGCCGGCCAATAGACTCGAATGTCTTTCGGCCCATTACAATGGGTTTACCCAGCGTGACGGCCTTAAAATACTTAAGGTCTTCTGGCAAATGCCAGGGCAATTCGTTATTTCGACCAATAGTGCGGTTTTGGGCCATAGCGACGATTAAAGATAGCTTAATTTCAGGTAACGCATGTTTCACACCAGTCATGGGTTTATACCGCTACCGGTGCAGATATCGGTGGGTGAGGGGTATAGCCCTGTAGTTCAAAATCTTCGAACTGAAAACTGAACAGATCCTTCACCAAGGGGTTGATTACCATGGTAGGAAGCGGGCGTGTTTCTCGACTGAGCTGCTCTTCTACCTGGTCACGGTGATTTGAATAAAGATGGGCGTCACCAAAGGTGTGCACAAAGTCGCCAGGACGCAGACCTGTAACCTGAGCAATCATCAGCGTCAACAGTGCATAAGAGGCAATATTAAAGGGCACACCTAACAATACATCAGCACTACGCTGGTAGAGCTGGCAGGACAAGCGCCCCTCACTCACATAGAACTGGAACAATGTGTGGCATGGCGGCAATCCTGATTTCACCATGATAGGAATATCTTTAGGATTCCACGCCGATACGATTAAGCGACGTGAATCGGGGTTGCTTTGGATATCCGAGACTAGCTGGGCTAGCTGATCGACGCCCTCAAAATTACGCCATTGGTGACCATAGACCGGCCCCAGCTCACCATACTGAACAGCAAACTGCTCATCCTCCTTTACCCTCTCTACAAAAAGCTTCCTCTGCTCCCGCCATTCGGGAGTATACATAGGGAAATCCTGGTCCTGACCGGTCTCTCTCAACCAGCTTTGAAATGGCCAGTCATTCCAAATATTAACGCCATTCTGCACCAGATAGCGGATATTTGTGTCGCCCCGAATAAACCACAGTAATTCGTGAATAATGGATTTAAGGTGAACCTTTTTGGTGGTAACTAAAGGAAAGCCCTCTTCGAGGGGGAAGCGCATTTGATAGCCAAAAACGCTCATCGTGCCTGTGCCGGTACGATCTTCCTTGCGTACGCCGCTATCGCGAATATGACGCATCAGGTCGAGGTATTGCTTCATTTAATATCTCTATTTATAGGGCTATTTATTGTAGTGGTCTCAGATCTCGGGCCAAAATAGCCCCAAAGAATCAATCCGGCTCCCACTGCAAACATAGGTAGGCATAACAACTGCCCCCTCGTCATCCAGTCAAACAGGTCAAAACCGATATGGCTATCCGGCTCCCGAAAAAATTCAACGGAAAATCGAAAGCTCGCGTAGAGAGCCAAAAACAGCCCTCCAGTCACACCCCGAGGACGAGGCTTTCGTGAAAACAGGAGCAATATGACACTCAAAATCAGACCTTCCAAAATCGCTTCATAAAGCTGAGAAGGGTGCCGGGGTAATTGTTGTGGGTCACCTGGAAACAGCATACCTAACCAACTATCCGTTGGCCGACCCCAAAGTTCCTGGCCAATGAAATTACCCAACCGGCCCAAACCAATACCAATAGGCACCATCGGTGCCACAAAGTCACCTAGGGCCAGAAAGGGTTGTTTAATCTTACGGCCGTAGAGCCACAATGCTGCTAATACACCAAGCAATCCACCGTGAAAAGACATACCGCCTTCCCATATTCGGATTAACCACAGCGGGTCAAATAGCCATTTTTCAAAATTGTAAAATAGAACATAACCAAAACGACCACCTAAAATCACGCCGAAGGCGCAATAGACAATAAGGTCTTCGACTTGAATTCTACGCACTGGCGACCAAGGCCGTTTACTGCGCCGGAGGGCCAATTGCCAGGCGACCAAAAACCCCAGAAGGTACATTAATCCGTACCAATGAACGCTGAACGGCCCCAGTGAGAAAGCAATGGGATCAATATCTGGATAACTTAGCATGAAATAACTTAGGTCAAAAATCAGGTTGAATGGATCATAGCCTGTTCCCTTGCTGGGTTACAATGCCGCCATGTGCTTGATTGTTTTTGCCTGGAAATGCCACCCCGACTACCCACTGATTATGGTGGCTAACCGAGATGAATATTATCAGCGACCCACGGCGCTAGCCGATTTCTGGGAGGACCAACCCGATATTCTGGCGGGCCGGGATCTTAGCGGAGGAGGTACGTGGTTAGGCCTTAACCGACAGGGCCGATTTTCAGCTGTCACCAATTACCGCGAGGGCCTCGAGTTTCCTGCGCCTCAATCCCGAGGCGAACTGACCTCAAACTTTCTGACCAGCAACACCGACATCAGCCAATATGCACAGCAAGTAGTTGATGGGGGCAACCAATACAATGGTTTTAACTTATTGCTCGGGGATGGCGATCAACTTTACTACTGCTCCAATCGCCAATCTCAGATACAACAGGTGTACCCGGGTATCCACTCTCTCAGTAATCATTTACTGGACAGCCCTTGGCCAAAAGTTGTTCATGCCAAGAAAGCACTGGAAGCACTACTCAAAACAGACCCTGTGGACCCAGACCTGCTGATCCAGTGTTTACACCGCCGCATGCCTTTTGACGATGAGCATTTACCTGATACTGGCGTGGGGCTAGAGATAGAGCGCATGCTTTCTCCGCCATTTATCTTTTCCAAAGACTACGGCACACGCTGCACAACAATAATGTTAAAAAACGGCCAAGAAGAAACGACTCTGATAGAGCAAACCTATAAAGATGATGGCGCTCAGGGCGAACGACGGCAGTTCAATGTAGGTCTTTCAGACTAGCGCATTCTAGTGGATTTTTTTAGGGCGACGGAATAGTCCGGCAACTTCTGGTTTCATCAAAGCCTGCTCCATGTGTTGCAAAACAGACTCGGCATCAGGCATGATCATGACCTCCTCCAACAGCGCCTCCGCTTCAGTTAGGCTAACTTGACGTAAAATTGCCTTCACTTTAAGTAAGTTGGTTGCGCTCATTGATAGCACCCGGAAACCTAATGCCATCAGAAGTACCGCACCGACAGGATCCCCAGCCATTTCACCACAAACACTGATGGGGGTATTTTCTCCCCGGGCTCCTTCAACAATCGCCCACAGTGCCCTCAATACACTTGGATGGCAGGTATGATAAAGATTCGCAACCCGTGGATTATTTCGGTCAACTGCCAGTAGATATTGGGTTAAATCATTGGTGCCCACCGACAAAAAATCTACTCGGCGGGCTATTTCGCGAATCTGATAGACCGCTGCAGGCACCTCAATCATGGCGCCCACATTAGGCATTTCAATCTGATAGCCTTCTTCCTCAGTAAGCTCGTCGTATACCTGATAAATCAACTCTAGTGCACTTTCAAGCTCACACAGATTAGAGATCATCGGCAACAGAATACTGAGATTATTCAACCCTTCGCTAGCACGCATCATGGCCCGCAATTGCACCAGAAAAATCTCGGGGTGATCCAGACAAATACGAATACCTCGCCAACCAAGAAAGGGGTTGGCCTCTTCGATGGGGAAATAGGGCAAGTCTTTGTCACCACCAATATCCAGCGTCCGCATGGTCACAATCCGTGGCGCAAACATTTCCAGCTGCTCACGGTAAGACTTACGCTGCTCCTCTTCAGACGGAAATCTGTCCAGCATCAGAAAAGGGATTTCGGTACGATATAACCCAACACCTTCAGCACCACGGTCAAGGGACAACATGGCATCTATACGCAATCCGGTATTGACCCAAAGAGCTAATTTATGACCGTCTGCTGTCACGCAGGGCTCATCTGTTAATTTTTCGAGATCGGCCGCCAGTAATTTTTCTTCATAAATTTGTTGGAGATAGGACTCTCGCACCTCGTCTCCCGGAGACACAATAACCTGGCCATTGTGACCATCCACAACGACTTCCTCGCCTTCCAGTCGCTCCCATGGCAAATCGACCACCCCCATCACCGTGGGAATACCAATGGCCCTGCCGAGGATAGCCATATGGGAATTACGAGAGCCTTTGACGGAGACGATAGCCGTCACTTTTTCCAGCGGAACATCAGCGAAGGAGGCGGCTGATAACTCTTCTCCAACCATCACCATATTATCTGGGTAAATGGTGCGTTTGGTTTCCGATTGCTGTAGGTAAGCCAACACCCGGCGCCCCAAGTCCTCTACATCAGTAGCCCTCTCCCGCAGGTAGGCGTCCTTCATACTTTTGAACATTCGAACATGACGCAATACAACTTGAGCCCAAGCACTCTGAGCACAGAGCCCCTCTTCAATCAGGCTGACAACTTCTCCACCAAGAGCCTGATCGTCTAGCATCCGCACATACACATCAAACAGCGCCCGCTCTTCATCACTGAGCTTGCCCACCATACTCTCATCAAGGGCATGGATATCCCGCTTGGTTTGCTCCATCGCTTGGCGGAATTGACACAACTCCGCCTCCGCATCCTCCACGTGACGGACAGGGACAGCTTTCAAATCAGCTGATGGCGAGACCACCACCACAGAACCAATGGCCACACCAGGGGCGCTAGCTACACCAGGATAAAGACGCTCATGGACATCGTCTCTCGGATGTATCAGTCGAGCCAACTCGCCGGTTGCATCAGCATGGGCAATAACCCCAGCCAACTGAGCTGAAATGGTAACTAAAAACGATTCTTCACTTTCATCAAAGCGGCGTTGCTCTTGTTCCTGCACCACCAGCACACCCAATACTTTGCGTTGATGGATAATGGGAGCACCCAAAAAAGAACGAAAACGCTGCTCACCCGTTTCAGGGAAAAAAGCAAACTTAGGATGCGCGTCAGCTACTTCAAGGTTGATGGGCTCAGCCCGGGAGGCCACCAACCCCACCAAACCCTCTCGGCTGGACAAACGAACGTTGCCGACTGAATCGGGGTTCAACCCATCTGTCGCCATGAGTATGTAGCTATCATCCTCTGTACTGTAAAGATAGACAGAGCAAGTACCCGTATTGGTCGCCTGTTTTACTAAGTGGACGATCAGCTTCAGGACCTCATCAAAATCCTTTGCCGCATTAACCTCCTGAACAATCGTTCTCAGTGATTCCAGCATCTACCCTTGGCGCTCCATTTCATATTGCAGTGGCGACAATTCTTTCAATGCCCTGCGATAAACATCTCTTTTAAATTCAATTACTTGATTGACAGGATACCAGTAACTCACCCACTGCCACCCATCAAATTCGGGCTTATCGCCGCAATCTAGACGAATCCTGTCCTCGCCAGCTGTCAGCTTCAACAGGAACCATTTTTGCTTCTGCCCAATACATAAGGGCTTGGAATGTCTTCTCTGCATAGCCCTTGGCAGGCGGTAGCGTAACCAACTGCGAGTAGAGGCCAGCAATTCCACGTCACCAGACTCCAACCCCACTTCCTCATAGAGTTCACGGTAAAGCGCCTGTTCTGGATTTTCGCCTGAATCAATACCGCCTTGAGGGAACTGCCACGCGTCTTGACCAACTCTTTTAGCCAGTAGTAGCTGGCCTGCCCCATTGGAAATAACGATACCCACATTCGGGCGAAACCCATCTCGATCAACCACTACCTATACCCTTAAAATCTGTTTGCAATGGGGTTCTAAAATTCGAGCCATCCAAACGAGAGCCCCTCAAAAGCAGAACCCTGATATTAACTCCAACCCCAGAACTTACATGAAATACATAGTTGAGGACAGCCCTATCTCTCGTTAAGCTATGCCGCCTCTCCTCACAAATAAGCTGCGAGAAACACATGCCCCTTGCTATTTTTGACCTAGATAACACCCTAATTGCAGGCGACAGCGATCATGGTTGGGGGGAATTTCTTGCAGCCCATAACATGGTTGATGCTGCTTATTACAAGCGCATGAATGATCATTTTTACCAAGACTATCAAAATGGCAAGCTGGACATGTCCGCTTACCTTGAATTTTCGTTAGCGCCTTTGGCCAAGCTTGATCCTTCAGCACTGACCAAACTCCACGCTCAATTTATGGTAGATGTCATTGAGCCCATGTGGCTACCCAAAGCGGAACAACTATTGCAACAACACCGTGATAACAGCGACACACTGATGGTTATCACCTCAACAAACCGGTTTGTAGTGGAGCCTATTTGCAAAAAGCTTGGGATCGATTACCTGATCGCTACCGAGCTGGAACAGCACAACAATCGGTACACCGGGAACGTTTCTGGGATACCCAGCTACAAAGAAGGGAAAGTCACTCGCCTCATCAGCTGGCTGGCACAAACCGACCTCAATATGGATGGCAGCAGCTTTTACAGTGATTCCATCAATGACTTGCCACTACTTGAAATCGTTGAACACCCTGTGGCTGTGGATCCTTGTGATCAATTAAGAGCCGTGGCGACCGAACGTAGCTGGCGCATCATCAGCCTACGTGACTAGCAACCTGAATCATTGCTGGATCGGGAAATGCACACCCATCGCTCAGAACCACGCTATCATTGATCGCTTCATGAAAAGCCTAGAGCACCCAACCACATGACTGACCCGTCCTTTCAGCTCCTTGTGCAACAACTTCTCACGAATGGCGGCCCTCATTTACTGGTCGCCGATGAGAACCTCAGGGGTGCTCCGCTTCATTTATTGCCCACTGACACCACAACCATCATCACCAACCGCTATGATCTCTACGACCAGGCCCAGTCATCTGGTTTCAACTGCTATTACAACGATTTTGATTTTTCAGTTTTTGATGACAACAGTTTTAACCAAGTGCTATACCGGGTGTCCAAAGAAAAGTCGGTGGCACATCACGTAATCAACAGTTCCCGACGATTACTTGCCAACAACAGCACTCTGGTGCTTTCTGGCGCGAAAAATGACGGCATTAAAACCTATACCGATAAGGCGGCCCACTATTTTGGCACCCGCGCGACGTCCGAAAAACAGGGCAGTGTCTATCTTGCCGTGATCCATCACCTGTCCTCCTCAGAACAACCTCTAAATGACCACGATTACCACCAGCTTCGGCCTTGTATTTCACAAACCTCCCCCTCAAACGACCAACGGCTTTATAGCAAGCCTGGATTGTTTGGCTGGGATAAAGTGGATATGGGTAGCGCATTTTTGGCAGAGCATCTGTCGGACTTTTTCACGCTATTTAGCCATCCTCCCGAGCACATCCTCGATCTTGGCTGTGGCTACGGTTACCTTTCTGTTCTCGCTAAGCAATATGTTGAGGCAAACATCACCGCAACAGACAACAATGCTGCCGCCATCGCCGCATGCTCAAAAAACTTTACGTTGGCAGGCATCGAAGGAGACGTTATTGCTGGGGACTGCGCTGAAAATATAAACAAAAAATTTGATGCAGTGATCTGTAACCCGCCCTTCCACCAGGGGTTCAATACCGATAACCGCCTCACCCAACGGTTTGTTACCAGTTGTCACCAGCATCTGAAACCAGGTGGCAAAGCTCTATTTGTGGTCAATCAATTTGTACCATTGGAAAGCTGTGCCGAAAACCTTTTTCAGGTCAGCAGCTTCGGTAAAAATAAGCGTTTTAAACTGGTGCTTTTGGAGAAGCATTAGAACGTAATTCGCCACAAAGAAACTGGCTAGACTGAAACGCTGGGCGCTTCGGGTACACTTTTACCAAATACCGATATTAACTGTTCCAGGTTTTTTTGTGCCGCTGGTGACACATCAATAATCCTGCAGCCCGCCCAAAAACGCCCCTCTTGAGCCATCGCACGGGCCCACAGGCAGTCAATACCAAATTCTATGGGTTCGAGGTTGCTATCCGATCCACCCAACATTAACTTTATCTGGTAAAGGTGGTCGGATTGCAATTGTTCCGCCCCCATCAACAATAGGCCTTCAAGGTGTATATCGACCAGTGTTCCCAGCGTTGTACCTGAGGTTTGGTTGATAACCTCTATCCGAGCATCTAGCTGATATCGAGGTAAGCTGCGTCGATCCGCATTACTGTGCATGCTGCTCCCCTTGCGGCTGAACTTGGGCCTGATCATTAAGCTCACTGAAGATAGCCTCCATTGTTCTTTCCACCAGCGGTTTGGTGCTTCCAGAAATTATCCTCATTTCACCCGCCACCATCGCTAAAGCAAGCTCCTCGCCAGTGCGCATTCCAGAACGCTTTCCGCTTTGATCCACAAACAGAAAGTGCAAAGTGCTGGGGTTACACCAAGCCACCTTTTCCCGCTTACCATCACGATGCTCAAACCAGGTTCCAAACTCCATCAATTTCAACTTCTCGATGACGTCCTGTTCTTTTTCGCTCATACGGGATGTGTCCACTTTTTCACCCGCCTTCATTTCGGCCATGTGAATCAGTTTGTTTCGAATGGCTTCCGGCGCAGCGTCTGGCTTGAGGTTTCTCTCACGCAATTGATAGATATGGTCGATGGAGCGCTTTAACTTCAACGCTTTGCCTGTTTCATACCCAATGCTGTCGAAGCCTTGCTGAATAATCGACTCCATCCATGGGTAGTGTTGACGCCAGCGCAACCACTCACTTTCTGAACCGCTCAACTCTACCCCCCACAACATATCGTCAACGAGTGCTAATGCATGTAACCAGGCATCTGAATTATCGCCATAGCGCAGTAAGACAAAGGATAAGTAGTCAGTCCAAGGCTGCAATAAAAATAGCAGGATGGCTGAGGGAATATCTTTTTCTGCAATACGCTGGTGGATTTCTCTGTTAACGCGCTGCTTAACTTCACAGAGCCGGTCTTCGCCACGCGCTTTTTCCATGGCACGCTTTTCAAGCAACTGAACCCGCAGCTCAATCTTCTGTACGGTGCTATTAAAGGCCATCAACAAGCCAGCAAATAGTTTTGCATCTACCTCATCTTCATCCAATACCGCTCGTACTGCCTGGCGAATTTGTTCCAGCATATCGAACTGATCGTTACCATCGTTGCGGACCCAGCGAGCGCCCGCATCGGCCAAAGCGTTTAATAACAGACGTGATGGGTGTTCTTGTTGCCTAAAAAAATCTGATTCTGAAAAAGCTAACTTAAGAAATGGAGTGTGCAGATAACTCAGTAATGCCTTTATACAGTCCGGGAGGTATTCGTCATTGAGCACATACTCAAACAACATCCCCACTAAATCGATGGCGCGCACGTCATCTCCGCTCAGGGGCGGAGCTTTCTCTGAGTGCGTAATTTCTTTCAGTTGGCTGACGAGGCGGCGCCGTGCTTTTGCTATATCTAACGGCTTAATGTCCTGCGCTACAGAAAGTATATCTGCTGCCATGACTTGATCAAGCTGTTGTAATTGTACTGCTGCCTCTACCAGCTGATGCCCTGCGTATTGCAGAGGCTGACCCGGTCTAGCCACCTCCTCTGGAGAAGCATTAGCCAATAACCGCTGATGAAGAAATTGTATGCTCTCCACTAGTTGATGCTGGTACTCTTGTGCCGGCAAGTCTTGTGATGGGAGCGACAGTGGCTGATTCATAGCCAGCATAGATGGGGTTTGAACCCCCGCCTGCGAAACCTCTTGGTGCTTACGTGGCGCCGCACCCGTAAATCTGGCCGAATCACCTGATTTGGACTTTTCTATCTGATAATTCAGATTTGGGAGAACACCCAACTCCAGAAGAAGGTCGTTAGCTTTACCGTAAACTGCCCCCAATTGAGAAACCACCTGACGATCAAACAGTTTGCATACCACCAACCTGGCAGGTAATGGGATATCTGCTACTGCAAGTGCCCGTTTGATTGCGCTACAAAAACGACCCGGAGCTAACGGCAGCTGGTTTTCTGGAATAGTCTTACCACCATAGAGTAGCGACATCCGCTGGCCTAGCGCCCAAAGTGATTCTAGGTAATCTATCTCGGCACGCTTACGGATCGCAGCCAAAGCTATGTTTTCCTCCAGAGCATCATGATCCAGTAACGCCAACCCCTCATCAGCATCACCTTCGATATCTTCTGGTGAACTTAGCTCTTGGGCGGCAAATCGGTCAAAATAATGCTCCAACTCTTTTAGGAAAATACGAGAAATTTCATTATGTTTGGCACTGATTCTGGAGCGAGCATGGAGGAATTCAAAACTCTTTTGATCTTCAGAGGGCTTTTGCGAGTAATCAATGAGCTTGTCATGGACGTCGAGAAGGAAGGCATTAAACATCGACCGAGCCATATCCAGCGCCATCTCACGGACAGCGTTGGTTCCCTTATCGGTTAGTGCTTGCCAATTTTTGGTCGATCCGCTGTTACTTATTTACCCGCAGATTATGCCCCCTCTTTCTGAACCAATCATACTGTTATGAAATGAAAGGAAAAACAAGCCTGTGGTTCTGTGGCCCGTAATACACGCTTATTTGACAGAGATAATTTGGCTTAGCAGCCGCTGCAGATCTCGTTTTACCACGCTATTACTTCCAGCCAAAGGAAGCCCCTGACGCACCAACTGTTCCGCCAGCTGCAACTGAGTCATGGCAAAATAGTTTGAGGCCATGACAAGGTAAATTTCCGGGTCTGTATGATTGATTCGTAGCGCCCGCTCCACCACCGCATTAGATCGGTCATAATCTCCGGCCCGATTATAGCGCCAAGCATCTTCCACCAACTGAGACACGGCACTGTTCGATGCTCTTTCGGGGGCAGGATTGCTGGGCACTATCACGTCACCCTGCACACCTCCCGACTCGTCACTTTGAGGCGGTGGTGTGGGCGGTATAGGCGGCGGGGGCTGAGGCCCACTAACCGGCGCCATCATAGGCGCACAGCCCGTCGCTAATAGCACAATAAAAATACTCAAGAGGTATTTCATTTTCACCATCCCAGCTTGTCTTTTAACCAGTCAACAACATTTTCAAGTGGTTCCGGAACGCAACGACCAGCATCAACAGGCTCGCTACCATCGATAAAGGGCAAATATCGAGATCCGGCACATCCCTTTCGGCCCAGCAAACCCGTATCCGTCTCCACCCAGTGATAGCTAATACCCTCCGGCTGATTGAATACCAACGAACGATTATCAAGTTCCGACATAACATCCGTCCACAGCTGCAAGGCACCAGTACCGCCAGTAAGCGGGGTTTTGCCGTTATCATCGCGGCCCATCCAGACGACACTTAGGTAGTTGCCGCTAAAACCGGCGAACCAGCTATCACGCTGATCATTGGTCGTGCCTGTTTTGCCGGCCAGCACCAGATCTTGCGGCAAGCGTTTATAAGCACTTTTACCCGTACCTTCCCGCAAAACCACTTGTAGCGCATATTGAATTAAGTGCATTACTGCTGGATCAAAACGCTGTTCGGCTTCAAATGGATATCGCTTTAGAGGCACGTTTTCAGCGGTAAATACTGAGTTAATCGCGCGCAATGGTGAATAGAAGCCATTGGCTGCAATCGTATGATAAAGCTGTGCCACTTCCAGCGGTGACATTGCTACGGCACCCAACATTAGCGAAGGAAGTTCAGGCAACTCTCCCTGATAGCCAAGACGCTTCACTGTATTAATAATGGCCGGCAAACCCACGTTCATGCCCAACCTGGCCGTGGCCTGATTATAGGAATAGCCCAAACCCTCATAGAGCGGTATCAAGCCATGACTCTTACGTCCAAAGTTTCGTGGCTGCCATACATCGCCCCCCTCGGTTCCCACCGAGATAGGTGTATCTTCTATTTGAGTCGAAAGAGTATATGAAGCTGGCCTCTCAAGCGCCGTCATATAAACGGCTGGCTTGATCGTCGACCCCATAGGCCGCCGTGCATTCAGTGCACGATTGAATCCGGCATACCCAGGCTGACGCCCCCCTGCGACAGCCAGTACTTCACCGGCCCCCACCCTAACGACCACGGAAGCTCCCTCTAACTTTCCATCAGCAATGCGATAACCCGTCTCCAAGCTTTCAATCCGGCTAACCATTCGGCGCTCCAACTTACGCTGCACCTGAGGATCAAAGTGAGTAAAAACCCGCAACCCTTCTGTCTCCAGATCCGAAGCCTGATAATCCTCTCGCAGCTGGCGCTTTACCAAATCCAGATAGGCGGGGTATTGCCAACGGCCACCCCTAGCGCTAGAGGACACCACCCCCAAGGGTTTTCGCTTGGCCTCTTCGGCCTGCTTAGCCTCAATTACGCCCTGCTGTGCCATCACGTCGAGCACCAAGTTACGTCGCTGTTGCGACCGCTCAGAGTGACGCCAAGGGTTGTAGTAAGAAGCACCCTTAACTAGCCCGACCAACAACGCCACTTGGTGCAACTCCAACTCCTCTACCGGTCTCTGAAAATAGTATCGGCTAGCCAACCCAAAACCATGGATAGCCAGATCACCAGACTGGCCTAAATAAACTTCATTAAAATACGTTTCGAGGATGTCATCTTTACTGAAATGAACTTCCAGCAAGATCGCCATCACTGCTTCGAGTGCTTTTCGAGTCAGTGTGCGCTGTTGATTTAGATAAAAGTTTTTGACCAACTGCTGGGTGAGTGTACTTCCACCTTGGGCCATCTTCCCCTGCTTTACGTTGGCAACAAACGCTCGAGAGATACCTCTAAAAGACACACCGTGATGCCGGTAAAACCCCTGATCCTCCACTGCCACCAAGGCCCCTACAAGGGTTGACGGCAATTGCCCTAGCTGTACCAGCTCACGATCTTCTTTTTGCGCAGGATAAATGCCACCAATAATCATCGGCTCAAGCCTTACCAAGGGTATTTCAGTACGACCTGCATCCACCAAACCGGACACGCTATCGCCAGTAAAGCTCAGCGTCATCAATCTGGCGGGCTCCTCACCATCCCAAAATTCAAATCCACGAGAAAAAACTTCCACCCGCCTACTAGAGACACTGTACTGCCCTGAGGCTTTGGCCGCGGCCACACGCCGATAACCCAAGCCATCCAACTCCCACATCAACTGTTCTCGACTAAGGGGGGCTCCCTCATAAAGCTCAAGCGCACGACTGTATACATGAGATGGCAATGACCACTTCTTGCCAGTGAATTTTTGATACACCACCGCATCGAGAGCCAGAAGGGATAACAATCCAACTGCTACCGACAACCAAAAAAGTCTTTTAATCCAACGCCACCGAGGAGCCGCCTTCCGCTTGCCCCGCTTTTTGTTCCTACCCCTTGTTTTTGCCAAGGATTTGCTCCTGTTTGATCGCCTGACCTGCCACATCCCAGCAACAGGCCTTTTCTCTGCTTTACTCAGAACCCAACACGAGGATAATAGCCGCCTAAATTAACAACCATACATATTATTGATTATGGCCAAATATCATATTTACGGCATCGGCGCTGCGCTGGTGGATACAGAAATTGAAGTGACCGATAACGACCTGCACCAACTGCAGGTAGAAAAGGGCTTGATGACACTGGTTGATGAAACCCGCCAGAATCAGTTAGTCGATCACCTGCATCATCACCTCACCGCCTCCCGACGCGCCAGCGGCGGCTCGGCAGCAAACACCATCATCGCTGTCAGTTGCTTTGGGGGCAAGGCTTTCTATTCCTGCAAAGTAGCAGATGATGACAATGGCCAGTTTTATCTGAATGACCTAGCAGAAGCAGGCGTCGACTATCATCAAAACGGCGACCAAGTGGAAGGGATCACGGGCAAGTGCCTGGTATTAATCACCCCGGATGCCGAACGCTCCATGAACACCTTTCTTGGTGTCAGTGAGACTGTCTCCATAGACAACCTAAATATTGATGCCATCGCCCAGTCTGAATACCTCTATATGGAAGGCTATCTGGTCACCTCAGATAGTGGCCGTGCTGCCGCTATCCGAGCCAGAGAAGTTGCCGAGGCGAATGAGGTAAAGACGGTGCTGAGCCTATCTGACCCAGGGATGGTCACATTTTTTGGGGCCGGCCTCAAAGAAATGATGGGGAATCGAGTTGATTTATTGTTCTGTAATGAGGCCGAAGCATTGGGCTGGACAGGCACCGACACACTAGAAAATGCAGCGGATCAACTCAAGGGCTCCGCTTGCACTTTTGCGATCACCCTTGGTGGCAAGGGTGCTCTGGTATTCGATGGTGACACTCTTCACCGTATACAACCCCATGCTGTTACTGCCGTTGATACCAACGGTGCTGGCGATATGTTCGCCGGAGCCTTTCTTTATGCCATTACCCATGGCTACGATTATCAAGAAGCGGGGGATTTTGCCAGTCTGGCAGCAGCCCGCGTGGTGAGCCAATTTGGCCCAAGACTCAATGCTGAGCAGTACCCGGGAATTTTGCAGTCACTGGCTATAAACCAGTAACTAAATACTTGCTGCCTAGCCTTCAAAGTAAGATTAGAGCAACAATTTAAACTATGTCAGATTAGCCAGCGGCATAGGCTTGGCGATAAGGAAGCCTTGGGCGTAGTCCACGCCGATTTCCTGCAGCATAGCTAGCTGCGTCTCGTTCTCCACACATTCGGCTATCGTCGTAATGCCCATAATGTGCCCCAAGTGGTTGATGGTACTCACCATAGAGTAATCCACCTCATTTAATTCCATCTTCTTGATAAAGCTACCGTCAATTTTTAAGTAGTCCACGGGCAATTCCTTGAGATAGCCCAGGGAGGACAACCCGCTGCCAAAATCATCCAATGAAAAAGAGCAGCCCTTGTCCTTGAGCGCACGAATCAAATCCATTGCCCGGTCAAAATGTCTGATAGCAGCCGTTTCCGTCACCTCGAACTGTAGCCGTGCAGGATCCACTCCAGTGCTATCAAATTTGTGAATAATGTAATCCTTCAAGTCTTCATCACAGACCGTTTTTCCTGATAAATTCACCGCAAAGCACTGATCACTATTTGGCGTTTCCTGCAAATAGACAAAGATTTTATCGAGTACCCAGCGGTCGATATCCTCTATCAAACCATAATGCTCGGCAGCGGGAATAAACTTGCCTGGAGGAATGATGCCACCTTCCCGATCAAGCATTCTTACCAGCACTTCGTAGTGCCCCGCATGTTTAGCGCCCTTACTGACCACCGGCACGATTGGCTGACAATAAAGAACAAAACGATCTTCTTCCAACGCTTCAGAAATAATAGGTATCCATTGGGCAATGCTCTGTCGCTCAGCCACTTCAACACTGCGATACTGAAAATGGATGCGGTTGCGACCCGACTCTTTAGCTGAAGCGCAAGATGTCCCCGCCTCCACCAATACATCAATTTCTGACGTAGTACTCCGATCAATCACCTTAGCCCCAATGCTGGCACCCACTTTCAAGCGCCTTTCGCCCCAAGGAAAACTAAAGTCTTTTATCTGCCAAAGCAGTTGCTCGGCCAATTCACGACTCTCATCCACACCGAGCTCATTAAGTAGCAAGGCAAATTCATCATTACCAATTCTCGCCACCACATCTTTGGGACCGGCCTGTTTTTCCAACATTCTTGCAAATTGGCATAGCAGCTCATCACCCGCATTATGTCCACAGGTATCGTTAATCACTGAGAAATTGTAAAGATCGATGTACAACAGCGTATGAGTACTGTCATTTAGATGGGCAGCGTCAATTGCCTTGAGAATTTCGTTCTCAAGATAGCGACGATTGCCCAATTCGGTCAACGGGTCATGGGTAGCCTGCCAGGTCAACCGAGTGGAAATTCTTCGGGCCTCGCTCACGGAGCGGAACACGAGAACCACGCCCGTCATTTCATTGAGCCGGTTACGTAATGGCGTTGCTGACGCCACCACCTGCAGGAGTGGTTGCCCTCCAACCTTCAACATCGTGTTATCAGCAACATCGACGGTTTTGCCCCGCGTCAATGCTGTCAAACAGGGTGACTCAACTACCTCACCATCTTCATCGACCAGCACCATCAGGTCGTCGATATACTGGTTTGGCTGGGAGTCGTTCACCCCCAACAACTCCATACCAATTGGATTAAGGTGCTCGACAAGGCCATGCTTGTCGACCATCAAAATACCATCTACTACCTGGCTGAAAACAGCACTCAGTAATTTTCGTTGATGGAACAGTGCCTCAAGGTTCACCGACTGAAGGGTGACATCCTGAAACGCCATCACATGACTCTCTGAATTTTCAACGGACTGAAAATATTCTACCCGTAGATTGAGATCCTCACCTGCTGCAGTGGCTCCCTCGATAGAGGCTGCGTCACCACTACCTATAGCTCCATCGAGAGCCGTCCTGAGATCCGTATCTGCACTAATACCCGGCAACAATACTCGTACCGGTTTTTGTTTCAGTTGTTCCAAGCTATAACCAAAAAGCGACTGCAACGACTCATTGGCATCGAGAATGAGATGGTGATTATCGAGCAACAATAGGGGTATGTGTGAAGACTCAAGATACGCCGGGAACACCCCCTCTCGAACAACAAAAGCCTCACGCTGAGGATCCCTTCTCGCTTTAGCCATAATGGGGTCAAACGGCGCTTCAGCAATTTGCACCAAGCAACAGCGGCCCATATCTGGCAGCTCAATAGGTGTAAAACTCACCCTATGCAAGGGCATTTCTCGATGCCCAACGGCCATGATGGACTCAATATAATCCAGGCGATCAGGATCAATTTGTTGAGTCCAACAGGTAAACCTGTTTTGAAATAACGCCTGATCAATCGCTTTAGTGCAATCAGTCCCCACCAAGCCGGTAAAAAGGGAATCAAACGACCGCCCAGAGGCGTCTGCAGAAGACAACCCGGTCCAACCTGCCAACCATTGGTTCCAGCATCTAACCCTGAGCCGAGCATCAAGTAACATCACACCCAAATCCTGACTATTCAGGATGGCTAACGCCAAGTGCTCACCTACAGCAACGGCTGTTTGCAGATTAGGGTGAATGTCAGTATTCATAAGCCACCTGCCCAGTTCCTTTAACACACTGGTGTCTTGATATTAATAAGCCCGACTGGGCACTACTTCTATGAGCTCAGTATAAACGTCCTTTCTTCTTGTCCACTGAACTTCATACTATTTTGTGAGAAATTTAACGAAAAAACGTCAATCTTGCCAACTCATCTTTTAACCTTGCTCTAGAAGCTCTCGCATATTTATCAGTGCCGCATTAGCACGACTAATGTAGGAGGCCATCACCAGAGAATGATTGGCCAGAAAACCAAACCCACTGCCGTTAAGAATCATCGGGCTGTAGACCGCTTCCTGTGTTGCCTCTAGCTCACGAATGATTTGCTGCAAACTAGTCTTGGCATTTTTCTTCTCCAGCACTTGATCAAAATCGACTGCTATAGCCTTTAAAAGCTGGATCATTGCCCAAGTACTACCACGTGCCTCATAAAAAACATCATCAATTTCAAGCCAAGGGGTTTTCACTTCGACTTCATTAGGTGTGACCGTAGACTGTTTACCTGCAACATCACCCGACAAATCTGTATTGATTCGGCGCTGCCCGACACTGGCGCTAAGTCTTTGAGACAAACTCCCCAAGCGAGTTTCCAGCGTACCGAGCCAGTAACGCAAATTATCTGCTCGAGCATAAAACTGGGCGTTGTATTCATCCTCATCGGCCAACCGCTTAAGGTAGCCTCTCAGATAACCAACCCCTTCCCGATACTCTGACTCAGATGCAGGTAGTGCCCAGCTATTGTGATCAAAATTAAAGCGTGATTCCGCCAGCGCCAAATCAGTATCCTCAGCGGACTGGGACTGTGAACGACTGAATGCTTCTCGCATTGCCTTGCTGAAATCTCTTACCTGAATAATGGCCCCATACTCCCAATTAGGCAGGTTATCGAGCCATATTCCGGGTGGAGCTATATCATTGCTGATGTAACCACCGCGCTTGGTCAGCAGTGTTTCCACAACACCGATCAATGTAGCGGTTGTCGTGCTACCCCCAACCACGCTAACACTCTGCTCGGCAGCGTTGACACTGACATCAAAGGGCTCGGGCTCATCACTCCAAAACCAACCTAACAATAGCATCAGGGCCAAATAAACAGCCACACTCATCAAACTGATACGCAACCAAGGCGCGCCTTCCTTTCCAATACTGTCTTGACTCATATGTCCCTGTCCCATCATGCCTGCTACTATCGAGGTTCCTAATTCACCAGCCCGACGCAACCTTTTTCGCGCCCACTCAAAGCCTTTGATTTAGCCCTCTTTCTCACGAAGAACACTATGCACCGGCATGGTCACCGTCACTTTCGGACAGCCTTCAAATAAAAGCGTTACCCTATATTCCTCTCCATCTAACAAGCTTTTCTGCAGGCCGAACAACATCAAATGATAGCCTCCTGGCTCAAAGCTGATACTCCCACCTTTGGGCAAAACCACCTCATCAACAGGGCGCATAGACATTGTCCCGTTCTGATGAGTATGAGCATGAATTTCAGCACTACTGGCAACAGGTGATGTCGCACCTACTAACCGGCACTCTTGATTGAGCCCATTAGTCAGCGTCATGAATGCAGCCGTAACCGTCTGCCCGGGAGGCAAGCCCCTAATATAGGCATCACTTACTATCAGCCCATCACTACATGCTGTCATTGTTAACAGCACCAACAAAGATCCTACATATTTACCTAAAGACAACTGGGTAATTCCTCTAACGTTGAGATAGTGACTATAACACTGCACTCGGCACATCAACACTCAGAGTCCAGGACTTAATACTCGGCACCTAACCCTGGAAAATGTCTCTCGCACCCCATGTCGCTCCTCCGTACAATATCGAACCGGTGTTTGGTTGGCGACGTCCAACACAAAGTAAGCCCAGCGAGGAGCGCAATGCTAAACCGATTAATAACTATTTTTCTCTATGGACTGCTATTTTTGGTGCAATCCATAAGCGCGGAGGACTTGTTTCCATCGCCTTACAGCGCCACCCCACTGGAACAAACCGTACAATTCCTCCCTGTTGAAGAGGCCTACCGGCTGCTACCTATCGTTAATGGGGATCAATTGCTAATCAACTGGGAAATTGAACCCGGCTACTACCTCTATCAACATCGCTTCCGCTTTCTAAACAGCGACCTTCAATCCCTGGACGTCAGACCAGAATTTGCGCCTGGAAAACGTATCTATGACGACTACTATGAAAAAGAATTAGAGGTCTACTATCATCACACGCTCATCAGCCTGCCTTTGGATGCCAAGCTCTCCGAACTAGTTGTGGAGTCACAGGGCTGCGCCGATGCGGGTCTGTGCTATCCGCCTCGTAGACAACAAATTAGTATCGATGCTACCAATGCTTTAGCCATCGTCATCGAGGCCACCCAGCAGGCACCCAATAACGAAACCCCTATTCAAACATCACCAACTGGCAATTTGCCGCTGATGTTATTATTTGCACTACTGGGCGGCATGATTCTCAACCTTATGCCTTGTGTGTTTCCGGTCCTCTCCATCAAAGCTCTCAGCCTAACCAGTGCCCACGCCAACAAACATAGCAAACACCTCCACGGTCTCGCTTACACCCTAGGTATTGTGCTGAGCTTTATGAGCATTGCCGCCCTATTAATGATGCTCCGTCGTGGGGGTGAGGCAATCGGATGGGGGTTTCAGTTGCAATCTCCCGTCTTTGTTGGACTGCTCGTCTACCTGTTCGTCTTAATGGGCCTAAGCTTTTCAGGATTGCTCTCCATGGGAACCAAGCTAATGAGTCTCGGGCAATCCACCACTGAGGGGAATGGGCTGACAGCCTCTTTCATGACAGGCTTGCTCGCAACGCTCGTAGCCAGCCCCTGTACCGCCCCATTTATGGGTACGGCTCTAGGCTTTGCCTTGGCACAACCAGCCTGGCTGGCCATGTCAGTCTTTATCGCTTTGGGCCTAGGCATGGCGCTACCACTACTGCTGCTATCCTGGTGGCCAGGCATGGCGGAAAGAATGCCTCGCCCTGGGGTGTGGATGGAACGATTTAAGGAATTTCTGGCATTTCCACTTTATCTAACTGCCGTGTGGTTACTGTGGGTTCTGGGCCGGCAAACAGATAGCGATACCGTTACGGCTCTTATTGGTGGAATTGTTCTAATACTGTTTGCCCTCTGGTTACTGAAGGTTCACAAAAACACCCTGACAATTGTTATTGCGCTGATATTCGCAACCCTTGCTCTGATAGTCCCCTGGCAAACCCACCTCAATGACGACGACGCTACCAACCCTTGGGAGCCTTACAGCACAGCAAAACTAGAGCGCTTACGAGACAGCGGGAAGCCAGTATTTATCAATCTGACAGCAGACTGGTGTATCACCTGCCTAGCCAATGAAAAACTGGCTCTCAGTTCGGCGCAATTCTTGGAAGTACTTCAAGAGAAAAAGATCACCTACCTCAAAGGTGATTGGACCAACTACAACCCCGAAATCACCGCGCTACTGAATTTACACCACCGAAGCGGTGTACCTCTCTACCTGTTTTACCCTAGGGGCCCGAGCAATCCGCTCATTTTGCCTCAATTTCTCACAGAAAATATTCTACTGGAGGCCATTTATCAGCCAACTAATTAAAAATTACGGAAGATAGCGACCTATTTGACGAAGTTATCGAAGTTGACCGCCATTATGTCGGTATCCTCGGTAAAATCACACTGAAAACACGACAACCACGCAGAGGAAAATCTAAACAGCGTCCCGAAAAATCACAACTTCTACTTAAACTTGCAGCGAATAGAGCCAAACATCGAAAAAAAAGGAAAAATTGGACACTGCCAAGTTTTTAATGCAGACTTCTTCAAATCGCCCCCCCCTAAGGCGTGGCGATTAACACCATCGGAACAGACAACTCTGGCAGGGACATTATGGCGACCATACTGGTATTACACGGCCCAAACCTGAATCTCCTCGGCTCCCGAGAACCAGAGGTCTACGGCAATGAAAGCCTGGATCAGATCAATCAAGATCTCGCCGACACCTGTATAAAAAAAGGTCATCACCTTTTAGCCCTACAAAGCAATGCAGAATACGAACTAGTAGATCGTATTCACGATGCTCAAAAGGAAGGGGTTAACTTTATTATCATCAACCCTGCCGCTTTTACCCACACCAGTATCGCTCTACGCGACGCCCTGCTAGCGGTAGATATCCCTTTTATAGAGGTTCATCTATCCAACGTACATACACGAGAAGAGTTTAGGCATTACTCCTACTTTTCCGATATAGCCAAAGGCGTTATTTGCGGTTTTGGCGGCCTTAGTTACAAGCTGGCACTGACTGCAGCACTAGACCAACTTAACTCCTGACAACATTTTTACGATTTGGAGCAATAACAGATGGATATTCGTAAAATTAAAAAACTGATTGAACTGATCGAAGAATCTGATATCAACGAGTTGGAAATCAAAGAGGGCGAAGAATCAGTTCGCATTAGCCGTAACGGCCCAGTGGTTGCCGTAGCACCTTATGTTGCCGCCGCCGCTCCAGCTCCTGTTTCAGCACCTCAGACAATGACTGAAGCACCAACAGCAACTCCTGAACTATCAGGCCACGTGGTTAATTCTCCTATGGTTGGCACCTTCTATCGCTCATCTGCTCCCGGCGCCAAGCGCTTTGTCGAAGAGGGCCAGAAAGTCAACGTTGGCGATGTACTCTGCATTGTTGAAGCCATGAAAATGATGAACCAAATCGAGGCCGACAAAGCAGGCACCATCGGCGCCATTCTAGTTGAAGATGGCGAACCCGTAGAATTTGACCAGCCGATGATCACCATCATTTAAGCCACAGCCGACAGGAGTAACAGTCATGCTGGAAAAAGTGCTTATTGCCAACCGCGGTGAAATTGCACTACGAATTTTGAGAGCCTGCAAAGAGCTCGGCATCAAAACCGTAGCAGCCCATTCCAAGGGCGACGCCAGCCTGAAACATGTCTTGCTGGCAGACGAAACAATCTGCATTGGGCCCAACCCCTCTGCACAAAGCTATCTAAATGTACCCGCCATCATCAGCGCAATGGAGATATCCAACGCTCAGGCCGTCCACCCCGGCTATGGCTTTCTCGCTGAAAATGCTGATTTTGCCGAACAGGTAGAAAAAAGTGGTTTTATCTTTATTGGACCAACCGCTGACGTCATTCGCAAGATGGGCGACAAAGTCGCCGCTATCGACGCCATGAGAAAATCAGGTGTTCCCACAGTGCCAGGCTCAAATGGCCCACTGACGGATAACCAAGAGAGAAGCAAGGCCATTGGCCAGGAAGTGGGTTATCCCGTCATCATCAAAGCTGCCTCTGGCGGCGGTGGTCGAGGCATGCGCGTAGTCCGCAATGAAGGCGAGCTCATCAATGCCATCCAAGTCACCAAAGCCGAAGCAAAAGCTGCCTTCGGTGACGATACGGTATACATGGAGAAGTTTCTGGAAAATCCACGTCATGTGGAAGTCCAAGTACTGTCAGACGGCCAGGGCCACGCCATCCACCTAGGCGATCGAGACTGCTCTTTACAACGTCGCCACCAGAAGGTTCTCGAAGAAGCTCCCGCTCCCGGTATTCCCGATGATATTCGCAATGAAGTACTGCAAGCCTGCGTTAATGCCTGCATCGAAATAGGCTATCGTGGCGCCGGTACCTTCGAATTTCTCTATGAAGACGGCGGCTTCTTTTTCATCGAGATGAATACCCGCGTGCAAGTGGAACACCCCGTCACTGAAATGATAACGGGTGTAGACATCGTCAAGGAACAACTGCTAATTGCCAGCGGGCTCCCACTTAGCTTTCGCCAGGAAGACATTATCTTTCGCGGCCACGCCTTCGAATGCCGCATTAATGCAGAGGACTCCAAAACCTTTATGCCCAGCCCCGGCAAGATTACCGCCTACCATGCACCCGGCGGTAACGGTGTGAGGGTCGACTCTCATATCTATGCAGGCTACACCGTCCCACCGCACTACGATTCACTGATAGGAAAAATTATCACCTACGGTAAAGACCGAGATGCCGCACTGTCACGTATGGCCTCTGCGCTGGACGAGCTTCATATTGAGGGCATTAAAACTAACACTGAGCTACAGAGAGATTTGGTCCGTGATAAAGAATTCCGTAAGGGCTGTGTCAATATCCACTACCTAGAAAAGAAACTGGGCCTTTAAAAACAACCACACACTAAATGCTCAACTAGCACAATAAAAAAAGCCCCGCATGCCGGGGCTTTTTATCCATAAAAATTCTTCATAGGAAACGCAATGCCCTGGCTACAGCTCAGAATAAACAGCTCGCGAGAACAAGCCCAACGCATTGAAGACGTGTTGCTGGAAGTTGGTGCCGCCTCAGTCACCTTTGAAGACAATGCCGACGAACCGATACTGGAGCCCGCACTAGGAGAAACGCCATTGTGGGGGCAAACCCGGATTACCGGGTTATTTGACGCTGAAACCAATACTGACGCCACCAACCAGATTCTGAAAAACAAGCTAGGACAAACACTTCCAGACCACAGCTGGGAGCTACTAGAAGATAAAGACTGGGAGAGGGAATGGATGAAACACTACCAGCCCATCCAGTGTGGCGAGCGACTATGGATTTGCCCCAGCTGGCTAGCCCCACCTCAACCAGAGAGCATCAACTTACTACTCGACCCAGGCCTCGCTTTTGGTACTGGCACCCACCCAACCACATTTCTTTGCTTGCAGTGGTTGGATGGAATACACCTAGACGGCAAAACCGTTACCGACTATGGCTGTGGATCTGGAATCCTAGCTATTGCCTCATTACTCTTGGGCGCCACATCTACTATTTGTGTAGATATAGACCCCCAGGCCCTAAGCGCCACTGCTGACAACGCACAACGCAATGGGCTCGCACCAGACCGAACGCCTGTTTACCTACCCGACCAGGCACCAGAAAAAACAACCGATATAATGATTGCCAATATACTGGCTGGCCCATTAGTCTCACTGGCACCAAAACTGGCTTCGCTGACCAATTCTGGAGGAAGGCTTTGTTTATCCGGAATTATCGAGAGCCAAGCCCAGGAGGTTATCGACAGCTACCAGCCGTGGTTTGATTTTGACCCGCCAGCCAGCAGCGAACAGTGGGTACGACTGACCGCTGTTAAGCGCTGACGCATCCCAGTAGAATAGACTCAATTAGGTAACGGTTCTGCCCGCACATCATGACTGAGATTATCGCCCGCTGCCCGGGTTGCTCGGCATCCTTCCGCGCAAATCCGGCACAGATTGAAGCCTCTAATGGCCAAGTAAGCTGCGGTACCTGCCTACTCATATTTGATGCCCGTGCTCATCCGATAGAAAATGAGCCAGAAAAAGACAACGTTCCTGAAAAAAATCTCTCCCTCGATAGTGATGACTTGTTGATATACGACGATATGGATATCAGCGTACTTGACACTTATGAGCAAGAAGGTGATGAGCAACAGAAAGAATCTACACCCGACAAGATGGCTCACACTGATATTAAGCCCCATATCGAACCCGAGCCCCCTGAGTATTTGAAGCCAGCAGACAACATCAACTCTACCGGGTCATCTCAAGATTTAGCTTCCACAGACCTCTCTCTACCAGATCCTATCCAGCAAGACCTACTGACGACAGCGACACATAACGCAGCTGATCGCCCTCAGATAAAAACCGAACCCGGCTTATTTGAACCTAACGAAACAGCTACCCCCAGTTTTCTGCTAGGTGAGCCAGAATTATCCCAGCGTCAATGCCTAAAAATGGCTCTCTGGCCAACGCTCTCAGTATTAGCAGCTCTAGCGCTTGCCTTACAGTACGTATACTTCCACGCAGATATTCTCGGCTCCGACCCAGCACATCGCCCCTGGCTCAACCATTTTTGCAACATCACAACATGCCAACTACCTAGCATGAGTGACACAACGCAAATACGTAGCAGTAAATTATTAGTGCACAGCCACCCCGATGAACCCGGCGTGCTTATCGTAGATGCAGTGATTATCAATGAAGCTGACTTTGACCAGCCTTTTCCCGAACTAGCGCTCAATTTTGAGGACTTACAAGGAGCCTCCGTTGCCCGCCGAAAATTCAGACCCGATGAATACCTGCACGGAGAGCTGACTGGCGCGACCATCATGCCCGCCAACCAGCCGGTGAAACTGACACTAAAACTACTTGATCCAGGTTCAAACGCGGTTAACTACTCGCTGTTCATCCCGGAATAAACTTTTTCCCAGCACCAACAACAGGTATCATAACGGCCCATTTTCAACCCTCACCAACAGGCAATTGAGGCTCTATACCGTGGTAAAAATTGGCGCTCATGTATTGGAAAACAGAACCATTCTGGCCCCAATGGCCGGCGTCACTGACTTGCCTTTCCGTCAACTCTGCCGTCAACTCGGTGCGGGCTTAGCTGTTTCTGAAATGATTACCGCTGACACAAGCCTCTGGAAAAGTCGAAAAAGCCAACAAAGGCTGATACACCGCGATGAATCCTCACCTCGGTCTGTTCAAATTGCTGGCAGTATACCGGCCATGATGGCTGATGCTGCCCAACAAAATGTGACACTGGGTGCAGAAATTATCGATATCAATATGGGCTGCCCAGCCAAAAAGGTGTGCAAACGTGCAGCAGGCTCAGCATTGCTTCAGGACGAATCGCTGGTACAGGATATCCTAAAAGCGGTAGTAGCAGCCGTCGACGTTCCGGTCACCCTAAAGATTCGTACTGGCTGGGACAGCCAAAACCGAAATGCCGTCACTATTGCACGGATCGCAGAAGATTCCGGAATCAGCGCCTTAGCCGTCCATGGTCGAACGCGTGCCTGTAAATTTATTGGCCACGCCGAGTACGACACCATTGCCGCAGTAGTGGAAGCCATCTCTCTACCCGTCTTTGCCAATGGCGACATTCATACCCCCCAACAGGCTAAACAAGTACTAGATTACACCGGAGCAGCGGCAGTGATGATTGGCCGTGGCGCCCAGGGAAACCCTTGGTTGTTCCGAGAAATAAACGGCTATCTTGAGCACGGAGTGATACCAAGCCCGCCATCACGGGAAGAATTGGCCAGTACTGTTAGCCACCATATTCAAGCCATCCATCAGTTTTATGGCGAATATCTAGGAATACGGATTGCCCGTAAGCATGTGGGCTGGTACGTTAACGCCCTGCCAAGCGGTAGAATGTTTCATCAGTATTTCAATCAACTTGAAGACCCCTATCAACAAAAACAGAGCCTGCACAATTTTTTTGCAGCGCCAAAAAATAATTGGGACCAAGCCGCATGAGCGCCATCGACACTTTTACCATACAGGCAGAGACGGACGCCGAACGATCCACAATAACTCACCAGCATGAGTCACTACGCCAGTGTGTGGAGAGCGCCCTAAAACAATATTTTCTTCATCTGGACGGCCAACCCGCCAATGACCTCTACCAGCTGGTACTCAGCGAGGTGGAAGCCCCCCTTCTGGAGGCCGTGCTGACCTACACACGCAACAATCAGAGTAAAACTGCGCAAATGCTGGGACTCAACCGAGGCACGCTGCGCAAGAAACTAAAACAATACGACTTACTTTAAAAACAACTGACGAGGACACCATGAGCGACCTGCGTAAAGTTTCCCGCGCCCTGATCAGCGTATCTGACAAAACTGGTATTGTTGAATTTGCCCGAGGACTGAGCGCCCAGGGCGTTGAGCTTCTCTCTACTGGTGGCACCCATCGCCTGCTTAACGATAACGGTATCACTGTGCGGGAAGTCTCCGACTACACAGGTTTTCCAGAAATGATGGATGGCCGAGTAAAGACACTGCACCCAAAAGTTCACGGCGGCATACTTGGTCGACGTGGAATTGATGACGACGTGATGGCCAAGCACGACATACTTGGCATCGATATGGTTGTTGTTAATCTTTACCCCTTCGCCGCCACCGTTGCCGACCCAAATTGCGACCTACCCACTGCTATCGAAAATATCGATATTGGTGGCCCCACCATGGTTCGCTCAGCAGCAAAAAACCACAAAGATGTGGCCATTGTGGTGAATGCGGGTGACTACACCTCCGTACTAGAGGAGATGCAAAATCAGGATGCACAATTGGGTTATGAAACCCGCTACAACCTGATGGTTAAAGCATTTGAACATACCGCAGCCTATGACGGCATGATTGCCAACCATTTTGGCGCACGCGACACGTCAAATGAAAAACGTAATTTCCCTAACACCTATAACGTGCAATACCTGAAATCTCAGGAAATGCGTTACGGTGAAAACCCTCACCAGAATGCTGCTTTCTATGTGGAAGAAAACCCCGCAGAGGCCAGTATCGCCACAGCCAGACAGCTACAGGGTAAAGAGCTGTCTTACAACAATATCGCCGACACCGATGCCGCACTTGAATGCGTCAAACAGTTTGACCAGCCCACTTGTGTCATTGTGAAACACGCCAACCCCTGTGGCGTTGCTGTCGCCACTGACATCAAGACCGCTTACGATCTGGCCTTTGCTACTGATCCTGAATCAGCCTTCGGTGGCATTATTGCCTTTAACCGTGAGCTGGATGCCGAAACTGCTGCGGCTATCTGCGATCGTCAATTTGTCGAAGTCATTATCGCGCCAAGTATCTCAGATGCTGCCCGTGAAGCGGTTAGCACCAAGAAGAACGTACGCCTCCTGGAATGTGGCGAATGGGATGCATCAGTACAAGCTAAGGGTTTTGACTACAAACGTGTCAACGGCGGCCTACTAATTCAAGACCGCGACAAAGGCATGGTAACTGCCGATGACCTGAAAGTGGTCACCGAGCGCAAACCTACCGACGCTGAATTGGACGACATGCTGTTTGCCTGGAAAGTGGCCAAGATGGTGAAATCCAACGCCATCGTCTACACCAAAAATAACCAAACCATTGGTGTTGGTGCCGGCCAGATGAGTCGGATCAACTCTGCACGAATTGCGGCCATCAAAGCCGAACATGCCGGCTTAGAAATTAAGGGGGCAGTTATGTCATCCGATGCCTTCTTTCCCTTCCGTGACGGTATAGACAATGCTGCAAGTGTCGGCATTAGCTGTATCATCCAGCCCGGCGGCTCTATTCGTGATGAAGAAGTTATTGCCGCAGCCGATGAACACGGTATGACCATGGTGTTCACCGGGATGAGACACTTCCGACACTAAAGCTCAGAACGACCGAGGGCGACACAATCTTACCCTTTGTTCTTTTGCGGCGATTACACCATCCCGTGCACTAATTCAGGGTAATCGCCGTTTTCATTTTCAGGCAAGACAGGTAAAACGCATCCATGAAGATTCTGGTCATAGGCTCAGGTGGTCGCGAACACGCACTGGCGTGGAAAGCTGCTCAAAGTAACGATGTTGAAACCGTTTTTGTGGCTCCGGGAAATGCCGGCACGGCTCTAGAACCAAAACTGGAAAATATATCTATCGACCCCGGTAACTTTAACGCATTGGCAGATTTTGCCGAAAAAAATCAGATCAACCTGACTATTGTCGGCCCCGAGCAACCGCTGGTTGATGGCATTGTGGATTTTTTTGCCGCTCGCGGACTACGGGCCTTTGGCCCCAGCAAAGGCGCCGCACAACTGGAAGGCTCCAAAGCCTTCACTAAGGATTTTCTCGCTCGCCATCATATCCCTACTGGTGAGTACCAAAACTTTACTGAAATCGAACCGGCTCTCGCTTACCTCCAAGAAAAAGGCGCCCCTATTGTGGTCAAGGCCGATGGTTTGGCGGCAGGAAAAGGTGTCATCGTTGCAACGACGCTGGAAGAGGCAGAAACCGCCGTCAAAGACATGCTGGCGGGTAATGCTTTTGGAGAAGCAGGGCATCGCGTTGTTATCGAAGAGTTTTTGGACGGCGAAGAAGCCAGCTTTATCGTTATTGTGGATGGCAAAAACATCCTGCCCATGGCCACATCACAAGATCATAAAGCCCGGGACAATGGCGACAAAGGCCCCAATACTGGCGGCATGGGCGCTTATTCACCCGCACCCGTTGTAACAACTGAAATTCACAATCGTGTGATGAAAGAAGTGATCGAGCCAACCGTTAGCGGCATGGCAGCAGAGGGCAATGATTACACCGGCTTCCTGTATGCCGGGTTAATGATTATGGCCGACGGCACCCCCAAAGTGATCGAATACAACTGTCGTTTTGGTGACCCCGAAACCCAACCGATTATGATGCGCCTGAAGTCCGACCTAGTGGCACTCTGTAATGCCGCACTGGACAAGCAACTGGACCAGTGCACCACTGACTGGGATTCAAGGGCAGCACTGGGCGTGGTATTAGCCGCCGGCGGCTACCCCGCCAGCTACAACAAGGGTGATGTAATTTCAGGTCTGCCAACGGCTAATGCCGACAGCAGCAATGAAAAGGTTTTTCATGCGGGCACCAAAGACATAGACGGACAAGTCACCACCAATGGCGGCAGAGTTTTGTGTGCTGTAGGTCTTGGCAATACAGTGACAGAAGCTCAGCAACAGGCCTATGAGCTAACTAAACGCATCTCCTGGGATAACGTCTACTACCGGACGGACATTGGGTATCGCGCAGCTGCGAGAGAAAAGTAGTTAATCCTCAACGCCTCCTGAGTGCCTCACTATATGCCTCTGCATAGCCGAGAAAGCAGACGCCTACTGCCTAGAAAGCCAAACATCTATTCCTTGGGCATTGAGCTGAAAATCCAAGGCCAGTACTTTATCCAAGGCCTGTAACTTTGCGTCAGGCTGTATAGCCTTAATGCGCGCCAATGTCATTCCCCTAAGCTCACGAACAATTTTTTGTTCTCGCTCTGGCTCATTTTTCAGAGAAAGAGCAATCTGTCGATAGTCTTCAATTTGAGCACAGAGCAATAATGACAGCTTTTCTGGTTTATCAACTACGCTGTAGTGAGTCAGATACATTCTCTGGGGCTGTCTACTCATCATTAGATCAATCGAACCTAGCAACTTGTCCGGGTCGAACTGTACTGGCGATGTGGTAGGTATAATAAATCGGTCATCCCCCATCACCATCTCCCGATAAGAAATTCCAAAGGTATCACCCGTAAACCATCCTTGACTCTGGGCATCCCAAATACAAAAATGGTGCTCTGCATGTCCTGGGGTATGACGAAACTCTAATACTCGCCCACCCAAATTAAGCTTTTCTCCATCCTCAACCACAAGCACCCGCTCTTCTAAAACCGGAATAATTTCGCCATATAATTGTGCAAATTTTTCCTCGCCATACACGGCTTTCGAACTCACAATCAATTGAGTAGGGTTAATCATATGTCGAGCACCCCGGGGATGTATGACTAACTGAGCTTCGGGATATCGCTGCATAAGTACACCAGCACCACCGGCGTGATCCAGATGTACATGGGTTGGAATAATATAACGAACAGCCTCACTGGGCAGCTTTAAATAGGCTAGCGCGTCAGCAATACCATCTGCCGTATGAGCTGTTCCTGTTTCTATAATGGCAACCTCGCCACCTTCTACCATTAGGTAGCAGCAAGCCACACCATGGCTGATATATCGAGCATCAATACAATACACACCATAACCTAGGTCTTCTACAGGATTAATTTTCATTTGGCCTCCACACAAAACGACCGTCGATTTTGCTACAATAAGCATCGGTTAAACAGTCCCGCGGTTAAATTCATGAGTTTACGACGTCTTTCTCCTCTCGACGGACTACTGCTTCAAGTAGACCATGCTCTGCGCACACTGGTGGTGGACGCCCCCGCACACGAAAGAAGCTCTCCAGCCAAGGAGGCGCCCGAGCAGAGTCTTTCTGATGAAGAAAGGCGTCATGCTGCAGGCCTGATGCGGGTAAATCATACCGGAGAAGTTTGTGCTCAGGCGCTCTATCAGGGGCAAGCTCTCACAGCAAAGTTAACCTCGGTTCGTAGTGAAATGGAACAGGCTGCTAACGAGGAAATCGACCACTTGGCGTGGTGCCAGGAACGAGTCAAGCAACTTGGAAGTCACTCCAGCGTCCTAAACCCCCTCTGGTATGGGCTATCTTTTGGTATTGGTGCTACGGCAGGACTAATCAGCGACAAGCTTAGCTTGGGATTTGTCTCCGCCACGGAAAACCAAGTATGCCAACACCTGGAACATCACCTTAAAAAATTACCACCTAAAGATGAGAAAAGCCGCGCTATTGTGGCACAAATGCTAATAGATGAAGAAAAGCATGCTCATGCGGCCCTAAGTGCTGGCGGCCTGAAGTTTCCTGCTCCGATCAAAGGCCTGATGACACTGTTATCCAAAGCAATGACCGAAACCAGCTACCGTATTTAAGCTATCGTGACCGAGCAGCCTCCTTGGCTTTTTCCTGGATCTCCCTGACGATGCCCACAATTCGCTCCTTCACCCATTGATGGGCTGGGGACTTAATGGTCCTGACATGCTGCACCAGTACCACAGGAACAGTGCTCTCGAAATCCAACTCTTCAGGATAAGGTTTACGTACAATCTGATACGTCTCACCCTCAATTTTCAAGTCGTGCATAGTCGCCATCATCAAACAATCTGTTTGCCACAACGCGTCCATTGCCGTCATCAACTGGGTAGTGACCAAACTCTTTTTTCGCTTTAACCCATGCTTGGTTAGCTCACGATCAAACCGGGTTTCTACCGCTGCTGAAACCACTCCGGACAGAAGCAAGTAATACTGAATAAAGGGGTATTCAAGCATATCCTTCAGGGTCAGCTTTTCCTTTTTTGCAAGCGGATGTCCAGCCCTCATCCACACAGCTGGGGTAAAATGACCCAGTGGCGTCATGTGATATTCATCGCAATACGGCCGAGCAATTTCAATGGCAAAATCCAGGTCGCCATCCTCTAGTACACGTTTGTCCTCATGGGGCTCACTGGTCAGCGTTAATGTCATAAAGGGTGCTTCTTTAATAAGCCTGCCCATCAATGTAGGTATAACCTGGATGGCAATAAACTCCGCCGCCATGATGCAAATTTCGCCTTCGTAGGTCATCGGATCGAATCGGCTCGGCGCCACTAAGTCTTCTACGCCAGACAAGACCATTGGCAGCTGTCGCCCCAACTCAATAGTCCTTGGCGTTGGTATCAGCCCTCGTCCACTTCTAATAAAGAGCGGATCATCAAACAGCTCCCTGAGCCTCTGTAGAGTCTTACTCATTGCTGGCTGAGTAATAAACATTCGCTCAGCGGCCTGAGTAACACTTTGCTCCTCTATCAGCATCTGGAGTGCCACCAGCAGATTCAGATCAATTCTTGATAATAGTTTGGCGTCCACCAACCATTCCTTTCGGTTATGTTACACATCATCTTAATACATTTGGATCATGGATGCTTGTTCACTATATTACCAACTGTACTCGTGAAGCCAAGTCTTACCAATCAATGCAGTTAATGACTTGGAGGCTTCACAAGCAAGTTTATACCTCTTACTCCCTCTATATCCTTTAAGGCAGCAATAGCTGCCTTTTTTTTGCTTGAAAAATGCCCAGAACAGAACACTCAGCGGAAGCATTGCTCAAAGGCTAGCCTTCAAAGGTGAGAAACTAAAAAAATTTCGCTAAAACATGATAATCAGGAGACGTGGTATTTTTCGCCAAAAGCTATACAGGTGATCGCATGTCGTAACTGTGAGTAATATCTACACCACCCTTTGCCAGCATAATCGATGCCGAGCAGTATTTTTCAGCCGACAACTTCACGGCATTGCGAACCATACTCTCTTTCAGATTGTTGCCCGTGACCACAAAGTGGAGATGGATTTTAGTAAAGACCGAAGGTACCGCATCAGCACGCTCAGCCTCGATTTCAGCAATACAATCTATGACATCCTGACGGCTTTTCTTGAGGATATGAATCACATCAAAGGACGAACAGCCACCCATGCCAATCAGCAGCACTTCCATCGGGCGAGCGCCCTGATTTTTTCCACCGTGATCCGGCGGACCATCCATGACAAGACTATGACCCGTTTCTGACTCGGCAATAAATTTGGCGTCTCCGCCCCAAGTAATTTTTGCTTTCATAATGCCCTGAATTTTAAAACTAGTTGCCAAAAGTGTCGAAAGCCTAACATAAATGGCGTGCTTTTCGCCGTAGAATCGACTACCCGGCAGACACTTTTGTCATAAGGAGCCGTATAACCATGATAAATTCGAGCTTGGCCGATGATGATTTTGTACCCATAATGGATTCTTTATATGCGAGAGATCACAAACGGGGAGAATCCGAGTTGGCACCAGCACCAATAACACCTCACATTCCCAATGTAGAAGAGTTCTTAGTTCACTGTCACCGCAGAAAATATCCTGCCAAAAGTACCATCATTTATGTTGGTGATCAGGGCGATACGCTCTCTTATATCATCAGGGGATCAGTAACGGTTCTACTCGAAGATGATGATGGTCGCGAAATGATTGTCGCCTACCTTAACGAAGGTGACTTTTTCGGCGAGATGGGCCTGTTTGAACAAACCGATAGAACGGCTTGGATTCGAGCTAAAACCGAATGTGAAGTAGGTGAAATCAGCTATTCCAAATTTCAGGAACTGTCCAAAGATCACCCCGAGTTTCTGTTTGCGATAGGCATTCAAATAGCCAAGCGTCTGAAAGATACCACCCGAAAAGTAGGCGACCTTGCTTTCCTGGATGTGACGGGACGAGTTGCCCGCACTCTACTGGATCTGTGCAACGAACCCGACGCAATGACCCACCCCGATGGCATGCAAATCAAAATCACCCGACAAGAGATTGGGCGTATTGTTGGCTGCTCTCGGGAAATGGTTGGACGAGTCCTCAAAACACTGGAAGAACAGGAGCTTGTCTCTGCAAAGGGAAAAACTATGGTGGTGTATGGCACAAGGTAGCTTTATAAAACTCATTAGCAATAACAAGAGTAGCACCAAAAAAGGCCTTCAATGAGGCCTTTTTTGGTGCCGTAGAAATTAGTCCTTCCTAGCCTCAATTAAACATTTCCACCAATTTCAATCCTGGCTCCTCAGCTCGCATAAATGTCTCCCCCACCAGGAAGGTATTCACATTATGGCCTCGCATAGCGGCCACATCATCAGTGGTGAGAATACCGCTTTCTGTAACCACAATACGGTCATCTGGAATTTTACCCAGCAGACCAAAGGTCGTATCTAAGGTTGTATCAAAGGTGTGTAAATCACGATTGTTGATGCCAATCATCCGATTATCAATCAATAACGCTCGATCCAGCTCAGCCTCGTTATGCACCTCAATCAATACATCGAGACCCAATGCTACCGCTATACCATGCAATTCTTCCATCTGGGCCTGGGTCAATGCAGCCACGATCAACAGAATGCAATCTGCACCCAACACATAGGACTCATAAACCTGGTAAGGATCTATAACAAAGTCTTTACGTAACACGGGCAACCGGGTCGCCCCTCTCGCCATTGTCAGATATTCATCGGCACCCTGGAAAAAATCACGGTCCGTCAGAACAGACAAACAGGCCGCCCCTCCTTTCTCATAACTTCGAGCAATACTTACCGGGTCGAAATCTGGTCGGATCACACCCTTGCTTGGAGACGCTTTTTTAACTTCCGCAATCACTGCAGCCAAGCCCTGCTCAACTTTTGCTGCTAATGCATCGGTAAAACCACGGATATCACGGCCCGACTGGCACTGATCTCTCAACTGATCCAGTGAGACATGAGCACTTCGCTCTGCCACTTCCTCAGCTTTTCTCGCAAGAATTTTCTTTAAAACGGTAGGTGTCTTTAATGCTGTATTCATAACGATTATTCTGTTTCTTTTAGGCAATGGGTAAAGGTGGCAAGGTCACTAATTTTGGCTTTAGCCAGGCCGCTACCAATGGCATCCTGAGCCAAGCGGACCCCCTCAGACAAATCATTGGCAATTCCTGCTGTATAAAGTGCTGCACCTGCATTTAGCGCCACCATATCGGAGGCTGTAACACTTCCTTTTGACAATGCTTGTTTTGAAAGTGCTCGCTCAATCAAATCTAGGCTCTCCTTTGCATCGGCAACTTTCAAATCTTTGAGGTCACCGCGAGCAAGACCAAAATCCTCTGGGGATATGGAATATTCGCAAATATCGCCACTCTTTAGTTCGGCAACCCAAGTTTCAGAGGCAATGCTGATTTCATCTAAACCATCAGCCGAATGAACTACAAGCACATGCTCGCCACCTAGCTGTTTCATCACTTCTGCCACCGGACGAAGCCACTGACGATCGTACACACCGAGCACCATATTCGGCACACCGGCAGGATTAGTTAACGGCCCGAGTAAATTAAAAACTGTTCGAACACCCAACTCTTTTCGTGGGCCAATGGCATGCTTCATCGCGCTGTGGTGATTGACGGCAAACATAAAACCGACGCCGACCTCCTCAACACAGAGGGCTACCTGTTCTGAGGTTAAGTCCAGCCGGACTCCTGCGCATTCTAACAAATCGGCACTGCCGCTCTTACTACTCACTGAGCGGTTCCCGTGCTTAGCCACTTGAGCACCCGCAGCAGCTGCAACAAAAGCGCTCGCCGTAGATACATTGAAAATACCCGCGCTATCACCCCCGGTACCGACAATATCCACCAAGTGAGAACCCGATACGGAGACAGCCGTAGCCAATTCACGCATCACTTGAGCAGCACCCGTAATTTCGGCCACCGTTTCACCCTTCATGCGCAAACCTACCAGAAAGCCGCCTATCTGAGCATCTGTAGCATTGCCAGTCATTATCTGCTTCATGACATCGCGCATCTCGTTAGTACCGAGATCCCGATTATCCAATACCGCAGAAATTGCTTGTTGAATATCCATCATGCAGCCTTTCAGTCAGCTCTTGAGAAAGTTTTCGAGCAGGTCATGCCCATTTTCAGTGAGAATAGATTCTGGATGAAACTGTACCCCTTCCACAGCATACTCGCGGTGACGAAACCCCATGATTTCGTCAATACTTCCATCGTCTGTCTGCGTCCAGGCCGTAATTTCCAGGCAATCCGGTAAGCTCTCTCGATCAACGATCAGTGAGTGGTAGCGAGTTGCCTCAAACGGATTAGGCAGCCCCCGAAATACGCCCACATCATTATGGTATATAGGCGATGTTTTACCGTGCATCACGCTCCTTGCCCTCACCACCTTGCCGCCAAATGCCTGACCAATACTTTGATGCCCCAGACAAATACCAAGGATAGGTATTTTTCCAGAAAAGCGTTCAATGACCTCCACGGAAATTCCCGCCTCATTGGGCGTACAGGGCCCCGGAGAAATCACAATTTTTTCCGGAGCAAGCGAGGCCACTTCTTCTACGGTAATCTCATCATTACGAACAACGTTTACTTCTGCCTTTAACTCACCCAAATACTGGACCACGTTGTAGGTAAAGGAGTCATAATTATCAATCATCAATATCATAGTTAGGGCTCCTTAGACCACCAGATCTACAGCGCGAAAAATAGCTCGTGCCTTATTCATGGTTTCCTTCCACTCCAAAGCGGGCACTGAATCTGCCACGACACCAGCACCGGCTTGAACGTAAAGCTTACCGTCTTTGATGACCGCTGTACGGATAGCAATCGCCGTATCCATATTGCCATTCCAACCAATATAACCCACAGCACCACCATAGACGCCCCGCTTCACTGGCTCGAGCTCATCAATAATTTCCATCGCCCGAATTTTTGGTGCACCGCTTAAGGTGCCTGCTGGCAATGTGGCTCGCAGTACATCAATAGCACTGGTACCGGGCTTCACTTGCCCCGTCACATTGGAGGTAATATGCATGACGTGTGAGTAGCGCTCCACTTTCATCTGCTCGGTGACCTTCACCGAACCGATTTGCGACACGCGCCCCGCATCATTTCGGCCCAAGTCAATCAGCATCAAATGCTCCGCGATCTCCTTGGGGTCATTCATCATATCCTCTTCTAAAGCCAAATCCTCTTCGGGAGTATGACCTCGACGGCGGGTTCCCGCGATAGGGCGAACCGTCACCTCACCATCCTCCAGCCGAGCCAGAATTTCGGGTGAAGAACCTGCAATATGAAAATCACCCAAATCGAGGAAATACATATAAGGAGAAGGATTGAGACAGCGTAATGCTCGGTACAGATTCAATGGCTCTGTATCAAAATCCGTCGACAGCCGCTGAGATGGGACCACTTGCATGGCATCGCCCGCCAGAATGTAATCCTTCACCTTATCAACAGCGGCTTTAAAGTTTTCTTCGCCAAAACTGGAGACAAATGCCGATTCATCCAATCCACCGCCATTGAGATTTACAGGAGGCAGCTCAGGTAATGGGTTCTTCAATTTAGCTTCAAGGTCGTCTAGCCGAGCCTGCGCATTGGACCAGGCATTAGGTTCCGCCGCATCTTCATGCACCACAAAAATCAGCTTGCCCAGCAAGTTGTCAAAAATGACGACCTCGTCGGAAGCCATCAGCAAAATATCCGGGTTACCCAAGTCGTCTTTAGGTGCAGAGTGCTTTAACCGGGGTTCTACATAACGCACAGTATCGTAGCCAAAGTACCCCACCAGGCCACCAGTAAATCTGGGCAGCTGCGGTAAATCAGGCATTTGGTACTGGGAATGGAAGTCTTCGACATCCTGTAACGGATCATCAGTAGTACGGGAGACCAGCACTTCACCGTCCCGCTCAATCACCAGTTTATCGCCGAAAACTTTGAGAATAGTAGTGGAAGGCAGCCCAATCAAAGAGTAGCGGCCCCACTTTTCTCCGCCATGTACGGATTCAAACAAGTAGGAATAGGGCCCACGGGCCAGTTTCAAATAACAGGATAGCGGCGTCTCAAGATCCGCCAGAATCTCTCGAACGACCGGAATACGGTTGTAGTTCTGCTCAGCCAATTCGGCAAATTGTTCAGGGGTCATGGTTATTCCCTTGCGCATACCAGCGCAGAATGATCAGACAACAGACAAGTAAGGGTGGCGCCTACGTTTAGGCAGCCCATCAGATCACTGGCTACGCCATCGCCAGCCCAGCTGGGCAGAATATGGTTGAGCAGAAAAGAAATGTTGACGGTTACCGTAAATCACCGATGTCTCCAAAAGAGTACGGGGCAAAAATTTGATGGTGCATTCTAATCGATTCGTACGATGCTGAAAAGTCAGCCTACCTGCGCCAATTCAGCCCGCATCGCATCAATGGCCTGTTGATAATTCTCTGCGCCGTAAATAGCGGAACCGGCCACAAAGGTATCGGCGCCCGCCTCAGCAATTTGGCGGATATTGTTGACCGTAACCCCGCCATCAACTTCCAACCGGATATTGAGGCCACAGCCGTCAATCAATGCTCGCGTTTCACGTAACTTATCGAGCGTCGCAGGAATAAATTTTTGACCGCCAAACCCGGGATTAACTGACATCAGCAGAATCATATCCACCTTGTCGAGCACATGCTTTACTTGCTCCAGGCCCACAGCGGGGTTCAACACCAAGCCACTTTTGCAGCCAGTATCACGAATTAATTGCAGTGAACGATCCACATGCCTTGACGCTTCAGGGTGAAACGTTATCCAGCTCGCTCCCGCGTCGGCAAAGTAGCCAATCAGTTGGTCCACTGGCTCGACCATAAGGTGGACATCAATGGGTGCCGTGATACCGTAATGACGCAATGCGGTACACACCATGGGGCCAATAGTTAGGTTAGGCACATAGTGATTATCCATTACATCGAAATGCACCACATCAGCACCCGCGTTGAGTACCGCATCGACCTCCTCTCCCAGGCGGGCGAAATCTGCAGAAAGAATAGACGGTGCTATCAAAAAATCAGTCATGTATATTCACTTTATTTAACCAGTTATACTTAAAAAACTATCGCAGGCTAACAAATCAGTTGCGACGTACTATGACGTAGAACGGTTACTGCTGCAATATTGCTTTAGCCGCCCTGTTCGTCGCGATTAGCCTGATCATAAATTGCCTGAAAGCGCTCCGCCCGAAAACCCTGAATACGCTTTTGGCCCACAAAAATAATCGGGACTCCCGTACCATTGAGCTTGGCATAATCACGCTTTCCTTTGCGAGATGTCTCAATATCGTACTCTTTAAAAGGTATTCCCTGCTGCTGAAAATAACGACGCGCTTTTTTACAATAACCGCACCAGACCGCACTGTACATCACCACTTGCCGCCGCGCTCGGGCATCAACCCGGCTCTCTCTGCTCTCTAAAAAATCACTGACAGAAATACTGACGGTATCAATGCTATTTACCTGAACCTCCACCTGCTCTGACGAGCCGTTGTCAGGCTTCGCATCGCTGAAATGCGTTTTCCCCGATTCATCTACCCATTTATAAATTTCTGCATGAATCGCCTGGGTCGCCTGGGTCGCCAAGCCTAAGGCCAACATGACCATCACACACCATCTATAGACAACCATCGCCAACCATCCCTGTTTTACTGTCCAAACCATTCAATGGCACAAAGTATACCGAACATACTTCGGTTCTAACCAGTTAAGCGTTTATGTCAAAAAACCCGCCAATGCATACTTAATGAAATTCGCTGACAAATATGCGACAGTTTGCTTTCCAAAGGAACGGCTATCCAACAATATAAAGGTATCGCCACTCATGAGTTCTCATACCTATCGCCTGATCATTTCCTGCCCAGATCGGGTTGGCCTGGTCGCCGCTGTTAGTTCTTTTCTTGCGTCAGAAGGCGGATTGCTGACAGAAGCCAATTACTATCGCGACCCCGAATCGAACTGGTTTTTTATGCGTCAGGTGATTGCTGCCGATTCTCTCCCCTATGGTCCAGAAAAACTCAAACAGAGGTTCTCTCCTCTCGCGGAGCAATTCGATATGGAGTGGCGACTGACGGACACCAAGGTACCCAAACGGGTAGTTCTAATGGCCAGTAAACAGGCCCATTGTCTGTCCGACCTACTCTACCGCTGGCGCAGCGATGAAATGGCATTTGATATCCCCTGTGTGATCTCTAATCACGACGATCTTCGCAGCTATGTGGATTGGCACAAAATTGACTACCACCACACACCGGTTGATTCCGACAACAAAGCAGAGCACTTTGCCAATGTTGAACAGCTGATTGACGCCAGCAATGCCGATGTCATTGTGCTGGCTCGTTATATGCAAATTTTACCGCCAGACCTGTGCGCCAAATATCCGGGGCAAATCATTAATATTCACCACAGTTTTCTACCCGCATTTGTCGGCGCCAAGCCCTATCACCAAGCGGCAGAACGTGGCGTTAAGCTGATTGGAGCCACCTGCCATTACGTCACCAGTGATTTGGATGCTGGGCCAATTATTGAGCAAGATGTGGTGCGAATTAGTCATCACGACAGTATTCCCGACCTGGTTCGAAAAGGGAAAGATGTGGAGAAAACAGTGTTAGCAAGAGGGCTACGAAATCACTTGGAAGACCGCGTCCTGATGCATGGCAACAAAACCATTGTCTTTGAGTAACCACTCTTTTTTACTTGAACAGGACTGGCTTTTTCTTGAGTGAGCCTGGCTTTTACTTGAAAGCACCAAATTGGCCCAGAAGACTTCTGGGCCAAAACTAACATCAGGAAATCAGCCAAGGTTACGACCGGCTCCTCCCTGCAACCCAAAACTTCTGCATTTCGATGTACATAAACGATGCGGTCCACGCGATCAGAATCAGGCCTGTCAACGCCTCGAGTCCTGCGAGAAAACGAATGTGGCCAAGGGGCTCAATGTCTCCATAACCCAGCGACGTGTAGTTGCTAAATGAAAAATAACCACAATCCAGAAGGGAACCATCAAAATTACCCTCAAGTGAACCGTAACTACCCCACGTCAATAGCAGATAATAGGCGAAAGTGAACACCCAAATTTCCGTCACATGCGCAAGAAAAACACCGGACACACCGACCAACACTCGAAAACGTGGTTGAATTCGTAATCTAGGCAAAAAAATGGCCAGTCGATACAACGCCTCGTAATGAACCAACACGGCAATCGCTACCACGACACAATTGAAAAAGAATACTGTTGCCAACCCGTCCAAATCCCAACTCCAACTCCAACACTATCAAGATCGATGCACTGAACAATTACATTACATGCCATTCACTACACTAAATGTAACGCCTTTAACCCTGATTTGCATTACCCTTAACTCAAACCCCTCACGCTAATGCTTTGAAATCTGTGCCTACCAACTTTTACCGGCCTTCTTGCAATCCCTCGTCGTTGCCGTAACACTTGGCACATCTCCATTTGTGGCCCCAATATGAAACACTCTGACCTGCGAGAATTTATCGATTTCCTAGAACAACGCGGTGAATTAAAGCGCATCACAGCGGAAGTTGACCCCTATCTGGAAATGACGGAAATCTGCGACCGCACCCTGCGTGCCGGCGGGCCTGCACTGTTGTTTGAAAACCCCAAAGGGTTTGATATTCCGGTATTAGGTAATCTGTTTGGCACCCCTGAAAGAGTCGCCATGGGTATGGGCCAAGAGAATTTGTCGGGTATGCGCGAAGTGGGTGAATTACTCGCCTTTCTCAAAGAACCCGAACCACCCAAGGGCATGAAAGACCTGTGGGACAAACGCCATCAATTCAAGCCCATTCTCAATATGCCCACCAACGTGGTGAAAAAAGCCCCTTGTCAGGCCGTGGTGATTGAAGCTGATGACGTTGATCTGGGCAAACTACCAATTCAAACCTGCTGGCCCGGTGATGCGGGGCCACTGATTACCTGGCCACTGGTCATTACCCGTGGGCCAGAAAAAGAACGCCAGAATCTCGGTATCTACCGCCAACAGGTCATCGGCAAAAACAAACTGATTATGCGCTGGCTATCCCACCGCGGTGGTGCGCTGGATTTTCGTGACTGGCAACTGGCCCATCCCGGTGAACCGTTTCCCATTGCTGTGGCGCTCGGGGCAGACCCCGCCACCATTTTAGGTGCGGTTACACCCGTTCCCGACACCCTGTCCGAATACGCCTTTGCAGGATTACTGCGTGGGAAAAAAACGGATGTCGCCACCTGCCTTGGCAGTGACTTGCAGGTTCCCGCCAGTGCGGAATTTATTCTGGAAGGCTTTATTTACCCGGATGAAATGGCTGAAGAAGGCCCCTTTGGCGACCACACCGGCTACTACAACGAAGTCGAGCAATTCCCGGTATTTACCGTGGAGCGTATCACCCATCGCAAAGATCCGATTTACCACAGTACTTACACCGGCAGACCACCGGATGAACCCGCTATTCTGGGTGTAGCACTGAACGAAGTGTTTGTGCCCATATTGAAAAAACAGTTCCCGGAAATTACCGATTTTTATCTGCCACCCGAAGGCTGCTCCTACCGCATGGCCGTCGTGACCATGAAGAAGCAATACCCCGGCCACGCCAAGCGGGTGATGATGGGGGTGTGGTCGTTCCTCCGCCAGTTTATGTACACCAAGTTTGTGATTGTTACCGACGACGATGTGAATGCCCGAGACTGGAATGATGTGATCTGGGCGATGACTACCCGAATGGATCCACGCCGCGATACCGTGATAATCGACAATACTCCCATCGACTATTTGGACTTTGCCTCACCCGTTTCCGGTCTCGGATCAAAAGTTGGGTTTGATGCCACCAATAAATTGCCCGGAGAAACCAACCGTGAATGGGGCACGCCAATTGAAATGGATGCCGCGGTGAAAGAGAAAATTGATGGGCTTTGGGATTCACTAGGAATCGATTAGAGTCGCCAACTTAATAAGAGTGTCGTGCTTATTTATTTCGCTGAACAATTCCCATCATCTTATAGATCAACTGTGCCGCAGCAAACTCATAGGCATGAAAACCCTGAATCGGCGCAAATTCCATTAAATCAAACCCGATAATCTCTCGCTGATCCGCTATGGACTCAAACAGGCTCAGAGTTTGATACCAACCCAAACCACCGGGAACCGGGGTGCCGGTGGATGGGAAAACGGATGGGTCCATGCCGTCGATGTCCAGAGTAAAAAAGACTTTTTTCGGGAAGTCATCCGGCAGGGTAATCTCGGTGATATTGTTAGGCACCAGCTGATCGGCATCCTGAAAATGCACACCGTATTTTTCTCGGGCTTCTTTTTCTTCTTCACAGTAAGCACGGACGCCTAACTGGTAGAGAGGAATCCCCAAATCTACAATTCGTTTCATCACCGAAGCATGGCTTAGGGGGTTGCCTTCATAGGCATCGCGCAAATCGGCATGAGCGTCGATCTGCACCACGCCAAAATCGGTAATACCCGCATCCAGTAAGCCCTTAATAACACCGCCGGTTACCGTATGTTCTCCGCCAATGGCTATGGGTATTTTCCCTAGGGATACAACCTCTTTGGTAGCCGCTGCTATGCGTTCTATCACAGCGGATTCTTCGCCCTCACAATCAATGGCTTCTCGGGTATAAATACCCCGCTCACAGGGCGTGCTTTTGCCATCCCAGGTTTCCAGTTGCCAGGAGGCATCGAGAATGGCCAAAGGACCTTTGGCAGTACCGCCACCATAGCTCACGGTTCGCTCATAAGGCACGGGGATAATATGGAACAGAGCATCAGTCGGGTCGCCCTGTGCTATTTCGGAGCCGAGAAAGTGTGGGTATTCACTCATTGCTGTATCACTCATTTCTCATGCTCTCAACTTTTAAACTTCAAATCTCAACTTAAGCGACTTTTAAAATCGTCATACCCAAACTGCTTCACCAGCCTCAGTTCATCCGTTTCCGAATTCCAAATGGCAATCGATGGCAGGTTAATACCATTAAAGGTGGTAGTTTTCACCATGGTGTAGTGGCTCATATCATCGAAGACCAATCGCTCGCCCACTTTAAGGGGCTGGTTAAAACTGTAATCGCCAATCACATCACCGGCAAGGCAGGTCATCCCACCCAAACGGTAAGTGTGTGGATACTGCTCCGGCAAACCCGCGCCCAGAATATCCGCACGATAGGGCATCTCCAGAGTATCGGGCATATGGCAGGTGGCCGAAGTATCAAGAATGGCCAGATTCATATCATTCCAAGTGAGATCCAGCACTTCCGATACCAGCACACCGGTATGAATGGCTACCGCTTCTCCCGGTTCCAAAAAAACCTGTACGTTATATTTTTCACTAAAGGTTTTTACCAGTTCGATTAGCTCATCCACGTAATAATCCGGCCGGGTAATATGGTGCCCACCACCAAAATTGACCCACTGCATTTGATGCAATACATCACCAAACTGTGCGTCCACCGCAGCAAGGGTCCGCTTTAGAGGCTCAACACCCTGCTCGCACAGGGTATGAAAATGCAGCCCCGTTATTTCTATGGCGTGCCCTTCAAGCGATTGGCCTTCAAATTGACTCCGGGGAATACCCAACCGCGAACAGGGCGCGCAGGGATCATAGATAGCCACATCGCCTTCGGAATGTTGGGGGTTAATGCGAAGTCCGAATTGCAACTGAGGGCGAACCTCTTTGGCCGCTTTCAACAGTGGCTGAAACCGTTGCCACTGACCAAACGAGTTAAACACCACATGGTCGGCGATTTCGAGAATTTCCCGCAGGTCAGTCTCAGTGTAGGCGGCAGAAAACACATGCACTTCACCGCCGTATTCTTCTCGGCCCAACCGCGCTTCATGCAAGCCACTGGCACAGGTACCGGAAAGATATTTGGATACCAGTGGTGCAAGATTCCACATAGAAAATGCTTTGAGTGCGGCCAACACCTTGGCACCGCTCTCTTCCTGTACCCGATTGAGAATTTTCAGATTGCGCTCAACCGCCACCTCATCCACCACAAAACAGGGAGAAGGCACTCTACTGACGTCAAAGTCTTCAAAAGGATTTCTGCGACCTGACATCAGGCCAGCTCAAACTCTGGATCTTCAATCACCACCCAAGGAAGACCGTATTTATTCATATCCTCCATAAAGGGGTCTGGGTCCAATTGTTCCATATTCCAGACGCCGGGCTTCATCCATTTACCTTCCAGCATCATCTTGGCACCGATCATGGCGGGCACGCCGGTGGTATAGGAAATGGCCTGGGACTGAACTTCGGCATAGCACTGTTGGTGGTCGCAGATGTTATAGAGGTAAACGGTTTTTTCTTTGCCGTCTTTTATACCCGTTACCACGCAACCAATACAGGTTTTACCTTTGGTGCGAGGGCCAAGACTGGCGGGGTCAGGCAACAGGGCTTTTAGAAACTGGATGGGGACGATTTGCTGGCCGTTGTATTCCACTGGCTCAATGCCGGTCATACCCACATTGCCCAGTACTTCCAGGTGTTTTAGATAGGCATCGCCAAAGCTCATCCAGAACTGGGCTTTTTTCAGCGAGGGGAAATGCTTGGTGAGGCTTTCCAGCTCTTCGTGGTACATACGGTAAATATTGTAGGTGCCAACGCCTTCCGGGCAGGTGAAGGTCTGCTGGGTGGACATGGCGGGGGTTTCCACAAACTGGCCGTCTTCCCAGTGGCGACATTCTGCGGTGACTTCGCGGATATTGATTTCCGGATTGAAGTTGGTCGCAAAGGGGTAGCCGTGGTCACCACCGTTGACGTCGATAATATCCAGGGTGTGGATTTCATCAAAATAGTGTTTGGCGATATAGGCGGTAAACATGTTGGTGGCACCGGGATCAAAACCAGAACCCAGCAGGGCCATTAACCCGGCTTTTTCAAATTTCTGCTGATACGCCCACTGCCAGCTGTATTCAAATTTGGCGGTATCCAGTGGCTCGTAGTTGGCGGTATCCAGATAGTGCACGCCAGTTTCCAGGCAGGCATCCATTATGGTGAGATCCTGATAGGGCAACGCCACATTGATCACCATATCCGGTTTTACCCGGCTGATCAGTTCCACCAGTTCGGAGACGTTATCTGCATCCACTTGAGCAGTTTCGATGGGCCGGTTAAGTTGGGCCGCTATTTTTTTGCACTTTGCTTCATTACGGCTTGCGAGCACGATTTCTTCAAACACATCCACTAACTGTGCACATTTGTGAGTTACCACGCCGCCGACACCGCCGGCACCTATAATCAGTATTTTTGACATAACTGATTCCTTCAATAACTAAGACTTAATATTAAAAATGGTGACTTTTTCGTGAGTACACCAACCGGACACCCCTGAGGCGAAAAAACGCATTTTTAATCTCGTTCAAAATAAGTATAGCCATTCAGGCTATTACTAAATGTTTGTAGCATTTGCCGCCGCTCAACAGCGGTAATGCGGCCAGATTTTACCGCGGCCTCGGCACTGACCCGGAATTGCTCATAGAGTTCTTTGGGGCTGTATTCCACATAGCTCAGAACATCACCAATGGTGTCGCCCTGTATTTCTTCAACAAACTCAAACTGGCCATCGCTATCAATACGAACACTGGCCACGTGGGTATCGCCAAACAGGTTATGCAGGTCGCCTAGGGTTTCTTGATAAGCACCCACCAAGAATACGCCCAGGTAGTATTCTTCTCCTGCATTCAGTTCGTGCAATGGCAATGTGCGCGATTCACCATCGGCGTTGGCAAACAAATCCAGCTTGCCATCTGAGTCGCAGGTCAGATCGCCAATCACCGCTTTATTGGTGGGCTTTTCATCCAGGCGATGGATCGGCATGACGGGGAATATTTGATCGATAGCCCAGGCATCGGGCAATGATTGAAACAGACTGAAGTTGCCATAGTAAATATCGGCCAGTGCCTCATCGAGATTTTGCAGCTCGGGCGGTACCCGTTTGAGTGCTGGTAGCAAATCTCGGGTGCGCTGGAGAATTTCCAGATAGATATTTTCTGCCAGTGCCAGCTCACGCAACTGCAACTGCCCCTGGCGGAACATGCGGCGAACCTCTTCCCGGTAATGGACTGCATCGTTAAAGCACTCTTGCAGGCTTTCCTCGGTTAGGCCTTGAAGTGTTAACCAGAGGTTATGCAGAAAGTCATTGCTCTGTTCCGGTAAATGCTCGGGTAATGGCCGGGGTTTAAAATGACTGACATCGAGAATGTTAAACAACAGGGCCGACGAATAGGCCACGGTTGCGCGACCTGATTCAGTAATAATGGTGGGGTGAGGAATCTCACTGTTATTGAGCGCTTCACCTATGGTCTCAACGATATCCACACAGTACTCTTCAATGGAATAGTTTTTACTGTGGGTATCATTGGTTTTGGCACCAGTGTAATCCACCGCCAAACCACCCCCAAGGTCGAGATAACCCAGAGGAGCCCCCTCTTTGACCAGATCCACGTAGTAACGACAGGCTTCCTGCAAGCCATCACGAATATTTCGAATATTGGGGATTTGTGAGCCAATGTGATAGTGCATTAACTGTAAGCAGTGCAGCATGCCAGCTTCACGCAGTTGATCGACCACATCCATTAATTGATTGGTGGTCAGGCCAAACAGGGATCGGTCGCCACCATCACCAAACCAGTGGCCTTCTACTTCTGCTGCCAGTTTTACCCGAACACCAATGAGCGGCTCGACGCCCAGCCGTTTTGATTCCTCCAGAATAATGGCCAGCTCTGAAGGGGTTTCGATCACAAAAAAGCACTTAAGGCCCAGTTTTCTGGCGTGTAGGCCCAACTCCACGAACTCAGCATCTTTATAACCATTACAGACAATGCAGGCTTCGCTATCCCGCAGATGGGACATGGCAATAATAAGCTCGGCTTTACTGCCCGCTTCCAGGCCATGGTGATACTGCGCACCAAATTTAGTGATTTCTTCAACCACGTGGCACTGCTGGTTCACCTTGATGGGAAAGACGCCCCGGTACTCGCCCTGATAACCACATTCTGCAATTGCCGCAGCAAAGGTTTTGTTCAGTAGCGCAATGCGTTCGTCCAGCAAGTTTTCAATCCGCAGTAAAACCGGCATGGCATGTCCGCGTTGCTCGAGACCGGCAACAATGTCCATGAGGGAGGTTTCTAGCGGCTGGCTATTTTTGGATGTAACAACGGTCACCTCACCTTTATCAGAGAGACCAAAATAACCCGCACCCCAGTCGTTGATGCCATAGAGGCTAGCGGAGTCGGCTACCTGCCAACCTGTCATTTTATGGCGAGTCAAAGAAACCACCCCAAGAGCAGATCATTACTAGAAAAAATATGTAATAGAAAATCGTGATTAACTAAGGTCATTATCAGTACCCCTGTCGCAGACAAAGAGCAGTACCAACAACCGGAGGAACCAGGCCTCCGAACCCACGCTACTCTTTATTAAGTTATTCGGACTTATTAAGAATAACGTAAATTTACCCGCAAGAGAGGAACTCACTTTGAGGGGGCGCAACTTTTACAAAAAAACGATTTGCTGAAAAGAGAATTCTACTCTCATTGAATACGAATAATGACCATATAGAGCCCGCCAGTCACGTCTTGCACGACTTGCTTCGGGGCTAATTTTTGCTTAATGCAATAACCCTAAGGTTTTGGCGAAAATAATCCTACTTGGCTATCAGCTCATATCTTCCCAAGGGTTGGCTTTATCAAACACCACATCATGCTCATAGCCAGGTACATGAACCCCATTGCAGGAAATCCGGATACCACTTTCATCAATCACTGGCTCGCCAAAACGGTAAACGACCTCAACACTGCCGTGATCTGATCGATTAGCGTAGTCCTCTGCCACTTGGCGAGTTTGCTCTCGACGCTGCTGGTAGTCCGACATCGCAGCACCATATCGGCTGGTCAGCATTTCCTCTACCTTACTGGGCGACAACACCACCGCCGTGGCATTGTTACCGCCAAATCCTTTTGAGTTAATAAAGGCTACATCCATTTTTCGATCGCTGACGTCCAAGTCCTGCAATGGAAAAAGCATATGCTCCTGAGACACGTCCTCAGCAATTTTATCCACCGTTTTAATGCCTGGAAGAATATCGTACTTAAAAGTACCTAATGTAAAGATTAATTGATCGCCACTTGCACCCGCTAAAGAATGCCCCACATAGGCCTTCGCCGCGGCTACTGGCCAATCATTAATATCAAAAGCCTCCGCCACGCGATCAAAAATTTCAGATTCTGTCACCCTATTTGCTGGAGTACTGGAACCGTGGGCATGAATGAAGCTATGTTGACGAACAGTCTCTTCACCCACAACAGCTATCGCAGATGCCACTGCTTTGGCAAAGGAAACATAGTTTCCGGCACCAGGGGCAGAGATGGATTTTTTAATACCATCGGCATTGATAAATACCTCGGGCACAGCACCGTGAATATCAGCACCTAGCTCCATAGCCAGAGCATCATCCATAAGAACTGTATATTGGGCACCCTCACCAATAGTGAAGCCACAGTTCTCGCCAAATGGCCGGCTGGCTCGCCGCCAATCAGGCTCGTCCGTGTCATCCAGCTTACAAAGATTTATGTCGGTGCCCAGTGCACCCATATTGGTAAACCCTTCCATGATTTCTGGTGTCAGGCCTGCCTCTGCACTCCCAACAACCGCCACTCTACGACGGCCACTGCGGATATCCTGAATTGCCGCTTGTAAGACATAAAGGAATGAAGCACAGGCGCCGGTAATCGCTGCGGTGTGACCTACACTTCCCAACACATAGGCATTGATGAAATCTGCCGGCATGGTATTTAGGGACATGGCGTACTGTTTCGAGGTTGTTCTCTCGCCCTTCAATCTTGCCTGTAGCAACCCACCCAGCCCTTCTTTCGTTACCTGGCCCATGATGCTGGTGCAATAAACACCAACCTCATCTGGCTTAACACTGGCAGCGATGGTCTCCCAGGGAATACCAACAGAAGACAATGCATCACTGGCACCTAATAGTGCCAACTGTAAGCCGCGGGGGTGAAAGCGAGAGTTATATTGTGCTGCGGGGTCAAATCCGGAAGGTAGCTGTCCTGCTGACTTGGCTTCCTGTTCGGAATAAGTAGGCACTAAAAATTCTCCAGCGCCATGAATATGGACCTCAAAAGAACCTTGGTCCAGAGGCTTCACATCCCAATGATCAGGAATCGAGGAGGGCAGCTCACGCCTGCTCAGCTTGAAGGTGATGCCGTCACCATTTAGGGCCTCTAGGTGAACACGTTTGTGACCATAGATTTTTTTTGGATCAAATAATGAATCTTCTAGGCGACGAATTAAGGTGCCTTCGATAACGCGGTCACCAAAGGTGTCCACCACTTGCTCTGCATTGAGCGCCTTGTTATCTATATCGCGGTAGCACTCTCCATCCCATGACACCAATGTCATCAGGCAGGCAAGGCCTACAATCGTTTTTTGCTGTTCATCTTTGGGAAGTGATTCAAGTACGATCCGGCGAAAAGCCTGGTGCGACGAGCTGCGTCCAGCCGCGTTATAACCCCCAAAACCTACGATTACGGGCAATGCTTGCATTTAAACTGCATCCTCATCTCTGAATACGCAGCAGTCTATCAGGCATTGTTCATTGATTTTTGTCTGTTATAGACATATATTTTGCCATTATGGCCAATACTGTTTTTTCTAACCCATCATCGTTACGAGTAGCCACGCTGCTCTATGATAACTTTCTGGGAACCAGCGCTACGCTGCCAGTGGAACTGTTGAGGACTGCAGAGGCCTCAGCTCGCGCCCATAACCCAGATGCACGGCGTGTTGAAGCAGCAACCCTATCGATTAATCACCAGCCAGTAATCTCTCCATCTGGTTTCGATATTATTCCCTCGGCCACCATTGCTGATGTAACCCAATGTGACATCATCAGCCTACCCGCCCTGTGGCGAAATCCACGACCAGCACTGAATAAATATCGTGACTACATTCCCTGGCTACAACAGCAAGCCAAGCTGGGTGCCACTATTATTGCCGTTGGTACTGGCGTGTGTTTTCTCGCTGAAGCCGGGCTACTTGATAATCAACCTGCCACCACCCACTGGCATTACTTTGACCGCTTTCAGAAAGACTACCCGCTGGTTGAACTGAAGCGGCAGTACTTTGTTACTCAAGCCGGCAATCTCTACTGTGCCGCCAGTGTAAACGCGATGGCCGAACTGATGGTGCATCTCGTTTCCCGCCTCTATAGTCGTCAAGCTGCGGCCCAGGTTGAACGGAATTTTTTTCATGAAATTCGCGGCTCTTTTGAGCTCACCAGCTATTTTTCTGATGACGTTCAGCGCCACCCTGATGAACAAGTGGTGCAGGCGCAAATATGGTTCGATGACAATTTCAGCAAACCGATCAGAATTGTTGATGTGGCAACACAATTTGGCTTTAGTATGCGCAGCTTTAATAGACGCTTTAAAAACGCCCTTGGAAAAACACCCTTACAGTATTTACAGAAAATTCGCCTGAACAATGCGAGGGAGCTACTGCAAAAATCTAACTTATCCGTATCCGAAATTGCGACCCACTGCGGCTATCAGGGTCCAGCTTCTTTCAACAAAATATTTAACCAGCACTTCAGCACCTCGCCGACAAAATACCGAGAAACGGTCCGTGCCAAACTATTTAGCGCCCATAGTAAAATTAGCTGAATCGCCTTTTAAGGCGGTGCATTAAAAATATCGGTAGTGAGAAAAAAAGCGGTGAAAACCCTTGGCTAAGAAATGTAGAGTAACCATTCAGCTACCAGCGCAGGTTTATCGTTACCCTGGATCGCCATGCTGACATCAACTGTTAATAGCCGACCCGTTCCCTTACTTTCCTCTGAAACCACTTTCCAATTGAGCCGAACACTGCTCTCTGCAAGCACGGGTGCAATGAAACGCAAATGGTTCACCCCGTAATTCAACACGGTAACCTCCCCCAGCTGGGCAAATAACTCGTCCAGCATTAAATGAGGCAGCAATGAAAGGTAGAGAAATCCATGTGCAATGGTGCCGCCAAAAGGCGTTTTCGCTGCGCGTTCGCGGTCAACATGGAGGTACTGATGATCTTGTGTGACATCAGCAAATTGGTTGATTTGACCTTGAGTGATCGTAAACCATTCGGATTGACCACAAAGTTGTTCGCTCATGGCTACCTCTTCAGAAGTGGGATTTGAGTCAGTGATATTGATTGAGTGAATAGTAAATCTTGGGGGCCACTTGTATGCCATTACCCCACCACTTTGAGGTCATCAGTATCTTGCCGATTTTCTCAGCCATGCACATAAGTACCGGGAGCCGCTTCCTGTGGTGCAAAACGTTTATTGCCCAAGGTCTTCGGCGAGGCTTTCTGCTTACCAGAATGAACCGACAGCCAGATAGACCAGTCTTGCCACCAAGAACCTGAGCACTGCTCAGCACTCTCCAGCCAATCATCGGCAGAGACAGGTAAATCCTCGTTACAAAAATACTTGGCCTTCTTATTGGTAGGCGGATTGACCAAGCTCTGAATATGCCCGCTGGAACTCAACACGAACTTGATATCACCACCCACAAACTGTGTCGTCTTGTAGCAGACTTTCCAAGGGGTAATATGGTCGGTGAGACCTGCCGTAATATACTTATCACAATCCAGTGTCGTCAAATCGATCTCGACGCCCAGCACTTTCATACCGCCATTATGCAGTGGGTTATTCTCATATATATCCAGAAAATCACTGTGCAATTGAGCAGGCAGGTTGGTTGAATCACTGTTCCAGTAGAGGAGATCAAAGGCCGGTGGAGCCTCTCCCATCAGGTAGTTGTTAACATGGTAATTCCACACCAGATCATTGGGCCGCATCCAGCTAAACACTTTGGCCAGCTCTGCTCCTTCCAGCACGCCTTTCTCCTGCGACTTGGATCGGGCAAATTGCAATGTGGAGGGTGAGCTATAGACACCCAGCTCTAACTCATCAGAATGCATGTCGAGCATACAAACGGACAAACTCAGACTGTTTACCACTGCCTCATCCCTCTGGTTCAAGTAAGAAGACAAAATGGAGGCTGTAATCCCTCCAGCACAAGCACCCACCACATTAAGGTCTTTACTGCGGGTGATGGCCAGGATTGCACTCACCGCCGCCGCTGCGGCTTCAACGTATTGATCCATACCCCAATGACACTGCTCTCTCGTCGGGTTGCGCCAACTAATAGCAAACACCTGAAACCCTTCCTGAAGACAAAACTTGATGAAGCTCTTTTCGGGGGTCAAATCATAGATATAAAACTTGTTGATCTGAGGCGGCACAACCAGCATAGGTCGCTTATAGACTTTGGCGGAGAGCGGCTTGTACTGGATCAATTCCAGCAGCTCGTGACGAAACACCACGGCACCTTCTGAGGTGGCTAAATTTCCGCCCACCTCAAACTTGCTTTTGTCCACTTGGGCTGGCATGCCGTTATTATTTTTCTGATCATCCACAAAGTTTCGCAGCCCTTTCAATAAGCTGGCGCCCCGGGTCTCAACGACCCGGCGAAGAGCCTTAGGATTACTTAGCAAAAAATTTGTAGGTGCCATGGAGGTGGTTAACACCTCTTTAACAAACTTAGCTCGACGTTCATCCATTGCATCAAGCTCTAATTCATCCACCAACTCCCCCATGGACTCATCCCAAGCAAAATAAGCCTGCTTTAGCTTGTGATATAAAGCGCTCTCCTCCCAGGCGGGATCATCAAAACGCCGGTCGCCCTTTCGGCCCTCATACTTATCGGTACCTTTGAGAATGCCGGCTATCTTTTTTGCAAAATGCTTACTGTTGCGCGCCACCTTGGATGGCTGGGTAACCGCCTGCTTAATGGTTATTTTGACCGCATCCTTTAGCTCGTCTGTGCTCACCCCAACCAAGGGGTTCAATGCTACCGTCGCCTCAATCGCTTTGACCAACAGCTCCTCCTGCTCCTGAGCCGCAGATTTTTTGCTCTGGTTGGACATTACGTCACCCTCAAAAACTACTGGTATTAATAAACTAGGCTTATTCGAAGAAGGAGTCCACCTCAATGATGGCTGGCTAAAGATTTGCCGATAAATATTTTTCAAGACCCTCTAGGTCGGGAATAAGCGCCTCTCTCTCATCCAGGCCGACCCGCATAATCGCGTACGGAACACCTGGGGTTCCGGCGACCTCCTGTAATTGATCATCGCCAGAAATTCTCACCAACTGAGGAAGATCCTGTATCAAAATGGCGTAAAAAGGAAAATCAGCGGCTGGATTCAAAGTATTCATCACCAACGCTAAAGAGACGTCAGGATCCCTTTGTCTATCACCTTCAGCAAGGCCCTCAAATAATATGAGCGGCACACGCTGATGCCGCCACTCCATCCAACCATGCAGCCAAGCCGCGGTGTTGGCTTCCGGCTCACAGGTAACATGCTGAACCACTTCGGCCACTGATGACATCGGTAATAACAACGTGTGATCAACCAGCTGAACAAACAGGCTATCCACCTGTTTTTGCTGTTTCTTTTCCTGCATGGCCAATTGACTCATGGTGTTACTCCGCTGTTATACCAATGAGCTCTGAGATGGTTTCAAGCAGTGTCTCTTCTTGGTAGGGCTTGCCTAGATATTGTTCGACACCTAATGCAAATGCACGATCCCGGTGTTTTTCTCCTGTTCTGGAGGTGATCATAATAATCGGTATGTTTTTAAGCTCTTCATTGCCCTTGACCCGACGTGCTACGTCAAAGCCATCCATCCTCGGCATCTCAATGTCTAGCAACATCACATCCGGCAGATGATCCTGCAACAATTTCATTGCTTCGATGCCATCTCTGGCTGTAATCACTTTGAAGCCTTCGCGCTCCAAAAAACGTGTGGTGACTTTACGCACCGTCACCGAATCATCTACCACCATCACGGTTGACACGGCAGATGGATTCACGCTTTCCCCTGTATTGAGTACTTCAACTCCGACCCTGACCGCAGCTTGTACTCGCAACAATGCTAATAAATCAAGAATCACCACTACTCGACCATCACCCAACAGCGTGGCGCCGGACAGACCGGGAACCTTACTTAACTGCGGCCCCAAACTTTTCACCACTATCTCACTACTGCCAGCTAACCCATCAACCTGAACAGCGTATGAGCGCGTTTCCGAATGAACCAGAACCAGTAAAGCCGCTTCACCCGATATATCGACCTTGGGTGTTAACTCATCGCTAACCAAGCTGCCAAGATAACGAACCTCGTAATGCTCACCGCCATATTCCAGTCGCGCATCCGGATAACGGTAGTAATGTTCCAGCTCCATAGCGCTCACACGTACAACCCCATCCACACTATTCAGCGGCAGGGCAAACAAATCCTCACCAACCTCGATCATCAATGCACGATTGACTGACACAGTGAAGGGTAGGCGTATCGTAAATTGGGAGCCTTCCCCCGGCCTGGTAGCCGTCTGTACAGTACCTCCCAGCTCTCGCACCTGGCTGTGAACCACATCCATGCCAACACCCCGGCCCGAAACATGAGTCACTTTTTGTGAGGTGGAAAAGCCGGACTGGAAAATAAACTGAATGACGTCCTGATGGTCTAGGTCGCTATCATCTGACATTAAACCAAGCTCTATGGCTCGCAAACGAATTGCCTCAATATCGAGGCCTCGCCCATCATCTGATAACTGCAATAGAATATCGCCGCCTTCGCGAGTCAGCCCTACAGAAATAATACCCGCCTCTGGCTTGCCCGCTTCGAGCCTTGCCTGAGAGGATTCAATCCCATGGTCGATAGAATTCCTAATCATGTGCTCGAGGGGGGGCAGCATTTGCTCCATCACTGAGCGATCCATCTCACCATCCACATTGGCAAGGATCAGTTCGACTTTTTTGCCCAACGCCTCACTAACCTGGCGCACCATACGCCGTAACCTTGGCACAATTCGAGAAAACGGTACCATACGGGTCCGCATCAAACGCTCCTGCAGATCGGTATTGATCCGAGATTGCGTCAGTAATTGTGACTCTGCACCCCTCGCCTTATCAGCCAACGTGCCTTTCAAGTCCTGTAAGTCTGAGGCCGACTCCAGCAATGCTCGCGACAATTGCTGCAACTGTGAATAACGATCCATTTCTAAAGGATCAAACCCCTCTGTCTCTGATGTGGACATAGCCTCAATTTGCTCCTGGCGGAACATCACATGAGCCTCAGTTTCCATACCAATACGACGAACTTGATCTTTGAGACGGACAATTGTTGCTTCCATTTCCTCCAAAGTGAACGCAAATTCGCTCACCTGCTGCTCGACACGGCCTCGGGAAATACTGGTTTCTCCCGCTAGGTTCACCAGACTTTCTAACAATGGTGCAGGAACCTTAATCATTTCCTGACGCGTTGTCTGACGCTCAATCTGAGGAATAGTAGCCTCAGCCATGTCAGGCTTGAGCGAGAGGTCAACCACCACGTCAACCACATTGGGCAATACGGGTTGAGCTTCCTGCATGGTGTCTGTAGACGCTACCTCGACGTTGACCTCAGCCGTATTCTTATCATCTCGATCAAATAACTTTCTCGCTATAGCCAACGATTCGATCAGATAATCCTGCTGCCGGAATAGCCGATTAAAGATGGCGGCACTAAGCTGATCCCGCTTATTTTCTAGAACAAGAATGTCGCTTTCTAGGTCATGACTGAAGGTACCCAATTGTTCCAGGCTCGCCATACGAGCACCCCCTTTTAGGGTATGCAGTGAACGCTTGAGTGACTCCACATGATCTTTACTTGCCCAATCACGCTCCCAGCCTTGCAGCGCCTGATCAATTTCTTCCAGCAGCTCATCGGCTTCAGCAATAAACGTTTCCAGAATATCCAGGTCAATATCATCGCCATCCAGTGGTAGGATAGCGACGTCTTGCAACTCATCAAGTAAGGCTGGCTCGGGCTCAGTAGATTCAACGAGTTCGACCTGGGTTGCCAATACCTCCAACTGCTCTACCAGAGAAAGCGGAACCGGTAGCAAGTCCTGATTGGCTACCACACAATCAATCATCCCAAGGAGTGATTCATGCGCCTGTTGTAGCGGCCGAATCACACTATCTATTGGGGGCAGATGTTCCTGAATGATATTGCTATAGACCCTGCTCAGAAGCAGAGACAACCGGCTTAGAGCCTCAATTCCTGCTCTATCTGCAGCAGGCGCTAATTGATCCAACTCATTACGCAATGAGCTTAATACCGACAGCTCCTCTGGCTGTAGCTGCCATTGGCTCAACCCGTCATCCGCATTTAATAGACCTGAAAGGCCTTCCACCATAAGCACGTTAAGTGATTCAGGATCAACCCTAGGTTGCTCTCTCTGCTCTTGGTGAGGGATGGGGTCTACAGCACGCGCGCTCAGTTCTGCGAGTCGACGCAGGAATTGTGGCAGCTCGGGAATTGCTCCCACTTGAAACTGCCTCTCGATTGGCGCAATCGACTGATGACAGTAACCCACCGCATCAGATAATAAATCGACAATATCTTTATCCACATCAATCTGATAGGTATAAAGCTCTCTGACATATTGCTCTAACGGTGTCACAAGGTCGCCTATAGGCTCGATCTCCGCCATGCGGGCACTGCCTTTCAGCGTATGTAGTGCACTTTGAACCATACTTGTCGGCGGTGCATAAACTGGCGCGTCAGCGCGCTGTGCCTCAACAAAGTCCTGCACCATTTGAAGGTGCCCTTTGGCCTCACCAGCAAAAATGACCATTAATTCTGACGATTCTGTAAATATCGGCTCTTTGGTCCCAATATTCTCTGGAATCGACATCTCGGCGGCTGACGGAGAAGCATCTTCAGTAACGGTAACTTCCGGCAGTTCGGTTTCTTCACCTTGGGCAAGCGCATCCGCAGCAACCACCAACTGTGCCACATAATCACTCCGGCTATAACTGACATCTTTTCTGAATGCCTCACACAATTCTGGAACCACTTCACGTGCCAGATCTACAAAAGCTATAACGGTTGGCGTAACGGTTACTCGATTTTCTATCACCTTGTTCAGCAGGTTTTCAACAGCCCAGGCCAGGTTACCAATGGTTTCCGCACCGACCATTCGACCACTGCCTTTGAGAGTATGAAAACCACGGCGGATTTCAACTAGGGGCTCTTCACCTTTTGGATTATCGACCCATTGAAGATAGGCGTTTTCAATATGCTCGAGTACCTCTGCCACCTCTTCCACAAAGATACCGATAATTTCCTGGTCAGCAAAATCATCCTCTTCTATAGAGACGCCCACTGACGGATCTTCAATGGCGGGGACAAGTGGCTCGGGCTCTGCAGTTGGCACCGCAGGAACATCACCCTCAACAGGGTACCCTAGTTTGGCCACCCCTTCCTCAGCTAGCCCGAGTATTGTTTGCTCAGCCTGCTCATCCCTCCGACCCACGTATTCAAGATAGTATTCCACGCTGGTAATCGCGTCGGCCAAGGCATCGAGCGTATTCCAATTAGGGACATTATCTTCAGCCAAGACCTCTGCTACCAGGAACCGGTGACAGGCACCCAGCACCGCTGCCGCTCGATGCAACGTCACCATGTTCAAGGCACCGCGGACATCCAGGATCAACTCTGGTATACCATCTAGATTTTCTCTGTGCCACTGGGAGGCAATAAATTCAACAATGGCCTCTTTCGTTGTTTCGAGACCCTTTTGGACTTCATGTAGCAATGCCTCTTGAGCTCGATTAACCTCTACCTGCATCTCCCCAGAATTTACCGACCCCTCAATAAGTTGCCGATTGTTATCTAGCCAGCCATGCAGACTAGCCTCTCCCTCTACTAACTGAGCTGCTACCAGCACCAAACAGTCCTTCGCGGCGCCTGAAGGATTCTTGCGGAAGGCAAGAATTTGCTCCCGCGCGCTTTCCATAGAAGCACGAAGTTCATCGCGTCCCACCACCGCCAGAGAGTCACTGATTCGTCGCAATCCATTACCGGCATCATCCAGTAACTGCTTGTTATCTCCACCTTCAATGGTATAGCGGTCTAGGCACTCTTTAACCTGGGCAAGCTCTTCATCCAACGCCATCACAATGGCCTGAGCCGTCTCAGGGTGAAACATCGGCGACAGTCCATTCTCGCTATCTTCTAACAATGCTTCGGGAAGGGATTCATCTAGGTGATAGGCAGCCCGCACTAACACGGCACGGGGAGCCTCACTGCGGGAATAGGCGATATAGAACAGGATGTTTTTAAGGAGTATTTCAGGCAGCGGCAAAGATAACCCGTCAATACCCTCTTGCGCGAGCTGGCGTATTTCACCGTCCAGCTCCCTCAATAGCATTTTGACGGAATACCCTAGTGGTATTTCCTTCGCTGCAATACCTTCCAGTAGTGCTAGCACCGCGGTCCATAAGGGTTCTCTAGGCAGACCTTTGCTAAGCTCTTTTAACCGAGAAAAAACCTTGTCGAGATAGCCAAAATTTTCTTCGACCTTCTCACCCTTGACCACCCCTAACAATGCGTACTGATACATTTGCCGCAATTTACGCAGCAAGTTGGTCATGGGCACTGGATCTGGCTGGCGATTGTAGGGCTTACTTAATTTTTGGGCAGCATCCATCCGGGGTGTGAAAAAAACCGTTTCGGACACCAGAGACTCACCACGTACAACGCGTAGTTCATTGAGCAACAACAAGAGCATCTCAGGCTGATCTCGTCGGCTGGTCATTACCTGCCGCAAGTAGGCCGGCAACTTGAGTATTGCTTGCACCATCACATCACAAGCATCTACTACATTTTGAGTACGCCCTTCCAGCATACTCACAGCCAACTCCTCCATTTCTTCAGCCAGAAGAAGTGGGCCGTGGCACTCGGCTATCTTTAGAGAGCCATGTACTTGATGAATATAGCTAAGACAAAAACGAATGTGAGACTCATCGGACGGATCGACAAGATAGGATTCCAGCGATTCATAGGCCTGATGCAGGCTAGCTTCGACTTCGTCGATTAGCCATTCAAGCCCCTGTAGCCGTCCCCTTAACTCCATCAATTACCTTCTACTCTACTGAGTTCGCTCATACATCAGCGCACCGAGATAACAACACCACTCTGACGGCAAAACTTGTACCGCTGACATTTTCGTCTAGACCAGACATCTCCTGGCTTACCTCTCGGTTACCGGGTCTTTTTTCTCTTCATTGTCAGAACGGTCAAAATCAGTATCATCCAGACTAAGCTCGCCTTCAGTGGACTCAACCTCAGAATAATCATCAGCCAGTAATTGCTCCATGAGACCATCTTCTATTGAAGATTCATCTTCACCCAACCCAAGGTCTGACTCGAGAGCAGCGTGAGCGGCTTCCGCCTCTTCTAATACCTTGCTAATTCCTTCAGCATCCTCACTGGACTCATCAATACGGTGCAGCGCCCTATCAACCATCGCCGCCTCATCTTCCGACAAGCCATTACTCTTTACTGGCGACTTGTCCTGTGCAGCTTCATCACTAGAGGGATCCTCTTCATCCTCAGAAACGATGTCTTGATCAATAGGTTCTTCGTCTACAGCCTCATCAAAGGTTATGTCCTCTTCCACCCCCAAGAACTCATCATAGGAAAAACCAACATCATCCGCCTCGGGCTCTTGCTGTTCCATAGATGCAGGGAGTTTGAAGCCGGAGACAGAGTTCCTAAGCTCGATCGCCAGCTCAGCCAGCTCACCCGTGGAGTGGGCTGTATTGTTAGTACCAGAGAGTGTTTGAGAGGTGATGTCCTGAATGACATTCATGGTGCTGGAGATATGACCCGCGGTAGTAGACTGATGGCTAGCCGTCGTAGAAATATCCTGAATCAGTGCTGCTAAATCTGCAGAAACTGTTTTAATTTCTTCCAGTGCGCCACCGGCGGCATGTGCTCGTTCAGCACCTTTTACAACCTCAGCGGTTGTTTGCTCCATTGAGGTCACTGCTTCATTGGTATCGGTCTGAATCGTTTTCACTAGGGAGGCAATCTGCTTAGTAGCCGCAGCGGAACGTTCTGCTAGACGCTGCACTTCGTCGGCTACTACCGCAAAACCTCGACCGGCATCACCCGCCATCGATGCTTGAATAGCCGCATTAAGTGCCAGAATATTTGTCTGATCAGCAATATCATTAATCAGCGATACGATATCGCCAATCTCTTGGGAGCTTTCACCCAGCTGCTTAATCCGCTTTGAGGTATCCTGAATCTGTTCACGAATAGTATCCATGCCAGCTATCGTATTCTGTACAACCTCAGCGCCTTTTTTAGCAATCGACACCGATTTCTCCGCCACCATGGCTGATTCGGAAGAATTAGCAGAAACCTGATCAATGGCTATCGCCATTTCGTTGGTCGCCGCAGAAGCGCCTGCAATCTCTTTTGCTTGGTGCTCAGAGGCTTCCGCCAATTGCAACGCGGTAGCTCTGGTTTCATTAGCGGCTGCCGAAACATTCTCAGAGGTATCCTGAATCTGGGCGACCAGAATTCTCAATTGATCGATCGTATAGTTAATCGAGTCAGCAATCGCTCCCGTGAAATCCTCAGTTACTGTTGCATGTTTGGTGAGATCACCCTCACCAAGGCCGGCAATTTCATCCAACAACCGCAAAATAGCCTCCTGGTTATGTTCATTTGCCGTTGCCGTTTCACTTAAGCGTCGACGAGTTTCAGCTGAAATTAGTACACCCATCAGCGCCATCAAAATCACACCAAAGACACCCGCATACAATGCCGTCTGATAAGAAAGCCCAAGGCTCTCAGGTGGCGCCGCAATCACATCAGACAGCTGACTAATTTGCTCTTGTAAAATGGGGGATTCATCAAGAATTTCATTATTTGCCTGACGAGCACTAAAGAGCGCCGGCGTCGCCTCAAAAATCTCTTGGATAGAGCTACTCACAAATGCGAAACGTTTGGTAATGCTCTCAAGGCTAGCCTTCACCTGTACCCCCGTTACCCGGCTAATACCGAGCTGAGAATTACCCGTTTTCATCCCCTCAAGCACTCGCCCAAATAGATTTGCATCACTGGTAAACTGTTCTGCTGAGATTTCGGCATCGGTACCGCCGGCCAGCATTTTATCTACATTGCGGCCAATCCGTTCTGCCCGCCAAGATTGAGCCTGGGCGACGGCTACCTGCTCGGCAGGCGCCCTGTTTGCCAGTAAAATCTCAACAACTTGAGTATGCTCCTGTTGCAGCTCTGGCAATGTTTCATTCAGCGTCGCGGCAACTTGATTAAGAAAAATGACCGTTTCTTTATTCTTGATAATAGTTTGAGCATTTTCACGCGCTTTATTCCAAGCATCTTCCAAGCTAACCAGTTGTGCTGAGGGCGTCCCGGCAGATAAGTTGGCATTGAGCGTACTCCAACTTTTTTGCATTTGATCTACTACATTTTGCAGCTCACCAAATGCTATTTCTTGGCCCGCAGTTGACTCACGAGACAAACCTACCAGCCTATAGGACAGCGCCCTCATCTCCGATGCTAGCTGTAGGTTTTCTTGATCTCTTGAGGCCTGCTGGAAGACCGTCAATAAATTATAACCAAGAAAAATAATCACGAAGGCAAGCAACACTGACAGCACTACCATTGATGAATTAGTTTTTTGTCTCTGACTTCCAGTTTTCATCTTAATCTCACTCCGAGCAAGTGATGCTGGTGCATCCCAGCAATTCTAAGGAATATCTAAACGATGAACCGACTAAACGGCCACCTCCATGAAGCATTGGTCACTTATCAACTGACCAGGGCGCAGTAAAATCCAGGTTTTATCCGATTGCACAAACCCCCCTTCTGCGTAGGGGGAAAGCACTTCTGGGACACCTTCAAGCTGTTGCTGAAATGTATCAATCCCGAAATGGCGCATATCATAAACCTGATCAACAACCAGACCCACGAAAACCCCCATCATATCAATGACCAAAACACGCTGGGCTTTGGGGGGCGCAAAGAGAGCGCCGCCAAGAAACTCGGCAAGATTAATCACCGGCAACAACCGTCCACGCAAATTTGCCACCCCCAACACCCAAGTGTTTACTCGGGGTAATCGTGTACATTGCGGCAGCTCTATAATTTCAGTCAGCTCTTCAAGCGCCATAGCCAAATGTACACCTAGGATTGAAAAGCAGGCCACTTTTCGTGTAGGCACAATATCTTCCTGTGCAGGCAACCCACGGGCGGTTTCAGTAAACTGCCGTGACAGGGAAAGAAGTGTGTCAAATGCTGAGCTGCGCTTGGTCATTCCTTATTAGTGATCAGCATTCAGCCAATCACCTCCTTTAGCACATCGATCAGGCTTTTTTCACTGACGGGCTTGGTAAGATACGCTTTAGCTCCCTGACGCATACCCCAAACCTTGTCCGTTTCTTGATCTTTGGTCGTCACCATAACTACCGGTATATGCTCAGTTTCCCGAGCTTTATTTAACTGCCGGGTAGCCTGAAATCCGTTCAAGCCAGGCAAAACAATATCCATCAGTATGGCGTCCGGCTGCTCACTTTTAGCAATCGTTACACCCCGCTCACCGCTTTCTGCCGCCAGCACGGTATAACCATTTTTTTCCAATAGACCCACAAGCTGGTGCATTTCAGTCGGCGAATCGTCAACGATCAGTACTGTTGCCATACTCTCCCCCATGTGGGTGAATAATAATGTTAGGTTTGAGTGTCTGTACCAGTTCTCGATGAAAACTTCTCAAGCACTTCAAATAGTTCAGCCTTACTGAAAGGCTTTGTAAGATAATCATCAGCGCCGACTATACGGCCTTTAGCTTTGTCGAAAAGCCCATCCTTACTTGACAGCATAATTACGGGGGTGTGCTTATACTGACTATTGTTCTTGATCAGAGCGCAGGTCTGATAACCATCTAAGCGCGGCATCATAATATCCACAAAAATCACCTCCGGGCTTTTGTCTGCAATCTTAGAGAGCGAATCAAATCCATCGGTTGCTGTAATAACATCACAACCCGCTTTAGTCAGTAGCGTTTCCGCCGTACGCCTGATGGTGTTGCTATCATCGATAACCATTACCCTGAGGCCCTTCAGATGCTCTTCCATTCTTGCATGTCCCGCCTTGTGATTATGCCCAACCGGTATTTCCCAGCAGAACCTTATTTAACACAACCATCAAGTTTAATCTATATCTGACCAATAACCCTGAAACGTGGGAACTGTTTTTCCTAATGCCCGTTGTCTTCTTGAGCCTCTCCCCGTAAGTTACAAGCATTAATCACGAACACTCGGTATACAATCATATTAACAAGTCGCCCCTCGTGGCGTGATACAGGTAACAGTTATGACGAGAACTCTCGGGGTTGTCATGGATCCCATAAGTAATATCAATGTAAAAAAAGATACAACTCTGGCGCTTCTGCTGGCCGCCCAAAACCGGGGCTGGCAGCTGATGTATATGGAGCAGTCAGACTTAGCACTAGAAAATAGTGCGCCGGTTGCCACCCTCAGATCCCTCCAGGTCAGAGATGATGTAGAAAACTGGTACACGCTGGGAGAGCCTCGGCTTCAATCGCTATCCGAGCTAGATGTACTGTTAATGCGCAAAGACCCGCCATTCGACAGTGAATATATCTATTCCACGTATATTCTTGAGGCCGCAGAAAAATCTGGCTCACTGGTCATTAACAAACCACAAAGCCTGCGGGACTGTAATGAGAAGGTTTTTGCCACCCTCTTCCCTGAATGCACGCCTCCACTGCTGGTAAGCCGTGATGCTAAGCGGCTGAAACAATTTCACAAGACTCATGGCAACGTGGTTTTCAAACCTCTGGACGGCATGGGTGGCACCGCCGTGTTCCAAGTCCGCGAAGACGACCCCAACCTAAACGTTATTATTGAAACGCTGACCATCGATGGCACACGAACTATCATGGCGCAAAAATTTATTCCTGATATTGCTAATGGTGACAAGCGAATCCTCATGGTTGATGGTGAGCCCATCCCTTATTGCCTCGCCCGAATTCCGCCCGAAGGTGACATTCGCGGCAACCTTGCTGTGGGCGGCACCGGGGTAGTTCAGCCATTGAGTGAACGGGATCGATGGATTGCACAGCAAGTCGGCCCTGTGCTGAAAGAAAAATCGATATTATTCGCTGGGCTAGATGTGATCGGCAATTATCTCACCGAAATTAATGTCACTAGCCCCACCTGCGCCAGGGAGATTGACCGCTCACAAAAAACTGACATCGGCGGCAAACTGATGGACGCCATAGAGAAACGACTTCGGTGAAGGGCATTGCTATTCAAGAAACACGACCAAAGCACGAATCAGACAGATTTGGCTTTTCTCTGTTTCTGGCAGTTGCTGTACATGCGCTGGTTATTTTTGGCCTGGGCTTTAAGCTACACCAGCAACAACAAAGTGCTCCCACACTGGAAGTAACGCTCGCGCAACACCGAAGCAATGAGGCCCCAGACGATGTGGATTTTCTTGCTCAACACAACCAGCAAGGTAGCGGCGACCAAAGCGAAACTCGAGAACTGACCACTGACCGCACACCTGAAATTAATGACTCACAGTTAAAAAAAATTGGCGCCCAGCAACAGCTGCTCTTGGAGCAACCAACACAGGGAAACACGCCCACCCTTTCTACTACGTCGGATAGCCTTTCCAGCACAACAGCACATCCCTCACCACGTGAAAAACAAAACGGAATCGCAACACCATTGCCGCCTGCCACTTCGCTGGAGTTTGCCAGCCTGAAAGCCAAGCTGGATCAGAAACAACAGGAATACAGCAAACTGCCCAGAGTCTTGAGAATTACCTCTGCCAGCACCAGATCCGCTGAGCATGCCACTTATTTGCGCTACTGGATTGATCGTATCGAAATGGTCGGCAACAACAACTATCCCGAAGAAGCTAGCCGCAAGGCTATGTATGGGGAGTTACGGCTAGCCGTAACGGTGCTACCCGATGGCACTGTAGAGGGCGTTGAGATTTTGCTGAGTTCGGGACAACGGGTACTGGACCAAGCTGCCGTGAGAACCGTCCGACTCGCATCACCCTTTGCTCCATTCCCCGCCGAGATGAAACAGTGGGACAAGCTTGAAGTTATTCGCACTTGGCGGTTTATACCCGGCAACCGCCTAAATACAGAAAACTAAACCCAGAGGGCTGAAAACAACCTAATCAGTAAATTTCAGTACTTGTTTTCCTTCACAGGCAACCCATACTCATAGATATGAACCAGCCATCAAATAAAATTCCATTTCAAACTCTCAGCAATCATTTTCTGATTGCAATGCCAGGGCTAATTGATCCCAACTTCTCACATGCCGTCATCTATATCTGCGAACACACACAAGAGGGCGCGATGGGATTGGTGGTCAACCACCCCCTCGAAATCCCTCTCAGTCAAGTTTTTGAGCAATTTGAGATCGACTACTCACCAGGGGTTGGCGCGCAATCCCTGTTATCCGGGGGCCCTGTCCAAACAGACAGAGGATTTATTCTTCACCGGCCTACCGGACAAAAATGGGAATCGACCCAGACAATCTCTAACGATATCAGCCTCACTGCTTCAAAAGACATCATTCCTGATATCGCACGAGAGCGGGGGCCGCACGATCTAATCATTGCATTAGGTTATTCTGGGTGGGGGCCAGGGCAACTGGAAGAAGAGCTAGCCAATAATGCTTGGCTCACCGTACCCGCTGATGCCGACATTGTTTTCAATGTGCCATTTGACCAACGAGCCGGCGCGGCAGCTGCTAAAATCGGCATTGATCTCAACCAACTCAGCGTCAATGCTGGCCACGCATAAGGGCGAGCTCCATCACTGCCGAAATCTGCACTCTGCTAGCCTTTGACTTTGGTACACGCCAAATCGGGGTTGCGGTTGGCCAAGCCCTCTTGGGCAGCGCCAATCCACTGATGGTTCTTAAGGCTCGCGACGGCATACCTGACTGGGGGCAGATTGAGCGGCTACTGGAAGAGTGGCAACCTGATCGCCTGCTGGTTGGCCTGCCACTAAACATGGACGGCAGTGAAAGTGAGTTTTGTGCAAGAACCAGAAAATTTGCCCGACGGCTACATGGCAGGTTTGGACTAAAAGTCAGCATGGTCGACGAAAGACTGTCCACCTTCGAGGCCAAACAATTAGCAAAAGAACAAAACAAGCAACAGAGAAGCTACCGAGACCTACCCGTAGATGACCTTGCCGCCGCCATGATTTTGCAAAGCTGGCTGTCTGACCCTAAATTAGCGACAGATCCCTGAACTAGCGGCACCGCCCTAAACGACGTCGCTAGACCCAATACGCCAAAAACCCTGCTTAGAACCGAGTGATCCTATCATCTCGATCTTCTTCAATCTGCAAATCATCTGCTGCATGAGACAAATAACCAGGATCGGTATCCGATTGCAGCTTGATAAGTAGTCGTAAATCATTTTTCGAATCTGCATGGAGCATAGCGTCTTCATAGCTAATCAACCCTTCTTCGTAAAGCTCGAATAACGCTTGGTCGAAGGTTCTCATGCCGAGCTCATTTGAACGAGCCATTAGCTCCTTGAGCTTGTGCACTTCACCCTTACGGATCAAATCGCCAACAAGCGGCGTATTAATAAGAATTTCAATAGCTGCCCTGCGACCACTGCCGTCCGCCAGTGGTACCAGTTGTTGAGCGATCATCGCCTTGAGATTGAGAGACAAATCCATCCACAATTGAGCATGTCGCTCAGGCGGGAAAAAATGCAGGATCCGATCCAGTGCCTGGTTAGCATTGTTGGCGTGTAGGGTTGCCAATACCAAGTGGCCGGTTTCGGCGAAGGTGATGGCATGCTGCATCGTTTCGGGGGTCCGAATTTCACCGATCAGAATGACATCCGGCGCCTGTCGCAACGTGTTTCTCAGTGCCACCTCAAATGACTCGGTGTCTACACCCACCTCACGCTGCGTAACAATGCAACCCGCATGCTGATGAACAAACTCAATGGGGTCTTCAACGGTAATAATGTGTCCTTTAGTATTCCTATTGCGGTGACCAACCATGGCAGCAAGGGAGGTGGACTTACCCGTACCCGTGGCACCCACAAAGATAATAATGCCTCGCTTGGTCATGACTAACTCGTCGAGAATAGGCGGTAACAGTAAGTCTTCGACGGTTGGAATAATGGTCTCAATACGGCGCAATACCATGCCCGCTTCATTGCGCTGATAAAAAGCACTGACTCGAAAACGACCGACCCCAGCACGCCCTATTGCAAAGTTCAGCTCCTTGTTGCGGCGAAAATCTTTTATTTGCTCCTCATCCATAATACTTTCCACCACCTGACGGGCTTTCTCAGGTGACAGAGGGGTGTTCCCCACGGGGGTAATGGTGCCATTAACCTTAATACTCGGTGCCACTCCGGTGGTGATAAAAAGATCCGAAGCACTTTTATCGACCATCAACTTCAACAATACATCAAAATCCATTACCTTCTCCCAAACACAATTTCTTTGCTCTTTACAAATAGGGCACCTGATCATCACCCTAATTAGCTACGTTTATGTTTTCCTGCATAGCACTCAGCTAGCGGCCGAATTGCAGACGAAAAGCACCAGATTAAAAATCATCCGGAATTTTTGCTTTTTCCTGTGCCGTTTCCCGGGTAATGACTTTTTGTTGCATTAGCCGGAGTAGGTTCTGATCCATGGTCTGCATACCACGTGATGCGCCCGTTTGAATCGCGGAGTACATTTGTGCAATCTTATCTTCCCGAATTAGGTTGCGTATTGCCGGGGTGCCCACCATGATTTCATGGGCAGCTATTCGACCACCACCAATTTTCTTCATCAGGGTTTGTGAAATCACCGCCTGCAGGGACTCTGACAACATCGAGCGCACCATAGACTTCTCTGCCCCAGGAAAGACATCAACGATACGGTCAATGGTTTTTGCCGCCGAAGTCGTGTGCAGAGTACCGAATACTAAGTGACCCGTCTCTGCTGCTGTCAGCGCAAGGCGAATTGTTTCCAAGTCACGCATCTCGCCCACAAGAATAATATCTGGATCTTCACGAAGTGCCGAACGCAACGCCTCACTAAAACCATGGGTATCACGATGCACTTCACGCTGGTTTACCAAGCACTTCTTACTTTCATGAACAAACTCAATAGGGTCTTCAATGGTCAGGATATGCTGATAACGATTTTCGTTAACATAATCCACCATCGCCGCTAGGGTTGTTGATTTACCAGAGCCCGTAGGCCCGGTCACCAACACTAACCCTCTTGGCAACATAGAAAGGTCTCGAAATGTCTGACCAAACCCAAGATCTTCCAATGTCAGAACCCGAGAGGGAATCGTTCTGAATACAGCGGCAGCGCCACGGTTCTGATTAAATGCATTGACCCGGAAACGAGCCACACCAGGCACTTCAAAGGAAAAATCTGTCTCTAGAAATTCTTCATAATCCCTGCGCTGTTTGTCATTCATGATCTCATAGATCAGAGAGTGAACCTCCTTGTGCTCCATCGGCGGCAAGTTCACCCGCCTCATGTCACCATCAATACGTATCATCGGCGGCAATCCGGCTGAAAGATGTAAATCCGATGAGCCTTGCTTCACACTGAAAGCCAACAGTTCCGTAATATCCATGAGTTATTCCTGTTATTCTGGGTTAATCTACTACTTTCTCTAAAAAGCCTAGCAATACAATGTGCCTAAGCCAAGTATATGCCTAATATAATTGATAATCTCTGTCGTGTTCATCAGCAAATTGACAACGCAGCTAACAAAACTGGCCGCCATCCCCGCGATATTACCCTGCTTGCAGTAAGCAAGGGGCAATCTTCGACCGCTATCCGAGAAGCTTATCGACAAGGTCAGCGACACTTTGGTGAAAATTACCTACAAGAGGCTCTGGACAAACAACAGCAGCTTGCAGACCTTACTGATATCCACTGGCATTTCATCGGCCCCATCCAATCCAATAAAACACGAAAAGTGGCCGAAAGTTTTGACTGGGTTCACAGTATCGATCGAATGAAAATTGCAGAACGGCTGAGCGCATACCGCCCTGACAACAACGCTCCTCTGAATATCTGCCTACAAGTAAACATTGATAGTGAAGAGAGTAAATCTGGCTTACACGCACATCAGGTTGAAAATCTAGCCCAAGCCATTATTAAACTGCCAAACTTGAAACTCCGAGGATTGATGGCTATCCCGGAAAGCCGGCAGGCGATCTCTGAACAGAAAAAATCTTTTGCAGGCCTCGCTAAGCTACTAGCAAACCTCCAAAGCAGCTCCCCTCAACTGTCAACATTAGATACACTCTCGATGGGAATGTCCGGGGATATAGAGGCCGCCATTATTGAAGGTTCGACCCTTGTTAGAGTTGGGAGCGCTATCTTTGGCCCACGACAACACCCAAGGTAAATAAAAATCAAGCATACGGTTAAGGAAAGCAACGTGAACAAACCAACACTGGCATTTATTGGCGGCGGCAATATGGCAACCAGCCTTATAGCAGGCCTATTGGAAAAGGGCTATCCAGCAAAAAATATCACTGTCAGTGACCCCTTGAAAGAAAACCGCGAGCGGCTGTCTCAGCAATTCGGTATCAATGCCACCAGCGATAACAATCAAGCCGTAGCTGGTGCAGACGTCATCATATTGGCGATCAAACCCCAAGTCATGAAGCACGTTGCTCAAGGAATTCAAGTCGCACTAGCGCACCGACCACTCGTCATCTCTATTGCGGCAGGCATAGTCATGTCATCCCTACAAGAATGGCTGGGACAAGACATGCCCATTGTTCGCTGCATGCCCAATACCCCCGCGTTAGTACAAACGGGTGCTGCTGGATTATTCGCCAACGCACAGGTCAGCCCTGCGCAACAAACGCTGGCTGGCGACATTCTTAATGCAGTGGGTATTTCTTGCTGGCTAGAAAGCGAAGATGATATTGATGCTGTCACTGCCGTCTCTGGCAGCGGTCCTGCCTACTTTTTTCTTATCATGGAAGCGATGGAGCAAGTGGGAATAGAGCTCGGGCTCACGCAAGACGTTTCCCGAAAACTCACCTTGCAAACCGCACTGGGGGCAGCAAAAATGGCTGCTGAAAGCGATGTAGACTCTACCGAATTACGCCGTCGTGTAACCTCACCCGGCGGAACCACTCAGCGTGCTATTGAAACCTTTGTGGACGGGGATATAACTGGTTTATTTCGAAAAGCAATGACCGGTGCCGTTGAGCGTGCGCAAGAAATGGCAAAAGAAATGGCGAACTAATCAACTGCTCTTCCAAGCCTTTGACACCAATAATTACACCAGAGCAACACTCGACACCACAAGAATAGGCACACTATGAATACATTCACCCAGGCCGGCACTTTCCTGATTCAATCTCTCGGTAGTCTTTATCTGTCTATCGTGTTACTGCGGTTCTTGCTTCAATGGGCAAAAGCGGACTTCTACAATCCAATCTCCCGCTTTCTCGTCAAAGCCACGCACTTGCCCAGTGCACCACTACGCAAATTGCTTCCAACATTCGGCTCTTTCGATATGGCTAGCTTGGTGCTGGCTTTACTAGTTCAATGGATTACCATTCAACTCAGCGCATCGATTAATGGTGTTGGACTCATCAATATCCTGCTGGCTTTGTCCTGGGGGGCTGTTGGGGCAATATCACTAGTGCTAAATCTGTACTTGTACGGCCTCCTGGTTATCATCATTGTTAGCTGGGTCGCACCTCAAAGCCAACACCCGATTCTTCTTCTGCTTAATCAGCTATTAGCGCCGGTCATGGAGCCCTTTAGGCGTATTATCCCCTCACTGGGCGGACTCGATTTGTCCCCTATCTTTATGTTTTTGGTGATCAATATGCTACAAATTTTTGTACGCGGCCTCGCAGCTTACCTACAACTCCCCCCACCCATCGTACCGGGCATCTGATGACGGGCACACAATGCCCGAGGACCCGGTGAGCAGGCACTACCAGTGGCAGGAAGGCGCTTTGTTGCTGCATTGTCAGTTACAACCCCGAGCCTCTAAAAATGAACTCATCGGAATCCACAACCATCGCCTTAAAATCCGTATCACCGCGCCACCAGTGGATGGAAAAGCCAATCAACACTTAATGGCATTAATCGGCAAATGGTTCGGGACACCGAAGGGTAAGGTCTCAATAGTACGCGGAGAAACTGGACGCCAGAAAACGCTGTTGATAAAAGACCCATGCCGACTCCCCGACGGAGCCGACATCACAGAGCCTAACCCCTAATGCTCAACGGGTAATGTATGCAACACTGTATTGGAATACTTTATTGCGCCAATGCCATCTGCTGTACTTTGACTAGATCGGCAATGCCTTGCTTGGCTAACGCCATCATCTGCTGAAGCTCGTCTTCTGAAAACGGCGCCGCTTCTGCCGTACCCTGAACCTCGATAAAACCACCCGCGCTATTCATCACAACGTTCATGTCTGTCTCAGCATTAGAGTCTTCCGCGTAATCCAGATCCAACACCGCCACGCCCTTGTACATACCCACGGACACAGAGGCCACCATATTATGTAGTGGGTTCTCCACAATTTTGCCTGCTTTCTGCAAATGAGCAATGGCATCCATCAACGCCACACAAGCACCCGTAATAGATGCTGTACGTGTTCCACCATCGGCTTGAATCACATCGCAATCTATAGTGATCGTATTTTCACCCAGCGCCTCAAGATTAACTGCAGCACGGAGAGACCGGCCTATCAGTCGCTGGATTTCCATCGTCCTTCCGCCCTGCTTGCCACGAGACGCTTCCCGGCCCATACGCGAGCCGGTAGAGCGAGGCAGCATACCGTACTCTGCCGTTACCCAGCCTTGGCCTTTTCCCCTCAAAAACCGAGGAACGGAATTTTCAACACTGGCAGTACAGATCACTTTTGTATCGCCAAACTCAACAAGTACCGAACCTTCGGCATGCTTGGTGTAACTACGAGTGATTTGTACCTTACGAAGTTGTTCTGGGCGACGGCCACTGGGTCGAGACATAGGTATTTCCTGCATGCTAGAAAAAAGTGTCGCCATTTTAGCGGAATTATTTCGCTCATGTAGCGCCGTGTTACCATGTGCGGCAATTTTTAACCCATAGAGATCAACATGCCCAGTAGTATGACTGCCTTTGCTCGCCAAACCATTGAATGTGACTGGGGAACCGCTGCTTGGGAAATTCGATCGGTCAACCACCGTTATCTTGAAACCAATTTCCGGATGCCGGAAACCGTACGCGACCTCGAAATGGAACTACGCGAACTGACGCGCAAACATTTGCAACGAGGCAAAGTAGACTGCTCATTACAACTGAACATTGTTGCTGGCACTGGAAATGTTGCTGTCAATCAGGCCGTGACGCAACAATACATCACAGCCTGTGAGCAGCTAGCCAAACAGATGCATAATCCTGCGCCAATCTCGCCCTTAGATATTCTCAAGTGGCCCGGTGCGTTACAAGAACCTGAAGTAGACCACGAGGCACTCAAGCAAGCACTGATGAGCTTGTTTGAAGACACATTAAAACAGCTCGCAGAAGGCCGCCGCCGTGAAGGTGAAAAGCTCAAGACTCTTGTTGAGCAGCGTCTCGACGCTATTTCAACTGAAGTCCGCACGGTTCGCACCAAACTACCTGAGCTCCTTGCAGCACAGAAACAAAAGATTATCGACCGCCTACATGATGCCGGCGCCAACCTTGATGCCGACCGACTGGAACAAGAGCTGGTTTTCCTTGCCCAAAAAGCGGATGTGGATGAAGAGCTAGACCGGCTCGACACTCATTTGTCTGAAATTCATCGTGTGCTGACGCAACGCGAGCCCATCGGCAGACGGCTGGATTTTTTGATGCAAGAGCTAAATCGTGAAGCCAACACCCTTGCCTCAAAATCCATCGCCAGCGACACTACTCAATCTTCCGTTGAGCTCAAAGTACTTATTGAGCAAATGCGGGAGCAAATCCAGAATATTGAATAGGCGGAGAGACAACGACCCATGTCCAATAGAGGTACCCTATACACCATATCCGCTCCCTCCGGTGCCGGTAAAACCAGCTTGGTAAATGCACTTCTCGAACACTGTGACGATATTTGCGTTTCTGTTTCACATACCACTCGCCCCAAACGTCCGGGCGAGCGCGATGGCGTTAACTATCACTTTGTTAATAAAGCCTCGTTCATGGCGATGGTCAACGAGAGAGCTTTCCTTGAACATGCACAGGTATTTAATAACCACTACGGCACAGACCAAAACTGGGTTGAGAGCGTTCTGACCAACGGAAAAGATGTTGTTCTTGAAATCGATTGGCAAGGTGCAACGCAAATTCGTCAACTGCTCCCTGACTGTGTGGGCATCTTTATTCTTCCCCCATCACTCAAAACTCTGGAAGAACGGCTGACCGGTCGAGGGCAGGATGATCCCGCGGTTATTCGTCACCGCCTAGCAGAAGCCCAGGAGGAAATGTCCCACTATGCGGAGGCAGACTATCTCGTCATCAATGATAATTTCGACGTGGCGCTAGCAGAACTGAAATCGATCGTAGCCAGCCAGCGACTAAAACTAACCCATCAACAACAAAGAAACAGCAATTTACTGAAGGACTTGTTGTCCTGAACCGCACAATTTCGTAAAATGCGTGGTTCTGCGGCTATCCGCAGTGTTTTTTCTTTGCTCGTCAAAAAGCAAACCATCTCACAACCGAAAACGAACGGAACAGCATATGGCCCGCATTACTGTTGAAGACTGCCTCGATCATGTCGATAACCGCTTTGAGCTTGTCATGGTGAGCTCTAAACGAGCACGACAACTGGCTACCGGCGGAAAAGACCCACTTCTTCCTTGGGAAAATGATAAGCCCACTGTTATGGCATTGCGCGAAATTGAAGCAGGCCTAATTGATGCCAGCATCCTCACTGAAAAAGAAGAGCCAGAAGAACTGCTGATGGAATCGATTGGCGAAGATGAGGATGCGGCTGTATCTTCAGAGGAAGCACCCACTTCCGAGCAACACTCCGCACCTGCAGCAGAGTAACCTTCGTTTAGGATGAGGAAACGTCTTGGAAGCTATCGACGCACTTAGCCATAAGCTTTCCTCCTACCTCGAACCCTCTCAAGTCCAGGACATCATCAGCGCGTACCAATTTGCGGCCCAGTGTCACGAAGGGCAATCTCGCCAAAGCGGCGAACCTTATATTACCCACCCACTTGCTGTTGCCAATATTCTAGCCGACATGCATCTCGACCACGAAAGCTTGATGGCAGCGCTATTACACGATGTCATTGAAGACACTGATGTCAGTAAAAGTGAATTAGCTGAGCGTTTTACTCAAACCGTGGCCGATTTGGTAGATGGCGTCAGCAAGCTCAGTGAAATTGAATTCACCTCCAAAGCCGAACAACAAGCCGACAACTTTCAAAAAATGACCCTGGCTATGGCCAAGGATATCCGTGTGATGCTGGTAAAACTGGCGGATCGGTTACACAACATGCGCACCCTAAGGGTACTGAGTCCGGCAAAACGCCGCCGCATTGCCCGGGAGACGCTGGACATTTATGCCCCTATTGCCCAGCGATTAGGTATCAACGATATCAAGATCGAATTTGAGGAATTGGGGTTTTCGGCCATGTACCCGATAAGACATCAGCGGATGCAACAAGCCCTAAAGGCTGCTCGGGGTAATCGCAAAGAGATCGTGGACGAAATCAAGGACAGCATTGAAACCCGCTTGGAACAGGAGCTGATTTCAGCAGCGGTTACCGGTCGCGAAAAGCACCTCTGGAGTATCTACCAGAAAATGAAAAGCAAGAAAAAGTCGTTTCGTGAAATCATGGATGTCTTTGCTTTTCGTATTGTTGTTGAATCAGTAGACGATTGCTATCGAACACTTGGCATCGTCCACAATCTGTTCAAGCCCGTTCCTGGTGAATTCAAAGACTATATCGCCATACCCAAAGTGAATGGTTATCAGTCACTACACAATATTCTTCTCGGCATGCACGGCGTTCCTATCGAAGTTCAGATCAGAACCACCGACATGGATGCCATGGCTAACTTTGGCATCGCCTCCCACTGGCTTTACAAGTCTAAGGAAGAGGGCGTGCCACGGGCCAACCGCTGGGTTCAGGGCCTACTCGAAATCCAACAACAAGCGGGCAATTCACTTGAGTTTATCGAGCACGTCAAAACAGATCTGTACCCAGACGAAGTCTATGTGTTTACCTCCAAGGGCGAGATTATTTCTCTACCCTCCGGGGCAACACCGGTAGACTTTGCCTACGCAGTGCATACCGATGTGGGCAATACCTGTGTAGCTTGTAAAATAAATGGTCAGCTCACTTCGCTCTCAGAACCCCTGCAAAGCGGCAACAAAATCAAAATTATTACCGCCAAAGACGCTCAGCCCAACCCTTCTTGGTTAAACTTTGTCATGACCGCCAAGGCCCGTAGCGCCATTCGTCATTTCCTGAAACACCAGCAGCACGATGAATCAGTCGAACTGGGCAAACGACTGCTGGATCGAGCACTGGAAAACTTTGGCACTAATTACAAAAGTATCCGAAAATCCTGGATCAAACGGATACTTACCGAAACTGGGGCTGCTACGTTTGAGGATGTTTTACAACAAATAGGCCTTGGCAACCGATTGGCCTATGCCGTAGCCAACCTGATGGCACCTCCGTCGATGCGCCAAGAAACGATGCCTGAAGAATTCAAATCGCCGATCATGATTGATGCCAGCGAAGGACTAGTGATCAACTATGCGCGCTGCTGTCGCCCTATTCCCGGCGACCCCATTCTGGGGCACCTTAGCCCCGGAAAAGGATTGGTGGTACATCGAGAGTCTTGTAATAACCTCAACGAGATTCGTACCAACGTTGAAAAATGCATGCCTCTGAACTGGTCCCCCAAGGTCAAAGGTGACTTTCCCGTGGAATTCAAGGTTGAGCTCATCTCTGAACGAGGTATTATCGCCACACTCGCCTCACGCATTGCCGAATGCGAGGCCACTATCCATAAAATTAGTGTTAACGAACGCGACGCCCACTCCGGCATTGTCGACTTAATTATTGACGTAAAGGGGCGCGTTCATCTTGCAAAAGTCATGCGTCGTATCCGCAACCTAAATCAGGTGCAACGGGTTTACCGCATTAAGAGCTGATCAATAGAGGACACCCCCCCCAATGATAAACAAAGCCGCCATCAGCACAGAGAAAGCGCCTGCTGCAATTGGCACATACTCTCAAGCAATTAAAGTTAACAACACGGTTTACCTCTCCGGGCAAATCCCACTTGACCCTGAAACCATGTCAGTTGTAGACGGCGGTATCGATGCAGAGATTGAACAGGTCTTTAAAAACCTGACGGCTGTTTGCGAGGCTGCGGGGGGAGAGCTGAAGGATATCGTTAAGCTCAATATTTTCCTCACCGACCTAGGCAACTTTGCTACCGTTAATGAGATAATGGCTCGCTATTTTTCTGAGCCCTATCCGGCACGAGCGGCCATCGGCGTTAAAGCGCTTCCCAAAGGGGTCGGTGTAGAAATGGATGGCATTGTGGTCATCTAGACTACGGGGAGAGACTGACCACTACTTATCCACCGGTGGGCCACTGTTTACCCATTAATTAATTAACTATTTATTCATTAATTTTTCACCAACTAATAATGCGCCATAGCCCTCTCTATAGGTTGGGTAGAGAAACGTATAGCCGCTTTCCTTCAACCGTAAATTGCTGCATCGACGGTTCCCCGCTCGCCTAGTTTCACTACCTTCCTGCGGCTCAATACCAAGTCGATCAGCCAACCAATGCTGGACCTCATGGGCAGAGGCCGACTGGTTGTCAGTAGCCAAGTACAGGTCCTCTATTGGAGCACCCTGGTAAAATCTATCCAAGAGATGAGCTAGCACACCTGCACAATCCTCCGAATGAATCCGGTTAGTCCAATGAGTGGGGTTTTGTGGCGCGATAACACCCTGCCGCACTTGATTGACCAGTCGACCTCGCCCTGGGCCATAAATACCCGAAAACCTAACGATCACCGTTGGTACTGGTAGCCCGCCTATCAGTTGTTCCGCCTCAAGTAATCGCCTCCCCCTAAATGAGACAGGCGCTGTTTCCGACAACTCATCTACCCACTCACCATCATCCTGACCATAAACACCGGTACTGGAAACCCATATTACTAGGCCGGGAAGCTGACCACTCTGAGTGATAGCCGACTGTAATGCCTGTGCTCCCGCCACATAGGAATCACGATAACCATCATCGCTGATCTGATCTGCCGTCAACGATATGACCAACACATCAAAGCAAGCACTCGCCATCAAACCCGAAAGAGTCTCTACATCTCGGAGGTCACCAGCAACGGCGCAGATACCTCGCGGCAACTGTTCTGGATGACGACGCATGGCAAGAGCCTGCCAATTTGAACTGACCTGTGAGCACGTCAGTGCCTGAATGGTTCGGACACCTATATCACCACAACCGATGAACAATACCTTCATAAACAACCCTTACATGCACAACCCTGACAATGAGCTTTCCATTATTGATTTGTTTTAGCTATCATCTATCAAGCTGAGGAATTCATCATGACCTTAACCGAATTACGCTACATCGTCACACTAGCGCAACAACAACATTTTGGCCAAGCAGCAAAGCTGTGCCACGTCAGTCAGCCCACCCTGAGCATTGCGGTTAAAAAACTTGAGCAAGAACTTGGCATCGACTTATTCGAACGCTCCAAGAATAACGTCCGAACCACGCCCATTGGCGAACAGGTCATAGCCCAAGCCCAGCGAGTCTTGGAGGAAAGCGCCTCCATCAAAGATATCGCGTCTGCCGGTAGAGACCAGCTCAAGAGCCCACTGCATGTGGGTGCTATTTTCACCATTGGCCCCTACTTATTCCCTCATTTTATTCCGGCACTCCAAAAGGCCGTGCCACAAATGCCGCTAGTGGTAGAAGAGGGCTTTACCGGCACCCTCAGACAACGATTACGCAAAGGCGAGCTGGATGTGATCATTGTTGCTTTGCCCTTCAGCGAACCTGACGTCGTCACCCAACCACTCTATTCAGAACCTTTTGTGGTACTGATGCCCGACAACCATCCTCTAGCCAAGAAGAAGCAGATCAAACCAGACGATCTTGAATGGGAGAATGTTTTATTGCTAGGTGAAGGTCACTGCTTTGGTGATCAGGTCCGCGAAGCGCTGCCTAATCTGAACAAACATCAAGATGACAACCAGAGAAAAATTAGAACTCACAGCGAAGGCAGCTCACTGGAAACCTTACGTCATATGGTGGCATCCGGCCTTGGTATTACTATCCTGCCCCTGTCAGCAGCAATCGGTACCGGTTATAAAGAGGGCCTTCTCGTCACTCGCCCTTTTGCTGGCCCAGCGCCTTGTCGCACCTCAGCGCTGGCCTGGCGAGCCAGCTTTCCTCGACACAAGGCGATCGACGCCCTTCGAGATGCCATAAAACATCACCCGCTACCTCATTGCCCTGTAGCAGAATGACTGAAAAGACGCTAGACCAAATACCTGTCACTCAGCTCAAGGGTGTAGGAACCCAGCTCGCTGGAAAACTAACCAAGCTTGGCATTCACACCATTCAAGATATTCTGTTCCACCTACCAATGCGGTATATGGACAGAACCAGGATCACCCCGATTGGCAGCGCACAACTCAATACCGACGTTGTTATCGAAGGGGAAATTCGCGGTTGCGATCTGGTCTATGGCCGACGTCGCAGTTTAATGTGCCGCATTCAGGACAATACCGGCCTCATTACCCTGAGGTTTTTTCATTTTAGTAGTGCGCAACGGCAAAACCTGAAAACAGGCAGTCGCCTGCGCTGCTACGGAGAGGTCAAACACGGCAGCTCCGGGCTGGAAATGTACCACCCCGAATACCAATTTTTAGATCGACATAAGCCTCAGCCGCTGCAACAACACCTAACTGCCGTGTACCCTGCTGCTGAAGGTATTAGTCAGCAGCGGTTGCGCACCATCGCCAGCCAGGCGCTCGCATTAATGGGTGAGCATTCCCTCACCGAGCTGTTACCGGAAGCATTACATAAAATTGCTTTAATCGAGGCGATTAACTTTATCCATCAACCGCCAACGTCAGCGCCCCTCGACCTGCTGGCCAACGGTGAACATCCAGCCCAGCAGCGATTGGCATTTGAAGAACTACTGGCTCACCATCTTACCTTGCTGAGACTGCGCTTAACTTTTCAGCAACAGAATGCCCCCGCCCTCCGTCACGACGAGAAACTTCAGCAACAGTTTCTTTCTTCACTTTCATTCCAACTCACTGCCGCCCAACGGCGCGTCACTGTAGAAATTCAACAGGATTTGGCAAACCCTTTTCCCATGTTGCGACTAGTGCAGGGTGATGTGGGTTCTGGTAAAACAGTTGTAGCGGCACTAGCCGCATTACAGTGCGTCGCCAATGGCAAACAAGCCGCCATCATGGCGCCCACGGAAATACTCGCAGAGCAGCACCGCAACAACTTTCAGACATGGCTTGAACCGCTTGGTATTCATATGGCCTGGTTAACCGGAAAAGTTAAGGGCAAGGCACGGGAGGTTCAGTTAAAAGCCATTCAAGATGGTTCTGCGCAAGTAATTGTCGGTACACACGCCTTGTTTCAAGAAGAGGTGGTATTCCACGACCTAGGACTCACCGTTATCGACGAGCAGCACCGCTTCGGAGTTCATCAACGCTTAGCCCTGAAAGAAAAAGGGCAGGGCAGTAACGCCACGCCCCATCAGCTGATCATGACAGCAACGCCGATTCCCAGAACCCTGGCAATGAGCGCCTACGCCGACCTAGACTGCTCCATTATTGATGAGCTGCCTCCGGGCAGGACTCCAGTCAATACCGTCGTTATTGCCAATCATCGCCGCCAAGAGGTTATTGAACGGGTGCGTACTGCCTGCGCCAATGGCCGTCAGGCCTACTGGGTATGCACGTTAATTGAAGAATCAGATGTCCTTGAAGCCCAAGCAGCTGAAGCGACGACGGATGAACTACACCTGTTATTACCCGAATTACAAATTGGACTCATTCACGGCCGACTTAAATCTGGCGAAAAGGCCGCTGCAATGGACGCCTTCAAGAATGGCAAGACTCAACTGCTGGTTGCCACCACCGTAATTGAAGTAGGTGTAGATGTGTCCAATGCCAGCCTGATGGTCATTGAAAACCCCGAGCGCCTTGGGCTTGCTCAGCTTCATCAACTACGAGGTCGAGTCGGTCGAGGGAAAGAAGAAAGTCACTGTGTGCTGCTCTACAGCGCGCCGCTCTCCCCACAGGGTACCGAGCGCCTGAAAATCATGCGCCAAACGACGGATGGTTTCGAAATAGCAGAAATGGACCTAAAGCTTCGCGGCCCAGGTGAAGTCCTTGGCACCCGACAAACAGGCGAAATGGAATTGCGTATTGCCGACCTACAACGTGATGCCCACCTACTCCCAAACATCAAGAAAACGGCTGAAACTATGCTGGCAAGATACCCATCACAGGCTAATGCCATTATCCGTCGCTGGATGGGTGGGAGTGAACGCTATGGCCAAGTGTAAAAGTTAACGCCGAAAGTGTGACATTTTTGTTACAGCTTCATATACTCGCGACCTATCCTCACAGGAGTTCACTCCATGGTTTTCAGTAAGAGTATTTTCAACCTTTTTGGCAAATCCCCCATCAGCCCACTGCAAGCTCATATGACAGTAGTAGTGGCCTGTGCCGAAAAGCTGCAGGATTTTCTGGCCGCGACCATCGCCAACGACTGGCAATTGGCTTCGGACACGTTTGACGCCATCTCCAAAAAGGAAGATAAGGCGGACGAAATGAAACGAAAACTACGCCTCCAGCTGCCGAAAAGCCTGTTTATGCCTCTCGATCGTGGAGACCTTCTGGACCTGCTTAGCCTGCAAGATCGTATTGCCAACCGCTCTAAGGATATTGCTGGTCTGATGCTGGGTAGAAAAATGTCCATCCCTGAACCGCTCCACCAGAAAATGACCGACCTTGTCTCCTCTTCAATAGACGCGGGCAGACAGGCGTTAAAAGCCATCAATGAACTCGATGAACTACTGGAAGTTGGCTTTAGTGGCAATGAAGTAGACCTTGTCGAAAAGATGATTGGTGAACTTGATCTGTTGGAAGACAAAACTGACCAACTGGAGCAGGAAATTCGCCACCAGTTATTTGAGCTGGAACAGGAGCTTCCCCCCATCGATATGATGTTCCTTTACCAGGTCATTGACATGATTGGCGAACTGGCCGACTTGGCCGAAGGTGTCGGTGGTCGTCTACAGCTATTGCTTGCCCGATAACTGGGTTGATAATAACAACTAGGAAATCCAGATATGACGCTATTTGCTGAATACGGCCAAATACTGATCCTCCTCGCCTGTCTATTCGGGCTCTTTATGGCCTGGGGCGTCGGTGCCAATGATGTGGCCAATGCAATGGGCACCTCCGTGGGCGCGGGCGCTCTCACCATAAAGCAAGCCATATTGATCGCCATGGTCTTTGAATTTGCCGGTGCCTATCTGGCGGGCGGGGAAGTAACCTCAACCATCCGGAAGGGGATTATTGATTCCTCTGTCTTAGCTGACACACCGGAATTACTCGTCTACGGGATGCTTTCAGCACTACTTGCCGCAGGCACCTGGTTATTGATTGCCAGCATCATGGGCTGGCCAGTTTCCACCACCCACTCCATCATTGGAGCCATCGTAGGTTTTGCCGCCGTAGGCATCTCTCCCGATGCAGTCAACTGGGGCAAAGTGGGGACAATTGTTGCCAGCTGGGTGGTCTCGCCAGTGATGGCCGGCACTGTTTCTTACATGCTGTTTCGCAGTGTTCAGAAGCTGATTCTCACCCAAGAAGATCCCTTTAACCGCGCCAAGAAATTTATTCCGATCTATATGTTTGCCGTGGGCTTTTTGATCGCTATGGTCACCATGGTCAAAGGGCTCAAACACGTGTTCAAGGATGCCGGCATCGCCATGAGTTTTGGTGAATGCATGCTGGTAGCAGCCGGTGTAGGTGTCATCGTCTCAATCGTTGGCGGCATACTGCTCCATCGTGTCCAGCGCGATGAACAAGCCGAGCGCTACAATCGCTTTGCCAGTGTGGAGAAAGTCTTTGCTGTGCTGATGATTTTCACTGCATGCGCGATGGCCTTTGCCCACGGATCCAATGATGTAGCCAACGCCGTTGGGCCTCTAGCCGCTGTAGTCAGCGTGGTTAATTCTGGCGCTGTTGGGGCGAAAAGTATCATGCCCAGTTGGATTCTGCTACTGGGGGGCGTCGGCATTATGTTGGGGCTAGCGACCTATGGCTTCAAAGTAATGGGCACCATCGGCAAAAAAATTACCGAGCTCACTCCAAGCCGTGGCTTTGCCGCTGAACTGGGTGCGGCGGCCACGGTGGTACTTGCATCCGGTATTGGGCTCCCCATTTCAACAACCCACACCCTCGTTGGCGCGGTACTGGGCGTTGGTCTGGCCCGCGGTATTGCCGCACTCAATATGCGGGTCATTGGAACCATCTTTATGTCTTGGCTTATTACCCTTCCCGCTGGGGCCGGCCTAGCTATCGTGTTTTTCTTCTTCTTTAAATGGATCTTTGGCTAAACCCGATTTTCTTTTCAAGGCATAAAAAAAGCCCGGCTAAAAGCCGGGCTTTTTTTATTTACTATCCCGCTAACACACCTTCCTCGCCTTCCGTTCTAGCAATAATCACTGCGCCACAAGAATCACTGAAAACATTAACCGCCGTGCGCATCATATCCAGGATACGATCTGTCACCAGCAGCATCCCGATAGCTTCCAGAGGTAGCCCAATCACCCCCAGAATAACCGTAATGGCAACCAAGCTAGCGGCAGGTATACCGGCAACACCGATGGAGGTAAGCAGGGCCACTAACACAATGATAAATTGGGTGACAAAACTGAGATCCAGCCCATAGGCTTGGGCAATGAACATGGCTGCCACACATTCATAGAGAGCCGTGCCGTCCATATTAATAGTGGCCCCTAGAGGCAACACAAAGGAGGTTGTGCGATTTGAAACACCGGCATTTTTCTCCACGCACTCAATAGTCACCGGCAAGGTGCCTGATGAAGATGCGGTTGAAAAAGCCGTTAACAACGCGGGCAACATGGCCCGGTAATGTTTGAGTGGATTGATCCCCGCCAGCCGAAGCATCAGGCTTAGGGTAAAAAACACATGAATAGCCAACGCCAAGACCACCGTCAGGAAAAACACCAGCAACGGCTGAAAGGCATCAAACCCGGTGGCAGCCACTGTCTTAGCCACCAACCCAAAAACACCAATGGGTGCAAACTTCATGATAAACATCGTGACCGCCATCATGGTTTCATACACACCCTGCCAGAAACTCAGCATCGTCTGGCTAAATTCCGTGGTAATCCGAGTCATAAATACGCCGAACAACAGAGCGAAGACAATCAGCCCGAGCATTTGTCCATCGGAAGCGGCCTTAATAATATTCGGCGGCACCATCCGCAGAAACACGGCCGTTATATCACCCGCACTGCGACCTTCAACCCTCATTAACTGTTCTGTGATGGCATCCGATGAACTCAAATTTAAGCGGGTACCTGCTGCTTCACCGTCAATCACACCGGGGGCTAACAAGTTCACCAATATGAGTCCGACGGTAATAGATAGCAGGCTCGTCAGCATATAAAACGTGATGGTTTTGGCGCTGAGCCTTCCCAGATTGTCACTATTGCCCATGCCGGCCACACCGACAATAATCGAGGACATTACCAGCGGCACAATGATCATTTTCAGCGCGTTGAGAAACAGTGTGCCTACAAAGTCAAAAATATCGTAGAGGCTAACGCCCAATACCTCGCTATCGGTTCCCGACCACAACCCAACCAGAATCGCAGCAATAATTGCGATCAGCATTTGCCAATGTAGTTTTAGTTTACCCATCTTAATTGCTCACCTGATTGCTTACTTGCCGGTTTGTGTGATGACCACCCTAGCGATAACTTCCGCGCAGATGCGCTACCTGTTCCTGAAAAATCTGAGCTGTTGCCTGCTCTGGCGGAATTGGACTATCGGCCAAAACCTTGATGTGTCGCCAGTGTGGACGAAATGGCTTTTTGAAGACACCGCCATGACTGTGGCTGAAAAAACTGCCCCATAACCCCTGCAATGCCATCGGCACCACCGGCACTGGATTTCTTTCCAGAATACGCTCAATGCCCGTTTTGAACTCATTGATTTCCCCATCCTGGGTCAACTTCCCTTCAGGGAAAAGACAAAGCAGGTGGCCGCGATCCAATGCGTCAGCAATATCGTCCATAGCCTGTTGATAACCCGCCTCATCCTCCTGTCGCGAACAAATAGGAATGGCACCGCCGGTCCGGAAAATAAAATTAAGCACCGGTCGTTCGTAGATTGGCTTGTACATAATGAAGCGTATCGGCCGACGCACCGCGCCCGCCAGCAACAGCGCATCCACATAACTCACATGATTACAGACAATCATTGCACTACCCCGGCGAGGGATGTGCTCCAAACCCTGATGCTCCACCCGGTAAATCGTATGGCTCAACAACCACACCAAAAAACGCATGGTGAATTCGGGCACTTGCTGGAAAATAAACACGGCAATGGCAATGTTCATTAATGCCACGGTTAGAAAGAGATCGGGAATACTGAACCCCGCCACGCCCAGAAATAAAATGCCTAGCAGGCTGGAGAAGACCATAAACAACGCATTGAGAATATTGTTACAGCCAATGACTCGAGCCCGTTTTTCATCATCAGTGCGAGCCTGTACCATCGCGTATAAAGGCACAATATAAAGACCGCCAAACAAACCGATCATGAGAATATCAAACAACACCCTGAAGCCACCGGGTTGAACGATAAAACTGAGCGGGCCAACCCCGTTGATGCCGCTGTAACCATGGGAGGCAAAATAGAGATCAATCCCAAACAAACTCAGGCCAATCGAGCCCAGTGGTACCAGCCCAATTTCCACCCGGTGACCACTGAGGCGGTCGCAGAGTAACGAGCCTATCGCCACTCCCACCGTAAAGGCAGAAAGAATCAGCGCAATCACACCGGGGCTGCCCCGCAGTACCGTTACCGTAAAATTCGGCATCTGTGTTAAATAACTGGCTCCCAACATCCAGAACCATGAGATACCCAAAATCGCCAGAAACACCGTTCGCTTTTCGGAGGCCAGCTTGATCAATCGCCAACTGATGCGGGGGACATTCCAGTCAATCTTTAAGTTGGGCGCTTTGGTCTCAGCTAAAGGAATTTCCCGGCTGCTTAACCAGCCCACCACCGCCACGGCTACCACGGCCATACCCACCAGCCATGCCGAATTTTCAGCGCCACCCAACAGGCTACCGGCAATCGTACCAATCAAAATGGCAACAAATGTGCCCATGCCCACCTGAGCGTTGCCCGCCACCAGCTCATTTTCATGCAAGTGCTGGGGCAAGATCGAATATTTAACCGGACCAAAAAATGTGGACTGAACCCCCATCATGAACAACACCACCATCAGCAACCATAACGCCTCGCACCAAAGCGCCACAAAGCCTATGAGCATGATCAAAATTTCTGCCAATTTAATCTGACGAATGATGCGAGATTTTTCGTATTTGTCGGCCAGCTGACCAGAAATCGCAGAGAATAAAAAGAAGGGCAGAATAAACAGGCCGGCCGCTAAATTGACCAGCGCATTAGTATTGCTGTTGCCCGCCGCCACGCCAGTGATACTGGCACTAACAATCATGACCAATAACGCATTCTTAAACAGATTATCATTCAATGCCCCAAAGAACTGGGTCAAAAAAAGTGGCAAAAATCGTCGGGATTTCAACAGCTGAAACTGGCCTTTACTACTCACCCTAATTCCTTGTATCAACCTATCACCAGCGGACATCTTGCCGGTCTACCCACAGATATTCAATCTGCGGTGTGTCGCAATCCTCTTGCGCCCATGCACACGCCCGCCATAATAAGGGCTTCTGTTTCAGGATGAACCGATGAAATACATTTTATTACCGCTGCTTTTTGTGTGCAGTCTCGCCATAGCCGAAGAAGAGCGCTACTGCGACACCCTAAATCTGTATCTGGAAAATGATTTATTTGGTGAAACTGACCTGCACTACACCAACGGTATTCGTGTCTCCTGTGTATCACCTGACCTCAGCTCCTACCTCGATGACGAACAACTTCCCCCGTGGGTTCGAACCGTTAACAATAAACTGCGTTTCTTCCACGGCCTAAAAGATGATGAAAGCCCAGAGCTTCAACGCAATCTGGTGATTAGCGCGGGCCAGCTGATGTTTACGCCCTCAGATAATGAAGCCAAGGAATTAATTGAAGATGACCGGCCCTACGCTGGCTACCTTTACCTAGGGTTCGCCTACCACACACGGGATAAAGAACAACTCGACACCATTGAAGTTAATGTGGGCATGGTGGGCCCGGCCTCTCTGGCAGAGGAGTTCCAGGACACCATTCACCAGTGGCGCGGGATCGATAAATTTAATGGTTGGGATAACCAACTGGACAATGAGCTTGGCCTGCAATTTGTTTATGAACACAAACACCGCTTCAAGCTCACCGATAGCTGGCCTCATCAGGATGTTATCGCTCATAGTGGTATCAGCCTCGGCAATGTGGCCACCTACCTCAATCTGGGCGGTGAGTACCGTATTGGCTGGCAACTCCCAGAAGATTTTGGCACCGCCGCAGTAAGACCTGGTGGTGACAATAGCGCTCCCGGTAAGGGCGATATCCGGCACTGTAGCCAAATAATCTGTGGGCTACATGCCTTTATCTCGGTAGATGCCCGAGCAGTCGCACGGGACATTTTTCTAGATGGCAACACCTTTGAAGACAGTCATAGCGTGGATCGTCGCCCTTATGTGGCCGATGCAGCAGTGGGCTTTAGTTTTTTAATCCATGGCTGGAAAGTGTCCTATGCCAAGGTATTCCGGACTCGCGAATTCGAGGAACAGGAAAAGTCTCATGAGTATGGGTCATTATCGATTTCATATTCTTGGCAAGGTCGATAAACGCCAATAGCCGCTGTTGAGTAGTAATCTGGATTAGTAATTTGAGTTAGAATACTCCGCGATCAACGATGTACAGGCCTCCACTTTGCCCGCTTTACGCTTTCCCAACCGCAAGTTTCACCTTGAGCCAACGTGGCATAGCTACACACGTGTGCCTGGCGCTACCGTACCGACACCCCTACGGAGCTGGTTGCTTGATCGTGGCTCTCTTACTGAACGGCTGATCGATGCAAGTCATGGTCAGTTCCGGGTTGAGGTCATCAATCAACGCATGGAACTACCGCTCTTATCTGAATGCCATGCACTGGGCATTCCTTCCCGACAGCATGCACTGGTACGTGAAGTTATCCTTTACGGCTGTGATGAACCCTGGGTCTATGCCCGCAGTATCATTCCGGCAAAAACCCTGACTGGCCGCCTTCGCAGCTTACGCAAACTTGATAATCGGCCATTGGGTGCACTGCTATTCAATGATGTGTCGATGCAGCGTGGCCAGATTGAACTTGCCTGCTCCAGTACGGGCGACCTGCTGTTGCCAGCACTGTCGGGCTATTTACAAGGAACCGTTTGGGGACGTCGGTCGGTGTTCTTTCTGGATCAAAAACCACTACTGGTCAGCGAGATGTTTTTACCGGGGTTTAGACCGTACAATAGGCCGCTGAAGCTGCATTTTAATCGCTAGCCCCTTATTGCTGACACTTGTATGAGTCATTTCAAAGAACGCCTGCCTGATTTTCTCCGATTAATGCGCTTTGACAAGCCTATCGGCACTCTGCTGTTGCTGTGGCCAACACTGTGGGCATTGTGGTTTGCCGCCGGTGGTGTTCCCGATATTAAAAACCTACTGATCTTTATACCCGGCGTTATTTTGATGCGCGCCGCGGGCTGCGTGATTAATGATGTTGCTGACCGCCGAGTAGACGGTCATGTAACGCGCACCCAGAGCCGTCCACTTCCCCGCGGCGCAGTCAGGGCCAAAGAAGCGTTATTTGTTTTTCTGCTGTTATGTCTTGCCGCATTTGGCTTGGTGCTACTCACTAACCCTCTGACTATCAAGCTAGCATTTGTGGGTGTGGCACTGGCGGCCTGCTACCCCTTTATGAAGCGCTTTACACATCTGCCTCAGTTAGTACTCGGTGCTGCCTTTGCCTGGAGTATCCCCATGGCATTTTCTGCCCAAACTAATCAGTTGCCTACTGAACTATGGGCGCTCTATGCGGCCGTTATACTGTGGACCGTGGCCTACGATACGTTTTACGCCATGGTTGACCGTGAAGACGATTTAAAAATTGGGGTTAAATCCACGGCCATTTTATTTGGGGATATGGATATTCCGATCACCGCCACATTACAAGTGCTGGTATTGGTGGCACTTGCCATGACAGGAACAAACTTTGGTCGAGGGCTATGGTTTTTCCTTTCACTGCTAGCGGCGGGCACCCTGTTCCTTTACCAACAATTTTTGATTCGTCACCGCGAACCGGATAAATGCTTTAAGGCCTTTCTGAACAATCATCATGTGGGCGCGGTTATCTTCATAGGCTTGGCCCTCGACTACCAACTTGCTACCGACTAGGAAACCCACCCATGTCCGGTTTTGTCATCTGTTTGACACAATTACGTCATGTAATAGGCTTGTCAGGTAGCAATTTTAGGCATCACTGTTAATAGAACGATTAACAGGACCATGAGAAAATAACAAAATCATGAGCAAAAAAACCATTCTAGTCGTCGATGATGAACCGGCCATCCGCGATATGATCAACACAGCGCTTGATGCAGCTGGCTTTGATTGCCTTCAAGCGGAGAATGCCCAACAAGCACACGCCATGATCATCGATGAACAACCCGATCTGGTCTTGCTGGACTGGATGATGCCTGGAACCAGTGGTATAGAACTGATCCGCAGGCTTCAACGGGATGAGCTGACCAACACCATTCCCGTGATCATGCTGACGGCCAAAGCTGCCGAAGACAATATGATTCAAGGGCTTGAAGTGGGCGCAGACGACTTTATTACCAAGCCATTTTCACCCAGAGCACTTATTGCCCGTATTAATGCCGTATTACGACGCGCCGAATCTGAGCTGCCCCAAGAACCTATTGAAGTTGGTCAGTTACGATTTGACCCGATCAGCCACCGAGTCACCATTGCCGATCAGCCCGTCACGATGGGTCCCACCGAATTTCGGCTCCTGAGCTTTTTTCTCACCCACCAAGAACGTGTTTATTCCCGCGGCCAAATCCTCGATCACGTCTGGGGTGGCAACGTTTACATGGATGAGCGTACGGTGGATGTACACATCCGTCGTCTGCGCAAAGCAATATCACTTGAAGGCCACGACCGCTTCATTCAGACTGTCCGGGGCGCGGGTTACCGCTTCTCCACTAAGGTCGTTGAAGAATAGGAATCAGCCACTTGCATCGAGGGCTTCAAGCAGAAATACAGCAGATCGTTCTGCTCACTTTATTTCTGCTCATTTTCGGGTTTCTAAATGGCTACCTGCTACTCACCCTGCTGGTGGGTGGCGGCCTGTACATGCTATGGACCTTCTCCCACATCTCAAAACTATATGACTGGCTTGATCAGGGCTGCACCGGACTACCTCCCGAGGCCAGTGGCGTATGGGGCGATATGGGTGATTCCCTCTATCGCATGCAAAAGCGTAACGAACGTGCCAAGCAAAGCCGTAAAAACCTATCGGCACGGGTCCGCAACATTACCTCTGCTCTGACAGATGGCATTCTCACACTATCAGCTGACCGAGTACTCGAGTGGTGGAACCCCGCCGCAGAGAAACTATTGGGTCTGAAAAAAAGTGACCGCGAACAGTCCATTATCAATCTGGTTCGCGACCCCCGGTTTGTCGCCTTTATTCAAAGCAAGACACTGGGCCCGGCGCTGGAACTCGCCTCCCCGGAAGATCCGACTAAAACGCTATTATTTACTGCGGCCGAATTCGGTGATGGCGATGTGATTGTGGTAGTGCAAGACATCACCCGGCTGCGCAATCTGGAACAAATGCGCCAAGACTTTGTGGCCAATATATCCCACGAACTGCGCACCCCGCTTACCGTCCTGACCGGCTATACCGAAACCCTTCAAGACGCCTGTCAAGACGATGCCGCAGACCTTCCGGGCCACTGGAAAAAAGCGCTTGATCAAATGCAGCAGCAAACCGAGCGGATGAGTGCGCTGGCCAATGACTTGGTGATGCTATCTCAACTGGAATCCACCCGAGAGTCTGCATCCAGCACACCGGTACAGATAGCACCGCTACTACAGCAAATAGCAGACGATGCACGCATAATCGCTGCTGATAGCCACACAATAATACTAGAATGTGCCGAAGGCATGGTTCTCAATGGCGAAATGAAAGAACTCTACAGCGCCTTCTCCAACCTTGTTTTCAATGCTATCAAGCATAGCCCTGCCGGAACCACCATCCAGATTAAGAGTTACGCTACCGATAACGCCAACTTCATCGACATCTCTGATGATGGCAACGGCATCGACCCAAAACATATCTCTCGCCTTACCGAACGCTTTTACCGAGTGGATCAAAGCCGCGCATCCTCCACCGGAGGCACCGGTTTGGGCCTCGCCATCGTCAAACATGTGCTAATGCATCACGGTGGCACCCTTAGCATCAGCAGCACCCTTAGCAAAGGCAGCCGCTTTAGCTGTCGTTTTCCGATACTCAAATCATCCTAGAAACCGCAGTTAGATCATAGGTACCCTACTCCCCTTTCCCTTCTCTCGACAAGAACGCCATACTGAGAAGAGACTGAAACATCTTCAAGAAAAACAATCTAAAACAAGACAAACTATTTAAAAAGGCACCATCATAAAAATTCGGATACTCCAATCCATTGACGAATGCTCCCCAACCCAATGGGACGGGCTATTTGCAGACGACTATCCGTTTCTACAACACCGCTTTTTGTCGCTGCTAGAGTCCTCCGGTAGTGTCTGTGCTGAAACGGGCTGGGAGCCAAAGCATTTATTACTGGAGCAGGACGGAAAACCCGTTGCAGCTTTACCGCTCTACCTGAAAAATCACTCATGGGGTGAATATGTGTTTGACTGGTCCTGGGCCGAGGCCTACCAAAACCATGGCATCGCCTATTACCCCAAGCTACTAACCGCTGTGCCCTTTACCCCGGCCACAGGTCCTCGATTAGGACTGGCATCGGAAATAAGCCCATCGGATGTACTTCCGAGTTTACTCAATACCATTCAGGAAATAGCCGAACACCACGATGTGTCCAGTTGGCACCTGCTGTTTCCCGACCAACAGCTCACCACCGCCATGAATGGGGTAGAGATGATGCGGCGCACTGGCGTCCAATATCACTGGATCAATGACAACTATGGTGATTTTAACGATTTTACTGGCACGTTCTCCTCAAGAAAGAGAAAAAACCTGCACAGAGAACGCCGTTCTGTGGCCCAGCAGAATCTGCATATTCAGCGTCTCACGAGTGAAAACATTACCCCGGACTGGTGGGAATTCTTCTATTTGATGTATCAACGCACCTATTTGAAACGCAACGGTACCGGTGGCTACCTGACCCAGGAGTTCTTCCAACAACTCGGTCAAGTGATGTGCGACCAGCTGATGATGACCGTTGCTCAGGACGAGGCCGGCAACAAAATAGCTGCTGCCCTATTTTTTTACGACAGCCAGACCCTCTATGGCCGCTATTGGGGGTGTATTCGTGAGTGTGACTCCCTGCACTTTGAACTCTGCTACTACCAGGGTGTCGAATTCGCCATTGAGCTAGGACTTTCGCGCTTTGATGCCGGCGCCCAAGGGGAGCACAAAATCAAACGGGGTTTTGTTCCTGTGGAAACCTGCTCACTACACTGGATCAAACACCCGGAGTTTTCAGCGGCCATAAGCCGTTTCCTAACCCAGGAAAAACAACACATAACGCACTATATACTGGAAGCAAAACAACAGTTGCCATACCGATCCGATAAGTAGTAATTTATACTGCTACGCTGCAAACAACCTGCCTAAAAGGACGCCTATCATGAAAGCCCACACATGGCCCCACCTGCTCAAATTTGCTGCAGTAGCGCTCGCAGCCCAAATTATGCTGTCTGCATCAGCTCAAGCTGCCAGCAAAGTGGAAATAGATCTGTATGTAGAAGATGCCCTGAAGCAGTTTCACAAAGAAACAACTGCCGGGACCAAGCTCGCCGCTCAGGCCAAAGGCATGCTGATCTTCCCCAAAGTCTACAAAGCAGGTATCGGCATTGGCGGTGAATATGGTGAAGGCGTACTAAAAGTGGGCGGCTCCACCGTGGGCTATTACAGTACTGCTGCTGCCTCTATTGGTTTCCAACTGGGCGCCCAGACGAAATCGCAAATTATTTTGTTTATGACTAATGCAGCGCTGAAGCAATTTCAAAACAGCGATGGCTGGGAAGCGGGTGTTGATGGCAGCGTTGCCATTGCGACGATTGGTGCCGGCGGGGAAATTGATACACATACCATTCAACAACCTATTATTGGATTTATTTTTTCCAACAAAGGGCTCATGTTCAACTTGAGCCTAGAAGGCTCAAAAGTCACGCCGATTGTTCGCTAATATTAAATTTTCAGGTAAGTAAAATATGAAGCGAAACGTAATATAAAGCCTCAAAATATGACATCGGTTCATACTGGAATTAAATGCATTGACGCTCCATCGGTATGCTCATTCCAGAAGCAATTTGATGTTTTGAAAATTCAGTTTTTTCTATACTAAAGCCATGCTCCTCAAAGTATTTTGTCTGATCCAAAGATGGAACTGACAGGGTGATTTTTGATATTTTATTCTTTTTGCTGTGCCTCAAAACATTATCAAACAGCGTAGAAAATAATCCCAGACTACGAAACTCATGACAGGAATAGCGCCGCTCATTTTTTCTAACCGGCTTATACGGGTTGCTAAACTCCACATCTGCTATATGTATATTATTAGGGTATGTACGCGCTAATAACAACTTTCCACAAAGGCTTTTTGTCAGGGCATGGTCAACAACACGGGAACGAAAAATCACAATATCTTGAATAACCTTTTGTTTGATTAACGTTTCTACCTGCCGGAACAAAAAGGGATCACTTTCATCAAAGTACGAACATAACTTTTTAGACTTTATCTTGGTGACCTCCACCATGTAATGTATCCATGCCTGTTCCCCTATGTCTCTCAAACACTCTGGTTCTTGTCTAGCAATTTCAGACAGGTTGTCCATTCCATAGAATTTTATATCGACCTCAGAATCAAACTTGCTTCTTATGCCTTAACCTGGATATAGTTTTTGAAGGCTCATCTATGTTTTCCTAATATTTAACATTATTAAAGGTGCCATAATAAAGATACCGGAGAACAGCCGATGACACACCCTGGCCATGGGCTACCGTCTTTTGTTTTCAATTTTAAGAGAGACAGCCTATAAGTTTTACTAACAACATAAACACCTAACGCAATATATTCACACCTGATCAGCCCCGCTAACCCAAACAATGGTGATGTTTAATCAGTTACTGAAGAAATGGGCTGACCTCAGCACATCAAATCACCCACACAATTTAAAGCCAGCGCCTGACTTTTTCGCAATAACTAAAATAATCGATACCAAACTTTGCACCCATTTGTTGCTCTTCAGGAATAATTTGAAGTTTAGTCACCGACCAGATAAACAAGGGTAAGCCTACACTAGCGTAAAGGCTGTAAAGATGAATATTCCGCGCGACAAGTATGACGAACAAACCCAAGTAAATCGGATTTCGAGAACAATTAAATATCCCTACGGTGGCCAATTTGCTAGCTTTGCTTGGGTCTCGAGGGTCAATGGTTGTGTCCAGTTTATACATAGTAATAATTGCCACACAGATAATGGCCAACCCAGCAGCAAGGAATAATATCAGCAGTAACCCCTGCCAGGTGGAGTAGGTCTCCCCCGTATCCAGAAAACGGGCAACCAACCACATCACCAGCCCTACCACTAATAGCTGTATCAGTGGCGGGACTTTTAAGGCGAGACTAAATTTTTTTTCCATACGAGTAACCTGTTATTTGCTGGCATTGGGTTGTCCTCTACCAGTTCTAATCCAATTTTTTCTGCAAGACAGTTTACTGCCTCAAAATCGCGAATACCTTGATGCAGTACTTGTTGCTTTAACCACAGGTCGAACCCGGCATTGCTATCACTGGTAAACTGACCGTTGTAGTTAAATGGTCCATAGATGGCGACCATGGCACCTGGAACCAGAATTGTGTCTAGCCCAGCGAATAGATTTACCACCGATTCCCACGCCATAATATGACAAGTATTGGCGGTGAATACGGCATCCACATTACCCACAGACCAGGATGGATGATTTGCATTGAGAGGTATAGGGCGACGGAGATTTTCTGCGGGGCAGTCATCCAACCAAGCATTGATTCCTGGGTGGTTAGCCTCAAGGTCGGCAGTTTGCCATATTAAATGCGGTAACCGGGGCGCACAGTAAACTGCATGCTGTCCCGTGCCACTACCAATTTCCAAAAGCTGCTTACGATCGGCAAACACCCGAAGCAATACCTCCAGAATGGGTTTCTGATTATTCTCGCAGGCTTGGGAAAAGGGTTTTTGTATCATCATGTGGGCTCCTGCTATTCCGCGCCTTCGCGAGTAAACACCCATTCACGAGCAGATGACATGGCCGACTGATAGACATATCCTCCCACGTTAAACTGTTTGAGTTGCTCGGGGTCTTCAATCTGATTTTCGATGATATAGCGGCTCATTAAACCCCGCGCTTTTTTAGCGTAGAAGCTAATTATTTTATATTTGTCGTTTTTCCAGTCCTTGAACACAGGGGTAATAATATCTGCGTTTAGCTTGCCCGGTTTGACGGATTTAAAATATTCATTGGAGGCCAAGTTAATCAGCAGGTCAGTCTTCTGCTTTTTGATTTCTTTATTTAAACCTTCTGTAATTTTATCGCCCCAGAACTCATACAAATTTACACCGCGGCTGTTCGCCAACTTGGTGCCCATTTCGAGGCGATAAGGCTGCATTAAATCCAGTGGCCGTAATAACCCATAAAGACCCGACAAAATCCGCAGGTGATTCTGTGTCCACTGTAATTGCTCCTCCGAAAGGCTCCCTGCATCCAATCCGGTATATACGTCTCCCTTAAAGGCCAACAGCGACTGCTTAGCATTGCCTGGGGTAAAGGCAGGCTGCCAGCTGAGAAAACGACCAAAATTAAGATCACCCAGTTTGGCGCTGATTCCCATCAAATTAGAAACTTCCGGCGGCGACAGTGTTCTCAACTGTGTAATCAACTCGGCAGAATCATCCAGATAATCCGGCAGGGTGTTACTCGCTGTAGTGGCGGGGGTTTCATAATCCAGTGTTTTCGCGGGAGAGATTACGATTAACATAAGTCATCCAATCAGGGGTTAAACCGTTTACACAAACATATCGTTCATTATACTCGTTCACCACAACCAGCCAGAAGGGATTTGCTATGTACCGGGGTTTTAAACTTTTTCTTGTCATTACCACACTGGCCACCGCTCTCGCTGGCTGCTCGGTAAACCCGGTCACCGGCGAAACAGAATTCTCTCTGGTATCTGCTGAACAGGAAGTCGCCCTAGGCTCCGCTAATTATGGCCCCTCACAGCAATCCCAGGGAGGCCGCTACTATATCGACCCAGACCTGCAACTTTATATCAGAGAAGTGGGTAACAAACTCGCTGCAGTGAGTGATCGACCAGGCCTTCCCTATGAATTCGTCGTCCTCAATAATTCCACGCCCAACGCCTGGGCGCTGCCGGGCGGCAAAATTGCCGTCAACCGCGGCCTATTGCTTCACCTAGAGGATGAATCCGAACTTGCCTCAGTACTGGGCCATGAAATTGTCCACGCTGCCGCCCGTCACAGTGCCGCACAAATGACGCGAAGTACCTTCATTGGTATCGGCGCTACGGCTCTTGGAGCCGTTGGCAGTAATTATGGCCTCGGGGAAACTGGGTCGCAAATGGCACAAATGGGCGCCGCTGCCTGGATGGCTAAATATGGAAGAGATGATGAACTGGAAGCTGATTATTACGGTATAGATTATCTCGCGAAGGCCGGTTATGACCCTTATGGCGCCGTCAAAGTGCAGCAAACGTTTGTAAAACTAAGCGAAGGCCGCCAGCAAGATTTTATCAGTGGCATGTTTGCTAGCCACCCACCATCCCAAGAGCGTGTGGACGCTAACCGCCTAAAAGCAGCCAGCTTGCCAAAGGGCGTCACTAACCGAAATCGCTACCAACAAAAAATAGCCCATTTGATACGTGATAAGCCGGCCTATGATGCTGAAGCCGCGGCCATCAAAGCACTGAATGCCAAAGATACAGCGACCGCACTGGCACAGCTCGACAAAGCTATCAAAATTCAGCCCAACGAAAGCTCTTTTTGGGAATTGCGTGGCCACACCTGGGAGATGAAGAAAAACGCCACGAATGCAGAAAAGGCATTCACTACGGCTATTCAGAAAAATCCGGATTTGTTTAGCACTTACCTGTATCGCGGGCTGGTTCGCTTTGACCTAAACAATAAAGCTGGCGCGAAAGCAGATCTGCAAAAAAGCTATAAATTACTTCCCACTCCTCCAGCTAGCTACTACCTCGGAGAAATAGCGCTGGAAAGTGGTGATAAACAAACGGCGACTCGCTATTTCCAAACTGCGGCTCAAGGTAACGATGAGCTGGCTAAAAAAGCCCAGGGTCGCCTAGCCGTTTTGGAATTAGCCACATCACCCCATAAATATATCGTTAGCAAAACCTATGTAGGTGATGACGGCTATTTGAGAATCGTGGTTCAAAACAACAGCCCTGTGACGGTAACCTCCGTGAAGTTACAGCTCGCCGAAATGGCCAATGCTTATATGGTAGAAAGCAGCTCTAGTCTCAACGGCCCACAAGAGCTGGCACCGGGACAGAAAGCTACCATCAAAACTCGTATAGGGCCCTTTAAGGAAGCGGCTGAAGCCTCAAGATATCGAGCAAAGGTCGTGTCAGTGCAGGTTCCCGAGTAATTCAGCAGCGGCTTCTCCCTTCACGGTACTAACCGTTCCGTTAAAAACTGCATACAGGTACGCACCCGAGCATTACGCCTCAAATCCGGATGGGTAAGTAACCAGACATCTGATTCGAAGCGCCGCTCGGGGGGGCCCAACTCCTGTAGACCTTCAGCCACATCGCTAGGCAGCAACGCTAGGCCCATACCACACCGGGCCAACGCCGCCATACCCATCAAAGTATTGGCCCGGGCTGAAATGTTTAATTTATCCACATGCTTTTCCAACCATTGCATGGGTTTGAGTCTCAATAAGTTACGCTCAGGACCTATCAATGGATAATTCGCAAGCTGTTTGATACCAAAGCGCCCTATGGGGCCAGCAAAGGGACCAGAAAAAAACTGCGGGCTTCCGTATAGATTCCAGGGCATGGACCACAACTTTCGGCCCACAAGGTGTTCTGGCGGGCTAGACGTCACTCGTAAAGCAATATCAGCCTCTAGTCTGGACAGGTTCAGATCATCACTGCTCGCTAATAACTGGATTTCTATTCCGGGATACAATGCGCAAAACTCAGCTATCAATGGCGGGAGATGGTAGTAGGCAAAGCCATCTGGGGCAGTAATACGGATGGCTCCCTCCAGAGCTTGATCCCCACCCACAATGAGGCGGTCAACCTCGTCTATTGCACTGGCAACCTGATCGGTGCGGCCCAGCAGTGCTTCACCAGCGCCAGTAAGTATGTAGCGAGCCTCCCTCCGCTCAAATAACCGAACCCCCAGCTTTTCCTCCAGCCCCTTGACCCGACGAAACACGGTGGAGTGGTTAACCCCCAACTTTTTACAGGCGCCATTGAGGCTGCCCGCCTCGGCTACCGCCTGAAAATATCGCAGATCGTCCCAGTTATCCATTACCAAATATCTCAACTGTTATTTGCATTATTGCAAGCATGGCTTTCGCTTATTGCTTATTTTATTTCTAAATTGCAAAGATCATACTGCCAGACATCAAATTAATCTACTGGAGAGCACATCATGACTAATTACTCGCATCACGGTACCGCCTTACTTCGGATTAGCCTTGGGCTAATCTTTATTGCCCACAGCCTTTATCTAAAACTGGTGGTCTTCACATTGCCTGGTACCGCAGGGTTTTTCGAAAGCCTAGGGCTGCCAGCCATTTTGGCCTACGTCACTTTTGCCGCTGAAGCCATTGGCGGTATTGCTCTATTGGTTGGGTTTCATGCACGCTGGGCTGCGTTGGCCCTGATTCCTATTGCGTTGGGCGCCACTTGGGCACACAGCGGTGCCGGGTGGGTGTTCAGCAATGCAGGTGGAGGCTGGGAATACCCGCTGTTTTTGGCGATAGCTTCTGCCACAGTGGCACTTCAGGGTAATGGCAGCTTTGCCCTACAGCGCGACTAACTGACCAGTCTTCCGAAGCTGAGAGAACCGATCGAAGATAAGAGAGCTGACACGATGAACGCTATTAACGAGCAAGCCACCCGACAACTCTTTACCGAGGCGCGCACCCATAGCCACTGGCAAGACAGGGGTGTTGCTGCAGACACCCTCCGTCAGCTCTACCACTTGGCCTCCATGGGGCCAACGAGTATGAATACGCTGCCTGCACGGTTTGTGTTTCTGACCACCCCCGCTGCCAAACAGCGGCTATTGCCTGCTTTGGCTGAGGGCAACCATGAGAAAACCCTAACCGCACCTGTCACGGTCATTGTGGCGCACGACCCCACGTTTTATACCGAGCTAGCCGCACTGTTTCCACACATGGCCGGAGCTGATCAGATGTTTGCCAACAACGAAGCGCTGGCAGAGGTAACCGCATTTCGCAATGGAACCTTGCAGGGCGCATGGCTGATCATGGCCGCCCGCGCTTTGGGTCTGGACTGCGGCCCAATGTCAGGTTTCGACAACGCCAAAACCGATGAAATTTTCTTTACCGACAATGACTGGAAATCCAATTTTCTGGTCAATCTTGGTTATGGCGTAGAAGACAAATTGCACGAACGGGGCAAGCGACTCGACCTTGAAAAGGCCTGTCTGGTGTTGTAGTGACCCGACTTTATTTCATAAAAAACTTTTTGCACAAACTACGCATCAAATACCATACTTAGGGAGGCTATCTACTTAAAGGCGCCCATAAAAGGAGGTATTGATGACGACACTTGCCAGCCTCAGAGCGAGCATCCAAAAAACCTCTCACATGGATGAACACCGCTGTGTCGAACAACTGCTGACTGAAATGCCCCTGCCTTCAGACCAGCAACAGCATACTCTGAAAATGGCCCGCGATCTGGTGCTAGCCTGCCGGGAAGACCGCCAAGGAAAGGGCACTCTGGACGCTTTTTTACAGGAATTCGGGCTATCTAACAGGGAGGGGGTGGCATTGATGTGTCTGGCAGAAGCACTGCTGCGGGTACCCGATGAAATCACTGCCGATAAATTGATTGCCGAAAAAATTCTAAGTGGCGACTGGGCAAGCCACCTGGGTCATTCGGACTCACTATTCGTTAATGCCTCCATATGGGGTTTGATGCTGGCCGGACAAATTCTCCCCCTCGAACCGGAAATCACCGATAAAACTGACAGCTGGCTGAAACAACTAGCCAATCGCTTGGGTGAGCCCGTGGTCAATAAAGCCATTCTACAGGCCATGAAAATCATGGGCAGCCAGTATGTGATGGGCCGCAATATTGACGACGCCATGAAACGAAGCCATAAGGATGTCGCTAGCGGCGGCCCCTTTTCCTTCGACATGCTCGGCGAGGGCGCCAGAACCCATGCCGATGCCACACGTTATTTTGATGCTTACGCCAATGCTATTGAAGCTATTGGTAAAGACGGCCGCAACGGTGATGCCTACTCTGCCGGGGCCGACTCAACCAATGTCTATTCAACCAACGGTATCTCCATCAAGCTTTCTGCCCTCCACCCCCGTTATGAATATGCTCAGAAAGCCAGGGTAATGACCGAATTACTTCCTCGTATTCGAACGCTGGCGCTAGCCGCCAAAAAACACAACATTGGGCTAAGCATTGATGCCGAAGAGGCACACCGACTCGACCTGTCACTGACCATTTTCGAGGCCCTAGCTCGAGACCCAAACCTAGCCGGTTGGCATGGCCTTGGTTTTGTATTGCAGGCGTATCAGAAGAGAGCGCCACTAATTGCTCAATGGCTGATCGCTCTTTCAGAGGCAACTAACCACCGCTTGATGGTCAGGCTGGTCAAAGGCGCCTACTGGGATGCAGAAATCAAAGCCGCTCAGGAACAAGGGCTTTCCGATTACCCCGTCTTCACTCGCAAGGTGCATACCGACCTTTGCTATGAACGCTGTACTCAGATCTTGCTTTCCGCACCCCTGGCGATCTACCCGCAGTTTGCCACACACAACGCCCACACACTGGCGATGGTGTTGGCAACGGCTGAAGAGGCCAATGAAGAAGCTAATGGCGGGTCTAATGGAGAGGCCCGTTTTGAATTTCAGCGATTGCACGGCATGGGCCAATTACTTTATCGACACCTCCATGAACATCTGCGGCAACAGGGCATGCATATTCCACCTATACGTATTTATGCCCCGGTTGGGCAGCATCGTGAGCTATTGCCCTACCTGGTTCGACGACTATTGGAGAACGGTGCCAATAGCTCTTTTGTGAATCGAGTGCTCGATAAACACATGCCTGTTGATGTGCTGGTACAAGACATCACATCTCAGGTTACGGCGCATACACCCTACCGGCACGAGAAAATACCCACGCCACCCAAACTCTATATTGCCGCTGATGAAATACGAGAGAACGCCCCGGGTATTGACCTGAATGACCCAATATCGGCCGAATTACTGTTAGATAAAATAACAGCAGCAATGGCCAAACAATACACCGCCGGCCCCATCATTGGCGGAAAACTGATTGATGGAGAACTAACAGGGGGAGAACTTGTAGGGGGGCAACGAATAGATGGGCGGCCGCAACCAAACACTACGCCACAACCCATTCTGTCCCCAGCAAACCCCTCCGACATTGTGGGTTACTGTACCCATGCCAATACCGAAGATATTGAACGTGCGCTGTCCCTCGCCTCCTCAGCACAACCTGCCTGGAATGCTTCCGGCGGTTACGCCCGGGCAACTATTCTGGATCGAATGGCAGAGTTACTGGAGCACCAGCGACCCTCTCTGATGGGGCTGATCTGCAAAGAAGCCGGGCGAACCATCCCTGATGCCCTATCCGAAGTCCGTGAGGCCATCGACTTCTGTCGTTACTATGCACTGCAAACCCGGTTACATTTTTCTGATCCAACGAATCTACCGGGGCCGACCGGTGAAGAAAATCAACTGAGTCTCCACGGTCGTGGGGTGTTTCTTTGTATCAGCCCCTGGAATTTTCCACTGGCTATCTTTACCGGGCAAATAGCGGCGGCCCTTGCTGCGGGAAATACCGTGATTGCCAAGCCTGCCGAATACACACCCCTAGTGACAACCCTGGCAGTACAGTTATTTCATCAAGCAGGGATACCACCCGATGTTTTACATTTAGTCCCGGGGGAGGGATCAAAGCTGGGCAAGCAATTGCTGCCAGATCACAGAATCTCAGGTGTGGCTTTTACCGGCTCCACAGAAACGGCCAAGCTGATTCATCGAGAACTGGCCAACCGGCCCGGCCCGATAATACCGTTGATTGCTGAAACCGGCGGACAAAATGTCATGGTGGTGGATTCCACCGCATTACCTGAACAGGTAGTGGACGACGTTATCCATTCAGCATTCTTTAGTGCCGGGCAGCGATGTTCGGCACTGCGTGTCTTGTTTTTACAAGAAGACGTAGCAAACGATATTCTGAATATGCTGGTGGGTGCATTGGACACCTATCAGATGGGCGACCCCACAAAACTAGCCACTGATATCGGCCCAGTAATAAGCCAGAAAGCACAGAAAACCCTAGTGGCACATATTGTCAAATTGACCGATGAAGGCAAATTAATTACCCACTTAAATCCGCACTTGGCCACTCAATCAAACGCTCGCCCAACTCACTCAACTGGAACCGATGAGCAGCCACCAGGGTATTTTGTGACACCCCATATTTTTGACATTGAATCTCTAGAAAAACTGCCCGATGAGATTTTTGGCCCCATTCTGCATGTGATTCGCTACAACGTTAATCAGCTCGACGACGTCATAAAACAGATAAACGACAGCGGCTATGGTCTAACGTTAGGGGTTCACAGTCGCATTCAGGCCTTTGCAGATTATATTTTCAACCGCACCCAAGTGGGCAACACCTACATCAACCGCAATATAGTGGGTGCCGTGGTTGGCTCTAACCCCTTTGGCGGCTGCCGTCTATCGGGCACCGGCCCCAAAGCCGGAGGCCCACATTACCTGTTTGGTTTTGCCACAGAAAAAACCCGCACAGAAAATACCGCTGCCCGAGGGGGAAATACTGATCTGTTTCGATTAACGGAAGATTAAGCTAGCGGATTTGTTAAAGGTTAGGTCTGATATATAGATCAAGGGGTCGTGTATCACGCTGATAGCCTTAAAAATGAAAACTTTTGAGCCTCGCACAAAATAGAACACTGAGTTCCAGGCTGTGCTCACGAATATAGGATCAATGACCCTTTTAATTCTAGTGAGGCAATCATAAGGATTTATGATTGAGTAATGCTAAAAACTGTATTCTATCTATATCGGGAAGCCGGGACTATAGTCATTAGAATAAATCTTAAGTGCGCGACTATTTTTTCAATCTCACAAGGTTTGTTGTGTCTATCCGTAATGGGAGTAAATGATGAATAAAATATTAAACAGCAAAGAACTGAAGCAATTTTTGGTTTTTATGGTGATTTTTGTCGGCTTGTTTGCCGGCTATGCTCAAGCAAAGATGATCCCCACTTCTTCTATAATTAGCTCAAATGGCGAGCAGTATAGCCAGCAGCAATTGCAGTCTGCCCTAGCGTCTGACGAGCTGAAGCAACAATTGGAAGGCCTAGGTGTTGATACTGAGCAATTAAATGATCGCATTGCCAGCTTAACTCCGGAGGAAATTCAGCAACTAAATGCTGAATTAGAAGTGCAGCCTGCTGGCGGCATTCTCGGTGTGTTGCTGACAGTATTTATTGTCCTGGTTGTAACCGATCTGCTATGTGCTACTGATGTATTCCATTTTGTAAGATGCATTAATTAGATACCGTATGGCACGCTCCTTCACTACTGCGATAAGAGTAGTAAAGTGGCTAACTGCCGTCATTGTTAGTTTATTAACGGCTTGTGCGAGCATTCCCGAGTTGGAAAATCAGCCCGGGTATGCTCATCTCGCCCCCATTCGTTCACTCTACAACATACAGTATTTCCCCCAGATTGAAGATCAATGTGGGCCAGCTTCGCTCGCAACCATGCTGGCAGCGCAAGGGTTGGATGTTAATCCTGAGCAATTGCGGGGTAAGCTCTATATCCCCGGAAAGGAAGGTGCAGTAACCACAGAGATGGTCGCACGAACGCGGCGTTATGGTCTGCTGGCTTATGTATTGATGCCGAAACTGGTCGATGTGCTTGCTGAGATCGATGCGGGAAACCCGGTGCTGGTTATGCAAAACCTGGGGCTTGATTGGCTGCCCAGATGGCATTTTAGTGTGGCAGTAGCCTATAACCTGAATACGCAAACCATCAGTCTACGTTCTGGCGATAAATTGCAACATGAGATAGGTTTTAGTTTGTTTTTGAAAACCTGGCGTCGTGCAGATTCCTGGTCGATGGTCATCGTTCCCGCCGGAACTTTGCCAGCAACGGCCGAACCACCCCGTGTCACCCAAGCTGCCAATGATCTAGAGCAAGTGGGTGAGCCGGCAGCAGCTTTCGCTGTTTATCAGTCAGTATTGAATGAGTGGCCCGATAATGTTGTTGCAAATTTTGGTGCCGGTAACAGCGCATATGCACTGGGTCGATATAAGGAGGCTCATCGTTTCTTCTTGTCTTATCTACAGTGGCAACCCAATGCCTCTGAGGGCTGGAACAACATGGCTTATAACTTGGTTCAACTCGGTTGCGGTTCACAAGCGTTGATAGCGATTAGTTGTGCGGTAAAGCTTACACCCGATAATCAAGCACTTGTTGACAGTTTTAACGAGATTAGCGATGAGGTTAAAGCCACTGAAAATCAATTGTCTTGCCCGGACATTCAATGTCCGGCCGAAGGACGTAGCAATTGATGTTCTCAATATGCTGGTGGGTGCATTGGACGCCTATCAGATGGGCGACCCCACAAAACTAGCCACTGACATCGGTCTGGTAATACATCAAAAAGCGGGGAAGGTGCGGGCAAAAGACAATTGTTACGACCCCTGTTAACCTATGTCCCTTTCCAAGGAAAAAACCACACTGAAAATATTACTGCAAGAGGGGGCGATTCCGCATTGTTTCAATTAACAGGGGATTAACCTGCTAAGCCTACTTAGAGAGCAATTAAGAACTCTCTTGGGGCGGCGATTTTCTGGCCCCAGTAAAAACTGGATGATACTTTTCTCCTACAGCACTTAACCCCTCCTTAAGATCATCTGATTCACGACACACTTGAATGAGTGCCAAGGCCTCCTGCTCACACAGTGAGCCTTCAGCAATTTGATCACAGATTTTTTTCATGGAGGTAACCGCAAGAGGAGCAAGCTTGCTGATGGAATCAGCCATTTGTTCTGCTGCCTCAGCTAATTCGTCCCGCTCAACTAGGTGGGTCAGGTAACCCAGAGATAACAGGGCTTCTTCATCTAATGTTTCAGCCGCCATAAGTAGCCGCTTTGCCGTACTGACGCCTAGACGATGTACGTAACGCTGTATGCCGTTTAGTGGGTAGCAAAGACCAAAGCGTGCTGCAGGCACAAGCAATGTCATGCCCTTTACCCCAATTCGGATATCGCAACATAAACCAATTTCAGCACCACCCCCATACGCGCTGCCATTCAATGCACAGATAGTAGGAATCGGCATAGCCGCTAGTTTGTCTGTAAGAACCTGGAATTGTTCACCACTCAAATCTCCGCTCGACATCTGAGTCAGTGAAGCCCCGGCACAAAATGTTTTATCACCACTGCCGGTCACCACCAACACCCGTATTTCTTGCCTTTCCTCAACAGACTCAAGGTGTGAAATAAAAAGCTCAATATCCTCTGCAGCTAACGAGTTATGCTTTGATGGATTATCCAGCGTGATCCAAGCAACTTGTCCCTGAATAGCTAAGCGAATCATCCCACTGGAATCCGTCACTAGCGAGGCCTACACATAACGTTTATTAATCTCTTTCACAGCTGCGTGATACTTGGGACGCATGTCTTCAAGGCAATTAATATTGACCCCTAAATCCTTTAACAACCCATCGGCAATACTGTATATCCAGCCGTGAATCGTCAGGTCCTGACCTCGCGCCCACGCATCTTTGATAATATTGGTCTTGCAAACATTGATCACCTGCTCAGCCACGTTGAGTTCACAGACATGATTGACCGCCTCAGTGCTATCCTGGCCTTCAGATAGGTGGGCTCGATGAATGTACTGAACATCCTGAACATTGAGCAGCCAGTTATCAATGAGGCCTAACCGCTTTCTTTCTACTGACGCTCTCACCCCACCACAACCGTAGTGACCGCAGACAATGACGTGTTTCACTTTGAGGTATTCCACCGCGTACTGCATCACTGACAGGCAATTGAGGTCAGTATGTACCACCATGTTAGCCACGTTGCGATGAACAAACAGCTCGCCGGGCATGAGCCCAACAATTTCATTTGCGGGAACTCGGCTATCAGAGCAGCCAATCCACAGGTATTCTGGTGCCTGCTGCTTGGAGAGTTTCTCAAAAAAGGTGGGATCGCTCTCTTTGACGCTCTGCGCCCAAGCTACATTCTTTTCAAACAGCTCTTTCACCTAGGAGGCTCCCTTTTACGTAATGATTAACCGGATTTCGATTGGCCAGCCCAGTTTAAGGGGTCTCCCGACATAAAAAAACCGGAATTATCATCCGGTTTTTTAAGACGCCACTATTAAGGTGGCAATGCCGCTAAAGACTACTCTAGTTGTTTACGACGAATATCCTGTCCCCTCACCAAGTAAACCACTTGCTCGCAGATATTTTGGGCGTGGTCGCCCACTCGCTCTAACGACTTGAGCGCCCATAGAATGTTCATGGAACGAGAAATACTGCGGGGGTCTTCCATCATATAGGTAATCATTTCTCGCAGTGCTGTTTTATAATCCAAGTCGACCTGACTATCATCCTTCATGGTAGCGATAGCCGCTTCTGCATCAAACCGGGAAAAAGCATCCAGCGCATCATTGAGCATTTTTCTTACGCAGTTACCAATATGCCGCACTTCTATATAGCCACGCGGCGCATTTCCTTCCTCTGACAACTTGATTGCCATCTTGGCAATTTTCTGAGCCTCATCGCCAATACGCTCCAGGTCACGGATGGTTTTGGTCACGGCAATCACCAGACGCAAGTCACTGGCGGCTGGCTGACGCCGAGCAATCAGTGTGATGCAGGTTTCATCGATATCCATTTCCATTTTATCAATCCGCGACTCTGCGGCAATTACCCGGTCCGCCAAGCCACTATCCGCATCTTCCAGCGCTTTTATCGCATCGCCCACCTGCTTTTCTACCAAGCCACCCATTTCCAACATACTGGTTTTGATGTCTTCCAGGTCTTCGTTGAATTGCTTCGAGATGTGTTGATCAAGCTGTAACTTGTCCACTGGCTACTCCTACTAATAACTTTGCTAATAGCGCCTTTAACCGAAACGGCCCGTAATATAGGCTTCGGTTAATTCATGCTCCGGTGCGGTAAATACCTTTTCTGTTTCATTCACCTCGATCAGATGGCCCAGGTGAAAATAGGCTGTTCGATGGGAAACCCGTGCAGCCTGCTGCATCGAGTGAGTCACAATGGCAATGGTGTAATTCTGAGACAGCTCTGTAATTAACTCTTCAATTTTTGCCGTTGCAATAGGGTCGAGCGCTGAACAAGGTTCATCCATCAAAATCACTTCGGGACTGATAGCAATAGCGCGGGCAATACACAGCCGTTGCTGCTGACCACCAGAAAGCCCTGTGCCGGGCTGATCGAGACGATCTTTTGCTTCCGTCCACAAACCCGCACGAGTCAGGCTAACCTCAACAATTTCATCCAGCTCAGCACGGCGACTAGCTAGACCGTGTAAGCGAGGGCCATAGGCTACATTGTCATAAATAGTCTTGGGAAAGGGGTTGGGCTTCTGAAACACCATCCCAACCCTGGCGCGCAATGCCACCGGATCCATCTTGGAGGCATAAATATCTTCGCCATCCAATGTCAGCTCACCCGATACCTTACAGCTCTCAACCGTATCATTCATTCGATTGAGACTGCGCAGGAGCGTGGATTTACCACAACCAGAAGGGCCTATCATAGCAATCACTTCGTTCCGTGCGATATCGACATTCACATCAAAGATGGCCTGCTTATCCCCATAAAAAACATCCACGTTTCGCAGGCTCATTTTATGATCATCGGCAAATGGCACGCCCACTGCTTGATCCGGATATTGGGCATTATCCATTGCAGCTACACCCCGTTTTAACGACGGTTTTGGAACATTTGTCATCTACTTTTACCTCAAATACTGTCAACAAGCCCTGATATCGACCAACTTTGGTCATTATGCTACCAGCGGCGTTCCAATTTTTTGCGCAGTATCACTGCCAGAGTATTCATCACAATCAGGAACGCCAGCAACACCATAATGGCTGCCGAGGTCTTTTCCACAAAAGCGCGTTCAGGGCTGTCTGCCCACAAAAAAATCTGTACTGGCAACACCGTAGACGGATCGGTAAAACCACCGGGGACATCTACAATAAAGGCCACCATCCCGATCATCAGCAACGGAGCCGTCTCACCCAAAGCCTGAGCCATACCAATAATGGCACCGGTCATCATACCTGGCATGGCCAACGGCAACACATGGTGCAACACTACCTGCATCGGTGATGCACCGACACCGATAGCGGCATCCCGAATGGAAGGAGGCACCGCCTTAATCGCCGCACGGCTGGAAATAATAATGGTCGGCAAGGTCATCAGTGTCAGCACCAAGCCACCCACCAGAGGCACCGAACGCGGCACATGGAAAAAATTGATAAAGATCGCCAGCCCCAACAGCCCAAAAATAATTGAAGGCACCGCAGCGAGATTATTGATATTCACCTCGATCAGGTCAGTCCAGCGATTACGCGGTGCAAACTCTTCAAGATAGACCGCTGCGGCCACCCCAATAGGAAAAGACAGCCCAATGGTAATGATCAAGGTAAACAACGACCCCATCACGGCACCTCGAATACCGGCCAGTTCAGGCTCTCGGGAATCACCCTGAGTGAAGAAAATACGATTAAATCGCATCTCTACATCATCCGACTGAACCAACTGGTCAACCCAACCCTGTCGCTGTTCACTCATGCGCCCGACAAAAGCTCCGCCTTTACTGCCAATACTTTTGTAATAGGTGTCGATATCGTCATCGGCCACCAACCACAGAGTTTCCGTTTTATTCAATAGCTGGTGGTTGGCCGCGAGCCGATCACGCAGGTTGTAACCCGCGCCGTTACTAATTAAGCCGTAAAGTTCACGCTTAGCTTTGCGGCCTGTCACGTCTGAAAAACGATTTTTCAACCCACTTTTTACTATTCCATGAAAATCCGCCAATGCTAACTGCTGTGGGTCATTGAGGTCGGTAATACCCAGTACACTGGCATCATAGGTTACTTCCAACTGGATATAGGTTTGCTGAAAGGCCCTATAGCCTTTGCTGATAATATCCGTAAACAGCAGCACAACACACATCAAACCAAAGGCGATGGCCATGGCTCCATAGAGACGAAAACGCCTTTCTGCCCGGTAACGCTTTACCAAGCTGCGCTGAATTTGTTCTGTACGGGCTCGATTCAGATCAGCCTGGTTTAAATCACTCATACTGTTCCCGATATTTCTTAACCACACGCAGAGCAATAAAATTGAGCGCCAGCGTGACAACAAATAGCATCAGCCCCAAAGCAAAGGCCGCGAGGGTTTTGGGGCTATCAAACTCCTGATCGCCCACCAGCAACGTAACAATTTGTACCGTCACCGTGGTTACTGTCTCCAGTGGATTGGCGGTCAACTTCGCCGCCAAACCGGCCGCCATCACCACAATCATGGTTTCTCCAATCGCACGGGAAACAGCCAGCAGCACACCGCCGACAATGCCGGGCAGTGCCGCAGGGAAGATAACTTTTTTAATGGTTTCAGAGCGGGTAGCTCCCAAGCCCAACGAGCCATCACGAAGGCTCTGCGGCACAGCAGTAATCACGTCGTCAGCGAGAGAGGATATAAAGGGGATGATCATCACCCCCATGACCAAACCCGCAGCAAGGGCACTTTCTGATGAAACCTCAAGACCCACGCCTTCACCAGCTTTGCGAAGGAAGGGGGCAACCGTTAATGCGGCAAAAAAACCGTACACCACGGTAGGAATACCCGCTAAAATCTCAAGAGCTGGCTTGGCTAAACTTCGTACTCTTGGACTAGCATACTCTGCCAGGTAAATAGCAGACATCAAGCCCGCTGGCACCGCTACAAGCATGGCAATAAACGAAATCAGCAGGGTGCCCACAAATAGAGGGATCGCACCAAAGCTCCCAGATGAGCCCACCTGATCACTACGGATCGCCATTTGCGGGCTCCACTCCGTACCAAACAAAAATTCGGTAGCAGGCACCGCCTGGAAAAACCGTAGGGATTCAAACAGTACCGACAGTAGAATGCCGACAGTAGTAAAAATCGCCACACAGGCACAGGCCAATAAGATCCCCCGGAATACCCGCTCCACCTGCTGACGAGCACGAAGCTTGGGTGAAACCTTCACCCAACCCCAGCCCATACCGATGACGGCCAGCGACAACACCACTGCCGTCACTAAATTTCGACCTGTAGCACGAAGGCCTTGCAACGTGTCGGCTGCAGAGACCAAAGCGGGGTCAGCGGTTTCCGCGCTGAGTGCACCACTAGCAATGTTTTCGATGCTGTTCAGTAACAGGTTGTGTTCTGCAGCAGAGGTTGGTTGGTGGCCTTCCGGCAAACGTTCCATCAGCAGAATACTGATAATGTGCTCATCAAATATAAGCCACAATGCCAGTAAAAAAATTGACGGAAGCGCACACCAGATGGCTGCACGCATACCGTAGAAAAAGGGCAGGGAGTGTAGATGGCGAATACCACCTAGGGGTTGCGCAAGCGCCACCGAGCGCCCACGAGCCATGTAATAGGCAACGGCGCTGAGTACGAGAAGTACAATAAATAAGTTGGCTGTTTGCATTAAAGTTTCACTGACCTAATTTATTTTCCCTAAACCCTTTATTTAAAACGAGGGAAGGCCTGACAATTGTCAGGCCTTGGTTTATAGCGGCAAGTGGGAGAATACCGCTATGGCACCTACTTAAAGCTCTTCGCCCGCCATGGACTGCTTGTTCTTGATCGAGGCTGCATATTGAGCACGCAATTCAGCGGGCATCGGAATCATACCTTTCTCCGAGAGGTAGCCTTCTTCGCCCCAAGCTTTCTCACTGCTGAACTCCGCCAAGTAGCCTTCGATACCCGGAACGACACCCATGTGCGCCTTCTTAACATAAAAGAACAGCGGGCGAGAAATGGGATAAGACTTATTAGCAATAGTTTCAAACTCAGGCTCTACGCCCTCAACAATTGAGCCCTGTACTTTATCACTGTTTTGGTCGAGGAAAGAGAAACCGAAAATGCCTAGCGCATTAGGGTTGGCTTCCAACTTCTGAACGATCAGGTTGTCATTCTCGCCTGCCTCAATGTAGTGGCCGTCTTCACGAATCGCATGGGCAACGGCTTTGAAGACTTTTTTGCCTTCGGCATTGAATGCACTGGCAGGAATACCCAGCTTAGCCATTAGCATCTTAATTTCATCTGCATCTTTCGAAGCACGTAACGCAGCCAAGTCAGCAAATTTCTTTGCACCACCTTCCATTGCCAACTCAGAGAATGCATCCCGAGTACCAGAGGTAGGGGGTGGGCCAAGCACTTCAATCTTAGTATTGGGCAATGCGGGATTAACGTCTTTCCACGTTTTGTACGGGTTGGCAATCAGCTTGCCGTCCGGGCCAGGCACCTGAATAGCGAGCGCTAGAAACAAGTCCTTACGAGTCAGCTTCATTGCCTCTTTGGTTTTAGAATTGGCAACAACAATGCCGTCATAACCAATCAGCACTTCAATTACCTCAGTAACGCCATTGTCCTGACATAGTTTGTACTCAGAGGCTTTCATACGACGTGAAGAATTCGTCACATCGGGATGCTCAGTACCTACACCAGAACAGAATAACTTCATACCACCACCAGAACCCGTAGATTCAACTTTCGGCGTGGCATTACCTGTGGACTTACCAAAACGCTCTGCAACTACAGTGGCAAATGGGTAAACGGTAGAGGAACCAACAACACTCACATAATCGCGAGCGGCTGCCAGTACAGTAGTGCTCGCCATAGTCAGTGCTATAGCAGCGCCAGCAATGGCCAATTTATGGGTCTTTTTCACTTTTGCCTCCAGGGCTTGTCGTTAATCATCGAACGACATACTAGTTCTCAATAATGACAACTATATGAAAGCTCTGTGACAGTTGTGTGACAACGGGGCAGGGTTGTTATTTTGGGTGTCAGCTTTGCCCGCGTGTGAAGCCCGAGGAACAGGCATGTTCCTAGTCACAAATTTTAAAGACGGCGTATTTGTCACCGAGGCGGGAAACAAACTCCCTGTAGGAGCCCCCGTTATATTGAACGTATAATGAAAAACACTTTTATCAAAAACAATAAGAATACCACTTGTCATGACCCATACACTTATCCGTATTCTGGAACAACTGGCTAGAGGCATCGACTGCTTCACCGAGTGGACTGGCCGAATCATCGCCTGGCTGACGTTGGCTATGATGGCCCTTACCTGCATTGTCGTGGTGATGCGCTACTTCCTTGGGTCTGGCTCCATCGCCCTGCAAGAATCCGTTACCTATCTGCATGCGTTGGTATTTTTATTGGGCGCCGCCTACACCCTAAAGCGTGGAGGGCATGTACGGGTCGATATTCTCTACCAAAAATTTTCGCTGCGGAGCCAAGCACTGGTAGATGCCTTAGGCAGCTTGCTGTTCCTAATTCCCGTCAGCCTGCTGATTCTCATCTTCAGTTGGGACTATGTGGCTAACAGCTGGGCCGTCCATGAAATCTCTAAAGAAGCTCAAGGGTTACCCTGGGTGTATCTGCTAAAAACGCTACTGCTGGTGATGCCAATCACCCTGCTGCTGCAAGGGGTGGCAGAAATCATCAAGAACTTGCTATTCTTTTTTGGCCTCGGCGGTGAACACACTGGCGAACAACAAGAGGGGATGCTCTGATGGCAGAATTTATTCCCCTGCTGATGTTTGTAGTGGTCTGCCTAGTGTTGATGGCAGGCTATCCGGTGGCATTTTCTCTGGCTGGCACTGCACTGTTGTTTGCCTTGGTCGGCAATATGACGGGCCATTTTGATATGGCATTTCTCCACGCCTTGCCCAACCGTCTCTACGGCACCATAGATAACACCACGTTAATCGCCGTGCCCTTGTTCGTATTAATGGGCGTGATGCTGGAAAAATCCAAGTTGGCGGAAGACCTGCTCGACAGCATGTCCCTACTGTTCGGCAAATTCAAAGGCGGCTTGGGTATCTCTGTAGTGGTAGTCGGCATGCTGCTGGCAGCAAGCACCGGTATTGTCGGCGCTACCGTGGTCACCATGGGATTAATGTCCCTCCCCACCATGCTGAAACGCGGTTATTCGCCATCACTGGCCACCGGAGCTATTTGTGCCACGGGTACGTTAGGACAAATCATCCCACCCTCCATTGCCTTAGTTTTGCTGGGAGATATTCTCTCCAATGCCTACCAACAAGCTCAGCTCTCAATGGGTATTTTCACCCCCAAAACCATGTCTATCGGCGACTTATTTGTGGGCGCCGTTATTCCAGGCTTGTTATTGGTGGTGATGTATATCGGCTATCTGGTGATTATTGCCCGTCTCAAACCCCACCTCGCTCCCGTGGCCGAAGTAGATGACGACAACAGTCTCAGTGCTTTTCGACTCTTGCGGAGCCTGTTACCGCCAGTGGTTTTAATTGTTGCCGTGCTGGGGTCTATTTTGGGCGGTATCGCCACACCCACGGAGGCGGCTGGAGTCGGTGCATTCGGCGCTACGTTACTAGCACTCTCGCGGGGACAGCTCTCAATAGAGCGACTACGGGATGTTGCCCGTTCCACCACCGAAGTCACAGCCATGGTGTTTCTGATTCTTATCGGTGCTGCGATATTTTCGCTGGTGTTCCGTGGCTTTGGCGGAGAAGAACTGGTGGAAGGGCTATTCCACGATATGCCCGGCGGCAAAATTGGCGCCACTCTTGTGGTGATGGTAGTGATCTTTCTGCTCGGCTTTATCCTCGACTTTATTGAAATTACCTTTGTAGTGGTCCCCATCGTTGGGCCCGTACTGCTCGCCATGGGAGTAGATCCCATTTGGCTTGGCATCATGATTGCCGTTAACCTACAAACCTCTTTTTTAACCCCTCCCTTTGGTTTTGCCTTGTTTTACTTGCGCGGCGTAGCGCCTGATAGTATCAAAACCGGAGATATTTACCGGGGTGTTATCCCTTTTATAGGCATTCAGGTAGTGCTGATGCTGATGTTGGCCTTCTGGCCATCGCTTGCCACTTGGCTACCATCTGTGATCTTCTAGGTGTAAACCACCCGCAAGTCGCTATAACTAACATGAGGAGTCACTCGTGATCGCTATCAACCAACCACCACAACCACGTGGGGACCTGAGCCTGCAAACCATCGCCATGCCCAAAGACACCAATGCAAATGGCGATATTTTTGGTGGCTGGATGCTGTCACAAATGGATCTCGGTAGCGCTATTCTTGCCCAGCGTATTGCCAAAGGCCGAGTCACCACCGTTGCTATCAGCGGAATGGCCTTTCTACGCTCAGTACCTGTAGGCGCTATCGTCAGCTGCTACTGCGAGCTGATAGGGGTAGGCCGCAGCTCCATGACAATCAACGTGGAAGTTTGGATTAATATCGAGTCCACCAACAAGCCCGCCAAAGTGACTGAAGGTGAGTTTGTTTTTGTCGCGATTGATGACGATGGTAAAACTCGAGCGGTGCCAGAACAAAGTTAAAAACATCATTTCGCCGCCAACACTCTTTCATCACTTATAGATAAAACTAATGGCCAACTCCTGTCTCTGCAATCGTAATAAACCCTTCGACAAATGCTGTGGCCGATTTCTCACCGAAGGACTACGGGCTAAAACCCCGGAACAACTTATGCGCTCTCGTTATTCGGCCTATGCCCTGGGCGGCTACGGCGACTATTTGTTAGCAACCTGGTTTTCACCAACCGCTATTGGATTAACCGCCGAAGCGCTTTCTGAAAAAACGGTGGAATGGATAAATCTGGACGTACTCTCTAGCGAACAAAACGGCGATAAAGCGACGGTAGAATTTAATGCCTTTTTTCGCGAGCCGGGTCTTTCCGAGATTCAAGCCATGCATGAAATCTCCGTCTTTCAACGAACGGCCGGTCACTGGTTCTATGTGGGCGGTGAGGTGTCTACCCAACACTGATCATGACGTGGCGCCGGTTGACCGCCCGGACCAATCGACTTACCCTGTTTACAAATTTAATGTACGTCCATGTTAGAGAGTCATTATGCTCAAAATTATCATCATTATTATCGGTATTGCGCTGGTTTTATTTCTAGCACAACGCACGTTAGCCAACAAAAAAGGAGCCTCTGAGAATATGCAAAAAGGTATTGAGTTTATGACGGCCAATAAAGAGCAGGAGGGTGTGCAGACCACCGCCTCCGGATTGCAATATTTGGTGCTGACCGAAGGTACTGGTACTGAACACCCCGGCCCAACCGACATGGTAAAAGTACATTATCACGGCACATTAATTGATGGGGCCGTCTTTGACAGCTCGGTAGACCGTGGCGAACCCATTGGCTTTGCCTTGAATCAAGTTATTCCCGGATGGACGGAGGGTTTGCAGTTGATGGTGGTTGGTGAAAAAACTCGTCTGTTTATTCCCAGTAATTTAGCCTACGGCAACCGTAATATGGGCATAATTGGGCCAGGATCAACATTGATTTTTGATGTGGAGTTACTGGGCATTAACGAATAGTACAAAGCAACTATTAGAAAAGGGGGCCCCATTGGTTGCCCCCTTTTTTTTCGCCTAAGTATCTATTGTCTACTTTGTTTCAAGCGACATCCGCGTCCTCTAAACGCTGCATTAACTCTTGATAACCACCCACATACTCTTCACCGTAGAAAATTTGAGGAACCGTGCTCACGGGTTTACCCACTGTTTCTGCTAAATCGGCTGGACTAATGCCTTCTTCATGAATATCCACATAGCGGAAGGGTAGATCTTTAGATTCCAGCACTGCTTTAGCTTGGCGGCAAAAACCACAGGCTTGATGTCCAAAAATTGTATAGCGTTGCATAGGGTATCTCCTGTATGTGCTTAATCTAACCTACCTAATCATTGGGTAATACTATAACTCCAGGCTCCTTGATAGCTCCACTTGATTTCAACTATGCAACTGATAGCTACAGTTAATGACTCTGGTTACATAATAATTTTCGCCGTAACAACATTCGCAACAGTATGTAGGTCGCTCCCGCTGCTAATAAATGCTTAAGACTATGGCCACTGATCAGACCCAGCACCTGATGTATAGCTTGGTCATAGTGCTCTGCCACCTTGGCGAGAACGTAGAAAGTAAGTAACCAGATCAAATCCAAACTTCGGGTGTAACGAGATTTATGGGTTAACGCCACAGCAGGAATGATTATTAAGGGTACAAATTGCACTAGGGCATACAACCGTAAATCGCCTCTTCCTGCTTTCTCTGTAAAATACCAATACATGACACTGAAAAAACCGATAAAAATAAACGGATAAAGTAATTGTTTTTGTAGCTCTCGCTTAAAATATTCTGATAGGAGCCCGACCGTCAACGCCATAAAACCCATGGTCATAGGTAAGCGATCCCACACCAGTGTTTCATTATTAGGATTGAGGTGAAACCAGGATGAGCCAAAGCCCGTTAGGAATACACCCAAAAAGAAAAGACTATAAACAGGTGTTGTTGAATAATTATCGTGGTTTAGTTTTTGTTTTTTATTAAGAAACAAGCCGACTAACCCAACAATTATAAATGGTATGTTTGAAATTACATTACAGAAATTATTAATTCCATAGTAATTAATATAGTCGGAAAAATCATAATAATTTTGTGGCTGTGATATGGGATCAATAACAAAAAATAACGTAACTGTTATTAAAATAATTAAAACTACTATTAACTTCATTTTATTATTTCTATTTAGTTAATTACTCATCTAATATTTTTACCATTAAAATCACATCACCTGTATGTGGAATTAGCGGGTGGGGGACAATAGTTTGACGGCGAACCTCTTTATAATCTTGCTCATCATACAACCGTTTTGCTCCGGTATTTTCTTCGAAGACTAACAGGCTTAATTTATTAAAGCGCCGCAGCTGGGCCTGTTGTTTAGCCAATGCCAGAAACTGATGGCCAACTCCTTTTCCACGGTGCTCTGGATATAATGCCATGCCGCAAATGTAATAACTATTGTCTTCCTCTAATCGACTGTAGGGCGCCAGCACAGGATCTTCTCCCACGTCGCCAGATGCGCTCATAGGGAAGGCCACCATCATCCCTGCAATTTCACCACCAACCTCAACAATCGTACAATTTTTATAACTGAACACATTGTCTTCATTTTCATAGCGCCGTTCGCCTACATCCAGAACATCTTCTCCGAGCTTGACCGATTTTGCCCATATATAATCAGCCACACCATCAGAAGAGATGCTGTATAACTCCGCGATGGCTCGAGAGTCCTCTCTTTTTGCTGCACGAAAGAAAATCATTTGTCTGGCATCTCCAGGCCGCTATAAATAATGTTGACCCACTGGTCTGGCTTTAAAAAACCGCCACCCCAAATCGCATCTAATTCTTTAGTTGGTTTTACGACAACTACTTCATCTGCTGTTTTTCCCTCAGCCTTGAGCTCTCGTAGGCGCGTCAAAACGTTGCGGAGCATGTTTCTGTATTCCATTAATGCGGCTTTATTTCCCACCGGACCATGTCCTGGAATAATGACGGTGTTTTCGTCCGACATATCAATAATAGTTGTAGTGGCGGCAATAACCCCAGCAAGGCTGCCACCATGCTCCACATCGATGAAGGGATAAAATCCGTTAAACCAGACATCTCCTGTATGGATGACGTTGGCATTTTTAAAGTGCACCACTGTATCCCCGTCAGTGTGTGCATGATGGACATGAAACGCTTGGATGGTTTCACCATTGAGGTGAAAGCTGGTATCTGTACCAAAGGTAATAACTGGTAGAGCTTGCTTAGGTGAAGCGGGTATATCGGCATTAAATGCGGTGAGCCTGCTATCAACCGACAACCGCTTGCGCACATTGTCCTGAGCTACGATTATTGTTCCGGCTTTACCCAAGTTTTCATTACCCCCTGTGTGGTCATAATGCCAGTGGGTGTTAATCAAAAACCGCGGGCTGTCTCCGCCCATTTTTTTTATTTTATCTACAATTTTTCCTGTCAACGGAGCAAATTGATCATCAATTAAAAAGGTCCCATCTTCGCCAATAGATACGGCTAAATTGCCACCTTCGGCAATCATCACATAAAGGTTTTCTTTTATCGGTATTGTTTGGTATTCAATGGTATCCCAATGATGGTCTGCCACAACACTGCTTGATAAGACCAACCCTAAGCCCAAGCGGCACAAGTAAATAGCGAATTTATTCTTTTTTTATTCATGTTTTATTTTCCGATATTTTTAAATTAACGACTAAATGAACTATTCGTAGTGTAGACCTTTGCCCGCCCTTAGCTATTCTGGCCCGAGACAAAAAACCCCGGGGTTCTGCCCAGGGTTTAACGGTTTTCGATATGGAAAAATCATTTGTTAAAACAAATCTTCAATGGAGAGGTAACGTTCGCCTGTGTCGTAGCTAAAGACTAAAACGGTACTACCTGCAGGGATCTCATGAAGCGTTTGCTGCACAGCAGCAAGACTGGCTCCTGATGAAATACCTACAAAAATACCCTCTTCCTGGGCGCAGCGGCGGGTCATCTCAAAAGAGTCTTCATCGGTAACCTGAACAGTACCATCAAGAATTGCTGTATTCAGTACACCAGGGATAAACCCAGCACCAATACCCTGGATTCTGTGTAAACCCTTTGCGCCCCCACTAATCACTGGGGACTTCGTTGGCTCTACAGCCAACACCTTAGTATTGGGAAACTTTTCCTTTAGCACTTCTGCACAACCAGTAATATGGCCGCCCGTACCCACACCCGTAATCAAATAATCGATGCCGTCGGGAAAATCGGCCAGAATTTCCTTGGCGGTAGTATCCCGATGTACTTGTACGTTGGCGGGATTGTTAAACTGTTGGGGCATCCAGGCGTTATCGTTTTCTGCCAGCAATTGGTTGGCTTTCTCGATACAGCCCCCCATACCCAATTCTTTTGGGGTTAATACGAGCTCGGCACCAAGGGCTTTGAGGTAGCGTCGACGCTCAATAGACATGGATTCCGGCATGGTGAGCACCAATCGATAACCCCTGACCGCACAGACCATCGCCAAACCAATACCAGTATTCCCAGAGGTGGGCTCAATAATAAGGGTGTCTTTGTTGATCAAGCCCTTTGTTTCTGCATCCTCGATCATGGCCAAACCGATGCGGTCCTTAATACTGGCGCCTGGATTAAATCGTTCGGCTTTCATCCAAACTTCTATGTCACCGGGAAACAATTTGCCAAGGCGAATATGCGGTGTGTCGCCAATGGTTTCGAGAATATTGTTGTACTTCATGTTGGTGCCTCGTTTGTGCGTTGCGTGCTCAGTTCTTTATTCGGTTTATAAAGAGGTTAGCTTCATCTATGGACTTTTGCATATCGAGAATCAACGTGTTCACGTCACTGTTGATCGTGCTCAGCTCGCCCTTAAGGGCTGAGATCGCTTGGGCATTGAGATTGTGTTTGAGATATAAAACCTGATCCCGTAACGTGGTTAATACCGGATGAACGCTTTTTTCTGCCTTACGCATAGACTTGACCATTTGCTGGTATTTGTAGCGCGTATCGTGAAGCTTCTTGGCACTATCGTCCCGTAGGGTACGGTTCTGTATCTGTGCAAGCTCATCCTCCCACTCGTCAAACAGATCTTCTGCCACATCCTCAACACTATCTATATGACCACTTATAGCCTTAGCGGCTTGGTCGCTATCCTCATACTCTGCGTTGAGTTTGTTATAGCGTTTTTCCAGATCACCACCATCAAAATTGACCACAGCACGGTACTGCTCTAGAGCGTCTTTGAACTGTTCCTGGGTTTTCTCCTGAGCCTCCTGAGTCTCTTCAATCCGGTCCACCAGAATATCCCGCTTATGGACACCAACCTGCTCCCAAGCATCGTAATAGGCGGTTTCGCAACCGGCCAGTAGTATTAGCAAGGTGAATAAAACGATCTTTTTCATTCCGTAAACTTCCTTTCCTTCATGTTATGGCTCGGTCTCAGCGATTTTTCATCAATTTAATTACCCCAAAACCACCGCGGTGTTCATATAACGTGCTTCAGTTTATCGCAGCTACCGACCTCTTGTTCTGGTGATTGATCAACCTTATCAAACCCATTTGACAAATAATATATCAGAGCAAACAGCAGCAATGTTTCCAAGCCATTTGAAACAGGCCCTGTTAGATGAAAACCCTTACTATTCACGGGTTGCGACCTTATAATTGTCGGCTTTGCATGCTACAGGGGATCCTAGGTGTCACAAACTACACCGGATGTTTCGACATTCCAGGGGCTAATTTTAGCTTTACAACAATTTTGGTCTCGTCAGGGCTGCGTTATTTTGCAACCACTGGACATGGAAGTGGGCGCGGGTACGTTCCATCCGGCCACTTTTTTGCGCGCTATTGGGCCAGAAACCTGGAACAGTGCTTATGTTCAACCCTGCCGCCGTCCCACCGATGGCCGCTACGGTGAAAACCCTAATCGGCTGCAACACTATTACCAATTTCAGGTGGTACTGAAGCCCTCCCCGGATAATATTCAGGATTTGTATTTGGAATCCCTTCGCGAGCTGGGTATCGATCCCACTGTTCACGATATCCGTTTCGTTGAAGACAACTGGGAATCACCCACGCTGGGCGCCTGGGGTCTTGGTTGGGAAATCTGGCTGAATGGCATGGAAGTAACCCAGTTTACCTATTTTCAGCAAGTAGGTGGACTGGAGTGTTTCCCTGTCACCGGTGAAATCACCTATGGGCTTGAGCGTATTGCCATGTACCTACAGGGTGTGGACAGTATTTATGACCTGGTTTGGACCGAAGGCCCGGCAGGTAAAGTGACCTACGGTGACGTGTTCCATCAAAATGAAGTGGAGATGTCAGCCTACAACTTTGAAGAGGCGGATGTGGACTTCATGTTCCAGAGCTTCGACACCTACGAGCGAGAGAGTCAGCGCCTGATCGAAAAAGGCCTGCCATTACCCGCCTACGAAATGGTCATGAAAGCCTCCCACGCCTTTAACCTGCTGGATGCCCGCCACGCTATTTCGGTGACTGAGCGCCAGCGGTTTATTTTACGCGTTCGCACCTTAGCCCGGGCTGTGGCCAAAGCCTATTTTGAATCTCGATTGGCGCTAGGCTTTCCACTGGCACCAACGGCACTGGCTGACGAAGTAAGGCAACAGGCTGCGGAGGCGAAACAATGAGCGCTGATTTTTTAGTCGAGATAGGCACCGAAGAACTCCCTCCCAAGGCGCTGCTGACCCTGTCTAATGCATTCCGCGATGAAATTCTCACTCGGCTTAGCACAGAACAGCTTGCGTTTGGCGAAGTACAGACCTTTGCCGCACCTCGCCGCCTTGCGGTTGTTATTAAAGGATTAGACGAGCAGGCGCCCACTAAAGAAATTATTGCCTGGGGCCCGCCAGTCAAGGTTGCCTTTGATGCCGATGGCAGCCCTAGTCGTGCTGCGGAGGCGTTTGCTAAGAAAAACGGTGTTCCCGTCGATGAGCTAGCCAATAAAATCGAAAATGATGGGAAGCAGGACAAGCTGTGCCATCGTGCTACTGAGCCAGGCCGCATAACGACGAATTTGCTTGGCCCCATTGTTGAAGCTGCACTGGCGGCACTTCCCATTCCGAAAAGAATGCGCTGGGGTGCTCGCCGCGAGGAGTTTGTACGCCCGGTTCACTGGATAGTGATGCTACTGGGCAATGATATAGTCAACGCACAGGTGATGGGGCTTTCTGCCGGAAATACCAGCCGCGGGCATCGCTTTCATAGTAAAGGCGATATCGCTATTCAGTCGCCATCACGTTATGAAGACAGTCTTCGTTCAGCTCATGTCATCACTAATTTTGCTGAGCGCCGAGAGCTAATTCGCCAAGGTGTGATAACAGCTGCCGAGAATGCTGGCGGTGTGGCTGTGATTAGTGATGCCCTGCTTAATGAAGTGACCGCTCTCAATGAGTGGCCCGTTCCGTTGCTTGGCCGTTTTGAAGAGCGTTTTTTGGCCGTCCCCTCTGAAGCATTGGTTTCTTCAATGGCGGAACATCAGAAGTATTTCCATGTGGTGAATAGCGATGGACAGCTACTGCCGATGTTTATCACCGTGGCCAATATCGAGAGTAAGGATCCAGCACAGGTTATCAATGGTAACGAGCGGGTTATTCGTCCACGATTGGCCGATGCGGCTTTTTTCTACGAAACTGATAAAAAATCTACCCTTGAAGTCCGCCGCGAATCTTTGAAAAGTATTGTCTTCCAGGCCAAGCTTGGTTCGGTTTTTGACAAGACTGAGCGAGTTGCACGACTGGCTGAAATATTGGCCCCCATGACGGGCGCAGAGCCACCCTTGGCAAGAAGAGCGGCCGAGTTAAGTAAGTCTGATCTGGTAAGCGAAATGGTCGGTGAATTTGACGACCTGCAGGGAACAATGGGCCGCTACTATGCCATCAATGATGGCGAGCACGCCGAAGTCGCCGAAGCCTTATTTGAGCAGTATTTACCCCGCTTTGCCGGTGATGCCATTCCCATTACCGCCACGGGTGCCACGCTAGCACTCGCTGATAGGCTGGACACGTTAGTGGGTATTTTTGGTATTGGTCAGCCTCCCACCGGATCCAAGGATCCCTTTGCCCTCCGGCGCGCAAGCCTCGGTGTCTTAAGGATTATTGTGGAGCGTGGCATCGACCTCGATCTTCATGAAGTATTGACTGCCGCTGTCTCTCAGCATACTAGTTTAGGCACTGATTCTGGTGCTATTAAAGCCACAAGTAAGCAAGTGCTTACTTACATTATAGATCGCCTCAGGTCTTGGTATGAAGATGAAAATATTCCAACTGAAGTCTTTCAGGCTGTTGCCGCAAGGCAACTTAGCAATCCACTGGATATTCACCAGCGGGTTCAGGCGGTTCATGCCTTCAACCAACTTGCAGAAGCCGCAGCGCTAGCCGCCGCAAATAAACGAGTCTCTAATATTCTGTCCAAGCAAGTCGACAGCACGATACCTGTAGAAGTGGATAACACTCTGCTGGTGGACAGCGCAGAAAAAGCATTGGCCCTTTCTCTGGCCGAGCTAACAACCGAGGTAAAACCACTCCTGCAAGATCGCGACTATACCGAAGTGCTGAAGCAACTGGCCAGATTGCGCCAGCCCGTTGATCAGTTTTTCGATGATGTCATGGTCATGGTGGATGATGATACTTTGCGTAACAATCGGCTGGCTCTTTTGCAGCAACTCCGCAATCTGTTCCTGGAAGTAGCGGATATTTCACTGCTGGCTCCTTCGAAATAAGTCGCAAACCTGATGACTGGTATATTGCTCCATATGGCATTAAAAAAATGACCAAGCTCGTTATCCTCGATCGCGACGGGGTTATCAACGAAGACTCCGACGCCTATGTTAAGTCGGTGGATGAGTGGATTCCCCTGTCCGGCAGTATCGACGCCATTGCCCGCCTTTATCAGGCGGGTTACACCGTAGTAGTAGCCACCAATCAGTCTGGTATTGGCCGCGGCCTGTTTGATCTAGATGACCTCGAGGCGATGCATACCAAATTAACGGGCCTTCTAGCCGATGCTGGTGCGGAATTGGGAGGCATTTTCTACTGTCCCCACGGCCCCGATGATGGCTGTGGCTGCCGTAAGCCAGCCCCGGGGTTGCTCAATGCCATAGCCAGTGAGTTTGAATTATCTCTGAGCGGTGTACCGCTTATTGGTGACAGCTTGCGAGACCTCCAGGCGGGGCTTGCTCATCACTGCAATCCCATTCTGGTTCGGACCGGCAAAGGTGCCAAAACTGAGCCCAGGCTAGTTGAGCAACGGGACACGGAACTACAGCATGCCCAGGTATTTGACGATTTATCTCAAGTGGTAGATTATCTTTTAGCTACTAAAGAAACTGATAAACAATAATGAAAACGGTTATCGCTTTTACACGTTCTGTACTATTTTATGTGGTTTATGGGGTAGTTCTGGTAGTTTTCGGCACAATTACCTGCACAATTGGCCTTTTAATGCCATACCGTATGCGCCAAAACGTAACAACCTGGGCAAATGCTATTATCATTAAATGGCTCAACGTGAGCTGCGGGATTACCCTTCAGATTGATGGCCTTAATAACATCCCAGACACCCCCTGCGTGGTGCTCAGTAAGCATCAGTCCGGCTGGGAAACCTTTTACCTTCAACGACTTTTACGCCCCGTGAGCACTATTCTCAAGAAAGAATTGTTCTGGATTCCTTTTTTTGGCTGGGGGCTTTACTTTATGCACCCCATTGCCATCAATCGAGGAAACCCCAGAGAAGCGATGAAACAAATATTAGCTCAAGGCAAACAGCGTCTGGCCCAGGGTAATAATGTGCTGATTTATCCCGAGGGCACTCGAACGCCTATAGGGCAGACCGGAAACTATGGCCGTAGCGGTGCAGCCCTTGCTATTGCTGCTGGCGCGCCCATTTTACCGGTGGCTCAGAATGCCGGATACTGCTGGCCAGCCCACACTTTTATTAAACGACCAGGCCGTATACACGTGGTTATTGGTGAACCGATAAATACCACTGGCGCGGACAGTCGGCAGCTAACTGAACAGGTGAAAGGCTGGATTGAATCTACCCAAAAAACGCTTTCACATACCTAAATAATCGCGATTAATAGATTCTGGCTTCCTATTTACTGTCGCCTGAACTTCTTTTACCCTGTTAACCATTAACAACTGATGAATGGATGCCATGAATACTTTTGATAACGGGACTTATAACGGCCCAGAACAACCCAAAGAGCAGCGTAGAAAAAAGGCTGACCGCAGAGATGATGTTCGCTTCGAGCCGAGTAAGGACGATCGAAGGAAGAGCGCAGGTCGCCGGAAGGACGATGGGAATGTCTGGCACCAGCACGAGGTATAACATTGTGTACCAAAAAAGCTGGCTATTTTAGCCAGCTTTTTTATTACCCAGCCTCGCTATATATCCAGGTTAGTGACGGCTAACGCATTTGTTTCAATAAACTCGCGACGCGGTTCTACCTGATCGCCCATCAGGGTAGTAAACATCTGATCAGCAGCTATAGCGTCCTCAATGGTGACTTTTAACATCCGCCGAGCCTCCGGATTCATGGTGGTATCCCACAGCTGAATCGGGTTCATTTCACCCAGCCCTTTATAGCGCTGAATACTGTAACCTCGACGGGATTCCTTCATTAACCAGTCTAACGCCATACTGAAACTCTCAACGGGCTCAGTGCGCTCACCGCGCTGGATATACGCACCCGTCTCAATCAAGCCCTGGAGCTGCTTACCGAGTGAGACAATTGCTCCATATTCACCAGAGGTGAAAAAATCATAGTTGAAATGGTAGCTGGTTGGCACACCGTGGGCTGTTATCTCTATGCAAGGAAGGTAAACCTGACGCTCTTTATCTGCCTCAGCAGTGACTTGATAGCGACTACTCCCCGCCAAATTCTCCCGCTCTAGGGACGCTGATAGACCCTCGCACCAGGCCTCCACATGGGCTTTATCGCCAAGACTGTCACTATTCAGAGCCGGCATATAGACCATTTTTTGTAAAATACGCTCAGGATAAACACGTGACATACGTGTAATAATCGTCATCACACGACGGAAATCATTCACCAACGCTTCTAGAGCACTACCGCTGATTCTAGGTGCATCCGCATTGACATGTAGACTAGAATTCTCTAAAGCAGATTGAGTCAAAAAGTCTGTAAGTGCTTGATCATCCTTAAGATATTGCTCCTGCTTACCCTTGCTAATTTTGTAAAGTGGTGGCTGCGCAATGTAAATATTCCCACGTTCTACCAGCTCTCGCATCTGCCGGAAGAAGAACGTAAGCAGTAATGTTCGGATGTGTGATCCATCCACGTCAGCATCTGTCATGATCAGAATGGTATGGTATCGCAACTTATCTGGATTAAATTCATCAGTACCTATACCACAACCCAGTGCTTTGATGAGGGTTCCCACCTCGACACTGGACAGCATCTTGTCAAAACGCGCTTTCTCTACATTAAGAATTTTACCTTTCAAAGGCAATATGGCTTGAGTTCTGCGATCTCGACCCTGTTTAGCTGAGCCGCCTGCCGAATCACCCTCCACTAGATATATTTCTGAGAGTGCAGGATCTTTTTCCTGACAGTCTGCCAGCTTTCCAGGAAGCCCGGCGATATCTAATGCGCCTTTTCGCCGCGTCATTTCACGCGCCTTCCGCGCGGCCTCACGCGCCCGAGCAGCATCCACCATTTTCATCACGATACTTTTTGCTTCTTTCGGGTTTTCCAGTAAATAGTCGGTAAAATTGTTGCCCATTTCCTGCTCAACAGCCGTTTTTACTTCTGAACTAACTAATTTATCCTTAGTTTGAGAAGAAAACTTGGGATCAGGTACTTTTACCGAAACAATAGCCGTTAACCCTTCCCGGGCATCATCTCCTGTAGTGCTGACCTTGCTGGTCTTACCGAATCCTTCTTTTTCAATATAGGTGTTGAGACTTCGAGTGAGCGCCGATCTGAACCCCGCTAGGTGAGTACCACCATCGCGTTGTGGAATGTTGTTGGTGTAGCAAAAAATATGCTCCTGATAGCTATCATTCCATTGCAGTGCCACCTCAACACTAACACCATCATCACGATGAGCATCAAAATGCATGACCTGATTAATGGGTGTTTTGTTGGTGTTAAGGTACTCAACAAAAGCTTTCAGGCCACCCTCATACTGATAGATATCTTCTTTTCCAGTGCGCTCGTCTTTTAAGACGATACGCACACCAGAATTAAGGAATGACAGCTCTCTCAGCCGTTTAGCCAAGATTTCATAGTGAAAACGGATATTAGTAAAGGTCTCAGTGGACGGTACAAAGTGTACTTCTGTCCCCGTACTTGTTGTTTGACCCACCACGGCCAGAGGAGCCAGCGGCACGCCGTGACTGTAGTGCTGTTCGTGGACATTTCCGCCCCGCCTAATGGTCAAACGCAGCTCCTTCGAGAGCGCATTCACCACGGAGACACCTACGCCATGTAGGCCACCAGAAATTTTATAGCTATTCTCGTCGAATTTACCACCTGCATGAAGCACGGTCATAATCACTTCAGCTGCGGACACACCCTCTTCATGGATTTCTGTGGGAACACCACGACCATTATCTGATACAGAAACAGATTCATCGGGGTGGATGGTCACCATAATTTCTGAGCAGTGGCCGGCCAAAGCCTCATCGATGGAGTTATCGACAATCTCGAACACCATATGATGTAACCCAGTACCGTCGTCGGTATCACCGATATACATTCCGGGGCGTTTACGAACTGCATCCAGGCCTTTTAGTACCTTAATGCTCGACGAATCGTAGCTCTGCTCTTCACTCATACGAGAAACCTAAATTCCTATGTTTTAGTATTAACGACTACTCTTGTGTAATTTGCCCATGTTCCACGTGGAACATACGCACATTCTCTTCCTCATCAGGCCAAGATGATCTTAGATCGCCCCGAACAACGCCTGTGATAAAAACCTGAGCACCCAACCTGTACAAAAGCTTACCCACCTTGAGCCGATGCTCTAAATCTAGCTCGGAGGGTAGGTCGTCTAACAAGTAGAGACACTGGCACCCTGTTCGCTCACGATACAAGAAACCCTGAGCTACCTGCATAGCCGTAACAAGGATTTTAATTTGCCCTCTGGACAAAATATCGCTTGCTGGCTGCTTGTTAAATCGAACCCTCAGGTCAGCACGATGGGGGCCGTGATACGTTGTGTTTCCTTGGAAATCTCTCTGACGGTCAGCCAGTAACACATCACTTAATTTTTTAGTATTGTCCCAACCCGCATAATGCTTGAACTCAAAGCCCTCCAAGGGTGAGAGCTCTGCCAACACCTCCGTAATCCGCGGAATCAAATCCGCCAAGTACTGCTCACGGTAATGGTTTATTTGCTCCGCCAAGCACACAAATTCGGCGTCCCAAACCCCCATTAATGTATCGTCCATTCTATCACGGCGAAGCAAGGAATTCCGTTGTTTCAAGGCCCTCCGAAATCTCTGCCAGGTATCACGGTAATTATGTTCCACGTGGAACACGCCCCAGTCGATAAACTGCCTACGGAACTGTGGCCCCCCGTCCAAGAGGTGAAAGCTATCTGAATTAAGCACGAGCAAGGGCATAGCTTCAGCTAGGCCGGATGAATTAGTAACTGGCTGTCCATTTACCTTAAAGAGAAAATCACCCTGCCTGGAGCGGCTCACCCCCAAAGGAATATCATTTCCCTCTTTTTCCAGCAAGCCAAAAACAGTGCAGTTTTCTTCGCCCTGATTAATGACGGGGCTTAACGTACGCGTTCGAAAAGAGCGGCCCCTGCCAAGCAGATAAAGGGCTTCTAGCAAACTTGTTTTGCCGCTTCCGTTTGGACCGTAGAATAGGTTTGCGCTTGGTGATAAAGAAAGCTGGATATGCCTAAGGTTTCTCAACCCATGCACATCCAGCTTTTTTAGATACATACTAGGCGAGGCTAGATAAAGGGGTCAGAGCCGCATTGGCATAACAACATATACTGCACTTTCATTTTCTGGATCTTCTATCAAAGCACTACTATTCGCGTCAGAGAGCGTAAACCTGGCCATCTCTCCACGCAAAACATTAAGAACATCAATGACATAGCTGACATTGAATCCTACTTCCAGCTCTTCGGAGGAATAATTAACGGTCACCTCCTCCTGCGCCTCTTCTTGCTCTGGGTTATTGGCAACCAGGGTCAACTGGCCCTGTGATAATAACAAACGAACGCCGCGATATTTCTCATTGGACAAAATCGCTGTGCGGCTAAACGCATTTCGCAATTCTTCACGACTGCCCACCATTTGCTTGTCCCCACCTTTTGGTAGAACTCGGTCGTAGTCAGGATACGCCCCATCCACCAACTTTGAAGTGAAACGAAAATCTGCCGTGGCGATACGAATATGGTTGTTACCGAGCACAACCGACACCTCTCCCTCATCTGATAACAGGCGGGATAACTCAATTACCCCCTTACGTGGAAGAATAACTTGGGTTAATCCTTCCGCCAGACCGGGGACCTGTGCATCCATCATCGCCAACCTGTGTCCATCCGTCGCCACTGCACGAACGCGTTCATTGCCTACCTCAAGCAACATACCATTGAGATAGTACCGAACATCCTGCTGCGCCATGGCAAAGGCCGTGTGATCGATAAGCTTTTTCAAGGCACGCTGCTCTATCGAAAACTCACACTTTCCAGGACCATCATCCACATTGGGGAATTCATTCGCTGGGAGCGAAGAAAGAGTGAATCGACTACGCCCGCTGGTAACTTGAACCCGGCCACCATCGTCTGAAAAAGTGATCTCGGCACCATCCGGAAGTGAACGACAGATGTCCATCAACTTGCGGGCTGGAACCGTTATCTCCCCACCCTCTGACGAAGACATTAGAGACAAATGCCCCACAATCTCAACCTCCAAATCAGTTCCCGTTAGGGATAAGCGGCCATCATTAAGGTTGATGAGAACATTTGATAAAATGGGTAGCGTCTGGCGCCTCTCTACGACCCCAACAACTAACTGTAGGGGCATCAGAAAATCTTCGCGGGAAACTGAAAACTTCATCGGTTAATTTCTTCCAAGTAGGCTGGGTTATAATTTTTTCTTATAATAATCCAATAGCTGCCAATAATCAGGTAGTTAACGTTCTTAATAACTGTTTTACGTCCTCACCAATATCCCGATTTGTTTCTTGCAGCTCTTTCACCTTTCTACAGGCATGTAGAACGGTCGTGTGATCACGTCCACCAAAAGCCTCTCCAATCTCTGGCAAGCTATGATTTGTAAGCTCCTTAGCAAGAGCCATCGCGACTTGACGAGGCCGAGCAATAGACCGGCTTCGCCGCTTAGAAAGCAACTCAGACATTTTAACCTTATAGTACTCCGATACCACCCGCTGGATATTATCAATTGTAACGAGTTTATCTTGAAGGGCGAGAAGATCTTTTAGCGATTCCCGTATGAGCTCTATATTAATAGGACTACCCGTGAAGTGAGCGCTTGCTATCACCCTCTTAAGCGCCCCTTCAAGCTCCCTGACATTAGAGCGTATCCGTTGCGCGATAAAAAAAGCCGCATCATTAGGAAGATCTATTTTTGCCTGTTGTGCTTTTTTAATTAAGATAGCAACTCTTGTTTCCAGCTCTGGCGGCTCAACCGCAACGGTAAGCCCCCATCCAAAACGTGACTTGAGGCGCTCCTCAAGACCATCAATTCCTTTTGGATAACGGTCACAGGTGAGGATCATTTGCTTCCCGCCCTCAAGCAACGCGTTGAACGTATGAAAAAACTCTTCCTGTGAACGCTCCTTCCCAGCAAAGAACTGTATGTCATCAATTAGTAACGCATCAACTGAACGGTAAAAGCGCTTAAAGTCATTAATGGCATTTAACTGTATTGCCTTAACCATATCGGCAACGAAACGCTCAGAGTGTAGATAAATAATTTTAGCATTGGGTTTTTGTTGCAGAATCCCATTTCCCACGGCATGCATAAGGTGGGTTTTACCCAAACCAACACCACCGTATATAAACAGTGGATTATAAGATCCCCCTGGATTTTCAGCCACCTGCTGGGAAGCCGCCAAGGCGAGCTGGTTTGATTTACCCTCAACAAATGATTGAAAGGTAAAAGTCTGATTTAGATTACCCCGGTGATTCAGGCCGCCCTCTACATCGGGCTTTCTTACCTCCGGTTGTACCTGGATACGGGTCGTTGCAGGAAAAGATGTCTTGTCTAGCAACTTGGGAAACGCTGGCGTCCGCTCTCTCTGTAGCGTGGACTGCTGGCTAGCATGAATGGGTTGCTGCCCCGTGTTTGACTCAACAATCACCGCACAGTGTTCGCCCTGAAGTTGCTGGTATATCTCAACAATTCGCTCTAGAAACTTATCCGTCACCCAGTCTTTCACAAAACGATTAGGCGCAAGCAACCGAATATCGCTTGATAGTTTAGATTTACCGTCTTGGCTAGTGTCTAACTGTAATGGTCTTATCCAAGTATTAAACTGCTGAGCTGGCAGTTCTTCCTGAAGGTAGCCCAAACACTTTTCCCACAAAACTTGAGCCAAGCTTTTCCCCTTTTTTACGTCACTTCAAACGAGCAGATGACTTTTTATTCGGCCCCTAGTCTAGCCACAAAGAACAGAGTTATCCACACCTTTCGGTAAAAACTTATTTAGGGAGTTATTTTATAATTCTGATATATTTCAGCATGTTAAGTGATTATTGTGGGCTGTTGTTTTGCACAGTATCTGAGGGTGTTGCTGGCTATTTTTTAGCCAAATCCTGTGGATAACTTGTTAGTATTTTGTGGGCTGACAGTGGATTTCCAGTAATATGAGTAAGTTAGCGAAAATGGCGGCTGGTGGATATGTTATTAATACCAACTATGGAAATGCTGCCTCCAATTACATTATTTTCCAATACAGAAACTGGAAAAAATCTTACCAAGCAAATCATCATTGGTGAATTCACCGGTAATTTCCGAAAGAGACTGCTGAGCCTGTCTCAAATCTTCGGCCAACAACTCACCGGCCCCCGCTTCGCATAATTGTTTGGCGCCAGCAGTTAAATATTCTTGTGCGGCCTGTAGCGCTTCTGTATGACGCCGCCTAGCAGTAAAGCTCCCTTCATTACTTCCGGTATAGCCCATACATTCCTTGAGATGCCCGGTAAGAATATCAAGGCCCACCCCTTGTTTTGCAGACAGCGTGATAACCGGATGATGGCCGCTAGAAACCCCAGCCGGCAACCCCGAAATATCGCCCTTGTTCAAAACAAAACTAAGGCGACCTTGCTTTGGAGAGTCCCTCTCTGGATAACGCTCGAAATATTCTGGCCAGTTTTTTCTTGGGTCTAAAGAGTAGTCTTGGCTGCTGTCGATGACAAACAAAATGCGATCCGCCTGATCAATTTCCTGCCAGGCGCGTCTTATTCCTTCCTGCTCAACAGCATCGCCAGTGTCTCTTAATCCGGCCGTATCTATGACGTGCAGCGGCATGCCATCTATATGAATCTGTTCGCGAAGTACATCGCGAGTGGTGCCTTCTATGTGCGTAACAATGGCGCTATCACGGCCAGAAAGCGCATTTAGCAAACTTGATTTACCCGCATTCGGCTTCCCGGCAATAACCACCGTCATGCCTTCTCTCATCAGCGAGCCCTGATAAGCTTGATCAATTACTCGCTTCAATTGTTCTTGCAACGCTTTGAGAGCAGCTAACACCTTGCCGTCCGCCAAAAAATCAATTTCCTCTTCCGGAAAATCGATCGCGGCTTCAACATAAATTCGCAAGGCTGTCAGGGATTCAACCAAACTATGAATCTGCACAGAAAACTCACCTTGAAGTGAACGAAGTGCACAGCGCGCAGCCTGATCAGATGTCGCATCGATCAAGTCAGCAATGGCCTCAGCCTGGGCAAGATCAATTTTGTCATTGAGGAAGGCTCGCTCGGAAAACTCTCCCGGTCTGGCCAGTCGTGCGCCCAGCTCAAGCGCCCGACGTAATAGCGCATCCATAATAATCGGGCCACCGTGACCCTGGAGCTCCAGAACATTCTCTCCGGTAAACGAGTGTGGCGCAGAAAAATAAATGGCCAGGCCTTGATCGATGGCTGAACCACCTGAATCAAGAAATTTTGTGAACACTGCCAACCTCGGCTCTGGCTGTCCTGATAACAAGCCGCCAAAAAAAGGTGTCAAGTTTTTTCCAGAGATACGTAAGATTCCGACCCCTCCTCGGCCCGGGGGGGTGGCAATAGCCGCAATGGTGTCTTGATCACTGGCAGATAACATTTTTAATTTTCCAGAAAAAAGGCTCCCTATGAGGAGCCTTTAAATCTATTTTTTAGCCGACGCGCCTTCAATTTGGCGGGTTATCAACCACTGCTGAATAATGGAGAGTCCATTGTTCACCGTCCAATAAAGCACCAAACCCGCAGGGAAGAACATAAAAAAGAACGTAAACGCAATAGGCATCATTTGCATGACCTTGGCCTGAGTGGGATCAGGTGGGGTCGGGTTGAGCTTCTGCTGAATGAACATGCTGCCACCCATAATCAGAGGAAGCACAAAATAAGGGTCTTTTATCGATAAATCATGTATCCAAAGAATCCAGGGTGAGTGTCGCAGCTCGACGCTCTCGAGTAGCACCCAATAGAGCGCAATAAACACCGGCATTTGAACCAAAATGGGAAGACAGCCACCCATTGGGTTCACTTTTTCACGCTTGTAGAGGCCCATGGTTTCCTGAGACATTTTCTGTCGATCATCGCCATACAGCTCTTTCAGTCGGGCCATTTCTGGTTGTAATCTCCGCATATTAGCCATGGACTTATAGCTAGTGGCAGAAAGACGGAAAAACGCGGCCTTGATCATCATGGTTAACAGGATAATCGACCACCCCCAATTACCGAGAAATTCATGAAGCTGGTAGAGTACCCAAAACAGGGGTTTTGCAATCCACCAAAGCCAGCCGTAATCGACGGTTAGATCAAGATAAGGTGCGATTTTCTCCAGTCGATACTGGTCTTTTGGCCCCGCATAAAAAGCGGCGCGCATCTCATTTTTCTCACCCGGTTCGACAGTAACCAAAGGAGAGGTGAAGCCAAATACATAAAGGTCCTGATTACCCAATTTCCGCAAGTTAAATGTGTTGGTTGTACTTTGGTCCGGCACCCAGGCACTGATAAAGTAGTGTTGAACCATTGCAAGCCAGCCGCCCGTTACGGTGTCCTTAAATGACTCATCTTCGATGTCTTCAAAATCCATCTTCTTGTAATTTTCATCAGTACTAGTCAGTGCCGCGCCAAGGAAAGGCTGCATTCCCATGCCCCCCCCTTCTGTTGGGTTGTGACTGTCTCGTTTAATTTGCCCAAACAACCCTGCCTTCCAGGTTTCACTACTCTGGTTATCTATGTGATAGGCGAGTCCTACCAAATAGTCCCCTCGGCTAAAATTGAACCGTTTGGTGATAAGAACACCGCCTTGCTCAATCGTTAAATCTACCTGCAACGTGTCTTGCCCGGCCTCTAGTGTGTAATGGTCAGAACCAGCCTTAAATAGCGGCCGCCCTGCCGCAGTATCAGTACCATTAGCACCAATCAAACCGCTCTGGGCTATGTAGGTTGTGCTCGCTGTTCGGTTGAGCAAAATAAAGGGGTTGTCCGTTTCATGCAGTGCTGTGAGGTGTTTGGGCAACTCTACTCTAACAATATCACCACCAAGGGTGTCAATCAGAACCGTCAGCACATCGGTAGACACCCGAACTAAGCGGGTATTTTTAGCTGCAATCGTTTCAACTAACTGCTCTGGCTGCTCCTCAGGAAAACTGGGCAAATCGCCTACAGATGATACAAGCTCAACTTGCTCTGACGGATTAGCGTTCATCTCTGGTAACTCCGGAGTCACCATTGCCTCTACTGCGGCAGTATCCACCTTTGGTGTATTCGCCTCCTGGTAGGTGTTCCATTCCAGAAACAGCATATAAACCACCACCAGCATGGCGCTAATAAGAAGTGAGCGTTGCCAATCCATATTTATTTCAACTCTGTTTTTTGTTTGGGTTGGGGTACCGGGTCATATCCCCCGGCGTGATAGGGGTGACATTTTATAAGGCGGCGCAAGGTAAGATAAACCCCCTTTAGCACGCCATACTGATTTACAGACTCTTCCGCATAACATGAACAACTGGGGTAGAACCGGCAGTTGTTGCCTATAAACGGGCTAACCAACAACTGGTAGCCTCTAATGGAGGTTGTAATCAGTTTTCGCATGACTGATCCACCTGTAGTTTGCGTGATAAACGTCGCCACGAATTTTCAACCAGCTCAGTTTGCTCTTTGGGCGACAACTTATCCATACCAGGGCGAGACAGAAATACAACATCTAACGAATCTAGTTGCTGTTGGGCCAAACGAAAGGTCTCTCGTACAACACGCTTCACACGGTTACGGTTCACTGCGTGCCGAATATGCTTTTTTGCCACCACAAGACCCAACCGCGGATGCGACAATTGATTCGGTCTGGCCAGCAATAAGAGGTGAGGGTGGGCAACTTTAAAGCAGGTGCCACCAAAAACAGCCTGGTAAGCCCGGGCCGTTAAAAGGCGTTTATTTCTGCAAAACGTTGCTTCGGGCATGTTTTATTTGGGCATAGCCCTGCCCTAAAGAATGGGCTGGCAATTATGCGGCTAGGCGCTTGCGACCTTTTGCTCGACGACGGTTGATCACCATGCGTCCGCTTTTTGTGGCCATACGAGCCCGAAAACCGTGTGTACGCTTGCGTTTCAGTACGCTTGGCTGAAATGTTCTTTTCATGACTGACTTCCGTTAGCTGACTTATACCCCTGAAGGGCGGGCGATTTTAAAGAAAAAGTGCGCCCATATCAACGAAAGATCTATCTGCCGGGTAAATAAACTCAGATTAGATTTACCCACAGGTTTAGCTTTAGGGTAGAACGAGTTATCCACACCCCTGATTAACCTGTGGATAATCACCAGTGGAAACCTCTGGAAAAACCTTGGACTCTTTTGGGGATAACTACGGTTTCTATTTATCTGTGGATAACGGCCTTGTTTACCCACAACTTCAAAGGGTGTTAAAACCAGCTTTATGCCTACTTTTCCTATTGGTTATCCTCATCTTATCCTTTTGTTTTTTATGTGTATTTATCTGTTTTGCACTGAAAATAAGGTGTACATATATAACAACATTATTAATCTATTCAATATATATCTATATATAAAGAACTATTACTACTTATAGTTTAAATGATCAAAAAGGACTTTTTCAAAGCGATTAACTATTGAACAGTTTGCTTTATACTGGCGCCCCTTTTTGAAATTCTATGGCTGGCTTGTTGCTATGCATTACTCGGATAGTTTTGATGTGATCGTGATTGGAGGAGGCCATGCTGGTACAGAGGCATGTTTGGCGGCCGCCCGTATGGGGTGCAGAACGCTGCTCCTGACACACAATATTGAAACACTGGGTCAGATGTCCTGTAACCCGGCGATTGGTGGAATTGGTAAAAGCCACCTAGTCAAAGAGGTTGATGCTCTGGGCGGGGCAATGGCTCATGCTGCAGACATAGGGGGAATTCAATTTCGAGTATTGAATTCACGCAAAGGGCCTGCTGTCAGAGCAACCCGAGCTCAGGCGGACCGCTTGTTGTATAAGAGCGCTATTCGAGAAACTCTGGAAAACCAGCTGAACCTATCTATTTTTCAACAACCCGTGGACGACCTGATTGTCGAGGGCAACCGAGTGACGGGTGTTGTTACTCAGATGGGGTTACGTTTTACGGGAAAGGCTGTGGTCTTGACTGTTGGCACCTTCCTTGGCGGCAAGATACATATTGGGTTGGAGAATCACGCCGGTGGACGCGCCGGAGACCCTCCATCCATCAGTCTAGCTAACCGGTTACGAGAACTACCGCTGCGAGTAGACCGCCTGAAAACGGGAACACCGCCGCGAATAGACGCGCGTAGTGTTAACTTTGAGGGGTTGCAACCACAATGGGGGGATAAGCCAGAACCAGTAATGTCGTTTCTGGGAAACCAGTCAGAACACCCCGAGCAAATCTGTTGCTACATTACCCATACTAATGAAAACACACATCAAATTATTCGTGGTGGGATGGATCGCTCGCCCATGTATACCGGTGTGATTGAGGGGGTTGGCCCCCGTTATTGTCCGTCTATTGAGGACAAAGTGGTCCGCTTCGCAGACAAAGATAACCATCAGATATTTATTGAGCCCGAAGGGCTTAGTACCCATGAGCTCTACCCAAATGGGATATCCACGAGCTTGCCGTTTGATGTACAGATGCAGCTAGTGCGATCGATAAAAGGTTTTGAAAAAGCGCATATTACTCGCCCAGGCTACGCTATTGAGTATGATTATTTTAATCCTCAGGATTTGAAATACTCCTTGGAAACCAAGTGTATGGACGGATTATTCTTTGCTGGTCAAATCAATGGAACCACGGGATATGAAGAGGCTGCAGCACAGGGAATACTCGCTGGTACCAACGCGGCGTTACAGGTGAAAGAAAAAGAGGCGTGGTGCCCCCGTCGAGATGAAGCCTACATAGGTGTTTTGGTGGATGACCTAATAACGATGGGTACTCAGGAACCGTACCGAATGTTTACCAGTCGCGCTGAATATCGGCTACTGCTCCGCCAGGATAATGCGGATCAGCGGTTGACCGAAAAGGGCAGAGAGCTGGGGTTGGTGGATGACCACCGATGGCAGGTTTTTAGCGAGAAGCGCGAGGCAGTAGAGCAGGAGCGGCAGCGCTTAAGGGGAAGTTGGATCCAACCGGCTACTGATCAAGCGAAAAAGGTCGAAAAAAAAACCGGTTCTGCTTTGGGGCATGAGTACAGCCTGCTCGATTTACTTAAGCGGCCAGAGTTGAATTACAGTGATATTGCCGAGTTGGGTGAGAAAAACAACATTGCTGCGGATGTGGCGGAACAGGTGGAAATCGATGCCAAGTATGCAGGCTACATAGACCGCCAACAGAACGACATTGATAAAATTCGTCGCCAAGAAAACACCGTGATTCCGGCGGACTTCGATTACACTGTGGTCAGCGGCTTATCAAATGAGGTTAAGCAGAAACTATCAGAAGCTAGGCCGGAAACGTTGGCGCGCGCATCGCGTATTCCCGGTATTACCCCGGCGGCGATATCCTTGTTGCTGATCTATCTGAAGAAAAAATCCATAACAGCAAAGAAAATAGCCTGAGTGATGACCCGGAGCCTCGAACTCGCGTTACGTGAGGGTTTGCAGCAGCTACCGCTGACTATATCTGACCAGCAAGTTAGTCAATTGTTGGATTACATGAGTCTGCTAGAAAAGTGGAACAGTGCTTACAATCTCACCTCTGTTCGTGAGCCAGAAAAAATGTTGCGCTTACATTTACTTGATAGCCTCAGTATTGCGCCTTTTGTGAAAGGTGAGCGAATTATCGATGTGGGCACGGGGCCGGGATTGCCGGGAATCCCCCTGTCGATTGTCTACCCTGAGCGCCAGTTCACGCTGATGGACAGTAACGGCAAAAAGACCCGTTTTCTATTTCAGGTGAGGAATGTTTTAGGGCTCAAGAATGTCACTGAAATCCAGAGCCGGGTAGAGAACTACCAGTCAGAAACCCCGTTTGATGGCGTCACCAGTAGGGCTTTTACGAGTCTGCAGCAGATGGTAGAAAAATGTGCCCATTTGGTTGGAGGGGGCGGGCGTTTTTATGCCATGAAGGGTCAATATCCCACCGAAGAGTTGAGTGCACTGTCAAAACACTATAATGTCGTTGCCTCGCACCAGCTTCAGGTGCCTGGTGTCGATGGCGAGCGGCACCTGATCGAAATCACACCCTGTTGAGGAAACCACTTTGAGCAAGACATTTGCCATTGCCAACCAAAAAGGCGGCGTGGGGAAAACAACAACAAGCGTTAATCTTGCAGCATCCTTGGCAAGCTATGGTAAGCGAATATTGTTGGTAGATATGGATCCACAAGGTAATGCGACTATGGGTTGTGGGGTCAACAAAAGCAGCCAGAAAATCACCGTGTTGGATGTATTGATGGGGGCAGCTACCGCAGACGAGGCGCTGCAGCGCTGCGAGTCAGGAAACTTTGATGTCTTACCTGCCAATGGCGACCTGACAGCGGCAGAGGTTGAGTTGCTCCAGGTCAAGAATAAAGAAAGCCGGTTACGACACGCCCTGGCTAGGGTAAAAAGTCGCTATGACTACATCATTATCGACTGCCCGCCCGCCCTGAGCATGCTGACAATAAATTCTTTGGTCGCGTGCGACGGGGTAATCGTTCCAATGCAGTGTGAGTATTATGCTCTGGAAGGGTTGTCGGCACTACACAATACCATTCAGCAAATTAGTCGGTTTCACAACCCACAGCTTCAGTTGGAAGGTATTCTCCGCACGATGTACGACCCTCGCAACAGCCTGACAAATGAAGTGACCGCCCAACTGCGTAGTCACTTTGGAGATAAGGTCTATCGAATCGCCATACCGCGCAACGTGCGTCTCGCGGAAGCGCCGAGTTATGGCCTTCCTGCACTTGCTTACGACAAGAACTCAAGGGGAGCGCTTGCCTATCTAGGGTTGGCTGGAGAAATTATTCGTCGCGCCAAGGCCGTTGTCAGGGTCCCGGCAGAAACAGCAGGTTAGGTTATGGTGAAGAGAAAAGGTTTGGGTCGTGGTCTTGATGCTCTATTGGGTATGGGGGACGACAAAGTGGCAGACGACCGCCCGGCAGTCCAGAAAGATGCGCTGATTGAGCTACCCATAGAGTTTATGACGAGGGGAAAATACCAGCCGCGAAGAGATATGCACCCAGAAGCATTAGAGGATCTTGCCAGTTCGATCCGAGCCCAAGGCGTTATGCAGCCAATTACAGTCAGGCCAATAGGGATGGATAGTTACGAAATAATAGCAGGCGAGAGGCGTTGGCGAGCAGCACAACAGGCGGGCTTAGATACCATACCGGCCCTGATCAGAGAGGTCTCTGATGAGTCAGCAATCGCCATGGCGCTGATTGAAAACATTCAGCGGGAAGACCTTAATGCAATTGAAGAGGCCCAAGCATTAGTTCGTTTGCAGCAGGAGTTTGGTCTAACCCAACAACAGGTAGCGGATGCTGTGGGCAAACCGCGCAGCACAGTGACAAACCTGATGCGCCTCATGATGCTTGAGCAAGAAGTGCAGAAACTGTTAGAGCATGGTGATTTAGAGATGGGTCATGCACGTGCTTTATTGGGTCTAGCGGGACACAGCCAGGTAGAGGCGGGAAGGATAGCTGTTGCCAAAGGTATGACGGTGAGGCAAACAGAAGCTTTGGTACGAAGATTACAACAACAGCAAGAAAGGCCAGAGAAAAAATCAATACAACGGATTGATCCCGATACCAGGCGACTTCAGGATGAGCTGTCTGATCGGGTCGGAGTACCTATATTGATACAGCATAACGCCAAGGGTAAAGGGAAGTTAGTACTCAAGTACAACAGCTTGGATGAGCTGGAAGGCATACTTAATCATATCAAGTGATAGCAGACTATAACTCTAATAAATTATCGGTATTACCGATTTTTCTGTTTGGTACGGCCGCTTACGCTAAAGATTTGTTGAATCTACTTGTGGGACTACCTATAATTGCGGCCCGTTTGAGCCACCGTTAACATTTGGCTCAAACATATAGCGCGGAAGGGGGGTAGCAAATGAAGGCTACCATAAAGGCTCCACCGGTAGGTCGGATAGCAATTACCCAGTTGATTATTTTGCTGGTTCTAGTTATTGCGGTATCGCCGGTAGATGTAACCGCAGCCTATTCCATGCTGATTGGCGGAGTGATACAAGTAGGCCCACATGCCTATTTCACACGACTAGCTTTTCGGCACTTAGGAGCAAGGCAGGCCCCAGAAATACTTCGCGCCATACATAAAGGGGAAACGGGCAAGTTATTGCTCACCGCGGTGTTGTTTGCACTGGCTTTCAGTTTTATTGAGCCGCTTCATCTACCCGGACTATTTCTTAGTTATGGCGCCATGATAATTGTGCAGTGGTTTTGTGCCGTACGGGTACTAAACCACAGATAATTTAGACCTTGCTGGTTTGAGAGAAGAAAAGAATGGCAGGCGAAACCCAACAAACGGGCTCAGAATACATACAACACCATTTGACCAACCTAACGTTTGGTCAAACGGATCATGGTTGGGGTTTTGCGCACAATGCACAAGAAGCCGCTGAAATGGGTTTTATGGCGGTCAACGTGGACAGCCTTTGCTGGTCTATAGGTCTTGGCCTTGTTTTTTCGCTGCTATTTCGCTGGGCGGCCAAGCGTGCCACCTCCGGTATACCAACTGGATTTCAAAATTTTGTTGAAATGATAGTTGAGTTTGTGGACGGCACTGTTAAAGACAGCTTCCACGGCCGCAACCCATGGATCGCCCCGATGGCCTTAACCATCTTTGTCTGGGTATTCCTGATGAATCTGATGGATTTGATTCCCGTTGATGTGATTCCCTACTTGCTGAGCTTTGCGGGCGTACACTTTCAGAAAATCGTACCTTCGACAGATCCGAATATTACTCTGGGTATGGCGCTGGCCGTATTCGGCATGATTCTTTACTACAGCATCAAAGTGAAAGGCATCGGTGGCTTTGTTGGTGAGCTGGCCTTGCAACCCTTTGGTGCTAAGAACCCGGTCATTCAAGCCGCTTTTATTCCGATTAACCTCACACTTGAGATCGTAGGCCTTCTGGCCAAGCCCTTCTCACTGGGACTGCGGTTGTTCGGCAACATGTACGCAGGCGAAATGATCTTTATCCTGATTGCCATGATGTATGGCGGTGGATTGCTCTTGGGCGCGTTTGGGGGCGTCTTGCAGTTAGGTTGGGCTATTTTCCATATTCTAATTATTACACTGCAAGCATTTATATTTATGGTTTTGACCGTCGTGTACCTGAGTATGGCTCACGAAGATCACTGATTTTTATACAGTAGTATTTTTTTAACATGGTTACTTACTTTAGTTATTAGGAGAAAAAAATGGAACTTATCATGATCGCAGCTGCAATTATGGTTGGGTTTGGTGCACTAGGTGCTGCCGTTGGTATGGGCCTGTTGGGCGGAAAATTGCTTGAAGGTACTGCACGTCAGCCAGAACTGGGACCAATGCTGCAAGGTAAAATGTTCCTGCTGGCCGGTCTGATCGATGCGATTCCCATGATTGGTGTTGGTATCGGCATGTATCTGATCTTTGCTGTTGCTCCAGGTGTTGCAGCTTAAGTTTGGCATCCCGATTCTTAACTATTAACTCCAAGAACGAGGTGTTGGTGTGAATATTAACCTGACCCTGATCGGACAGCTGATCTCTTTTCTGTTCTTTATTTGGTTCTGCAAGCAGTTTGTTTGGACCGCCATCATCGGTGCGATGGAAGAACGTCAAAAGAAAATCGCAGATGGTCTAGATGCCGCAGATCGCGCTTCCCGTGATCTGGAGCTGGCGCAAGAAAAAGCGGTAGCGCAGCTAAAAGAAGCGAAGCAAGCAGCAGCAGCAGTAATTGAGCAAGCTAACAAGCGCGCCAATCAAATTGTTGATGAAGCCAAAGGTTTGGCTCGAGCTGAGGGCGATCGCTTAAAGGTAGCTGCCCAGGCAGAAATTGAGCAGGAAGTTAACCGTGCTAAAGAAGAGTTGCGTCATAGCGTTGCGACCCTGGCCTTGGCGGGCGCGGAAAAAATTCTGCAAGCAAACATCGACGAAAGCGTTAATCGCAAATTGGTCGATAATCTGGCAGCGCAGCTGTAACCGAGGTTTGATATGGCTGAATTGAGCACTCTGGCGCGGCCCTATGCAAAAGCAGCGTTTCAGTACGCTGCCGATGCAAGCGATCTACAAGGCTGGTCTGACAGTCTTGGAGTTGCAGCGGTCGTAGCGCAGCATGATGCAGTGGTAAAGCTGCTGAGTTCACCGAGCTATACAGCAACTCAGAAGGCAGAAAAAACCATAGCGGTTTGTGGTGATGCTTTGAATGACAACGCCCGCCGTTTTGTGCAGGTTTTGGCAGAGAATCGTCGCTTACAGCTATTGCCACAGATTTATCAACAGTTTGAAGTGTTGAAGGCCAACCGCGAAAAAACCGTAGAGGTTAGCGTGGTGACAGCCAGTGAAATCAGCACAGAACAGCAAGACAAGCTGGCCAGTGCGCTCAGTAAGAAACTTGAGCGTGAGGTCAACATGCAGGTGTCGATAGATGGCAGCCTGATTGGTGGTGTAGTGATTCGCGCAGGAGATACCGTTATTGACGGCTCCATTCGTGGGCGCTTGGCCAAACTAGCCGAAGTATTAAATTCTTAGGATTGAGGACCAGAGCACATGCAGCAACTGAATCCATCCGAAATCAGTGAAATCATCAAGCAGCGAATTGATAGTCTTGATGTTTCGTCTGAAGCGCAAAATGAAGGCACGATCGTATCTGTGTCAGACGGTATCATTCGTATCCACGGCCTAGCCGATGTGATGTACGGTGAAATGATCGAGTTTGATGGCGGTATCTACGGTATGGCCCTTAACTTGGAGCGTGACTCCGTTGGTGCGGTAATTCTTGGTGATTACCAGTCCCTGGCTGAAGGCCAGAAAGCACGCTGCACCGGTCGCATCCTTGAAGTACCAGTAGGTCCAGAGCTGGAAGGTCGGGTAGTTAACGCTTTGGGCGAGCCCATTGACGGTAAGGGCCCGATAAATGCCAAACTAACCGATGCAATTGAAAAAGTTGCTCCTGGTGTCATTGCTCGTCAATCAGTTGATCAGCCGGTACAAATTGGTTTGAAGGCAATTGATGCCATGGTGCCAATTGGTCGTGGTCAGCGCGAGTTGATCATTGGTGACCGACAGATTGGTAAAACAGCCATTGCTGTTGATGCCATCATTAACCAGAAAGGTTCTGGTATTAAGTGTGTCTATGTGGCAATTGGCCAGAAAGCATCTTCTATTGCTGCGGTTGTACGCAAGCTAGAAGAGCATGGTGCAATGGAGCACACTATTGTTGTTGCGGCAACAGCCTCTGATCCAGCAGCCATGCAGTTCTTAGCCCCCTTTGGCGGCTGCACCATGGGTGAGTACTACCGGGATCGCGGTCAAGATGCCCTGATTATTTATGATGATCTGACTAAGCAAGCTTGGGCTTATCGTCAAATTTCATTGTTGTTGCGTCGTCCGCCAGGCCGTGAAGCTTATCCTGGTGACGTGTTCTATTTGCACTCCCGCTTGTTGGAGCGCGCAGCACGTGTAAACGCAAATTATGTTGAAAACTTCACCAATGGTGAAGTGAAAGGCCAAACTGGTTCTCTGACAGCACTGCCTGTTATTGAGACTCAGGCCGGTGATGTATCTGCATTCGTACCAACCAACGTGATCTCCATTACCGATGGCCAGATTTTCTTGGAAACGGACATGTTTAACGCGGGTATTCGTCCTGCGATGAACGCCGGTGTTTCCGTATCCCGGGTTGGTGGTGCTGCACAAACCAAGATTATTAAAAAGCTGTCCGGTGGTATTCGTACCGCATTGGCGCAGTACCGCGAGCTCGCGGCATTCTCTCAGTTTGCATCTGATCTTGACGATGCCACCAAGGCCCAGTTAGACCATGGTGAGCGCGTTACTGAACTGATGAAACAGAAGCAATACGCACCACAAAGTATCGCAGAGATGGGTTTGATGATTTATGCCGCAGATAACGGTTATCTCAACGACGTTGCTGTGAATAAAATTGGTGATTTTGAAGCAGCCCTACTCTCCTATATGAAAGCTGAGCACGGAGACTTGATAGATCAGGTGAACCAGAGCGGTGATTGGAACAATGACATCGAAGCCAGCTACAAGGCGGCGCTAGACAAGTTTGTTAGCACTCAAACCTGGTAATTTCTGATGGGGGTAGGTAGTAATCTGCTCCCCGTTTAAAGGCATAAATTATGGCTATCGGAAAAGAAGTCAAAACCAAAATTATCAGCATCAAGAGCACTCAAAAAATTACGAGTGCTATGGAGATGGTTGCTGCGAGCAAGATGCGTCGTGCACAGGAGCGCCGTCAACTCGGTAAGCCCTATGCTGACCGCATTCGCGCTGTAGTTGGTCAGATTGCCAATGCGGTTAGTGAGTATAAGCACCAATATATGGAACAGCGCGAGATCAAGCGTGTTGGGTACATTATTGTTTCTACGGACCGAGGATTGTGTGGCGGGCTAAACACCAACCTGTTTAAGCAAACCATCCAATCCATGAAAGCCTGGTCTGATCAAGAAGTTGAGATAGACCTTTGTACAGTCGGCAACAAGGGCGCTGCGTTTTTCGGTAGCTTTGGCGGCAATATTGTCGCGACAGTGAAAGACCTTGGCGATCAGCCTTCGGCTAGCGATCTTATTGGTGGCGTGAAGGTCATGTTGGACGCCTACGCTGAAGGAAAAATTGATCGATTGTACGTAGTGTCAAATGAGTTTGTGAACACCATGACTCAGAAACCGGTTGTTGAGCAGCTATTACCGCTCCAGCCTACTGAGGATGACAAGCTTCGACACCATTGGGATTATCTTTATGAGCCCGATGCCAAGGAGCTGCTGGATGGACTCCTAGTTCGTTATATCGAATCTCAGGTGTACCAAGGTGTAGTAGAGAACAAAGCCTGTGAACAGGCGGCGCGCATGATTGCGATGAAGAGCGCCACTGACAATGCAGGTGATCTGATCAACGAATTGCAATTGCTCTATAACAAGGCTCGTCAGGCAGCCATTACTCAAGAGTTGTCTGAGATAGTTAGTGGCGCAGCAGCAGTTTAACCAAAGATTTTTAAGGTTTAGTTTAAGAGGAACCGGACAATGAGTAGCGGACGTATCGTTCAAATTATCGGCGCTGTTATCGACGTGGAATTCTCGCGCGATCAAGTGCCTAACGTGTATGACGCACTAATGGTTGAAGAGAAAGGTTTAACCCTTGAAGTTCAACAGCAGCTGGGTGACGGTGTTGTGCGCACCATTGCTATGGGTTCTTCCGAAGGTATTAGCCGCGGACTCAGCGTTAGCAATAGCAACGCGCCCATATCTGTTCCTGTTGGCATAGAAACCCTGGGCCGTATCATGGATGTGCTGGGCAACCCCATTGATGAAAAGGGTCCTATCGGTGAGAAGGAGCGTGCATCTATTCACCGTAAGCCACCAGCCTATGACGAGCTGGCGGCCTCCAATGAATTGTTGGAAACCGGTATCAAGGTAATCGATCTGGTATGCCCCTTTGCCAAAGGCGGTAAAGTTGGTCTGTTCGGTGGTGCGGGTGTAGGTAAAACCGTCAACATGATGGAGCTGATCAATAACATTGCTACTGAGCACGCAGGTTTGTCAGTGTTTGCTGGTGTTGGTGAGCGTACTCGTGAAGGTAACGATTTCTACTTTGAAATGCAGGAATCTGGCGTTGTTAACGTTGAGACGCCAAGCGAGTCTAAAGTTGCCATGGTATACGGACAGATGAATGAGCCACCCGGAAACAGACTCCGTGTTGCGCTGACCGGTCTGACTATGGCAGAAAAATTTCGTGATGAAGGTAAAGACGTCTTGTTCTTCGTGGACAACATCTATCGTTACACCTTGGCGGGTACTGAGGTGTCTGCTCTGTTGGGTCGTATGCCATCTGCGGTAGGTTATCAGCCTACTCTTGCAGAAGAAATGGGCGTACTTCAAGAGCGTATTACTTCTACTAAGACGGGTTCGATTACATCTGTACAGGCGGTATATGTACCTGCGGATGATTTGACGGATCCATCTCCTGCAACCACCTTTGCTCACTTGGACTCAACCGTTGTACTGAGTCGTGATATTGCCTCTAAAGGTATTTACCCAGCTGTAGATCCACTGGATTCAACATCTCGTCAGATGGACCCACTGATTGTTGGTCAGGAGCACTATGACGTGGCTCGTGGTGTGCAATCTGTATTGCAGCGCTTTAAAGAACTGAAAGATATTATTGCCATTCTAGGTATGGATGAGCTGTCTGAAGAAGATAAGCAAGTGGTAGCTCGCGCCCGTAAGATTGAGCGTTTCTTGTCACAGCCTTTCCACGTTGCAGAAATCTTTACTGGTTCACCAGGCAAATACGTTTCACTGAAACAAACTATTGCCGGCTTCCAGGGAATCCTTAATGGCGACTATGATCACCTGCCAGAGCAGGCGTTCTATATGGTTGGCACCATTGACGAAGCTGTTGAAAAAGCTGAAAAGCTTAAGTAGACGCAAGAAAGGCGTTAAGATATGGCTATGACTGTCCATTGTGACATTGTAAGTGCCGAACAATCCTTGTTTTCGGGGTTGGTTGAGCTGGTAGTGGCTACGGGTTCCCAGGGTGAATTGGGTATAACGTTTGGCCATGCACCGTTACTCACCGACCTGAAGCCGGGACCGGTTCGCATCATAAAACAGGATGGTGAAGAGGAAATTTATTACCTCTCAGGTGGGTACCTTGAGGTACAGCCAAATATTATTTCTATCCTGTCTGACACGGCCTTGCGTGCGGATGATCTTGATGAAGCCGCAGCGCTGGAAGCGAAGAAGCAAGCTGAACATGAGCTGTCTAATCAGAGTGGTGAGTTTGACTACTCCCGAGCAGCTTCTCAGTTGGCCGTGGCAGCAGCACAGCTCCGTACGATCGATCAGTTGCGGAAGAAATTGGGTGGCAAGCACTAACTGCACGAGTAACTGATTAAAAGAGGTGGCTTTGGCCGCCTTTTTTTGTGGCTCTTATTTTATGGTAGGACAGGATGAATCTTCGGTGGGGCAAGTCGTGGCAATCAGCTATGGTTCCTGATTAAATACCCAAAAACCTAGGAATAGATATGGCAACAGATATCGTGATTCTTGCTGCAGGGAAAGGCACAAGGATGAAATCTAGTCTTCCCAAGGTTCTGCATTGTCTTGCTGGCCGCCCCCTATTGCAGCATGTGGTTGATGCAGCAAGAACTGTTGATGATGCAAGTATCCTGGTAGTTACTGGCCACGGAGCTGAGCAAGTACGGTTGAGCGTACGTGGCGATAATCTCAGATATATCGAGCAAACAGATCAGCTTGGCACAGCCCATGCTGTTTTACAGGCCGCTCCGCTATTACATTCAAATGGCATCACCCTCATCCTCTATGGGGACGTTCCGTTGATTAGTGCAGAGACCATTGCACAGATGCTCCATAAAGTGAGCGATCGGAGCATGTCACTGCTCACGGTTCTGTTGGCCGATCCCGCGGGTTATGGTCGTATAGTAAGAGATGAGAACGGCCTGGTAGAGGCCATTGTTGAGCAGAAGGATGCCTCTGAAGCGCAGCTACAAATATCTGAAGTAAATACCGGTGTATTGGCGCTTCCTAGCAAATGTCTGCAGGAGTGGTTGCCCCAAATTGGCAATGAGAACGCACAGGGAGAATATTATCTGACAGATATTATTTCGATTGCGCGTAGCGCAGGTTTCCGGGTTGAGACATTACACCCTGAATCTGCAGAAGAAGTTGAGGGTGTTAATAACCGGTTACAACTCAACAACCTTGAGCGTTATTACCAGCGACGGCAGGCTGCAAAGCTCATGGCAGAAGGTAATACCTTAGCGGATTCAGCTAGGGTAGATGTACGTGGTACCCTCCAAACGGGTACAGACAATTTTATTGATATTAATGCTATTTTTGAGGGAGACGTGGTTCTCGGGAGCAATATAAAAATAGGCCCGAACTGTTTGATTATAAATAGCGCCATTGGTGACGGCGTTGAGATAAAGGCCAACAGTGTTATCGAAGAAAGCCAAATAGGAAAAAATGCGGTGATTGGCCCTTTTGCGCGATTGCGTTCCGGTACGGTGTTGGCAGATGAGGTGAAGGTTGGGAATTTTGTTGAGACCAAAAAAGTTAATGTGGGAAAAGGCAGCAAAATCAACCATCTAAGCTATGTGGGCGATGCGGAGCTAGGCGAAAATGTAAATGTGGGTGCGGGTACTATTACCTGTAATTACGATGGCGTGAATAAACACAAAACGACCATCGGTGATAATGCCTTTATTGGCTCTAACACTGCACTGGTTGCGCCGGTTACGGTTGGCAACAATGCCACGGTTGGTGCGGGCTCTACCATTAACAAGGATGTGCCCGATAATGAACTTGGGCTGACACGCGCAACACAGAGAATTATCTCAGACTGGAAGCGGCCCTCAAAAAAAGGCTGATACTTTCAAGTAACTGAAAAAATACGCAAAAAAATCTATCGGAAAAAGTTATGTGTGGAATTGTTGGTGCTGCGGCGCAGCGAAATGTCACCGGTATTTTAATTGAGGGCCTGAATCGGCTTGAATACCGTGGCTACGACTCTGCGGGCCTGGCTGTCTTGGATGAGACGGGCGCACTTCAAGTACGCAAAAATGCAGGTAAGGTGGTCGGACTCATTGATAAGCTGGCGAGCACACCAACTGGTGGAACACTGGGTATCGCCCATACTCGCTGGGCTACCCATGGCATACCCAATGAAGCTAATGCCCACCCACATGTCTCCGATGATGTGGCGGTGGTTCATAATGGAATAATTGAAAATCACAATGAATTACGTGCCGAGCTAACGGGCCTCGGTTACGATTTTGTATCGGATACCGATACTGAAGTCGTCGCACACCTGATTCATCACACCCTGAAAACAGCTAGCTCGCTGAAAGATGCGGTACAAAAGACCGTGTCTCAATTGGATGGCGCCTATGCCCTTGGTGTTATTTGTGCCCGAGAGCCTGAAGTGCTGATTGGAACTCGTAGTGGCAGCCCGCTCGTCGTGGGTGTTGGTATCGAGGAAAACTTTATTGCTTCGGACCAAATGGCGTTACGCCAAGTAACGGATCGGTTTATTTTCCTGAAGGAAGGTGACTTGGTAGAGCTGAGAAACGGAAAATATACCATTGTTGATCACAGTGGCTCCGATACAGCGCGGGAAGTTGTCACCCTCTCTGGCGGTGAGGATGTGACAGATAAAGGCGGTTACCGCCATTACATGATGAAAGAGATTTTTGAGCAGTCGAGCGTGCTTGAAAATACCTTACAAGGACGGATTAGTGATAAACATGTGTTGCCTGAAGCATTTGGTGCAGAGGCAAGCAAGGTTTTCCCCCAAGTCAAAGCCGTACATATTGTGGCCTGCGGTACGAGCTATCACGCAGGTTTGGTGGCCCGATACTGGCTTGAGGAGTGGGCGGGAATCCCTTGCCAAGTGGAAGTGGCCAGTGAATATCGCTATCGCAAAGTGGTGGTGCCTGAAAATACGCTATTTGTCACCATTTCCCAGTCTGGAGAAACGGCGGATACTCTTGCGGCGCTCCAGTCAGCAAAAAAAGCTGGTTATCTTGCAAGTCTGGTTATCTGTAATGTGGCCAATAGCTCATTGGTTCGAGAATCTGATTTGACATTAATGACTTACGCTGGCCCAGAAATAGGTGTGGCGTCGACCAAGGCCTTTACCGCTCAGTTAGTGGCGTTACAGTTACTTTGCATAGGCCTCGGCCGGAGCCATGGCCTAGATGAGCAAAAGGAGCAGGCATTGGTGGCAGCTCTGCATCAATTACCCGAATTGTGTAGACAAACATTATCACTGGATTCTGAGATAGAAAGAATCTTCGAGTGCTTTGCCGATAAACACCATGCGTTATTTTTAGGGCGTGGTGTGCAGTACCCAGTGGCTCTTGAAGGCGCACTGAAGCTCAAGGAAATTTCCTATATTCATGCAGAAGCCTACCCATCGGGTGAACTAAAGCATGGTCCTTTAGCGCTGGTTGACAGTGACATGCCTGTCGTTGCCGTAGCGCCCAACAATGAATTGCTTGAAAAATTGAAATCGAATCTTCACGAGGTTAAAGCTCGCGGTGGGCAGTTGTTTGTTTTTGCGGACAAAGATGCCGGATTTGAAAATGAGCCTGGTGTAACCGTGATGAATATTCCCCACGTGCCGGAGAGCCTTGAAGCGATTATATACACTATTCCACTGCAGCTGCTCTCTTACCATGTGGCAGTGCTTAAGGGCACCGATGTGGATCAGCCGCGCAATTTAGCTAAGTCGGTAACAGTAGAATAAAGTATGGCCATACAAGCTGTAAGTGAGCGCTCACTCCTGTTGTTTCTCTGTTTGATATTGGTCTTGGTTTGTGGCTGCTCAAGTCAGCCCGTTTCGGTAAGCCCTGTTTCAAAACCGCCAGTCACCCAGCCTGCGACGACGATGAGCGAGGCGGAAATACTAGAAATTGGTCAGCTCTATGGCCCTCTGGCCGAGGCACGAGTTAGGCACTGGCAACAGATGATCCTATCTCCGGCTTCATCGATAGAGCAAGAGAGGCTAAAGCAAGTCAATGATTTTTTTAATGGCGCTCGCTTTGTGGATGATCGTGAGGTTTGGCAGCAGGAGGATTACTGGGCTACGCCACTAGAATTTCTGATTGTGGATGCAGGTGATTGCGAGGACTTCAGTGTTGCCAAGTACTTTACCCTAGAAAAAATGGGCGTGGAGATGGGGAAAATGCGGTTAACGTATGTTAAAGCGCTGACGCTGAACAAGGCTCATATGGTGCTGGCTTATTACCCTGAATCTACCGCGGTACCGCTTATCCTCGACAACCTTCAACGGGGTATTCGGCTTGCTACCGACAGAATGGACCTTATGCCCGTCTACAGCTTTAATGGTAAAGACCTGTGGTTAGCCAAAACCCGTAGTCAGCAGGAAAAAGTCGGTAAGGCCGACACCCTCAAAACGTGGCAGGAGCTCAATCGCCGAATAGAGTCGGGAGCCCCACCATTAGTCATTTTAGCGCCCTAAAAAAGCAATAAAGAGTAGACAGTTATTGGCTCAACGGCAAACAGCCAGCACCTACTGGTTGGAGATAAGGCAGTATAAACTTTTAGAGGTTACGAGGTTTTCAGAGGAGATCGTAATGCTTCCAAGCCGTGTTGGAGCTCCAATAAGTGTTCCTGAAGTTGACCTCCCTTGTGCTTGGCAACACCAATGGCCAGGACATCAATTACCACCAAGTGGGCAATGCGGGAAGACAGGGGTGTGTAAATCTGGATGTCTTCCTTGGCATCAATGGTGAGAGGAATAGTTGCCGCCTCCGCCACCGGGGTTCCCGAGGGAGCGATGCCAATCACCAGAGCACCCCTGCTCTTTACGCGTTCAATAGCATTAATCAGAGTGGTAGTACGCCCGGATTGAGAGATGGCAATAACCACATCACCGGGAGCCATAGAGGTTGCTGACATATTCTGTAAGTGGGGATCTGCATACGCTGCGGCCGATACCTGTAGTCGAAAAAACTTGTGTTGGGCATCAAAGGCCACAGCCGCCGATGCACCGAAGCCAAAAAACTCTACCCGGTTGGCGGCACAAATAGCCTGCACAGCGCGATCGAGCATGTCTAAGTCAAGGGAATCCCTGACTTTCAGTAGGGTATCGACGGTTGAGTCAAACACCTTAAATGTGTATTCAGACACAGAGTCTGTATCAGTGACGGCAATTTGGCCGTAACTGGGACTCGAAGCCAACTGTTGAGCCAGTGCCAATTTAAAATCCTGAAAACCATCACAGCCCACAGCGCGACAGAACCGAACCACCGTGGGCTCACTTACCTCTGCGGACTCGGCCAAATCGACTATTCTCATCCGGATAACCTCGGTGAGGTTGGCCAGAATAAATTCCGCCACTTTGCGCTCAGACTTACGCATGTTGTGCAGATTATTGCTGATGGCGAGTGTGAGTTCTGCCGGCTTCATGGCTGGTATCCTTTTGTGAAGTCCCTATTGTAAATAATTTACAAGAAAATGGAATTCTTGTAGTTTGAGAGAGACTTAAAATGACCGAATAAACCGGTACGACCACCCTAATAGGATGCCGGTTCTGCTAGAATTCTGCTCCATGGATGTGACAGCAATTCTCGACCCTCTCAACCCCGCTCAACGTGAAGCCGTATCGAATACCGACAGCCATTTGTTGGTACTTGCCGGTGCCGGTAGTGGTAAAACCCGCGTATTGGTTCATCGAATCGCCTGGTTAATTCAAGTGGAACAACTCTCGCCCTACGGCGTACTGGCGGTCACCTTTACCAACAAAGCCGCTAAAGAGATGCGCGGTCGCCTAGACGATATGCTCGGGTATTCGTCCAAAGGTATGTGGGTGGGCACCTTCCATGGTCTCGCACACCGCTTGTTAAAAATGCATTGGCAGGATGCGGGTTTACCAGAGAATTTCCAGATACTGGACAGTGATGATCAGCTGCGATTGGTTAAGCGTGTGTATCAAGCATTGGGTATAGATGACAGTCGTTGGCCCTATCGGCAGGCGCAGTCATTCATCAATAGCCAGAAAGACGAAGGCCTGCGCTCCAAGCATTTACAGCCCGCCCAAGACCCCTACCAGCGGACCATGTTGCAAATCTATTCAAGCTATGAAGAAGCCTGTGAGCGTGGAGGTATGGTGGATTTTGGTGAGCTGCTGTTGCGTGCCCATGAATTATGGCTAAACAAACCCGAGGTGCTGGCGCATTATCAGCAGCGTTTCGGCCAAATTCTAGTGGATGAATTCCAGGATACCAACGCCATTCAATATGCCTGGTTGAGAGTGTTGGCAGGTCAACATATTCGTATAACCGCCGTAGGTGATGACGACCAATCTATCTATGGTTGGCGTGGGGCCAAAGTCGAAAACATTCTTAATTTTAGCCGGGATTATCCAAATACCGCGACGGTGAGGCTGGAACAAAACTACCGCTCTACCAAAAATATTCTTGAAGCGGCCAATGCCGTTATTTCTCGAAATACCGACAGGCTGGGTAAAAATCTTTGGACTGAAGATGTTGAGGGTGAGCTGATTTCACTCTATTCAGCATTCAATGAACATGATGAAGCACGCTTTATTGCCGATCGTTTAAATGATTGGGTAAAGGATGGAAATTTGCGTAGTGAATCCGCGATTCTTTACCGATCAAATGCCCAGTCGCGAGTCTTAGAGGAGGCACTACTGCGTGCCCAGATACCTTATCGAATCTATGGCGGTCAAAAGTTCTATGAGCGACAGGAGATTCGTAATGCTCTAGCCTACTTGCGATTAATCATAAATCGCAACGATGACGCTGCATTTGAGCGGGTGGTGAACACGCCAACGCGGGGCATTGGTGATAAAACCATACAAATTTTGCGGAAGTTTGCTCGAGATGAAGGCCTGTCGATGTGGAGTGCGGTGGAAAAGGCTGTTGCCAACGGTGAATTATCAGGTCGAGCCAGCTCTGCGGTGCAGGGCTTCATCTCTTTGATTAACCAGCAAGATCAAGATAGTAAAAATTTACCCCTACACGAGCAGGTTGATCACACCATTGAAGGCAGTGGTTTGATCGATTTTTATCGTCGTGAAAAGGGTGATCGTGGACAGTCTCGGGTCGAGAACTTGCAAGAACTGGTCATTGCCTGTCGGGGTTTTGAACCGGAAGATAAAGACCTGCCCGCCCTGCCCCAATTCCTCGATCAGGCCGCACTTGATGCGGGGGACCGCCAGGCCGATGTGGGCGATGATGCGGTTCAGTTAATGACACTGCACTCCGCCAAGGGGTTGGAGTTTCCGTTGGTATTTTTGGCGGGAATGGAAGAAAACCTGTTTCCCCATAGGATGTCAGCGGAAGAACCTGGCCGGCTTGAAGAAGAACGCAGGCTGGCCTATGTGGGTATAACCCGCGCCATGCAAAAACTGTATCTTACCTTTGCGGAGTCTCGTCAGCAGTACGGCACAGAAAGCTACAACAGCGTATCTCGTTTTGTGCGTGATATTCCTACAGAATATATTGAAGAGGTGCGCCTGAGAGCGCAGATTACCCGAGCCACCAGTTATGCTAAAAAAGCGGCGACAGGCTTCAGTGATCAAGGCACAGATACTGGTTTGGCCCTAGGCCAGCGGGTTCAGCATCAGGTCTTTGGTGAAGGTGTCATCTTAAATTTTGAAGGTAACGGCCCCAACGCTCGGATCCAGGTCAATTTTGATACTGCCGGCAGCAAGTGGTTGGTGCAGTCCTACGCTAAACTAAGTCCCTGTGCAGGTTAACGGGGGTTCTTGAGCGAGTAATAACTCGGCAGTAGTGAACAAGAAGAGGAATACCATGAAAAAACAATTTCTGAATTTGAAGATATTAGTTGCCATGACATTGTTAGCTGCATTAACGGGATGTGGCGCGGATAGTGGGAATAGTGCCGCCGCAGAATCAGCATCAGGGCAGCAGGCAGCACCCCAAAAAGTATATAAGTGGAAAATGGTCACTACTTGGCCAAAAAATTTCCCCGGTTTGGGCACGGCGGCTGAAAACTTTTCCACCATGGTAGGCAAAATGAGCGGAGGGAGATTAGAGGTTAAGGTGTATGGTGCCGGCCAATTAGTTCCAGCGATGGAGACTTTTGATGCTGTCTCTCAAGGCACTGCAGAAATGGGACATAGTTCCGCCTATTACTGGAAGGGGAAAACTCGTGCCTCAGCATTTTTTACTAGCGTACCTTTTGGCCTCAATGCTCAGGAAATGAATGGCTGGTTGCATTACGGTGGAGGCATGGCGCTTTGGAATGAGCTCTACGAGCCTTTTAACCTGGTGCCTCTGGCAGCTGGGAATACCGGTGTACAAATGGCGGGTTGGTTTAATAAAGAAATCAATTCACTGGCGGATCTCGATGGCCTGAAAATGCGCATACCCGGCATTGGCGGTGAGGTGATGAGCCGTTTGGGGGTAGAAGCTGTGAATATTCCTGGCGGCGAACTTTATACTTCCATGCAAACGGGTGTTATTGATGCCACCGAATGGGTTGGCCCCTACAATGATTTGGCTTTTGGTTTTCACCAAGTGGCTAAATATTATTATTATCCCGGCTGGCACGAGCCCGGCCCCACTCTTGAGCTAATCGTCAATAAACAGGCTTTCAACTCTCTGCCCGAAGACCTACAAGCCATTATCGAAGGTGCGGCAAGGGCGGTTAATCAAGATATGCTGGACGACTACACTGCCCACAACTACTTGGCACTTGATGAACTCGTCAACACCCATGGCGTTGATGTGCGACCGTTACCAGATGAGGTGTTGGCAGAATTAAACCGCATTACCCAACAGGTACTGGAAGAAATTGCCGCTGAAGACCCAGAGTTTAAAAAGGTCTACGACTCTCAAAAAGCTTTTCAGGAGCAGGCTATTAAGTACCACAAGATTTCTGAGCAGGCTTACTATCGAGCTCGTGAGCTGAAGTAGGATAGCTGTTTAAAAGGAGTGTGAAGATTAAAATTACCAGTTATGACTCCCTGTTGTCAGTTGCTAGACAGCAACCGGAACCACAACGCCTTCTATTTGTTTTTTTAAAGGCATCCCTACCCAAAGATTATGAGGGTGATGAAGCAATACAGTTTCAGTCTGGGCAGGGGGGAGAGTTACGACCAGTCATGTGTGTTGACAAAATACTTGATGAGCTAGGCAGTTTTTCTGACTTGGTGGAGGAATCGGAGAGGATAGAAAAAGAGTGGCAGCTTGTATTAGTAGCAGGGCTTGCTGGTAGGGATGGTGTTGTTCCCAGTTCAGATGAAGCAGAGCGGCCGCTAAAAATGATGATACATACCGTAGAAAATGGTGGTGATCTCACGAAATATATGGCGTTTGATAGAGAAGGAGCGCCTGTAGAGTTTGGCTAGTTAGTGGCACCCAATAATATTGGAAGCATTCTGGGCTTGAGATAAAAAAGGAGGTTGAGTTTTTTTTAGCAGAGATCCAATTCGTTGTGGATCAGCACCACGCACTGGGAAGCAAATAGCATTTTTGGCCCTAGACTGATTTTCTCAGCTCCGAGACGTTTCAAGCTGTTGAAGCTCTTCTTTGGCATCTGAATATGGTCGGTGAGCAAAAAGCAGGGGTTGTTCTCAAATGCTTGTTCGCGAATAGGCGTACCTTTTTTGTCCATTACAAATAGCTGGTGGTCTTCTGCCAGCCCTTGTACTAGCTTTTCAAAGCTGATGGTGCGGACGGTAATACCGGCCTCTACGGCACGCTCGTCCTCTTTGGTCATGCCCTGGGAGGCATCCAATGCCTTGGCGATCTTACCCAGCAGTGCCTGTTCGTGAAAACCGCCGATATCACGCATTTCGCTTGCGATAAAACTAATGGTGCGGGAAAAATCCTGAGTGCTTTCCAGCACCAAATGAACTACCACATCATCACGGTGAGATTGAGCCACAAAGATGGCGTTCATTAGGCTGTGAGCCAAAATTTCGGTGTGAGCTTCTTGGCCAACAGACGCCAATAAACGTTGACTGTCGGTGGGTGCGGCTCTGGCTCGTAATACAAAGGTGCGCATGGGGAAATACTCTTCAGCGTTGCTCTAGTTTCTTCAAGAAGACGGTAATTTCCCGCTCAGTTTGTTTGTCACCCTGTAAAGCGGCTTGTTCCAAGCCAGCTGCCAGTGTCATTTTGGCCCGCTCATTCAAACCTAATTTAATTTGTGCCCGCCCCAATAGTTTGTAGGCCGCAGAATAACTGTTATCCCATTCGATACATTTTTCCAGGTGTGGAATAGCTTGTTGGTAGTCTTTTTCATTGAAATAGGCGCTGCCCAAACCAAATCTGAGCATGGCTGAATCATTACCTTTGGCTAACATGGTTTCCAGATTATCGGTGAGAGACATAAGGGCGCCCATAAGTGCTGTGACTGGTTACCTGCGCCAGAACATGGGAGTAAACAATACCAGTAGAGTGAAGATTTCCAGTCGCCCCAAAATCATGCCACTGCAAAGTACCCATTTGGCAAAGCCATTGATATCACCATAGTGAGAGGCTACTTGCCCCAATCCTGGGCCGAGATTGTTCAGTGCGGCAGCGGTCGCTGACCAGGCCGTAACATAGTCCAGTCCTGAGGCCAGCAGTAATAGTACCATCAAGTAGTAAACGGCTAGGTAGACACCGAAAAAGGCCCAAATAGCATCGGTAATATGGTCAGGTACATGCCGATTACGGATTTTTATCGGGAAAATTGCACTGGGGTGAATCAATCGGTAAATTTCTCGCACCACCTGTTTGGCGAGAATGAGCATCCGACCCACTTTAATGCCGCCTCCGGTGGACCCCGCACAGGCACCGAAGAAGGAAAAGAATATTAGTAGGAACGGCAGAAAGCTGGGCCAACTACTAAAATTATCAGTGGAAAAGCCAGTAGTGGTCATGATAGAAACCAACTGAAATACGCCGTGGTAGAGGCTGTCTTCTTTGTTGTAGGTACCACTGAAATAGAGGTAGAGGCTGACCAAAAAGCAACCAGCTAACAGCATGATCAGATACATTTTGGCTTCGGGGTTACGTAGGTAATGAGATACCGATTTTCGAATCCACCCGTAGTAATGTAATCCGAAACTGATGCCAGAAACGATCATAAAGAAAATACAGATGCTAATGATGGCAGGGTTATTATCGAAGTAGCCCATGCTGGCATCGTGGGTGGAAAACCCCCCGATTGCGACCGTAGAAAAGCTGTGAGCCAATGCATCAAAGAGCGTCATTCCTGCCAGCCAGTAGGCAACCATGCAGGTAACGGTGAGGGTAACGTAAATTAGAAATAGCGCTTTGGCTGTTTCCGTAATTCGCGGAGTGAGCTTGCTGTCTTTAACCGGCCCGGGTGTTTCAGCACGATACAGCTGCATACCGCCCACGCCCAGCATCGGCATCACCGCTACCGCAATAACCACAATACCGATACCGCCTAGCCATTGAAGTTGCTGCCGATAATAAAGAATAGATTTGGGCAGAAGATCAAGCCCAGTAATCACCGTAGCGCCAGTGGTAGTGAGGCCAGACATGGACTCAAATACTGCATCGGTAAACGACAGATTGAGGGAATCAACTAGGGCAAAAGGTAGAGCTCCGACCAGCCCAAGCTCTAGCCAAAACATGACAGTAATCAAAAACCCATCACGCGTTCTCAGATCAGCTTGATTTCGACTATAGGGCACCCACATCAGCATGCCGATGGAAAAGGTAATCGCAAAGGATAGGAAAAAAGCTTGGTGAGTGTGCTCTTCATAGATACTGGCGACCAAAATGGGCGGTAGCAGCGTCAGGCTGAAGATCATTAACAGCATACCGAGAACTTTTGAGATAACGCTTAAGTGCATGATCTATAAGTCGCCGTTAGAAGAAGGTGAATCCGACAGAAAAGAGTTTTTCAACTTCTCGGGTACGTTTTTTATCCACCACAAACACAATGGCGTGATCGTTATTTCTAACCACCGTATCATGGTGGGCAATAATGACCTCGCCATCACGTACGAGTGCGGCAAGTGTGACTCCGGGCGGTGATTTAATATCCTCAATGGCACGATCAACCACCTTTGAGGTCTTGTAGTCACCATGAACGATGATTTCCATGGCTTCGGCGGCACCCCTGCGCAAGGAGTGGGCGCTGACGGTATCGTTACGGCGAACATGCCCTAGCAGGATGCTGGTCGTCGCTTGCTGGGGTGATATCGCAATATCAATGTCACCACCCTGCATCAGGTTAGCGTAGACCGGGTTGTTGATAAGCGTCATTACTTTGCTGGCCCCCAGCCGTTTGGCTAACAGGGATGCCATGATGTTCACCTCGTCATCATTAGTCAGGGCTAAAAATACATCCGTTTTATCGATGTTTTCTTCCAGCAATAAATCCTGATCTGTCGCTGAACCATGGAGTACTACCGTGCTGTTGAGGCGCTCTGAAATGTATTCACAGCGTTCTTGGGAAAATTCAATAATCTTGAGGTTGTATCGGTCTTCTAGTGCTTTGGCTAGGCGGTATCCGATATTGCCAGCCCCTGCGATAATTAACCGGCGGTACGGGTTTTCTAGCCTCCCCAGTTCGCCCATGACTTTGCGGATATTTTTCTTGGCGGCAATAAAGAACACTTCATCGTCTTCTTCTATCACCGTATCGCCTTTCGGCACAATGGGCCGGTCACGTCGGAAAATAGCGGCTACCCTTGCATCCACTTTTGGCATATGTTCGCGCAATAAGCGTAGCTCCTGGCCGAGCAGAGGCCCGCCTTTTACTACCCGAACGGCCACCAACTGCACCAATCCGTCGGCAAAATCCAATACTTGAAGGGCTCCGGGTTGCTCAACCAGACGACGGATATAGTCAGTAACGACCTGCTCTGGTGTGATAAGAAAATCTACAGGAAAGTTGCTGTCATTAAATAGACGATCGCGATTATTTTTAGAGGTATAGCTACGATGTCTAACCCGGCCAATCTTGGTGGGGGTTCGAAACAGGGTATGTGCGACCTGACAGGCGCACATATTAATTTCATCACTGTTGGTGACAGCCACCAACATGTCGGCGTCTTCGATACCAGCACGAATCAGAACATCCGGGTGAGAACCCATGCCCTGAACGGTGCGGATATCGAAGCGATCCTGAAGTTCTCGCAGGCGTCGTTCATCCAAATCCACCACAGAAATATCATTGGCTTCACCGGCAAGGTGCTCAGCAAGGGTGCCGCCAACTTGACCAGCACCAATAATTACAATTTTCATAACGGACAATCCCGTTGATTGAATCCAGGTTAACTGCCGTAAACACTGAACGGCGAGATCCGGCCTCTAATCGGTTGCTATCTTTCTCAGCAGGGCATAGTAAAAGCCATCGTGGCTGCCAACCTGGGGTAACAACTGACGCCCCACTGGGGTTTCGATTCCCGCTGTAATAGCAACCTTCTCCACAGAAGCATTGTTGGTAGATCGAATAAATTCCAGTATTACCTGATCATTCTCCTGTGGCAGGGAAGAACAAGTGGCATAGAGAAAAATCCCACCCTCCACTAGCAATGGCCACAGCGTCTGCAGTAGCGTTAGTTGTAATTTTGCTAGCTTAGCAATATCTGCGGGCTTACGCAGTAGTTTCACATCGGGATGGCGGCGGATAACACCGGTAGCCGAACAAGGTGCGTCTAGCAGAATACGATCAAAGGACTTGTTGTCCCACCAGATTTTTGTATCAGCGGCATCAGCGGCCAAAAGTTGTGCTTGTAAACCGAGTCGTTGAAGGTTTTCTTCAACCCGCTCTAACCGTTTTGGTGAGATGTCCAAAGCAACCACGTCGCCCGTATTATCGAGAAGCTCCAGAATATGGCAAGTCTTGCCACCAGGTGCACAGCAGGCATCTAGCACGTGCTGCCCCGGTTCCAAATCCAATAACTGAGCAGAGAGCTGAGCTGCTTCATCTTGCACACTGAGATCGCCCTCAGCAAACCCTGGTAATGTTAATACATCCTGTGGGCTTTGGAGGGTGATACCGTCATGGCTAAAGGGTGTAGCCGAGGCATCTATTCCCGATTCTCTGAGGCGTTCGAGATACGCTTCCCGGCTAAGATGACGACGGTTTACTCTCAGGGTCATGGGCGGTTGCGTGTTATTAGCCAGAATGATGTTGTCCACATGTTGGGGCCAAGCCTCCTGCCAAACGGACAGCAGCCAGTTAGGGTGCGCTGTATTGAATTCGGGGTTATCTTTCAGCGTGACGTCGAGCGCAGTTCGTTCACGAAGAAAGCGGCGTAGAACGGCGTTAATCAGTCCTTTTGCCCACAATTTTTTGAGCGCCTTACACGCAGCAACCGCTTCATTGACGGCCGCGTGTGAGGGGACGCGGGTTTCTAATAGTTGGTAGAGGGAGCAAGCCAGTATCGCCTCCAGGTCACGATCCTTGGATTTGAACGGCTTGGCTAACAGTAAGTTTAGATAGGCTGTGAGGCGTGGGTAATAACGCAGCGTGCCATAACAGAGCTGTTGGAGTAGGCCTCGATCTCGCTCATCCACTTTGGAGGCATACTGTGGCAACAGTGTGCTTAGGGAGCCCTCATCATGCAATATAGCAGCAATAATATGGGCGGCAGCAACACGAACATTCACTGGCCTATATCCTTCTGGCCCATGGTTTGTTGACCAAGGACTGTGCCGGGGGTGAACAGTTCAGCGCGCGACTTGAGCAGTTCTGCAACGGGCAGTCGCTTTTTCCCGGGTAATTGAAGCTCAGTAATTAATAGACCACCTTTGCCAGTATTGACTCGAATACCTTCATTGTTTGTCTCACAGATAGAGCCAGGACTCATTGCCGTGCAGCCGGTAGCGCTCTTAGCCTGCCAAATACGAACGCGTTCATCCTTATTTTCACCTCCCTCTTCTCTTTCAAGGGTGGTATAGGTCACGGGGAATGGATTAAATGCGCGGACTTTTCGAGCGATAGTTTCTGCAGGTTGGCTCCAGTCGACTAGGCCTTCTTCCTTGCTTATTTTAGGGGCGTAGTTGCTGAGATCATTATCTTGTTTTTCGGCGACGGCGGTGCCTTCCTCCAGTTCAAGGAGTGTTTTGAGCAGTGCTGGAGGGCCAATCGATACCAGCGTGTCGTGAAGGGTGCCGCCGGTATCTTGCTCAGTAATGGGGCAGCGAGCTTTAAGCAGCATATCTCCGGTATCCAGCCCCACATCCATTTGCATAATGGTGACGCCGGTTTCGCTGTCACCAGCCTCGATTGATCGTTGTATAGGCGCAGCGCCACGCCAACGCGGCAACAGCGAAGCATGTACATTGATACAACCTAGTTGAGGGGTTTCCAAAATAGCCTTCGGTAATAGTAGGCCATAGGCTACAACCACCATAATATCGGCATTCAGAGCACTAAGAATTTTTTGTTGTTCGGTATCTTTCAGGCTAACGGGTTGATAGACAGGCAAGTCGTGAGCTTGTGCGAGTGCTTTGACTGGGCTCGGGGTGAGTTTTTTCCCGCGTCCGGCCGGGCGATCTGGCTGGGTGTAAACGGCAATGATCTCGTGGCGACCATCATCCAGCAAAGCTTGCAGATGATGAACCGCGAATTCCGGGGTACCGGCAAATACTATGCGCAATGTGGTATTCCTTTTAAGCAGGTTCGTCCTGGCGGCGGTGGAGTTTCTCTAGTTTTTTCTTGATACGATCTCGTTTGAAAGTGGAAAGGTAGTCTACAAATAATTTTCCATCCAAGTGGTCAATTTCATGCTGGATACAAACTGCCATCAAATCTTCCGGTTCTAGTTCAAAGGGTATTCCTTCTCTATCCAATGCGTTGAGGCGAATATGTGCTGCGCGCTCTACGGTTTCATAAAAACCAGGAACGGATAAACAGCCTTCCTGATTGGGGCATGTGTCGCTATCCAGCACTTCAATTTCAGGATTGATCAGGACGATGGGCTCGGACGCATCCTCCGATAAGTCCATAACCACAACGCGCAAGTGTACATCCACCTGGGAGGCTGCGAGCCCAATTCCTGGAGCGTGGTACATGGTTTCAAGCATGTCATCCACTAGAGCGCGAATACGGTCATCTACTTTAGTAACAGGTTTTGCTACTGTGCGTAGGCGGGGATCGGGAAATTCAAGTATATTTAGTATTGGCATTTGTTTGTGACGAGTTTCTAGCAATCTGTTGTAAACCACTGCTAACATAGGGCTTATGACGAGGTTTTAGACAATAACCCCTTGGGGTGAGAAGTATACACTCAATCGGGATACAGCATAAAGGATGGCCGAAAAATGAAAAAAACATTCTTGGGAATAGTAGCCGCGTGCACCTTCGCCATCATCGCGATCGCGGCAGAAGCCCCCTTTAATGACGATATTCCTGATAAATACACGGTTAAAAAGGGTGACACCCTCTGGGATATTTCTGAGTTTTATTTGAGGGACCCCTGGCTTTGGCCAGAAGTCTGGTATGTGAACCCGCAAATTCGCAACCCACACCTAATTTATCCTGGTGATGTTATCTCGCTGGTGTATATCGATGGGCGTCCACGGTTAATGCTGGAGCGTGGGAGGGATGTAAAGCTTTCACCGGGCATTAAGGTATTGCCTCACGCGGATGCAATACCTGCACTACCACGAGACATCATTGATAATTTCTTGTCGCGTAACCGCTTGGTGACCCAGGAAGAAATTGATGCTTCGCCTTATGTTGTTGCTGGCCATGAAAAGCGCTTGCTTTCCGGGGTTGGTGATATTTTTTATGCTAGAGGTCAGTTTGATGAAACGCCTGCCTATGGTTTGTACCGTATCGGCAAGCCCTACGTGGATCCCGAAACGGACGAAATGCTAGGTATTCGGGCTCAGGATATGGGTTCGGCAAAGCTGAAAACAGTAGATGATGATATCGGCACCTTATTGGCAACCAGAGCAGAGGAAGAAGTTCGGGTCGGAGAGCGTCTCCTGCCCCACGAAGAGTTGCGTTTAGAGTCTACCTTCTACCCCAGTGCCCCAAAGGATGTTGTGGCGGGTGTTATTATGGCGGTAGAGGGCGGCATTTCCCAAGTGGGTCACCTGGATGTCGTTGCCATTAACCGAGGTACACGTGAAGGGCTTGCTCCTGGCAATGTACTGGCTGTCTACAAGCAAGGAGAAACCGTTACAGACAAAGTGGCGAAGGAAAAAATTACATTGCCCGACGAGCGCGGTGGTTTGGTGATGATTTTTCGGGCTTTTGAAAAAATGAGCTACGGTCTGGTGCTCAGCGCTGATCGCCCTCTTGCCGTTAATGATGTTGTAAAGAACCCCTGACCTATAGGGGTTGAAAACGCCGACAAATGTCGGCTTTTTTATGGATGGACATTTCCAAGGAGAACAGGGAGTAATATCGTGGACAAGGAGTCCCTCGCGGCATTGATGCTGTACCTTCAAAAAGGCTTATCACCTGCGGATATAGCCAAACTTTACCAATCCATGGGCTCTCTGGATGCGGTGTTCTCGACTAATTCAGATCAATGGCCCGAGGCGTTATCAAAGAAAGCTAAGCTAAGCCTTAAGGGCTTGTTGCGAGAGAGGGAGGCTCTCGAAGCTGAAGCGGAGGCGACCCTGCGGTGGTGTGATGCTAACGAGGTGCATTGCCTGAGTATTGTTGACCCGTTATTTCCACCCTTACTCAAAGAAATTGCAACGCCACCTACGGTGCTATTTGTCCGGGGCGATGTTGGGCTGCTTGCTTTGCCTCAAGTGGCTATCGTGGGTAGCCGCAATGCAACGGCCTCAGGCCTTAATATTGCCTCAGAATTTTCCAGAATACTCGCTAGCAGTGGTTTTGTTATTACCAGTGGCATGGCGCTTGGCATTGATGGTGCGGCTCACACCGGTGCACTAAAAACAGGAAAAACGGTGGCAGTACTTGGCACCGGGTTAGATGTGATCTATCCACGACAACATCGTGAGTTATATCAGCAGATCATTGATAGTAGCGGTGTAATTGTCAGCGAGTTTCTCCCGGGTACGCCACCGTTGCCAGCCAACTTCCCTCGGCGCAATCGTGTCATTAGCGGCCTCAGTCTTGGCACGATGGTGATTGAGGCGGCCCTTAGAAGCGGTTCCTTGATCACAGCACGATATGCTATGGAGCAGGGACGAGAGGTGTTTGCTGTTCCTGGTTCTATACATAATGTCCTGAGTAAGGGCGGGCACTCCTTGCTGAAACAAGGCGCGACATTAGTGGAGTCAGCTCAGGATATCGTAGAGCAACTGGGTGGTATGTTGGCCTATGTGGAAATGGAATCTAGTCATCAGGGGGCCATTAGTGATAAAAATGGGCTGCTCCTCAATGCAATGGGGTTTGATCCAGTAGACATTGATACACTGGTAGAGCGGACGGGCTTGCCCATTGCCGCGCTAAACCGCCAGCTCATGCTACTAGAGCTTGAAGGCGAAATTGAAAGCAGCGGCGGGCGATATCAGCGATCGACGTAAATATGGCCAAACACTAATTGCCAAATATGGACTATTCAGGTAGCGTGACCGGTTTTTCTGGGGGGTATTAAAATGATGGGGAAACCATTTGTCGCAATTCTGATGGGTTCTGATTCTGATCTTCCAATCATGGAAGCGAGTTTCGAGATTCTCAAGAAGTTTGAGGTACCTTTCGAAGTGAAGGTGCTGTCGGCCCACCGTACGCCTGAGGCAACGCACAGCTATGTGCGAGATGCTGACACTCGAGGCTGTTCGGCGTTTATTTGTGCAGCAGGCATGGCGGCCCATCTGGCCGGCGCCGTTGCTGCTAATACTCTCAGGCCGGTCATTGGCGTACCGATAAACTCTTCTTTGGATGGTCTCGATGCGTTGCTATCTACGGTTCAAATGCCCGGCGGTATTCCTGTGGCTACAGTGGCAATCGGCAAGGCTGGTGCTAAGAATGCGGCCTATCTGGCGACGCAAATTCTGGGTGTATCCGATCCCGAATTACATCAAAAGCTACTTGATGAGCGTGCGGATAACGCCCGTATCATTCTTGAAAAAGACACCGCTCTCCAAGAGAGGCTGAATAACGGTTGAGCATAAACTGTTATGAGTATGTTGCACTATAACTCACTCTATATTACCCAGGCCGTTGCTGTTTTGAATAGCAACGGTGTCGTGGCTTATCCCACAGAAGCTGTCTGGGGTTTAGGTTGTGACCCATTTTGTAGAACAGCAGTTGAGAAAATATTGGCCATGAAACGCCGCGATCGTGGAATGGGCCTAATTCTCATAGCCGCCTCTATTCACCAACTGCAGCCATTTTTGGTGGGCTTGTCGCCGGTATTCCGTGATCAATTGGAAGCCAGCTGGCCTGGCCCACAGACTTGGTTGGTGCCCAATAATGGCGTTGCACCAGAGTGGATAACCGGTGGGCGTGATACATTGGCACTGCGAGTGACGGATCATCCAGTGGCCAGCGCCTTATGTCGGACATTTGGTGGGCCGCTAGTATCAACGTCAGCAAACCCACACGGGTTGCCACCGGCAAAAAGCTTATTAAAAGTGAACATGTACTTTCGTACAAAGTTCGACTATCTAGTACCGGGCACACTGGGAAAGATCAAAAACCCAACACCGATCAAAAATCTGAAAAGTGGGGAAGTTCTCCGTTCTAGTTAGCTTTTAGCGAAAGAGAGCTTGCTGCGGAGTGGTAGAACAACGTCAACTCTGATGGAATGAAGTTGTTCATACTGGATTATTGCATCAGACTTCCTGTTCTCTATTTCTCTTCTTGGTGATGTACGGGTCTCAAAGCCTATTTAACAGGTGTTAAAGCATGACAGATAAAGCTGCGGTTAAAACGTACTTGCTGGATTTACAGGATCGCATTTGTGATGCTCTACAAGCAGAGGATGCGCAGGCAACGTTCATAGAAGACAGCTGGATTAGAGAAGAAGGCGGCGGTGGTCGCAGTAGGGTGATTACAGATGGCGTCGTATTCGAAAAAGGCGGCGTCAATTTTTCCCATGTGCATGGCACGCAGTTGCCTCCTTCTGCGACGGCTGCTCGATCAGAATTAGCCGGGCGCTCCTTTGAGGCGATGGGCGTATCTCTAGTGATGCATCCAGTAAACCCGTATGTTCCAACCTCTCATGCCAATGTCCGATTTTTTATTGCAGAAAAACCGGGCGAAGAGCCCGTGTGGTGGTTTGGCGGTGGTTATGACCTGACGCCCTATTACGGCAATCTTGAGGATTGTCAGCACTGGCACCAGACGGCGAAAGCAGCCTGTGACCCTTTTGGTGATGACGTGTATCCGCGGTTAAAACAATGGTGCGATGACTATTTCTTTCTTAAGCACCGCAATGAGCCCCGAGGTGTGGGCGGCCTTTTTTTTGATGATTATAATCAGCCTGGTTTTGATCAGAGCTTTGGGTTAATGCGCTCGGTGGGCGATAGCTATCTGAATGCCTACCTTCCGATTATCCAGCGCCGTAAAGACAGGCCCTGGGGTGAGCGAGAAAGGCAATTTCAGCTTTATCGCCGGGGTCGCTATGTGGAGTTTAATCTGGTCTATGATCGAGGTACGCTGTTTGGCTTGCAGACTGGCGGTCGTACAGAGTCTATCCTAATGTCACTGCCGCCGCTGGTGCGCTGGGAGTACGATTGGAGCCCAGAACCGGATAGTGCTGAAGCGGAGTTATATGCGTTATATCTTAAACCTCGAGAGTGGTTGTGACAGATGAAGCGCAGCGCACCATGAGCAGACTGAATTAACCATACACAACGGTATCAACCCATGCCTGATAATTATGCCGTTTTCGGCAACCCCATAGAGCACAGTAAATCCCCTGAGATTCATGCAGTATTTGCAGCACAAACGGGAGAAGACGTTAGCTATCAGAAGCAATTGGTGGAGCTAGACGGTTTTACTGAGGCAGCGGACACTTTTTTTGCCGCCGGTGGCAAGGGGTTGAATATCACGGTTCCCTTCAAGCAGGATGCTTACGGTTACGCTGCCCGGCTTTCGTCCCGAGCGCGTCATGCGGGGGCGGTGAATACGCTCACCAGACAAGAAGATGGAACGGTGCTGGGTGATACTACTGACGGTGTAGGCCTGATCCGTGATATGTGTGAGAACCTTGGCTGGGAAATTAAGGCTAAGAAGGTGTTGGTGCTGGGCGCAGGGGGTGCTGTGCGAGGGATTCTTGAGCCTCTTCTGGCGCTATTGCCACAACATGTGGTCATTGCGAACCGCTCGATTGACAAGGCGTTGCAGTTGTCCAAAGGTTTTGCGGAGATGGGCTATTTACTGGGCTGTGGTTTTGATATGTTGCCTGGGCAACAGTTTGATTTAGTGATCAATGGAACCAGTGCTAGCTTGTCAGGAGACCTGCCCCCCCTTCCCGATGAGCTATTGGTTGGGAACGCGAAATGCTATGACATGATGTATGGTGCGGAGCCAACGGTGTTTATGGCATGGGCTAAACAGCATGGTGCCGGTGGTATTGCCGATGGTTTGGGTATGTTGGTGGAGCAAGCCGCAGAATCCTTTCATATTTGGCGAGGAATTCAGCCGGAAACTAAAGCAGTGATTAGTGATCTTAGATCCAGACTGTAATTTGTGAAGGTAAAGAGCGTGAAAAAATTGTTTAGAAAGCTTGTTGTTGTAGCTGGATTGTCCCTATTAATTGGCCCGCAGTTATTTGCTGAGGAAGCGTTGTGGATAGATGTTCGATCAGCAGCTGAGTACCAAGCAGGGCATTTATCACAGGCCGTAAATATTCCTCATATAGAAATTGCAGAGCGAATCACAGAAGTTGCCGCAGATAAAAAAACCGCGATCAAGCTCTACTGTGGTAGTGGTCGCCGGGCAGGTATTGCCCAGTGGGAGTTAGAGAGCATGGGATATTTTAATACCAGCAATGAAGGCGGCTACAAGGATTTGCTGGAGAGCCAATAGCGCTTTCCAAACTATTCCGCGTCATTGCGCCAGTCACCTGCCTGCTCGGCCAAATATTGGTCTTTTAGCTTCACGTAGTTTTGGGGTGAGTAGGTAAAGAATTTTCGCTCAGCGTCTGAAGCGGCACGTAATAGCCGGCATGGATTACCTACATAGAGGTTGCCGCTTTCTAGTCGTTTTCCGGGGGGGACTACCGTTCCTGCGCCGATAATTACCTCATCCTCTACAACGACCCCATCGTTAACAATGGCGCCATTGCCTACTAGAATTCGGCTGCCTAAGGTGCAGCCATGTAGAATCGCACCATGGCCGATGATAACGTCATCGCCAATGCTGAGGGGCCAGCCGCCGGGATTAAAGTCACTGGCGTGGGTTATGTGCAGTACGGCTCTGTCTTGTATGTTGGAACGGTTGCCTACAGAAATACTGTGCATATCACCCCGGATGACGGCGCCGGGCCATACGGACACATCGTCACCCAGAGTGACATCGCCAATCACTGTGGCCGCAGGGTCGATATAAACTCTTTTGCCCAATGTTGGGGTGATGCCTTTGTGGGTTCGAATGCTGTCACTCATGATACTGTTCCGTAATCAGTGATACTTAACGTTATAATAGCCGTACCCCCAGAAGCCTCAAGTGATTTTGTTGCTTCACACGCAGATGGTAAACATTCTCTAATTTAGAAGATCATTTATGTTTAAAGCCCAAAAACGTTTTATTGCTGGTGCTGTTTGCCCAAGGTGCAGTGAAATGGACAAGTTGACGGTCTTCAGTGAAGACGACAAGGATTTTCGTGAGTGTGTGAGCTGTGGGTTTAAGGAGCAGATGTTTCTGCAGAGTGTGCCCAAAGAGCTGGAAACGAGAGTTAACCTTACCTTGGAGGAAAAACAGGCCGAGACAAAAACGGTGAGATTAGTTGATCCAAGAAAGCCAAATTAATGAATCATGATTCGGACTGCTTGTCCGTTGAGAAGTAAATTGATCGAGAGGTTATCAACTAGGCAGGGCCATCGCTGTAGATCGCTTGCCCAGCGGGCGCTCCTGTCTTTTTTACAAGCATCCGGCACAAAGACCAAGTCGTAATTCTGTAAGTTGTCCGTAATCAAGCGCACGGCCTGATCCAGCCTGTTGGCAAAGGGTTCGCCTATGAGGTGATGAATAATCAAGTTTGAGCGTGTCATATCTATGGGTACCAACGGGGTGTTGTAGCATGACATGAACCGATCATTGACCTCTTCAATCAGTCGGTGAGCCAGGTATGATTCATCCATTAGCGCATTTAAACCTTCGTGCCCATCAGTCAGGTGTGGTGGCCGGATAAAAAACTCCTTAGCGATAGACATCACTGGCTCTGTGTAATCTGTAAGGTCACATTCATTGGCGATGGCGTCCACAGCATCAATGAACTCGGGAACCTGGTCGATGTAGTGGATGATAAAGTTAAGTAGTGCTGGCACGATATTTTGCGGGGGAAGCTGAATCGAATGATGAAGGCTGTTGGTCCTAGTTTTCAGTAGGTGGGCCAGCTGACCAGAGGTGTGTTCGTGAGCTTTAGCTGTTGCGATGGCTTGGCGTATGTTGACAGTATCCATGTATCAAAACTAGTTGAGGACAGCGAAAAGGCAAAGAACATCTTTGCATAAGGGGCTAGTGTTTTTGCTTGTTAGGCTTTGCTCGACAACCAAAAAGATTGGCGGGTGTAATGAATAAACATGCCGCTCATGAGCAGACTGCGGATAGTAAGAAAACTGAAGTAGGCGAGCCACAGTCCATGATTACCCATGGGTCGTGAGAAAAACCAGAGAGGCATGAACAGACCAAAGGTGGCTAACAGCATAGTGTTCTGCATCGCACGCGTTTTGCCGGCGCCGATAAAAATACCATCAGCCGTAAAGCAGAGCACTCCTGCTAATGGCAAGGTTGTGAGCCAAGGCCAATAATGCTGGGTTGCTGTGATGACTTCGGGCAAATCAGTGAAAATGGTAATAATAGCGCTGGGAAAAAGCAGGTAGGCTGCGGTAGCCGCACAGGAAATCCCCAAGCCCCACAAAGTAACTTCCTTGCAGATATGGTAAAAGTTGTCGAGATCGTTTGTGCCGACTGCATGGCCAGTAAGTGATTCTGCGGCGTGGGCAAATCCGTCTTGAGTGTAGGACACTAGTAGTAGTAATTGCATCAAAATGGCATTGGCGGCTAGGATGTCATCGCCTTGTCGAGCACCCTGAGCAGTAAAAAAAGTCATGGTGAACACTAGGCAAGCCGTCCGGATAAAGAGGTGACGGTTGACCCTGAGCAATTCTCTGTAGCGGGACCACTGACGTAAATGACGCTTGTTTATAGAGCCATGCATTTCCGACAATTGCATGGCAACCAAGACCAGTGCCAGTAAAAAACCAAGTAATTCTGCGGTAAAAGAAGCCCATGCCGCACCTTCACTGTTCATGTTCAAGCCGAGAATAAACAGAAAATCTAAACAGATATTAGCCAGATTAGTAAAGAGCACTAGCAGCAAGGTGGCTTTGGCGCGCTGGAGTCCCAGCAGCCATCCCATCGCGCAGAGGGTGCCGAACGTGGCGGGTGCGGCAAAGATACGGATTTGGCAGTATTCAAAAGCCAGTAAGCGCACTTCATTAGAAGGCTTAATTAAATCAAGGGCGGTCGTTAGTAATGGCTGCTGAAATAACACTAAAACAATGCCCAGCAGCACAGCGAGCACCAGCGATTGAGCAAGTAATTCCAGACAGCGGTTGTGGTCGCCGGTACCCCAGGCGCGAGCCGTGAGTCCAGTGCTGCCCATGCGTAAAAAACCAAATAGCCAAAACAGCATGGTCAAAACACTGCTGCCAGCAGCCACCGCAGCAAGGTAATGAGCCACCTCCAGATGTCCCAAAATGGCGGTATCTACTAGGCCTAGTAAGGGTGTGCTCATGCTGGCCATTGTCATGGGCAGGGCGATGGCTAGGACTTTTTGGCGGGGTACTTGATCCATGACATTTACACGCTGTGTAAGGTCGAATTAAGGCCATATTGTGACAGAAAGGTTGATGGCTGGTGTAGAGGGGTGCGACGAAAGTCTGGTATACTGGAACGATGTCCCCTGCGAGGCCCGTGTGTTGCGGTCGTTTTTCAGGGGATTAATAACTATAAACAATAACTTATTTGGAGATAGGGCGATGTCAAGAAGAGCAACTATGCTTTTCGCGCTTGTGCTTGCCCCTGTTATGTCACTGGCCCTTTCGGGAAAAGTGTTAGCAGAAGAAGCTCAGCGTTGGGCCGTTAATATGCCCAGGGGGGTAACCCCAGTAAGCAACGCAATTTACGATATTCACATGATTGTTTTCTGGATTTGTGTGGTTATCGGTGTTGTCGTATTTGGTGTCATGTTTTATAGCATGTATGCACACCGCAAATCTCGCGGCGCAGTTGCCGCAAACTTCCATGAAAATACAACCGCTGAAGTTGTCTGGACAGTCATTCCAGCATTGATACTGATAGTGATGGCGATTCCAGCTACTAGCACCCTGTTGGATGTCTACGACACATCAGAAGCTGAGATTGACATTAAAGTCACTGGTTATCAGTGGAAGTGGCAATACGAGTATCTCGGTGAAGACGTAGCGTACGTGAGTGAGCTGGCTACACCGGAATCTGAGATTTATAACACTGCCCCTAAAGGTCAATACTATCTTCAGGAAGTTTCTGAGCCGTTAGTTCTCCCGGTTAAGACTAAAGTTCGTTTTTTGATTACGGCTAAAGATGTGATCCACTCTTGGTGGGTTCCTGATTTTGGTGTGAAGAGAGACGCTATACCCGGTTATGTTAATGAGACTTGGGCCTACGTTAATGAGCCTGGCGTTTACCGTGGTGAATGTGCAGAGTTGTGCGGAAAGGGCCACCCTTTTATGCCGATTGTGGTCAACGTTCTTGAAAAAGAAGCATACAACAGCTGGCTGGCAGAGAAGAAAACTGAAGTGGCTGCCATTCGTGAGCTGACTAAAAAGACGTTTACCAAGGATGAGCTGATGGCTCAGGGCGAAGAAGCCTACAACCGTTCATGTTCTGGTTGTCATATGGTAAACGGCGAAGGTATTCCTGGCGTCTTTCCTAGTATGATAGGAAGTACTGTTACCACTGGCGACACCATTAACAAACACCTAGATGTGGTTGTTAATGGTGTGGCTGGCTCAGCAATGCAGGCCTTTGGCGGCCAGCTTTCAGAAGTTGATTTGGCTGCCATCATTACCTATGAGCGTAATGCCTGGGGTAATGATACTGGCGATGTGGTTCAACCCATCGATGTTCTCAAATTCAAACAAGGCCAATAAGGGAGGATTAAGTCATGGCACACGGTCCCGCTAAAGGTATTGGCCGCTGGCTGTTTACCACTAACCACAAGGACATCGGTACGCTTTACCTCTGGTTTAGCTTTGCGATGTTCTTATTGGGTGGATTTTTTGCAATGGTTATCCGTGCCGAGTTATTCGAGCCCGGTATGCAAATCATCAAACCTGAGTTCTTTAACCAAATGACGACCATGCATGGTCTGGTGATGGTATTTGGTGCCATCATGCCGGCGTTTGTTGGCTTGGCTAACTGGATGATACCGATGATGATCGGTGCGCCAGATATGGCTTTACCTCGCATGAACAATCTCAGCTTTTGGATTCTGCCGTTTGCGTTTACGCTGCTGGCATCCACGCTGTTTATGGAAGGTGGCGCACCTAACTTTGGTTGGACATTCTACGCTCCGCTTTCTACCACTTACGCCCCAGACACTGTGAACTACTTTATCTTTGCTATGCATATTATGGGCGCATCATCGATCATGGGTTCCATCAACATTATTGCCACCATATTGAACATGCGTGCGCCGGGTATGACGTTGATGAAAATGCCAATGTTTGTTTGGACCTGGTTAATTACGGCTTTCTTGTTGATTGCGGTGATGCCGGTACTGGCAGGCGCGGTTACCATGATGTTGATGGATATCAACTTTGGCACCAGCTTCTTTAATGCGGCCGGTGGTGGTGATCCCGTATTGTTCCAGCATGTGTTCTGGTTCTTCGGTCACCCAGAGGTTTACATCATTATCTTGCCGGCATTTGGTGTGATCTCTCACATCATTCCAACCTTTAGCCGTAAACCATTGTTTGGTTATAGCTCTATGGTGTATGCCACGGCATCAATTGCATTCTTGTCTTTCATTGTGTGGGCTCACCACATGTTTCTGGTGGGTATGCCAATCGGTGGTGAGCTGTACTTTATGTACGCAACGATGTTGATTGCGGTACCAACGGCAGCGAAGGTCTTTAACTGGATTTCCACCATGTTCCGTGGTTCCTTGACCTTTGAAACGCCAATGTTGTTTGCCATTGCTTTTGTCATCTTGTTCACCATTGGCGGCTTAACAGGCGTCATGGTGGCAATCGCTCCGGCTGATGTTCAATACCATGATAGCTATTTCGTTGTTGCCCACTTCCACTATGTAATGGTGGCAGGTGCCGTATTCTCTGGAACTGCTGCAGTCTATTACTGGCTGCCTAAATGGTGCGGAAATATGTACAACGAGAGCATGGCCAAGGTTCAGTTCTGGGTATCCTTTATAGGTTTCAACGTCACGTTCTTCCCTCAGCACTTTTTAGGGCTGGCAGGAATGCCGCGTCGTTATGCCGATTATGCATTGCAGTTTTCGGACTGGAATATGGTCTCCAGTATCGGAGCCTTTACCTATGGAGCCTCACAACTGTTATTCCTGTATATCGTGATCCAGGCGATCAAATCAGGTAAGCCAGTGAGAGATCCCAAGGTTTGGGAGGGTGCTGAAGGTCTTGAGTGGACACTCCCTACTCCAGTGCCCTACCACACCTTCTCCACTCCTCCGGAAGTGAAGTAACAGGTAAAAGGACAGAGAAGATGCCGACCAATCCAGTCAGAAAGACTTTGGTAAAACTGCTCGCAGGGGCGGCCGGCATGTTCTTGTTTGCAATATTTTTGATGCCGCCACTGTATGACGTATTTTGCGACATCACGGGTATCGGTGGCAAAACCGGCGGACCTTACCAGGTATCAGAGTCTGGTGTAGATATGTCCCGTACGGTGAAAGTGCAGTTTGTTGCAACCAATAATGGCGCCATGCCTTGGGAGTTTACCCCTAAGGTGTTTGAGGTCACGGTACACCCGGGCGAACCGACAGAGGCAGCATTTTTTGCCAAGAATCGCACAAGCCGGGATATGGTGGCTCAGGCAATTCCAAATGTGACGCCATTTAATGCGGCAGAGTATTTTCACAAAACGGAATGTTTCTGCTTCAACCAGCAACCGCTCGAAGCGGGTGCGGAAGCAGATTTACCACTGGTATTTATCGTGGATCGCGATCTGCCAACGGCAGTCAAGACGATAACGTTGTCCTACACATTATTTGATGTGACTGACCGTGTAAACGAGTCGCTTGCACAACTTAATTGATGACAAGAGCTGTACAGTAAAGTACAGCGTAAACGGAGAAAAATAATGTCAACTGAGAGCAATTACTACGTTCCAGAGCAAAGCCGGTTGCCGATCATGGCTGCTACCGGTTTAGGCTTTATTGCCTATGGTGCCGGTTCTTGGGTGCAAGGTGGCAATGCAATGTTCTTCCTGGCTGGTGCACTAATACTGGCATTCACCCTTTATACTTGGTTTAGCCTGGTGATAAAGGAAAATATGGCGGGTATGAATAGTGATCAGCTTAAGCGCTCCTATGTTTGGGGGATGGGCTGGTTTATCTTTTCCGAGGTTATGTTTTTCGCAGTTTTCTTTGGCTCATTGTATTACGTTCGTAACTTAGCTTTGCCTTGGCTGGGTAATGAAACCAATACCTTGTTGTGGGACGGTTTTGAAGCGGCTTGGCCGTTGATGACAACGCCAGATATGGTGGCGAATGGTGAAGCTGCTCAGTTTGTAGGGCCAGCCGAAAATATGAGCTTCCCCGGTTGGGGTAAGCTGTTTAGTTGGTTGCCATTGTGGAATACCATTATTCTAATGAGTTCCAGTGTGACAGTTCATATCGCACACACAGCGATTAAGAACAACAACCGCGGTAAGTTCAATCTATGGTTGGGTATCACTGTAGCGCTGGGTGCTATCTTCTTGGTGTTGCAGGTTGTGGAATATATGCATGCCTACCAACATATGGGTCTGACTCTGGAGACAGGTATTTATGGAACGACCTTCTTCATGCTGACGGGCTTCCACGGTGCTCACGTGACCATGGGTACCATCATGCTGTTGATTCAGTTCCTACGTGGACTGAAAGGCCACTTCAATGCGGAGGATCAGTTTGGTTTTGAAGCTGCTTCTTGGTATTGGCACTTTGTTGATGTTGTTTGGGTCGGCCTGTTTATCTTTGTTTATATCTTAGCCTAAGTGGCGCTAGCCTATTTAGTTCCACCAGCCTAGAAGCTGATAAAATAAAACGGCCAGGAAATTCCTGGCCGTTTTTGTTGCGAATAAGTAAAGGTCGTTGTTAGAGAGCCCCGATAGTTCTTACTCTCTTATAGGTTGCTCATTCAAAGACGGAGCAGCAACACGTTCCGGATGAAGTTGTTTGTCCCAGGGAGCTTGGCTGGTGAGTTGACCGGAGTAGATACCCCAAGTAATAGTTCCTACCAAAGCTACAGCTAGAACAATACGGACTCCCAGCGCATACAGTATACGTTTCCTGGAATTTCCAACATCCTTCATCAGGAACACCAGGGCACTGCTGAGACTGATTAATACGGCGATAAAAAGTAAGACGATGATAACTTTAAGTAGCATGGGTTTTAATTTCCCGGTTGAAAGAGAGTGATTTAACCACAGATGTCAAAGCTGACACAGCATCAAGCAGGCGTTTCTTTTCAGTGGCAATTGAACTGGAAAGTATTAGTGTTTACAGCAATTTTTTTACCCATCACCCTCAGCTTGGCGCTATGGCAACTGGAGCGGGCGGAAGAAAAACAGCAGTTACTTGAAACCTATCACCAGCGTGGTGTTGCTCAGCCAGTTGGTTTAGAAGCAGCGCCTGATCAGGCTGGCAGCGAGTACCTGCGAGTAAGGGTGGCGGGGGCATACGATAACCGCTCTCCCCTATTACTGGATAACCGAGTGCGTCGTGGGCGCCCTGGCTATGAAGTGATCAGTCCATTTCTGACAAGTACTGGTCAGTGGATATTGGTTAATCGTGGCTGGATTATGGGTAATACAGATCGCACGATTTTGCCAAAAGTTGATGTGGTTGATGGTGAGGTTACATTGACGGGCTATCTCTATCGCTCGCCAGGTAAACAGCTAATGTTGGGTGAGGATATCTGGCCGGTTGAGGTTGGAGCGAAAATTATTCAGAATGCGGCCCCTGAGACTGTAGCTAAAAAGCTCAATTTGGAACTTTTTAGCTACAGTCTCAGGCTAGATGCCGATGCTCAAGGTGCACTTGAGACCGGTTGGGCATTAGTCAGCGTACAACCTAGAAAACACACCGGCTATGCCCTCCAGTGGGCGACATTGGCAGTAGTGCTCCTGCTCCTAACCCTGTTTGCAAACTCCAACTTAGGCGGAGTGATCAAGGCAAGGCGGATGGTAAATAGTAAAAATTGATAATCGGTAAAATACTGGTTAAGTAAAAAATCGGGGAAGAAAATCCATGACAGAACAAGTGACAAAACGTGGGCATTGGCAAGTATGGCTAATGATTGCAATACTTAGTGGGGTGATTATTGCTGGTTTTTTACTTTTCCCGAGTACAGAGGAACAGCGCAATAGCCTATTATCGAGCTTAGGTACCACTAACCACGGAGAATTTGTGCTGCCACCAGTATCGATGGAAAGTCTTACGTTGGTCGATGCTGAGGGAACCCCCTGGAAGCTGTCTGAACAAAAAACTAAGTGGCGGCTACTGATTGCTGGTGGCGGTAACTGTATCGCACAGTGCCGGGAAATGATCTATCTTACCCGCCAGGTACATATTAGCTTGGGTAAATATAGCCGCCGATTTGAACGGCTGTATATCGCGCTTGATGAGAAGATTTCAGAAGAGACGGTCGGTTATCTTAAGAAAAATCACCCATTTCTTCATACTTATAGTGGCAGCGCTCAAGAGCTTAAATCATTATTGAACAGTACTAACGCACCATTCTCGCTTAACACTAGTGAAGAAACAGGTACAATGCGTGCCTATTTAGTAGATCAGCAGGGCCTGGTGATGATGTCATACACCCTGGAAAATGATGGGTCTGAAATGATAGAAGACATTGAACATTTAATGAAATATTCCCCCCAATAGTTGATGTCTATGGGTGTGCTGAGTCGAGGCACAATAATAACTGAGCTAAAACTGCAGGACTGGCATAGTTAGGTCCGCTGGCAGCAAGAAAGAGAATATAGGAAGAATGTCGGTTTTTAATACACTGAAGTATCAAAAACCAGGTTTTAAATTGGCATTGGTGGCGACTATTCTGGCGACACTAGTGATTCTACTTGGTACGTTTACTCGACTAGTTGATGCTGGTCTTGGTTGTCCTGACTGGCCCGGCTGTTACGGCAAGGTATTCTGGGTTAATAGTGCTAATGAAATTTCTCAAGCTGAGATGCTTTATCCCGATAGCTCTGTAGAGGTTGATAAAGCTGGCCTTGAAATGATACACCGGTTTTTAGCGGGTGTACTTGGGCTAATAATTGTCAGTCTGGCAGTGATCTCCTGGCGTCAACGGGATAATGAGAATGCCCCTTTTCGCCTGCCAACCTTCATTCTATTTCTGGTGGCTTGGCAGATACTGTTTGGTATGTGGACAGTGACGTTGAAGTTGTGGCCCCAGATTGTAACCCTACATATGCTGGGAGGGGTGGTCACATTTTCACTGTTATGGTTATTAACACTGCGCCTTGATGATCAGTGCTGGAAAATATCAGCCAAGGTAATGGGCAAACTTACGCAGGTCAAACCTTGGGTTATTATTGCCATTGTTATTACTGGAGTGCAAATGCTGCTGGGTGCATGGACGAGTTCAAATTATGCCGCATTTGCCTGCCCGGATTTTCCTACCTGTCAGGGACAATGGTGGCCAGAAATGGACCTCAAAAAAGGATTTAATTTGTTCCAGAGTATTGGCCCCAACTACTTAGGCGGTCTGTTGGAAAGTGATGCGCGGGTGGCCATCCACGTAATTCATCGGTTGGGGGCCTTGTTGACCAGTGTTTATTTGTTAGGCTTATGCGGGCTGCTGTTGATCATAAAGGATCGACGTGTACGTCGCATGGCCATAATTGTTTTTGTGGTGCTGTTTATGCAGTTGGCTCTTGCTATCAGTAATGTCGCGCTGATGTCGCCACTGATCATAGCGATTACTCACACTACGGTAAGCGTAGTATTACTGTTGACACTAGTGACGCTCGCCACCAAGGTGTGGACTGCTAAACTGGAATATCAGAGACCGGAGTTCTGAAGTAATGAAAGAGGCAGAGTTCGAGATAGAAAAAGCCGGTTGGCGTGATTACCTGGAGCTGACCAAGCCCAAGGTGGTCGCTTTGATGATTCTGACCACAGTGATCGGTATGTTCCTTGCCGTACCGGGTATGGTGCCACTGGATGTGCTAGTTTTAGGTAACCTTGGCATTGCTTTCTGTGCTGGCGCGGCCGCAGTAGTCAATCACGTGGTGGATCGCCAAATTGATACCAAGATGGCAAGAACCTTTAACCGTCCTGTTGCTACAGGTCGACTCCAACCTCTCCAGGCGATGCTTTTTGCTGCAGTACTGGGTGTGTTTGGTATGGCTATTTTATTGGTCTTTATCAATGCACTCACCGCTTGGTTGACGCTGGCCTCATTGGTTGGCTATGCGGTGATCTACACGTTGTACCTAAAGCGTGCTACACCTCAAAACATTGTTATTGGGGGCTTGGCGGGTGCTGTTCCCCCACTGTTGGGTTGGACTGCCGTTACCGGAGAGGTTCATGGCCATGCACTTCTGTTGGTGTTGATTATTTTTGCTTGGACACCGCCTCATTTTTGGGCGCTTGCCGTCCATCGCAAGGAAGAATATGCCAAGGCAGAAATTCCCATGTTGCCGGTAACCCACGGGGAAAAATACACAAAACTACACATCCTGTTATATACCCTGATCATGATTATTGTCACAGTGCTCCCATTTGTCGTCGGGATGAGCGGTTGGTTATACCTGCTCGGTGCATTGATACTGGGCGCTGGGTTTCTGTATTGGGCTATTGTGATGATGATCGGTAAAAATCCAGACGCCGGTATGGATACATTTAAATACTCCATCATTTATTTAATGGCCCTGTTTGTGATTATGTTGCTGGATCATTATCTGATTACTGTGCCCTCGTTTGTATGAGATCACCCAAGAGCGGTACTTCCTGCTGATGAGTTAACCAAGAAAAAAGGAGATGAGCATGGTAGATAATCAGAGTAGCAAGCGAAGTATTCGCCTCACAATAGTGAGCATCTGTGTATTTGTTACCCTTGTGTTGGCCGGGTTTATCCACAAAATTAATCAGCCTCGCATTCTTAATGTTCATGAGCTGCGAGAAAATGGTGCCGTACTACTTCAAACACCTCGAAAATTCAGTGAGTTTGAATTAACGGATCACCGAGGTCAGCCCTTTGGTTCAGCAGAGCTTGTTGGCAAATGGAGCTTGTTGTTTTTTGGTTTTACCCATTGCCCGGATATTTGCCCCACGACGATGGCTGCAGCGGCAAAAATGTATGAAGGGTTGGAGTCTGAGGAGAGGGAGCAATTACAAATTGTACTGGTATCACTGGATCCGGAGCGTGATACCGCGGAGAAGCTCTCCCAATATGTCCCCTATTTCAATTCTGATTTTGTCGGTGCGACGGGTAATCAGTATGTATTAATGAAATTGGCAGCAGAGCTCAACGTGGCTTTTAGTAAGGTTGAGCTAGAGAACGGTGATTATACAATTGATCACGGGGCCAATATGGTTCTTATTAATCCTTACGGTCACTACCACGGGTTTTTCAAACCGCCATTTGAAGAGAAAAATATGCGGTTGGCTTGGCAATCAATTAGGGCAACATTTACTCAGTAATTTTTTGGCAGACGACTTGTTTGCTGAGTTTATATTCTGAGCACCCTGCCCCGTTCTTCCTCTAGTTCTTTTTGCTCAATGACATCAAAAATAACAGGCCTGCACTTAAGACAATGGATGGTCCTGCCGGTGTGTCGATAAACCAAGATGCGCCGAGGCCTAAAATCACCGCAAGACAACCGATAAGGCTAGCAAAAATAGCCATCTGCTCAGGCGTCTGTGAAAAGCGGCGTGCGGTAGCGGCAGGAATCACCAGCAGGGCGGTAATTAAGAGGACCCCGACTACCTTCATGGCAATGGCTATTTCTAAAGCTATCATTAGCATAAATGCAGTGCGGACGGCCGTGACGGGAATGCCCTCCACTTTTGCCAATTCTTCGTGAATAGTCATCGCTAGCAGGGGCTTCCATAGCTTGAGCAATAGCAGAATAGTGACGGCACTGATGGCATAAATCGTGAGTACATCATTGATATTGACAGTGAGCAAATCACCAAATAATAAGCTCAGCAAATCAACTTTGACCTCAGGCATCAGCGCCATGGCAACTAAGCCGACGGCCAACGAGGTGTGAGAGAGAATGCCAAGTAAGGTGTCTGATGCTAACGTTTGTTGCTGCTGTAGAACGACGAGAATTAGTGCTAGTACCAGGCATATGGCAATGACAGAAAGGGTTGGGCTGATTGAAAGAAACAATGCGAGAGCAACACCCAGCAATGAGGAGTGAGCCAGCGTGTCGCCGAAATAAGCCATACGTCGCCAGACAATAAAAGCACCCAAGGGACCTGTGACAGCAGCGACACCCAGTCCGGCAAGTGCAGCATAGAGAAGTACATCAATCATGTTGGCACCCGTTTGAAAGAGGGGTTTTTGGCTCATCGCCAATCACTTCGCCATGTAAATCGTGATGATGATCATGGTTGTGAGTGTAGGGTGCGGTTTTTGAACCAAAAAGCTCAAGAAAAGCGGGGTTGTTGCTGACTTGGTCGGGATGTCCGTGACAACAAATATGTTGATTTAGACAAACGACTTCGTCAGTAGCGGACATCACTAGGTGTAAGTCGTGAGACACCATTAGCACGCCACAGTGAAGCCGGTCACGGAGTTGACCAATAAGCCGATAAAGAGCCTCCTGCCCCGCTACATCAACACCCTGCACGGGTTCATCCAAGACCAGAATATTGGGCTTACGTAAAATTGCGCGAGCTAGGAGTGCCCGCTGCATCTCTCCACCTGAGAGGGATTGCAGGGGGAGGCTCATCATTTTTTCTATACCCACCTCTTTTAACGCGTTACGACACAAAGCCAAATCGGGTTCGGCAAGTTTCAAAAACCTTCCTAGCGTTACTGGCAATGTGGGATCAATATGGAGTTTCTGTGGCATATAGCCGATTCGAAGTTCCGGGTGGCGGGACACTTGGCCCTCATCAGCTTTTAGAAGCCCGAGTACAATTTTGACCAAGGTGGTTTTGCCTGCTCCATTGGGGCCAATCAGGGTAAGAATTTGTTCAGGCTCTAGGCGAAGATCGACACCGGAGAGGACGGTTACGTCATTGAACCGCTTACTGATACCCTGTAGTTCAACCAGCGCCCTGCTCATTGTTCGCAACCTTGTTGATTGTCTGGTTGGCACTCAGGGCAAAGACCCGCTATCTCTATCATTTGGGATTCCACTTTGAAGTGTGCCCTCTTTGCAGTTTGTTCAATGGCTATATTTAATGGGTCGGCGCTGCACTCGGCAGCCGAACCACATTCACGGCAGATCAGAAAAAAATCGCTGTGATGATTGCCGGGAAAGGGGCAGCCAATATAGGCATTGAGTGTGGCAATGCGGTGAATCAGCCCTTGTTCCAGTAGAAACTCAATGGAGCGATAAACAGTCGGTGCCAGAATACGTTTCCCTGAGGCTGCGTCCAACGCCATGTGATCTACAATATCATAAGCCCCAAGTGGGCGGTGGCTGGCCCAAATAGTTCTTAGTACGGCTTCGCGTATAGGTGTGAAGCGCACGTGACCGGCATCGCAGAGTGTCTTTGCTCGAGTTAATGCAGCATGAATACAGCGTTTGTGGTCATGAGAATGATAGGCGAGACGGGAGTTTGTCAGCATGTAAGCGGCCTCGTGCAAAATATAATGTTATTCTATAGCAATGGTGGTGGTTCGCAAGAATATTGGCGTTGCTTGGCCAGTGTTACTGGTTTTGTTGGTAAAAAATTAGGGCTTCAATCTTACTATTTGGTATATAGTTGCAAAATAGTGTGTTTGAAGTTTAAGTTGCGGTTTTAATAAATATTATAATATAGCGTAATGTTTAAAGGTTGGTTAATAGTGTATAAATTATGTAGTGCATTTTTTATGGCGATGGTCTTGGTCACGTTACCAGCGTCGGCATCATCACAGCCTGCTGTACTGGCATCGATCAAACCCGTTGCCATGCTGATAAAGGCCGTCGTTGGTGATCAGCTTGCTGTCGATGTATTGCTTGGAGCAAATATATCTCCCCACGACTATACCTTGAAGTTTTCGGATATCAGAAAAGTCAGAAATGCCGACTTGGTTGTTTGGGTGGGGCCTGAGCTAGAGGGTGTATTGGTAAAATCGCTAACGTCAGTACCCGTAGATAAGCAGCTACAGTTAACTGGTTTGGCTTCTCTTCAGTGGCCAGAGGAGTCAATCAATGGGGATGAGCATGAGGGTGGGCATAAGGCACATACCAGAGATCCTCATCTCTGGCTCAACCCAAGAAATAGTTTAGTTGCAGTAGAGGCGATTGCAGCGACATTGATAGAGAAATACCCAGAAAAAGGTCGGCTTTTTGAGAAAAATACCTATGAATTCATTAGAAAAATTAATGAGATAGATTCAATTAACAAAGAACGCCTTGGGCTGGTAAAAGAAAATGGGTTTGTGGTGAGCCATGATGGGTATGGGCACTTTGTTGATTATTACGGGTTAAACCAACTGGCTACAATACAGTTGGCCGGTGGGGTTGCTCAGGGTGCCAGGCATTATGGTGAGATAATCGCAATGGGTGACAAGGTAACTTGTATCTTCAGTGAGCCACAGTTAAATAATAAGTCATCCATGCAGTTGGCCACACAGCTAGACGCTAATCGGGCAGAGCTAGACTTGATGGGAAGAGACGTGGCCTTAACGAAGGACAGCTATCTGCAGTTTTTTAGTCGATTTACAGAAACGTTTACGGAATGCCTAGAGAGGAAGTAAAGGTTAGCTGGGTAGAGGGCAGTAGCCTGTAATTCGTCGGCGTAATTTTTGTTTATATTCCTCAGGGGCATGTTTCACTGAAGGAGAATCTACTTGGTCTGTTATTAATGATGTTAACAGACGAGATACCCAAAAACGTGTGGCCGAAAAGCAAAGCATATCCTGCCAGTATTGGTTTTCACAGGGAGTAAAAGGCCTCTCCGCGTGGTAGGCACAAAGTAGCGCTTTGGTGAGCTGTTGGTCGAGTTCACCCTGTTCATCACAGCACCACTCGTTAACTGCTTGGGCCACATCTAAAAGTAACCAGTCGGTACAGCAAAAATAAAACCCCGTGACTGCCTGTAAGGAATCTTCCTTGAAGAACAGCTGGTCTTTAAAAAGGCTGCCAATCAAAGGTCCACTAGGTAAATCAGGATCTCTTTCAATAGTATGTTTGAAGCGGGCGAGCTGCTCACTTAAAAGCGCAGCATCACCAGTTGAAAGTTGGGGTAGCAATTCTTCTGCCGCCAAATTAAGCCATACTAGGCTACGAGGGTTTCCGTAGGTTGTTGAAAAATAAGCAGATTTAGCATGCATCTTCCCCAAAAAAGCACCAATCTCCTGACAACTGGTAATTTTTCTAGGACTTGGTGGTTGGCCGTCGGGAAGTTTAAAAAGAAGCGCCGGAGAGTCACCAAATAGGGATATATAGGAATTTTTCTTGTTGTGTAGGCACGGTGTGACGGGCAGCCCTTGACTATGAATATACTCAATGAGGGATGAACAAAATAGTAAGCGCTCTTCGGCAGCGGGTTCTACGGCAACAAGCAAAAAGAGACTAGGCGTTGTTGATCCAGGACTAATTAATTGAAACCGACAGGTGTGGTGAGTGCGAGCAGTGTAGGTGGTGTCAATGCGGTCGGCATCGCCTAGCGCGTACTGACTTAAAAATGTCTGCAGGTTGTTTATATCCGTTGTTTGAAAAGAGACCATGCTTGATTCACCATCAGTATTTCTGAGTAAAGAGTACCTCCTTGTTGGCTCAAATGAAACAAATTGCGCTATGCTTGGCCCCCTCAAAATCTGTTCTTTTTAGGCTGCTATAGATGACAAATAATACACCGCTGGTATTGGTAGATGGGTCCTCTTATCTATATCGGGCCTTTCATGCGCTGCCGCCACTTACCACCTCCACGGGTTTACCTACCGGTGCTGTAAAGGGTGTTATAGCGATGATGCGCAGAATGGTAAAAGACTACCCGAATAGCCCTGTAGTCGTGGTGTTTGATGCCAAAGGTAAGACCTTTCGTGACGAGTTGTACGCTGAGTACAAGTCCCACCGGCCACCGATGCCAGATGAATTACGTCAGCAAATAGAACCTATTCACGAAATAATCCGAGCCATGGGTTTGCCCCTATTGATGGTGGACGGTGTAGAGGCCGATGACGTTATTGGCACTTTGGCGCTGGAGTCTGCCGCCAAACAGCGAGATGTGGTGATATCTACGGGAGATAAGGACATGGCTCAGTTGGTTGGCGAGCATGTCAGCCTAGTCAACACCATGACGGAGACCATTCTGGACCGACAGGGCGTGATTGATAAATTTGGTGTGCCACCAGAACTGATTATCGACTACCTAGCATTAATTGGTGACAAGTCAGACAACATCCCCGGTGTTCCGGGGGTGGGAGAGAAAACGGCTCTGGCTATGCTGCAAGGTATCGGTGGACTTGAGCCCCTTTATTCCGATTTAGAAAAGGTGCGAGACTTAGGGTTTCGGGGCGCAAAAAAAATGCCTGAAAAACTCGCAGAATATCGAGAACAGGCAGATTTTTCCTACTTACTTGCGACGATTAAAACCGATGTGGCGCTTGCTCAGGGAGCGGATAGTCTCGTTAACGGCGAGCCGGACAACAACAGACTCCTTAGCTGGTTTCGCAAACTGGAACTTAAAGCTTGGACGGAGGAGTTGTTGGAGGCGGGTAGTAAGGTGCCGGTTTCAGTTGTCCCTGAGCAGGTAGAAAAAGACTACCAAACGATCCTCACTGAGGCAGAGTTGGAGCGGTGGTTGGAAAAATTGAAACAAGCCGATTTCTTTGCCTTTGATACCGAAACCACCAGTTTAGATTACATGCAGGCAAGGATAGTGGGCGTATCTTTTTCGGTATCACCCCATGAGGCAGCCTACGTACCGCTTGCTCATGACTATTTGGGCGCCCCTGAGCAACTTAATCGCGATGACGTTTTGGCAAAACTGAAGCCGTTGCTGGAAGATTCTGCTGTAGCAAAGCTCGGACAGAATCTGAAATACGATATGAGTGTATTGGCCAATCACAGCATTACGTTGCGAGGGATCCGCTTCGACACCATGTTGGAATCCTATGTTGTGGACTCCGTTGGCAGCCGACATGACATGAACACCTTAGCGCTCAAATATCTGGATGAAAAAACGATTCATTTCGAAGATATAGCCGGAAAGGGAGCGGGGCAGCTAACATTTAATCAAATAGCCATTGAGGACGCTGCACCCTATGCTGCGGAAGATGCGGACATCACTCTGAGGCTACACCAAGTACTCTGGCCGAAATTACAGGAAAGCGAGGGTCTGAAGCGGGTATTCGATAGCATAGAAGTTCCCTTGGTACCGGTGCTCTCAAAGATAGAAAGAACGGGAGCGATAGTAAGTGCAGACTTACTTCATAAGCAAAGTCTTGAGCTTGGGACGCGGCTTGGTGAGCTGGAACAGCAAGCCTATGACCTCGCGGGGGAAGAGTTTAATCTGGCATCACCTAAGCAATTGGGACAGATTCTCTTTGAGAAGTTGAATATTCCGGTATTGAAAAAAACGGCAAAAGGGGCACCTTCCACCAAGGAAGAGGTTTTACAGGAATTGGCGCTGGACTATCCATTGCCAAAAATATTGCTTGAGCATCGCAGCCTGTCCAAGCTGAAATCTACTTACACAGACAAACTACCGGGGATGGTCAATCCTACCACGGGTAGGGTTCATACCTCTTACCATCAAGCCGTTACTGCCACGGGGCGTTTGTCTTCATCAGATCCAAACTTACAAAATATACCGGTACGAACTGCAGAAGGGCGTCGCATTCGTCAGGCGTTTATCGCGTCTAAAGGCAGCAAAATCGTGGCGGCAGATTATTCGCAGATAGAATTGCGAATTATGGCGCACCTGTCTCAGGATAAAGGCCTAACAGATGCTTTTTCACAAGGTCTAGATGTGCATCAGGCAACTGCTTCTGAGGTGTTTGGGGTATCACTGGAAGAGGTTTCAATAGATCAGCGGCGCAGCGCCAAGGCTATTAACTTCGGCCTGATGTATGGCATGTCAGCATTTGGACTAGCTCGCCAGCTTCATATTGGGCGAAAGGAGGCTCAGGAATATATAGATCTTTATTTTGATCGTTATCCCGGCGTGAAGACCTACATGGATAATATTCGCAGTAATGCTGCAGAGTCGGGTTTTGTGGAAACGTTGTATGGCCGGCGACTTTATCTTCCAGAAATAAGATCGAGCAATGGAATGCGACGCCAAGCCGCCGAACGCACCGCTATTAATGCACCTATGCAAGGTACGGCCGCAGACATCATCAAGTTAGCCATGATAGAGGTTGATCACTGGCTGACAGCGTCTGAGCTGAAAGCCCAGGTTATTATGCAGGTTCACGATGAGTTGGTGCTGGACGTGCCGGAAGCCGAGCTGGATACCGTGATGGACGGACTTAAGGATTGTATGGCGGGTGCAGCAAGGCTTGATGTACCGCTGGTGGTGGACATCGGTGTTGGGGATAATTGGGATGAAGCGCACTAGCTATTGGGCTGTTTCAGCGATTCTCAGGAATGAAGTCGGCAGGTTATATAAAAATATAATCCTATAAAAAACAAATAGATGCAGATTTTTTGATGGTTAGAATAAAAAAATATTAAATTATTTTTATGAAGTATCGGAACTTTACGCAAGTCGCAGTGCCTAATCTTTCTCAGCGACATTGCTGTTTTCTCCCCAAACTAGATGCAACGCTTGAGAATCCCCCAAGCGACAGCAAAGCAAGCCCTAACACTCATACTCGTTAGGGTTTTTTTTGTCCTTTCATGGGATAAATTTTTTTTC
>DGPB01000004.1 GCA_002390285.1 Cellvibrionales bacterium UBA4451 | reverse complement strand
CTCACCCGTCCGCCGCTGTACTCGCACCGAAGTGCTTTCTCGCTCGACTTGCATGTGTTAGGCCTGCCGCCAGCGTTCAATCTGAGCCATGATCAAACTCTTCAGTTTAATCTTTAACCTCTACCTTCTCTCCAAAGAGAGTCGACAAGAGGGAGCAGTTTCACTAAACCAGTGGTACCACTCAAAAACTTAGCTCAAACACTTTCTGCTTACCAAATTACTTCTTTTGGTGAGATACTTGCATTTGATGATTCGTTGTCACTTGAATCGTCTCAGTAAGCACCCACACTCATTATCTGATCAATTGTTAAAGAACATTCGCTCTCTAGGAGCGGGCTGCGTATTCTAATGATCGCCACCCTAATGTCAACAACGTAATGTGATATTTCTTACTTAAAATCTCAACACTTACTTCTGTTAACTTCTCGCTTCAAATCAACCTCGAAGCGGACGCGCATTCTAGCGCCTTACACCCTGTTGTCAACGGCTTTCTGTAAAATAATTTTTCTTTTTTACAGCACCTTTGTTGGGCCTCGAATCGAGCAACTATCCCCGAAGCGAGGCGCGCATTCTATCGATTAATCTCTCCCCGTCAACGTCTTTTTCCAATTTTATTTTTACCTATCAAATTATGGATGTTAATCAGTCAACTTGCTGGCTTTTCGAGCAAAAAAAAGCCCAACTACAAAGCCGGGCTTTAGTTATCCAGAAAGCTTGGTCATGTCAGCTCAAACAAATGATGCTTTTTCTTGCCAAGCTTAACCATGAAGAAGCGGCCATAGAGCGCCTGTGCCGGGGAAAAACATTCTGCGACTTTCATATTATCTTCAACACCTTTCGACAGACCATTCACAAATACGGCGTTCCGTCCCAGCGCATCCTTCGCCTCTCGCCCCGCCTTCACCAGACCACAGTCGGCAAACAGCCCCGTAAGCATCTGCCCACCAAGCCCCGCCTTATCAAGATTACTGGCAGGCATGCCATCCTGTTTGAGCTGCTCGAGATCATCTTCGGTAAGCTGCTCTATTTCGCCTGAGAACAGCGCCTCAGTGATTCGCTCGGCAGCATCCAGCCCTTCCGCACCGTGCACCAGCTCCGTCACCTCCCTTGCCAAGATATCCTGGGCTGACTTCCTGCCCTGTACCACCTCATCAGCCTCTTCAATAGCCTCTATCTCGGCCATAGGTAAAAAAGTAAAGTAACGAAGAAACTTGTACACGTCTGCATCGGCGGTATTGAGCCAGAATTGATAGAAGGCATAAGGCGAGGTTTTAGCGGGGTCGAGCCAAATAGTGCCCGTTTCAGTTTTTCCAAACTTGGTGCCATCTGACTTAATTACTAGTGGCAAGGTCATACCAAAGACCTTGTTACCATTGAGGCGACGAGTTAAGTCTACCCCCCCCGTTATATTACCCCACTGATCTGAGCCACCAATTTGTAGCGTACAGCCATGCAGCCGATTGAGTTCGGCAAAGTCGTAGGACTGCAATAGCATGTAGGTAAACTCAGTATAGGAAATACCGGCGCCCTCTCGATCAAGCCGCTGCTTTACAGACTCTTTATTAATCATATTATTAACGGAAAAATGCTTTCCCACATCCCGCAGGAAGGTCAATAGGTCTATCTTGGCGATCCAATCGAGATTATTGACCACCTCTGCTGAATTCTCTCCAGTTTTGAAGTCAATAAACTGTGAAACCTGCGCTTTAATTCGCTCCACCCAGCTTGTCACAACCTCGGCGGCATTAAGCTTCCGCTCTTGAGCCTTGAAACTCGGATCGCCAATCAGGCCAGTTGCGCCACCCACCAAAGCAACGGGCTTGTGGCCAGCCTGCTGAAAGCGCCGCAGGGCCAACAGCGGCACCAAACTGCCAATATGCAAACTATCAGCAGTGGGATCAAATCCACAATAAAGGGTACGACAACCACTCGATAGGTGCTCCTCCAGCTCACCGTCACCGGTCATCTGGGCAATCAGGCCTCGGGCCTGTAGATCAGCTATCAATTCTGAACCGCTCATGGTCATGCTTTTATCTCATGTTTCAGCCAGCTAAAAGGACGCAAACGATACCTTATCCCGTTACAAAAACAAGTATTGCTCGGCTCGAAATGAGCCACACTCGGTGGGATTGCAGCTCTTTCTATTATATATTGCACTATTAAGAACATTACTTACGGTACCTATTCTACTGCTATGTCCCAAGCTAACTATATCCGCGACCCAAAAGGCCCCCCATCTTGGCAAAACTTAATTGCCAAGAAGCTGCCCAAACCGCACCTTATTACAGCCGGGGCCATAGCTTTGTTTGCTATTGGGCTGTTGGCCATACTCCCCAGCAAAGAAGCTGCAGCCAAACGTCAAGAGGTCAGCATTGACCTCAGCTTTCAAGAAAGCGGCGATCGAGCTAACGAACCTGGAAACCAAGAACCAGCTGAATCCCAACAATTACCAGACATTCATCCAGCACCCGCCCTAACGACTATAGCGCCAGTTGTTGAGAGCCTAAACTGGAAAACACAAACAGTTCGCAGTGGCGATAACCTCAGTACCCTATTCCAACGCGCTTCTCTAGGCGCCGGAGATGTCCATCGGCTAATGTCATCCACACCGCTGGCAAAACCACTGGCTGATATCCGGCCTGGTCAGAAAATTCAGCTGGGCCTCAACAAAGCGGGAGAGCTGGCACAGCTTAAATACATCAAGTCAAAGCTTGAGTCCTACCTTTATACCAACCCCGGCACAAAAGGTGACGAGGCGTTTACCGGCCAACATATTTTGTTAGAACCGGAAATAATGACGGCCTACCGCGAATCTGTGATTGAGGATTCTTTGTTCCTTGCAGGAGATCGAGCTCAACTTCCCCATGGCTTGATTATGGAGCTGGCTAACATCTTCGGCTGGGATATCGACTTTGCATTGGATATCCGCAAGGGTGACCACTTTTCCCTGCTCTACGAAGAGAAGTTTCTCGATGGTGAAAAAATCGGCAACGGTAGTATCCTCAGTGCCGAGTTTACCAATCAGGGGAAATCCTACCGAGCTGTTCGATTCCAGAACAGTGAGGGGCAGGCAAACTACTACACCCCGGAAGGGTACAGTATGCGTAAAGCCTTTCTGCGGGCGCCGCTGGATTTTGCACGCATCAGCTCGGGATTCAATCTCCGCCGTAAACACCCCATCCACAAAAGTATTCGCGCTCACCGTGGCGTGGATTATGCTGCGCCTCGTGGCACCCCCGTTTTCTCTGCTGGCGACGGCAAGGTAGTAGCGGCGGGCTACAGTAAAGCCAACGGCAATTATGTGTTTATTCAACATGGCCAGCGATTTACCACCAAATACCTACATCTGAACAAGAGTAGGGTTAAAAAAGGTCGATCGGTAAAACAACGGCAGGTTATTGGTACCGTCGGCTCCACAGGCTATGCCACAGGCCCTCACTTGCACTACGAATTCCTAGTTAATGGTGTCCATCGCAACCCGCGTACCGTGGCGCTGCCCCAGGCACAACCCATTCCCAAGAAGGAACGCGGCAAGTTTGAACAAGATACAAGGCCATTGATGATACAACTGGCCAGCCACCAGCAGTCATCCAAACTGGCTTTGGCTCATTAATAGATACGATACATGACAGGCCTAAAACTCTACGTAGGGCTCATGTCCGGCACCAGTGCTGATAGCATTGATGCTGTGCTGGTTGATCTGACCTCGAATACCCCTCAATTACTCGCCACTCACTCCGCTGATATCAAGGAGCTCAAGCCAGAAATTCACGCACTGGCATGCCTCGGTGAGAATGAAATACACCGCATGTGTCAACTTGACCGTGAACTGGGGCTACGCTTTGCTCAAGCCACCAATGAGCTTGTTGCCCAGCAAAATCTTTGTGCAGCAGATATTACCGCTATTGGCAGTCACGGCCAGACCATCAGACACTTTCCACCAAATGGTGGCGACGAGCACGCCTACAGTGTGCAAGTGGGCGATCCCAACACGATTGCCCAGCTTACTGGAATCACTACCGTCGCAGATTTTCGCCGCCGCGATATTGCCCTTGGGGGTCACGGTGCGCCCTTGGTTCCTGCATTCCATCAAGCTGTTTTTGAAAAACCCGGCTTTTCCAGAGCAATTGTCAATATCGGCGGCATGGCCAATATCACCTTGCTCACTGGTGATAACTCACCCTCGTCATTATTGGGCTACGATACCGGGCCCGGTAACGCATTGATGGATAGCTGGACAAATCTGAACCTTAACCAACCCTTTGACAAAAATGGCCTCTGGGCGTCACAAGGACAGGTGATAGATCATCTCCTACAACAACTACTCGATACAACCTACCTATCGCAACCTGCACCAAAAAGTACAGGGCCAGAATTATTTAATATCACTTGGCTGACAGAACACCTCCAGCAGCAAGCCGAGTTCAGCGCTGTCGATGTAGAAGCCACATTACTTGAGTTCACCGCACACACCATTTCCGCTGCACTTAAATCACACGCACCCGTTGTGAGAGATGTTTTTTTCTGTGGTGGTGGCGCCTACAACACGGCGCTGATGCAGCGGCTGGAAACCTTGTTGCACCCAATGCTGATTGCCAGCACTGCTCAATTGGGCATTGCACCTGAATGGGTAGAAGCCGTGGCTTTTGCCTGGCTTGCCCAGCAAACTCTTGAGGGAAGACCGGGTAACGCACCATCCGTTACCGGCGCATCAAAGGCCTCTGTATTGGGCGCGATCTATCTCGCTTGAGTGTTAACGGTAGTAGGTTTGAAAGGAATGTAGTGCAGGTTTGGAAGGGACTGTTATAAATCATCTTCTAAAAATAAACGTATTTCTCAATCTCAATCAGCCGCGTTATCTCCGTCGGGCCATAGGGTACCGTACCCACAAAAGGAAATCGTGTTTCGATATCGAGCCCCATAATTTGGGCTGAAGCCTCACAGACCCTGATATCAATGACCCGAAAAGCTGCCAGCTTAGCCGCCAGATCCACAGTAGACTTGTACATCGAATAGTTCTCTTTAAAGAAAATACCCACTTCCGAACCATGAATCACCAGCACCAGGGGTGGTATTTTATTTTCACGCATTCCCTCGCCGTGATAGAACTTTTCGGCCCGACGCAACGCGGCAGCCACTTCTTCGGGGTTATTCTGCTCGATACGACCCAGATAACCGGGCGGCTGCTCTGCAGACTGAATCAATCCATTCACCAGCAGCAGGTCTCCACCAGCGGCAATCAACGCTGCCCAACCCAACGTACCCAGCAACATCAATAATTTGAAAATCCGCTGGAAACTCACAGGTCACACCGAAAAAGATGACCCACAACCACAGGTCGTTGTGGCATTAGGGTTAGTAATAGTGAACCGTGATCCCTGAAGTCCTTCTTCATAGTCAACCGTTGATCCATTTAAATACTGAAAACTCAGAGGGTCTGCCAATACAGAAACCCCACCTTTCTCAACAACTGTATCGTCCTCAGCAACCAGCTCATCAAAGCTGAAACCATACTGAAAACCTGAACAGCCACCGCCGGTGACAAACACCCGCAGCCTTAAGTCTGGGTTGCCTTCCTCTTCAACCAAGCTTCTTACCTTCGCCACAGCCTTTTCTGAAATATACAGCGGCATTGGTGTAAATGTTTCGATACCTGACATTAGTACTCCTAAAAAGCCATTAACAATGCACGACAGGCTAATACCCAAGCATTATAGTCAAGTATTCTATCATGAACTAGATGTCTCCTGACTAGATTCTGCAATGTTTTCTAGGGACACAACGTTATTTGGTTCATCTGTGGTTTGATGAACAAAGTTACCATTCACCTGAGCACCTTTCTCAATTTCAATTAAAGCGTAGTGTAGATTACCTTCGACCACGGCCTTGTCAGCCAGTTCGACCTGATTACTAGAATAAATATTGCCTTCAATATGCCCATTGATAACCACTACCGGGACTCGAACATCGCCATCTACACGCCCCTCAGGCAAAATGCGCGCACGGGCATCTGCTCCCTCTTCGGCCACCACATTGCCTGTTACCCTACCTTCTACTTCTAGGTTTCCAGAAAAATGGATATCACCAATTACATGAGTGCCACTGGCAATCAATGTTGTATTCCCCTCCGCAAAGGGTACTGACTTGTTTTTTTTACGCATATTTTGCCTCTCTATATTCCGTCTACTCGCCAATCAAACTGTCGCTCTACTCGGCTGCTACTGACACCAACCTTCATGAGAGAGACCACCAGGACCTGTGGTTGAAAGCCAGAAGGCAGCGTTAGAACCCCCTCAACCACGTGAAAATACTTGAACCCTGCCTTAATGGGAGACTGCTCTAGCTGGCTATCAAGGCTCTCGAGGCCAACAGTAATCTCACTCCCATCCTGCACACCCGTCACATCAACCTTTATACTCACTTTGATCCGCTTCAGCTTCTTCTCTTTCTGCTGAACAACCAAGCGGTAAGCAATGCCACCCTGCTCAGGAACCTGCTTCAACAGCAGCTCACCGATCAACAGGCCACCTTCTGTACCGCTACCCTGTAACAAATTTCGATACAGACCAAGTTCTTCGCCATCGATAGCCAACTTAGACTGCAGTGATGTCACTAGTTGACGCACCCACTCCAGCGCCGCCTGATCTACCTTAGAGGCCAGCTCTGCATTAGTAAGCTCCTGGCTCGTTTCCGCAAGCTGCTCGCGTAGCGTTTCAATCACACCCGCTTGCTGTCGCTTATCGACCATGGCCTGATCAAATAACTGTAGCCCCACAACAATACCCGCTGAAAAAACCAGCACCATCAGCACTAACCATAGGCCTATTTTCCGCTTACGGTTATCAGGTCGGTACGGCTGAACAACCAGCCTGTGACTAGGATCCGACATCAGGGTAATAGGGCTGGGGATTCTAGCCCAGCACTTTCCGGCAAGCCAAACATGATGTTCATGTTCTGTATTGCCTGACCCGATGCGCCTTTCACCAAATTATCCTCAACCACAAGCACCACTACCTTATTACCACCCTGTGGGCGGAAGACGCTGATCCGGCAAGTATTAGAACCCCTAACAGAGCGCGTCTGAGGGTGGCTGCCCGCAGGCATCACATCCACAAAGGGCTCATCCTTGAAACAGTCTTCGTAGAGTTTCTGTAAATTGGCCTCAGAGTGATTAATCCCCTCACTGTTAAGCGTCCCATAAAGCGTCGAATGAATACCCCGAACAATAGGCAGCAGATGTGGCACAAAAGTGAGGGCTACCGGTGAACCAGCAATATCCATCAGGCCTTGTTCAATTTCTGGCAAATGCCGATGACCCGGCACACCATAAGCTTTGAAACTCTCGCTGGTCTCTGCCAATAAATTATCAACACTTGCCTGACGACCAGCACCACTAGCCCCCGATGCCGAATTAGCAATCAGATCGCCGGTATCCACCAGCCCTTTCTCAAGTAATGGCATAAATCCGAGTTGTACGCTGGTAGGATAACAACCGGGGCAAGCAATCAATCGAGCCTGTTTAATTTTGTCACGATTCACTTCCGGCAAACCATAGACCGCCTCGCCCACTAATTCCGGACAAGCATGGGGCTGGTTGTACCACTTTTCCCACAGAGCCACATCCCGAATCCGAAAATCTGCTGACAGATCGATGACTTTGATACCCCTTTCTAGCAATCCAGGAACCGTACTCTGAGCGACACCGTGTGGTGTGGCGAAAAACACCACGTCACAGTGATCCAGACCGCCATCAGCAGGGTCTGTAAAAGAGAGGTCAAAATGGCCTCGCAGGTTGGGAAATAGATCAGACACAGGCCGACCTGCCTCTCCACGAGAAGTGATCGCCGTGACCTCCACATCCGGATGGGTAGCCAATAATCTCAATAACTCAACGCCGGTATACCCTGTACCGCCAACAATACCTACTTTAATCACGATGCTGATGTTCCTGTCATGGGCCTGTGAAGCTGCTTATAATAGCGCAAACACCCGTGTATGAAACGCGCACTGCTTCATCGCCATCTTGAGGAACGCTTAAGACAGCATTGCTAACACCTCTTGAAAGCCTTGCACGCGGTATAAAAAAGATAAACCTGAGAATGTGGTATGGCCCAAAAGGACCAACATCAAAAGATTCCACACAGAGGATGGCTTAAACGCGAGGCCGACACCTTCCGCGCCCGACTAGCCCATGCCGACGCCCTGCCACAGTTGGCCATCCTTGGCTGTATCAGTGGTTTTCTGACCGCATTCACCGCCATTGCCTTCCGGCTTTCATTTGAATTACCGCTGGAATATTTGCTTCCCGGCGACAGCGAATCCTTCGAACAACTACCCGTTGCAGCCCGATTTCTACTGCCCGTCATCGGTGCGCTCATTGTCGGCCTGATCATGCACCGCACAAAACCAGAGCACCATTCAGTTGGTGTTGGTCACGTTCTTGAGCGAATGCAGCACCACCAGGCACAACTGCCAGCAGCCAATGGTTTGATGCAATTTGTTGGCGGAGCCATCGCCCTGCTGACAGGTAATTCTGTAGGCCGAGAAGGGCCCGCCGTTCATTTGGGTGCCGTTAGCTCGAGTCTGTTAGGACAACAATTAAAACTACCTAATAACAGTTTGCGCACACTCACTGCCTGTGGTGTCGCTGCAGCCATTGCCGCCTCTTTTAACACCCCCTTGGCCGGGGTGATTTTTGCAATGGAAGCGATACTAATGGAATACACCATCACTGGATTTATTCCAGTGATTCTCGCTGCCGTCACTGGCGGGGTTATGTCCCGCATTGTGTTTGGCAATGAGCCAGCCTTTGCTATTCCCCTCATCGAATTGGGTAGCCTCTGGGAACTACCCTTCCTGATACTGTGTGGTTTGGTCGTGGGGCTGGCGGCATCGGCGATGCTGTTTCTATACCGTCGCACCCGTGTATTCAAGGATCGGCCTGTACTGCTCCGCATGCTATTTGCAGGGGTACTGTGCGGCACCATCGCCACCCTATTACCTCAAATCCAAGGGGTAGGTTACGACACCGTAGAGCAAGCCATGCTCGGTGAACTGGGGCTCCTATTATTGGCAGCCATTGTTATAGCCAAGATTTTGGTTTCCACCGTGTCTGTAGGCCTGGGAATGCCAGGCGGGATTATTGGCCCCAACCTTGTTATCGGTGCCTGTATTGGCGGCTGCTTAGGTATCATTGGCGGCTACCTCAATCCAGAACAAGCTTCGTCCTCCGGTTTTTACGCAATTCTCTGTATGGGCGCCATGATGGGCGCCGTACTCAATGCACCACTGGCGGCACTGGTTGCTGTTCTAGAACTCACCTACAACCCCAATATTTTATTACCCAGCATGTTGGTGATTGTTATCGCCTCGATAACCAGCCGCATGCTCACCAAGCAACTCGGCATTTTTTCTGTAGGTCGCGACCTGAAAGGCTACTACTCCCCGGTATTTCAAATGCTGAGTCGATCCGGGGTTACCAGTGTGATGAAACAGAATTTTGCCTATCACTCTCGCTACCTGTCACGGAAAATAGCGGAATCGCTACTGGTAAATAAACCTACTTGGATTGTCATTGAGGATGCTGGCGAAGCAAAATATATCCTGCGATCGGCTGACCTCTCCATCTATCTTCAAGAACATAGGCTGGAATTACCGGATGAAGACAACACCATTGATCTGCGAGAAATCCCCGGTGAACGCTGGCAACTGTTTCCGATACACGCCAGAGCGACGCTACAGGAAGCCCTGCTCACCATGCAGCAAAATAATGGGCAGGCCGTATTTATCAGCCAACCTGCGGCACCACTAATGAGCGAAGTTGCTGGTATCATCACCAAACAAGATATCGACAACTACTATCAATAAATACTACTAAATAAATACTACTAATAGGCACGACTAAACAGGCACTACCAATAAGGGCTGTCAATGAGCTTGATAAAAGAAATTCTGATAAGCGGGCAAAGCTGGATAACGGCCTTCCATATTATTGCCGTGGTCTGCTGGTTTGCCGCACTGTTTTACCTGCCTAGATTGTTTGTCTATCACGCCATGTCTGATGACGAAATTAGCAAAGAACGCTTCAAAGTCATGGAGCGCAAACTGTTTCGCGGTATTGCCACCCCCTCGATGGTGGTCACCGTTCTATTAGGCATTGCGCTATTCGGTATCTACCCCAGCTACTTTCTCAGCTCTGGCTGGTTTCACGTCAAAACGGCTTTGGTTATCTTACTGATTATTTATCACCATGCCTGCCTCTACCTGATGAAACAATTTCGCGACGATAAAAATACCCGTAGTCATGTGTTCTACCGCTGGTTTAATGAAATCCCGGTATTAATACTGATCGGTATTATTGTCATGGTCGTGGTCAGGCCCTTCTAAAGTACCGACAGCAGCAACCCCAGTAACTCAGAATATGCGATTGGCGCGATCACCACGGCCGGAGAAGCCATCTGTGATGAGCAGGCGTTAGCATCAGATTAATGATGCCGTATAGTTTGAACAACAACGACTGGAAGAATTTTTTATTAAAAGCCACTACCCGGCTGGGCAAGGTACGTCAGCTCGTCCTTCGTCGAGACTCGCCCCAACACATTATTACGATGAGGAAATCGACCAAATTTTTCAATCACGGCGGCATGTTGCTCGGCAAAATCGAGAAAGCCTGAAAATATCTCCCTCTGATGCGCAGAGGCTTCCTCTGCCAGTTGCTGAAATTGTTTGATGGATTGATGTTGCACCTCGTTATTTTCAGCGTGCTCCATCGGCATATAAAAAAACACCCGCTCAATGGGCCGCAGTGCTTTATCTAATCCTTCCTTTATACCCGATAGACACCAGTTCAATGCGAGCTGATCAGACATAAATGCCATGGCTGTTTCGCGATAGATATTCCGGGGGAATTGATCCAGCATAATAATCGACCCCAGGCGGCCTTCGGGAAACTGTAACCAGTAACGATTACCGCCATTGACCAACAATTGCAGCAGAGGCTCAAAACGCTGGCGGATCCCCGCATCGGTCTCGGCAGATTTCTCCCACCACAGACTTGCCTTCTCATTAGCGCATTCCGCATCGTCCGTGATACCACCAAACCAATAATCCAATACTGGTTGCCACGTGGGGTCCCCTACTTTCATCTGCCGCCCTTACTTATCAATATGTTGATCTACATTTTTATCGGTCATCGTACCAACATCGATTCGCACAGCCTTTATTGGCACAGCCCTCAACAATTGGGGATAATAGCGTCCTTAATTTCCCAAGCACAAGTCAGACTAAAACTATGCCTAATAAATCCACGCCTAAATCCATGCAACGATCTCAGCAACTGTTTGAAGCCGCACAAAAGCATATCCCCGGTGGCGTTAACTCCCCGGTGAGAGCATTTAAAGCCGTTGGTGGCACCCCGGTATTTTTTGAACGTGCTGAAAGGGCCTATCTATTTGATGCCGATGGTAACCGCTATGTGGATTTTGTGCAGTCCTGGGGGCCGATGATCCTGGGTCACAACCATCCAGACGTTATCGCCGCCGTCAAAGCCCAGCTCGATAAAGGCATGACATTCGGCGCGCCGACCGAGCTAGAAATTCAACTGGCCGACAAACTCTGTGAGTTAGTCCCCGGCATGGACATGGTACGCATGGTTAGCTCCGGCACCGAAGCCACTATGAGCGCCATTCGGTTAGCCCGTGGTTTTACCGGTCGCGATAAAATTATTAAATTTGAAGGCTGCTATCACGGCCACTCAGACTCACTGCTAATCAAAGCAGGTTCTGGTGCTTTAACCTTGGGCGTACCCAGCTCACCCGGTGTTCCCGTCTCACTGGCAGACCACACTGTTACCCTGACTTACAACGATATCGACAGTGTAAAAAAAGCCTTTGCTGAAATTGGCTCAGACGTCGCCTGTGTTATTTTAGAACCCGTCGTTGGCAACATGAGCTGCATTCCACCGGTTGCAGGCTTTCTGGAAACCCTTCGAGAAGAATGCACTAAAAACGGTGCCTTATTAATTGTCGATGAAGTGATGACCGGTTTCCGGGTTCACCCCCAATGTGCCGTGGGTCTTTTTAACATTGATGCCGACCTTATTACTTTAGGCAAAGTGATTGGTGGCGGTATGCCTGTGGGCGCCTTCGGCGGCAAGCGGAAAATTATGGAACAGATTGCACCGCTGGGACCTGTCTATCAGGCAGGTACACTATCGGGTAATCCAGTCGCCATGACCGCCGGCTTAAAAACTCTAGAGCTACTTTCAAAACCCGGCTTTCACGATAGCATTTTTGCCAAAACCACCCAATTGGTTGAAGGTCTACAACAACGTGCCGATGCCGCCAATATACCCATGACGACCAATCACGTGGGCAGCATGTTCGGGATTTTCTTTACCGAAGAAACCTCCGTTACCAACTACCAACAGGTAATGGCCTGCAACACCGAACGCTTTAGCGCGTTCTTCCATGGCATGCTAGATGCCGGTGTCTACTTGGCCCCCGCCGCCTACGAAGCAGGCTTTATGTCAGGGGCACATACGGATGAAGATATTCAATTTACACTGGATGCGGCAGAGCAGGTGTTTAAAATGCTGTAGGAAATGATCGGGCGTGTAAGCCACGAGCAAGGCGGCTTTGAATTTAAATTTTTTAAGCCGCCTTATGCTCCAAAGTCTGTAGCCCAACACGAGCCAGCATAGACACCAAATAATCAATAGTAAATCCACTAATTCGACCTTTCTGAATATCAATAATGCGGTGGCGCTGCACACCAAATAATTTTGCTGCTTCTGTATTATTGAGTTTATTGCTTTCAATATATTGTCGAATATCATCAAACAGCTGCACCTTCAGTTTGATCACTTCTCTTTCTGCCGCATCAAACAGTTCAGGATCATCAAGAATTGATCCTGTAGTGATGCTATTCAGTTTGTCATTACTCATTTTTGCGACCTATCTTCAACCATGGCTTTGTAAGGTTTAATCGTCATGTCTTTATCTCGTTGGGTGGTTTTCTGTGTTTTCTTGCTAAAGCAATGCAGCACATAAACCGCATCCTCAAACCTTGCCACATACATAACCCGATAAATCCCACTACCATCCACATCCTGAACACGGACTTCTTCAATACCTCTGACACCCTTACCTAATTGTTTCATCGGTTTAAAATCGTCAGGCTGCAATCCCAACTGAACTCTATCCAGCTGATAACCAGCTTCTTGAATTACTGTTTTTGGGAATGAAGCAAGTACCGCTTTGCTGCCACCCATCCATTTGATTGGCTTTCTAATATCATCCATTCAGCAGGTGTATTAAATATAGTACATATCGACAACAAAATATTGGTTTGACCCACAACAAACCCCAGACATGGGAAATTTCAGACTTTCGCCGTATGATTAGCACTTTCGCTTTACAGCAATTATGACAAACTGCGCATATGGAGCAGCCATGAGCTTTACACACACCCGCGGTGCCTTCCCCTACACTCGCTTGCGCCGCAACCGGGCCGATGACTTTTCCCGCCGACTGGTCAGGGAATCTGCACTGACACCGGATGACCTCATCTACCCGATGTTTGTACTGGAGGGCAGCGGCCAACGTGAAGAAGTCCAGTCCATGCCCGGAGTAGCAAGGCTATCTATTGATCTACTGGTAAAAGAAGCACGGGAAATTGCCAAGCTCGGTATCCCCGCTATTGCGCTGTTTCCGGTTACCCCGCAAAGCTGCAAAACCCTGTTAGCCGAAGAAGCCTACAATCCTGATGGGCTGGCACAATGTGCAATTAAAGCCCTAAAAGATGCCGTACCCGAACTGGGCATTATCACCGATGTGGCGCTAGACCCGTTCACCACCCACGGGCAGGACGGCATTATCGATAACGACACCGGCTATGTACTCAATGACATCACCGTAGAAACACTAACCAAACAAGCACTCTCACATGCCGAAGCTGGCGCCGATATTGTCGCCCCCTCAGACATGATGGACGGACGAATCTGGGCGATCCGCGAAGAACTAGAAGAAGCCAATCACGTGAATACCCGCATCATGGCCTATTCAGCCAAATATGCCTCCAGTTACTATGGGCCTTTTCGTGATGCCGTCGGTTCCGCCACCAACATCCAAGGTGGTGATAAAAAAACCTATCAAATGGATCCCGCTAATACCGACGAAGCACTCCACGAATGCGCACTGGATTTAGAAGAAGGTGCCGACATGATTATGGTGAAACCGGGCATGCCCTATCTGGATGTGGTTCGCCGAGTGAAAGAAGACTTAAAAGCCCCCACTTTTGTGTATCAAGTGAGCGGCGAATACGCCATGCATGTGGCCGCCTTTCAAAATGGCTGGCTGAATCGCGAACAGGTTATTCTGGAATCACTGTTGTGTTTTAAACGTGCGGGAGCGGATGGGGTTTTGACGTATTTTGCGAAGGAAGCCGCTGAGCTATTGAATCGATAACGCTTGAAGTAAGCAGCGGCATGAGAATGTTTAAGGAAACACATATAATACGCACCCATGAAAAACAATAGGTTAGCGCACTTTTTCTTTGTTATAGAGTCCCATTTTCGCTGACCTTTGATGATGGTCATTAAATGTGGGGGCCGATTGAATCTCCCCCATGACACCTTATACGCATGTCACAGTCATATACGGTCTCAGAACGGCCGTGAGCACCGGCAAGCTATTGTGGCTAACTAGCATTGCCGTCAATCAAAATAAACCTATGCTATTATCTCGCGCCGATAACACCCTGCTGGATACCACTTAATTCACCATGCTCAATTTTGAAAATGCCCAATTACGTCGCGGTTTAAAAATCTTATTCGATAATGCCAACCTCCGCATCCATAGCGGTGATCGCGTCGGTGTGGTGGGGCGTAATGGTTGCGGAAAATCGAGTTTATTTAAGGTATTTACGGGCGGGTTAAGTACCGATAGTGGCGAGATTATTTGGCCAAAAAATTGGCGTATTGCACTGATGGCTCAAGAGCTGAAAAGTAGTGATGTCTGCGCCTTAGATTATGTATTGGCAGGTGATGCATTACGCGATCAGTTGTTAATTGATTTAGCGGATGCCGAAGCCGATCCCGAGGCCAAGCACAATGAAAAACGCATCGCGGCGATACATGCTGAATTAGACAATAACGACGCATGGACTGCGCCAACCCGTGCCACCAAACTGCTGAGCGGCTTGGGCTTTGAGGTGTCAAAGCACGGCAATAAAGTCACCGATTTTTCAGGCGGTTGGCGAGTGCGATTAAACCTTGCTCGCGCCCTGATGATGCCATCAGATTTATTATTATTAGATGAGCCGACAAACCACTTAGATATCGATGCCATCGCGTGGTTAGAAAACTGGTTGCAGGACTATCGAGGCACGTTGCTGTTAGTTTCCCATGACAGAGATTTTCTAGATGCAGCGACTACTAAAACCCTGTGGTTTGAACGACAAGACTTGCGCTTATTTAGCGGCAATTACGAAAGCGCTTTGCTCCAGAAAACTGAGCAGCTTGCCCAACAGCAATCTGAACACGAAAAACAGCAAGCACAAATTGCCCATATGCAAGATTTTGTGCGCCGTTTTAAGGCTAAGGCTAGCAAAGCCAAACAGGCGCAAAGCCGCGTTAAAGCCTTGGAGCGAATGCAACAAGTACAGGCAGTGCGTTTAGATACACCCTTTACCTTTAGTTTACCCAGCTCAAAAAAAATGTCTGACCCACTGTTGGTCGTGTATGACGCTGCAATAGGTTACCGCGATAAGGCTATCATCGCGAACCTTGATATAACGATACGCAGTGGCGATCGAATTGGGGTATTGGGCGTGAATGGCGCGGGAAAATCCACCCTATTAAAAACATTGGCGGCAGAAATCCCAATGTTAGCCGGGGATCGCAATGAGGGTGAGCACTTAAAAATTGGATATTTTGCTCAACATCAAATGGAAGCGCTAGATTTAAATGCTAGCCCGTTATTACAGCTGAAACGCCTAACACCGACGGCGACCGAGCAATCAATTCGCACCTTTTTAGGCTCGTTTAATTTTCAAGAAGAGGCGGTAGCCGACTCAATTCACCACTTTTCAGGCGGTGAAAAAGCACGCTTGGCCCTGGCTTTAATTGCCTGGAAAAAACCGAATCTACTGATACTTGATGAGCCAACCAACCATTTGGATATGGAGGTTCGCGATGCCTTGTTACTCGCCATGCAGGAGTTTGAAGGGGCAGTGTTGTTGGTATCGCATGATCGCTATTTATTACGGCATACAGTGGATAACTTTTGGTTGGTCGCTAATGGGCAGGTACTCAATTACGATGGCGATCTCGCAGACTACCAAAAGCATCTTAGTCAAATAAATGCTAATGACGAGCCAACGTCAAGTATCAAAACAGATGACAATAAAACCAAGCGTCAGCAAGCTGCCGAATTGCGTACTCAATTAGCGCCACTTAAAAAATTAGTCACTCTGGCCGAAAAATCGATGGCTAAAATAGAGCCATCGTTAGTGGCTATAGAGCAACGCTTAGCCGACCCTAGTATTTACGAGCAAAACAACAAGGACGAACTTAAAGCCGTATTAAAACAACAGGGCGAGTTAAGAGAAGCGATGGAAGCACACGAAATAGAATGGATGGACGCGGCTGAACGACTAGAACAAGCCTACGTGCAATATTCTTACTAAATTATCAGGCTACTTATCATAATAGATAGTCTAAATAAATCAATGTGTTAGCAGACGCCTTTCCTTGATACAGAGCCTGATGGCTTGGATGACTGAATGCGCTTACTCACAAGCAGGCCGGCTATCCGCCATCAACGTATCCAAGGTCTTCTGCGCTTGCTTCGGGTTGTCCAAGTCTTGGACATCTAACATCTCACATTCATCCTCGACCATTTGTGCAATGGTGACAGGATAATATTTACAGTCGTGTGGGCGGTCGTAGTAGATATCGCAGGTGTATTTTTCTTGATTGGGTTCTTTTCGAAGCCAGGGACACCGCTCGATTTGCTCGCCGGTTTGTGGGTCTATCCAGATTTTTCCATCGCTGACATATTGGTATATGTCAGGCTTAAAGAGTTCCCACAGTTCTATTTCGCTTGTGGATGCAGATAGACCACCGTTGCTGTACTTCACGCAGCATTTACCGCACTGGTTGCAGTCTTTCACGTCGCTGTCACATTTTTTTCACGGTGGTGTTTTGATGGTAGGCGCTACAGCTAACTAAACACTAAAAGGTAACGGGTCTGACGACATACTCACCGTCTTCTTCTACCAACTGTAGTGGGCAGCCGAGTTCAAAGAAGTCTGGCACCTGACCAGGCATTCCCGATACAAGATTTTTACCTTGTGTCCGAAGCTCTATCGCTGCCGCGCGCTGCTTCATATCGGTAGAGAAGGGCACATAAATCTTTCTGGCTGCCATACGATTTATTTCGGCTATACGCTCTCGCCGTTCGTCCTGATCTGCTCGCCCCGCATCCGAACCGATAGGCTCCAGTAAGTTGGTGAACGCTTGATCTTTTATGCCCTGTCTACCCATCTTTGTGCCCAGTTTAGTCTTTGGAGTTTATGTTACGCCTTTTGTGGCGCGAGTATAGTGAGAAGCGGCGCCATTTCACATATAAAATTAAAGTGGTCGGTGACTTCGCTATTAGTGATCAGTTCCCTTTTTTGGTGTTCTTTCTTGCTGGCTCTCTGGTGATAGGTTCTATTGCTGAACTCCTTCGCTAGAAGTGTCTGCTTATACCGGTCTGATGACAAACTCACCATCTTCCTCAATCAACTGAAGATCACAGCCGAGTTCATCGAAATTTGGCACTTGGCCTGGATAACCACATTCAATATTCTTGCCTTTAGTACGAAGCTCTAAGGCGGCTGCCCGTTGCTTCATATCAACGGAGAAGGGTACAAAAATCTTTTTGCTCGCTTCGTAATTGATGCTATTTATACGTGCAAGCAGTTTCTCCCGATCTTCTCGCCCTGCAGCTGAGCCAATAGGAAACATCGGTTGCATGCTGGGGTCTTTAATCTTTTTTTTATTCATCTTTACGCTCAGTCTTTGAATTTTGTTTTACTCATTTATGGTGTGACTAAAGTGAGAAGCAGCACCATTTCGCGGCAGTCATTTTGAATAGTAAACGTACAGAAATCAACCCTTGTTTTCTTTATATTACGCCAACTTATAACCAACTAACCAATACAAATCAATTGGTTATGAAAATATAAACGTACCTAGAACGAGACTATTCAATACCCAACAGCAGCAAGATGACCGGCTTGACGAACCAGTAGCGCTTTAATTTATAGCGCGTAACTAGAAGGGCTTTCACTCTCACGCAACACCCCAAACAAACAAATCTTGATATTAAACACTACTACCTGATAATCACTGGCTTCTATTAACAGGATAAATCTATGTACTTGGCCATGAATCGCTTTCAGGTAAATGAGGGGGCGGGAAGAAGACTTTATTGAGGTATGGCGCAGCCGTGAATCCTTTTTAAATGAGGTGCCGGGCTTTACGTCGTTCAACCTGTTACGCGGAAAAAAAGAGGATGGTATTACGCTGTTTAGCTCCCACTCGGTTTGGGAAAGCCAGATGGCCTTTGAGGATTGGACCCATTCAGACGCTTTTCGCAAAGCCCATGCTGGCGCTGGAAAAACGTCCGAAGGGGCTAAAACTATGTATGCTGGCCCGCCCAAGCTGGAATTATTTGAAGCGGTACTGTAATAGCTGACGTTAACGTATGGCTACGACAATACTCTCATCAAGCTTTGTGCGTTTGTCGCGGCCTCTATGCCCAGCTCGGTCAAGTAGCCCCCATCCACGTGGTCGGTTAAGCCTTTATCAAAGAGCCTTGCTGCAGCGGCGACCACTTCTTCCGAAGCTTGTTGAGTATGAACTTTGATACCGCTTGCCATTGAATCAAGGTTGAATTGATTTAACAGCTTAATTTCTTCTAGTATTTCGTTTGAATTGCTCATTGTTTTCCTACTTTAGTGTTTCTGTTTTTTTTATAGCACCCAACCTATGGTGGTCGTAGCACTTATTAATTATTAACCCTGAATATCTCTGGCAAAAATAGCCTTTAGATAATTTGTCTCTGGTATGGCCGGATGTATGGGGTGATCCGGCCCTTGCCCACCAACAAAGAATACCTGCAACTGACGGTGGCGGTGCGCACCAGCAGTTTTTACCACATCCATCAATGTTTGCTGAGGCAAATGCATGGAGCAGGATGCTGACACCAGAATGCCACCGGGCGACAACAATCTCAATGCTAATTGATTCGCCTGATGATAAGCCTTTTCACCCTGGCGTTGATCTTTTTTCCGTTTGATAAAGGCCGGAGGATCTAACACCACCACATCGAAGGTTTGCCCTGCATCGATTAGGGCTTTCATGATGTCGTTGGCTTTTCCCTGCAGGCAGGAGAATTGACCACTGTAATTATTGAGCTCGGCATTTTGTTGTGCCAGGTCGAGCGCATCGCCGGAAACATCCACACAGGTTACGGCTTTGGCACCGGCAACCGCTGCCTGAACACCCCAGCCTCCCACATAACTGTAGACGTCTAACACTGTTTTATCTTTGGATAATTGTTGCAGTTGCTGACGATTTATACGGTGGTCGTAAAACCAGCCCGTTTTTTGACCGGTCATGACTGGCGCCAGAAAGCGTGCGCCGTTTTCTTCCAGCTCGACTAAGTCCGGGACGTCACCGGCCGCCACTTCAACGGCCTCAGGCAGACCCTCCATCTGACGGAACGGCCCCTGATTCCTGAATACGATGCCCTTGGGAGAGAACACTTCGTCCAATGCGGCAATCACCACATCACAGCGCTGATCCATAGCGGCAGTCGTTAACTGTGCGGACAGGTAATCACCAAAACGATCGACCACCAGCCCCGGCAATAAGTCGGCATCACCAAAAATGGCTCGGTAAAAAGGCTGAGGGAAACAGGCATCACGGAACTGTAATGCTTGCTGTAGCCGACTGACGATCAGCGGCTGATCAAGCCCTCTACTCTGCTCTCGGCTGTATAGCCTTGCACAAATCAGACTGCCTGGATTCACCACAGCCATCGCAACAAACTTTCCACCGGCATCTTCCACGATAACTTCGCTGCCAGTGGGAATGGTCTTGAGTGGGGTGGCGGCAATATCTACTTCATTGCTGTACACCCACAGATGACCTGAGCGCAACCGCCGGTCGGCACCCTTTTTGAGGCGCAACGATAATGCTGAGGTGGTGGGCGTGGACATGATTTCTCCAGGGAGACTAAAACGATAGTTTAGGTGGCTGAAAATAAAAAGGCTGCCTTTCGGGCAGCCTTCATATGCAACATATCTCTACGCGCGCTTCGAGGTAATTCTCGACGAAATTCTCTACACAACTCTCTATACACCAAGGCTAAACGTCTTCAGAGGCTGAATCGTAACTTGCGGCATCCAGCAAGCTTTCCAGCTCAGAGGGGTCGGACATTTTAATTTTGAAGAACCAACCTGCATCGTAGGGTGATTCATTGATGGTTTCCGGTGCATCTTCCAGCGCTTCGTTGATTGCAACGATTTCACCCGATACGGGGGCATAAATATCTGATGCCGCTTTCACTGATTCCACTACACCGGCTTCGGCGCCTGCAACAACGGTAGCACCAACTTCTGGCAACTCCACATAAACCACATCGCCCAAGCTATCCTGTGCGTGGTCAGAAACACCCACCGTAACGGTGCCATCGCCTTCGTCACGAGCCCATTCGTGGCTTTCTGCGTATTTCAAATCAGTAGGGGTCGCGCTCATTGTGGTGTCCTCACCTTAATAATACTTAAACTGTGCTGCTTAAAACTGCCGCGAATTCTAAACCTGATTGCCCTCAAACTAAAGAGGGTATTAATCAGTACAGCGACTAAACGAAAGCCTTTCGTAAAAAAGGAGCCTCTCATAAAAGAGAACCCCTAAAGAAGTCCCATTGCCTGACGAACAATCAAGTTCTTGATAGGACCCAGTCTGTTTACCGCTCTCATTCCGTCATTTCGCAATAATCGAACCGGAAGAGGCTGTTCTTCGAATATTCGTTTAAACCCTTCCATCACCGCCATAGTGCCAAGATTATGCGGTTTGCGCCGACGCTGATAACGGCCTAGCGCCCACATATCACCAGGAGAAAGCCCCCTGCCTACCGCACGCTCAACTTCTTCGGCCAGTACGATGACATCCTGAAAACCAAGATTTACGCCCTGCCCTGCCAAGGGATGAATGGTATGAGCCGCATCGCCCATCAGCGCCACCCCCGGCACCACATAATCTACGGCATGGCGTTGTTTCAATGGAATTTTGTAGCGTTTATCCACGGCGACGATATAGCCCAGGCAGTTTTCCCCGGCCCGAGCCAATGCCTGACAAAAAGCTTCGTCATCAAGTGCCATTAACGACTCGGCAACATCAGCCTGTTGCGACCAAACGATGGAGCATTGGTGACAATCTCCGGCTTCAGTTCGTAAGGGTAAAAAGGCGAGAGGACCTTCGGGTAAAAACCGCTGGCGGGCGGTGAAATCATGATTTTTTTCAGTGGTGACCGTGGTGACAATGGCATGGTGACCATATTCCCACTGCCGCAATTGCAAACCACAGAGTTCTCGCACTTTTGATTGAGCGCCATCCGCAGCAGCCAGAAGCTTGGCTGTGATAACGGAGCCATCGGCCAGCGATAGTGTGACACCCGCCTCCTGATCAGAATGTCGCTCCAAACCCACCACTGTGGCCGGACACAGCAGTTCTACATTTTCCAGTTCGTCCAGCCGTTGCCACAGGGCCTCGACGATCAACGCATTCTCGACAATATGACCAAGGCTAGGCTGACGTACTTCGGCACAGTCAAACTCAATATGCCCGGTGCCATCCGCTTCCCACACTTCCATACGCTGATAGGGGCAAACGCGCCGATCGGCAATCTGCTCCCAAGCACCCACATCCTCAAGTAATTTCCGAGAGCGCGCGGTCAATGCCACCACTCGCGGGTCAAAACTTTCTGAAAGATCCGGCATGACGAACGGTCGGGCTTCCAGCACCGCTATCCGGAGCTTTTTTCCTTGCCCAGAGTTTGCTAATTGTTTGGTAGCCAATAGTGCGGCAAACGCTGCGCCCACCATACCTGCACCGGCCACCACTACATCGTATTCGCGATCAGCCATTAGCGGGTGCGCCTTTTTCTATCAATGTGGTTCCTCTGGTCTCAAGTCCCATTCCCAGCCTTGCGAATTGGTGACGTAACAGCGGCACTGTGTCCAACGCTAACAGGCCCAGGTTACGAGCCAGCGCCACGGGAGACGCATCAATACCAAAGACTTTGGGTAATAAATCGCTCAGTAAAATGGTTTGCTGTTGATCGGCCTGCTGCTGATTGAGATAACCTTGTAACACGGCCAAATCACCCAAAGCCACGCCACGGGAAGCATTTTTTGCCAGCTCATTGACCAACACGGCCACATCCCGCAAGGCCAAATTAAAGCCCTGTCCCGCCACGGGGTGCAGTGAGTGGGCCGCATTGCCCACCACCACCACATGACTGCGAACCTGCTCATTGCTGGTAATCAACCGAATAGGATAACTATGGCGGCTACCCACTCGCTGGAATTGCCCCAGCCGATGACCAAAGCGATCTTGTAGTTCTGATAAAAACGCCTCATCGGGAACGGCCATCATCTCTGCCGCCCGGTCTGGCGGAAGTGTCCACACCAGTGCCGACCGATGCTCTTCACCCACTGACTGAAGGGGCAACATAGCCATCGGGCCTGAATCAGTAAAACGCTCGTAAGCAACGCCACCGTGATCCAGCTGCAAGGAGATGTTGGCAATCACAGCTACCTGCCCATAATCCCGTGTTGTGGCATCAATACCCAAGATTTCCCGGGTACAAGACTGAGCGCCATCTGCCACAACTAAAAGCTTAGCGTGTAAGTTAGTGTTCACTTCAGCGCCGGAAAGCGACAATTGTATACCGCCTCGGACGGGCTTAACACTAGATACCTGGGCAGGTGCCACAATGTCAACATTGGGGGCCTGCTGCAACGCCGTCATCAGTACTGAGCCCAACCACTGGTTTTCCACAACGTAACCCAGTGCGGGCAAATTTTGCTCGGAGGCCTTTAAACGGGTATTCCCAATGTGGCCCCGATCTGACACATGAACTTCTTTGATCTCTGCCAATCTTGGGCTCAACGTTGACCAAAGATCCAATATTTCAAAAACTTCACGACTGCTGTGAGACAGTGCTGTGGAGCGAGCATCAAAACTGGGTTGCAGGCCATCGGTGGCTGAGGTCATTGGAAATGCCTCAATAACCTTAATACCCCAGCCCAAATTCAAAGAGGAGAGCAATAACGCGAGACTGGCACCCACCATCCCGCCACCAACAATAGCGATATCCACTTCTGATGTTGTTGATGAATTCGGCTTTGCTGATGAAATGTCTGACATCTATTACGCTACTTGTTTCGTGACCTATTTAACTACCGGTTTGACGGCTTATGTAACAACTGATCAAGCCTGTTACGTGGCCATGAGTGCTTCGATTTCTTCTGTCGTTTTCGGTGCTCCACTGCTCAGCACATCGGGCCCCTTGGCCGTGATCAGGACATCATCTTCGATACGAATCCCGATACCCCTCCATCGTTTGGCCACCTCGGTGTTATCGGGAGAAATATAAATACCGGGTTCAATGGTAAGCACCATGCCTTTCTCAAGCAGCCGCCACTCATCATGGACCTTGTAGTCGCCCACATCGTGTACGTCCATGCCGAGCCAGTGCCCAGCGCGGTGCATGTAAAAATCCCGATAGCCTTTGGTTTCGATCAAGTCGTCAAACTCGCCCTTAAGAAGCCCTAAATCTATCAGCCCCTGGGTAATAACATTCACGGTAATCTGATGAGGCTCATCCCAGTGATTACCTACTACGCAGGCATCAATACCAGCCAATTGCGCCTTGAGAACCAGGTCGTAAATGGCCTTTTGCTCGGAGGTGAATTTGCCATTAACTGGAAAGGTGCGTGTAATATCTGCTGCGTAATGCTGAAGCTCGCAACCGGCATCGATTAATACCAGGTCACCGTCCTTGAGCTTGGCGCTGTTTTCCACATAGTGAAGAATGCAACCATTGGCGCCACCACCAACAATGCTGCCATAAGCTGGGAATCGCGCGCCCGCCATTGCAAACTCGTGCTCAATTTCTGCCTGTAATTGGTATTCGTACATCCCCGGCTGACAGACGTGCATTGCACGGCAGTGAGCTCGGGTCGATATCTCACCCGCAGCGCGCATAATTTTTTGTTCCGCCGCACTTTTGAACAGGCGCAACTCATGCAACAGGTGGTCGAGGTCGATAAATTCACCGGGAGGAATCGCCCCCGCCCGAGACTGAGAGCGAATGGTATTCACCCATTCCATCAGGTGTCGATCAAAGGTAAGGTCCTTACCCATGGCGTAATAGACCCTATCCCGGCCTTCCAGCAGCCCCGGCAAAATATCGTCAATATCATCAATAGGAAATGCGTCATCAGCCCCATAATTGTTGCAGGCCCCCTCGGGGCCGGCACGGTAACCATCCCAAATTTCCCGAGCAGGATTACGATCCCGGCAAAACATCAGGCATTCCCCGTGTTCACGACCAGGCGCTAGCACCAACACGGCTTCTGGTTCGGGAAAACCACTGAGATAGTAAAAATCGCTATCCTGCCGATAGGGGTAGTTAATATCCCGGTTTCGGGTTTGCTCAGGGGCGGTGGTGAGGATGGCAATACTATTGCTATCCATCATCTCCATCAATTTGAGCCTGCGACGGGCAAATTCTTGCTTATTAATCATTTTATTTTCTTACGTTCTTCCATTTTCCAACGTTCTTCGATGACCGCGTTATTCGTCATGAACGCCAACCAGGACATAGTATATTGATAACAACGTTAACGGATATAAAGGGGGTAACTGTCAGATTTAGTGAATCGTCGGGGAGCGGTGATCGTCAACCGGATTCAGTTCAGCATAGACAAGCAATACTGCGACCCTGACATACTCGACCAATTCAGAATAGCTAACCTCATCCTCTTCATCGCCTTCCTCATCCTCGAGGTTAGCGACCTGTGAAATGGATGCCAAGTCACTAAGGGCGTCGGCAATATCTCCGGTAAGTTCAGTTTTTTCCGACAGACCCGAGCTGCCCAAGCCAAAGAGAAATCCCTGGCACCACTCACCCAATGAGGTAAGCCGTTGATCCAGTGGATATTCTTCGTCTGGCAGCAATGGTTGAAATTCAAAACCACTGCTACATATCTGCCCCAGAGTGAACTGATATAACTCGGGCAACATATCCCCAAGATCTTCCACCCGCTCCAGTTCCACTTCGAGTAACTGAGCCACAACTGACATCAACTCCTCACTGGATAATTTTTGACCACCGCTGACCCTGCCGCAGAGGAGTCCGTGTAGCTCCGCTGGGCTGCCCATCAAATTGGCCAGTACAAATGCATTGGCAATATCATTAAAATTCATCGTTATAACTGCATATAAAATCTGATAGAAAACGCATCCTACCACCCTTCATCATGCCAATCACGCCAGATCCATTACCTATACAGAAAATCCCTTTCAGCCAATTAGCTAGCCTCTATTCCTCGAAACAGCCTCAAGATTGTTGACCCGCACGATAGCGCACCATATAGTTGACTAGTTATTCACAAAGATTACTGTTGGCCGCCGCAATGTCTGATGATTTGGAAAATCTCGAGCACAAGATTGATCGCCTGATCAACTTCTGTGCTCGGCTTCAAAAAGAGAATGAATCTCTACGTGGACGTGAATCCAGCCTGCTCAAAGAACGCAGCAAACTGCTGGAAAAAAATGAATTGGCCCGCAACCGGGTTGAACACATGATTGTGAGGCTGAAAGGCCTCAACAACGAAGGTTAGAATCGATGAGTCAGGAAATGGTCAGCATCCGTATTCTCGACAAGGAATATCAGGTTAGTTGCCCACCAGAAGAACGTAGCGCCCTACTTCAGGCTGCTCGATCGCTGGATGACCGGGTTCGCACCATCCGCAATAGCGGCGGGGTTATAGGCCTGGAGCGTATTGCTATCATGGCCGCGCTAAACCTCACCTATGAACTGTCCAAGATCGAAGGCCAAACTGAATCACAGGATCTGTCGCAAGACGCTATTCAGAAGTTGGACAATAAAGTTTCTGCCGCACTACAGAGTTTCGAGCAATCTACTGCTTTTTAGCCCCAAGACTGGGGTATAATCCCTCTTACGCCCTGGGGTGCTTGCCAGTCGACAAGTCCTCGAGCCGATAATTTGTAACCAGGAGGGCTCAAGCCGATATGGTGTGCATGTCCGCACGACGGAAAGCCTAATGTATCGCTGAGTCCCCCACCTTGAACCTTGGGTTCAAGGCCGAGTTGACAGCGGCACCTCCGGGGATTTACTCAAAATCTGTTGAGACATTAGGTATTCATGGACAGCAAGGCCGTTCGTCAATTGATGCGTGAGCGACGTCGAGCGCTGTCCCCCCTACAGCAGGATGCTGCGAGTGCAGGTCTCGCTCAACAGCTCTCCAATCTTTCCGCTTTTCGAAACAGTAAGCGTATTGCGTTTTATCTCGCCAGCGATGGTGAGATTGACCCACAACTCGCCATGGGTATTGCTGAGGCCGCCGGTAAAGAGTGCTACCTACCGGTACTACACCCGCTAAAACTGAACCGACTCTACTTTGTCCGTTATTGCCAGGGAGACCCCCTGTCGATTAACCGGTTTGGTATTGAAGAACCTCGCCTAAAAAGCCGCCGCATTGTGCCCCCCATTGGCCTCGACCTGATTTTACTACCACTGGTGGCCTTTGACCGTCACGGCAATAGACTTGGTATGGGTGGCGGCTTTTATGACCGCACCTTGGCGACACAGCAACACCTCACCCGGCTCATTGGGTTGGCCCAAAGTTGCCAGGAAACTGATAGTATTCGCCCACAACCATGGGACGTCGCACTACGAGCTATTGTCACCGAGTGCAATGTTATTCATTGCCCCACTAATCCTGAAAGAAACACCACTTATGCGTAAAACCAAAATTATCTGCACCATTGGCCCCGCTACAGAATCATTCGAGATGCTAGAAAAACTGGCTATCGCAGGGATGAATGTGGTTCGTCTGAATATGTCTCACGGTGATCATGAGTCCCATGCCAAGGTCATCAAGGCCGTGCGTACGCTCAACAAAAAGCAGTCACACCCTATCGCTATCCTGATGGATACGCAGGGGCCAGAAATACGCACAGGTGACATTAAACATGACCTGAACCTGAAAGAAGGCGACATCATCTCAGTGGTTGCCCGCGGTGAAGACGATGTGGAAGCCAGCTCCATTCGCATCAATTACGAAGACCTGATTAATGATGTAGAAATAGGTGACATGATCACCGTGGACAATGGCTTGATCAACCTAGAGGTTCTGAGCAAAGAAGAGCGCATCATGCAATGCAAGGTGATTGATGGCGGGGTGCTCAAAAGCAAGCGCCACGTTAATTTGCCCGGCATTCGGGTCAATCTGCCCGCCATCACCGAAAAAGACCGTCGCGATATACTGTTCTCCATCGAGCAAGAGGTGGACTTTATCGCCCTCTCCTTTGTACGAGATGTTGAAGACATCCATCAGCTACGTGAGCTATTGGGCGATAAAGTCGACAAGATCAAAATCATTTCCAAAATTGAAGACCAGGAAGGCGTTAAAAATCTCAGTGAGATTGTTGATGCCTCCGATGGCGTCATGGTGGCACGAGGTGACCTCGGTGTAGAAATTGCCATTGAAAAACTACCCAGAGTTCAGCGCCGAATTATTCGCCTTTGCGCCCAGCGAGGGAAACGGGTGATTGTCGCCACTCACATGCTGGAATCCATGATTGAAAACCCGATTCCTACTCGAGCAGAAGTAACGGATGTAGCCAATGCTGTTTACGAAGAAGCCGATGCCATTATGTTGTCTGGTGAAACCACCATTGGGAAGCACCCGGTAAAATGTGTAGAGATACTATCTCGAATAGCTAACTCCATCGAGCACAGCCCTGGCCTTCAATTTACCAAGGATCTAGAGCTGAAAAACGACAAGGAAGAAATTGCAGCGGCCGCAGTAAAACTGGCCGAATCCATCAATGCCAAGGCCATTATCGTACCCACTAGACGCGGCCGAATGGCCAACTACGTCACCAATTGTCACCCCCAGGCACCGATTATCTGCGCCTTCACTAATGACAGCCGAACCCGTCGCCAACTGGTGCTCAACCGCAACGTCTTGAGCTTCCGCATCAACTTTAGTGAAGATCCGGAAAAAACACTCGCCACCGCAGCCAGAATTATGATCGAACGACCTGAGTTTTCTCCGGAAGATAGGCTCGTGGTGATTTCTGATGCACTGGCTGGTTCTGGTATCGACGCTATTCAAATTCGTCAGCTGGGCGACTTACTTAACATCAGTAAAGAATAAAACCAGGACGCTTTCCGGCATGGTAGGGATAACCAACTGTTTACGTGTTGCCAGCCTTGCTAGCAGGAAAGCGTTCGCTATTTTAGCGGCTATCTTTCTGCTCCTGCCCACTGTATTCAGCCATGCGGCTCAGGACGAACACCCCTCTAGAGCCACCTCTTCCAACAACGTCATTTTGTTTATTGGCGATGGTATGGATGAACACCAAATCACCATGGCGCGAAATTATCTCTATGGCCCGGATGGTGCATTTGCTATGGAGCAGATGCCCGTTCGAAGTTCAGTCAGGGTATTGGCTTTGCGTGAAGATAATCCCAAACAATTCCGCTATGTAGCCGATAGCGCCAATACGGCCAGCACTCTTGCCACGGGGCTCCTTACCAGCAAAGGACGCATTTCTACCAGTGCCGCCAAGGATGCTGATCAGAAAACTATCCTGGAAGCTGCCCAAGAAAAGGGGTATCGAACGGGGCTGGTTTCTACGGCTAGCTTGACCGATGCCACTCCCGCTGCCTTTGCTGCCCATGCCTCACACCGGGACTGTCAAAGCACAAAAAATATGGCGGCTATCAATCCCATTCAGGCTAAAACCCAACAATGTAACCGCGACCTGAAAAAACACGGTGGTCCGGGATCTATTGCAGAGCAACTCGCCACAGCAAATATCGACGTGTTACTGGGCGGAGGTCTGACCTTTTTCAACCAACCGATAGAGTACCAAGACAACAGCCGACTCAACATTCTGGAGAAAGCCCAAAGTCATGGCCTACGCCTAGTTACAACCACAAATTCGCTACAGTCTGCCGTTAATACTGGTCAACTGCTGGGGCTATTTGCCAACGGACACCTCCCCGTCGAATGGCGAGGCGAGAACAATCGGCGCGCCGAACTTATCACCACAGATGAGCAAGGCAAGGCTATTTTTCCCACCCCATTCAGCTGTGAGAAAAACCCCAGCCACAAAGGCACCCCCACACTGGCCAATATGACTGAGCATGCGCTACAAGCGCTATCCCACAATAATGACCAAGGGTTTTTTCTGATGGTAGAAGGCGCGTCCATCGATAAACAAGCCCACAAACGAAACCCCTGCGGCCAAATTGGTGAACTTCACGCCTTTGATCAAGCCGTGACCATCGGTCGACAATTTGCTGCACAGCAACCCAATACATTAATTATCGTTACTGCCGATCATGGTCATGCCGGGCAGATAGTCCCTCTGCCGGAAAGCTACCAAGCGGCAAGCAAGGCAATCCAGCTGGCCCAATATCCAACCGGCTATTACGCCGTATTGAAAACTTTATCCGGGGAATTAATGGCGGTCAATTACGCCACCAATTCATCACCTCAGGGACAATGGGAAATGCATACTGGCACGAATGTGCCGGCTTATATGGAAGGTCCCGGGCTGGATAATGTACCTATTCTGATAGACCAGCGGGATATCAATTATCTGATGCGTCGACATCTAAAGCTACCCTGATTTAACAGACTGATTTACGGGCTGGCTGATTAGCTTGCTAGACAACGCCTGTTAACTCAAGAGTATCCCAACGCCCATCAATACCGGTGTAGCCAATACCAACAGAACATTTTTACCTAAGGCCGGGACCAGCGCCTCAGGGCTATCCATGCTGCACAGCAGCACTCTAACAATCAACACTCCCAAGGGCGCAGTCGCCAACGCAACCAGTGTGGTCGCCGGCAATGAGCCAAACCACCATCCGGTGAGCAAACTGCCGTAAGCGCCCACCAACAATAGACTGTAAACCCCAATGCTCGAGCGAACACCCAACACGATAGGCAGGTGACGACGCCCAGCAGCACGGTCTGCTTCAACGTCAGGGATTTGATTTAATAACAACAAGCCGTTACAGAGAAAAAAAACAACCCAACCAAGATATTGTGCGGCTGCGGGAAAGCTTCCCGTCATCAGAAAAACCATGCCATTGACCATCAGCAAGCCAAAGCCAGCGCCGGGGGCAATAAGACAAAGCAGCGGTATGCGATTAATCCACTTCGTGTAAATGAGAATAATCAAACCACCCAAAATACCTAAGGGCAGGATTTGACAGCCGACTCGCCAACTGAGGTAACCACCCACGACCACCATCACCAGAAAGGAGATGAGAAACAGACCTTTTGCCGATGAGGCTAACCAGGGTTTTGCAGGCAGTGTTCCACTTCCACCACTGAAAGGTGTTCGATTGGTAGTTTCATCAAGGCCGCTGTTAAAATCCTGATATTCATTGAGTGCATTAACCGCAATATGTGCAGCCATCGCGGCAATAAAAATCAAGATGAGCAGGTCGACCGCCAACTGTCCGGTCAATTTATAACTCAGCACCATGGCTGGAAAAAATACGGCAGGAATCAACGCCAAATAAGGCCCTCTGGAAATGGCGATTAAATCCTTAATGGTCAAGGATTCATTCATCTCACCATATCTCCAAGAAAGCATTCAGATTAAGGGCGCCTTTAATTCAGAAAAACCTGATAGGCAGGGTTATCAGTCTCTTCCTGCCAAGTGTAACCAAGATCATTGAGGAACTTAGCCACCTGCTTACGCTCACCATCAGGCACTTGTAGCCCGGCTAACACACGGCCATAGGCTGCGCCATGGTTACGGTAATGGAACATAGAGATATTCCAGCGACCGCCCAGCTTATTCAGAAAGCCCATCAGCGCACCGGGGCGTTCAGGAAACTCAAAGCGATAAACTGCCTCATGGGTAGCCTCAATAGCACGACCACCGACCATATGGCGGATATGCAATTTGGCAATTTCATTATCCGTCATATCCACCAAGGGGTATCCTTTGCCCTTAAGGTCCGCAACCAACTGATAGCGATCCTCATCAGACATCACTTGAACGCCCACAAAGATATGCGCCTGGGAGGGATCCCCCATGCGGTAATTAAATTCCGTGATACTGCGTTTGCTGAGCGCAGCACAGAACTTCTTAAAGCTGCCCGCTTTCTCAGGAATAGTGACGGCCAAAATAGCTTCACGCTTCTCACCAATTTCCGCGCGCTCGGAAATATACCGGAGCCGATCAAAATTGATATTGGCACCACTATCAATGGCAAGCAGGGTCTGACCCTTCACGCCCTTGCGCTCTACATATTTTTTAAGGCCGGCCACACCCAGTGCGCCCGAGGGTTCACAAATGGAACGGGTATCGTCAAAGATATCTTTGATCGCTGCACTGATTTCATCCGCCGAAACGGTCACAACTTCGTCCACGGTATCTTTCAGTACCCGGAAGGTTTCCTTGCCGATCTGGGCCACAGCGGTGCCATCGGCAAAGATGCCCACATGTTTTAACCGTACCCGACGACCCGCCTCCATGGCTGCCGCCAAACAAGCCGCATCATCAGGCTCAACTGCAATGACCTTCACATCAGGACGTACATATTTGATGTAGGCCGCCATACCGGCACACAGGCCACCGCCGCCAACGGGAATAAACACCGCATCGAGAGGGCCAGAGACCTGCCGCAAAATTTCCATGGCGATAGTCCCCTGACCGGCAATCACATCCGGATCATCAAAGGGATGGACATAAGTCATACCCTTTTCGACCACCAGTTTTTTTGCGTAATCCGAGGCCTCATCATAAGTATCTCCGCGCAACACCACTTTGGCACCAAGGGCTTTCACTGCCGCCACTTTAATTTGTGGCGTGGTGCCGGGCATCACGATGGTGGCTTTAACCCCCATCTTTTGCGCCGACATCGCCAACCCTTGACCATGGTTTCCTGCAGAGGCCGCGACGACGCCTTTGGCTAACTGCTCCTCGCTCAAACACAGCATTTTGTTATACGCACCACGCAACTTGAATGAAAAAACTGGCTGCAAGTCTTCCCGCTTCAGCAACACCTGGTTGCCAATACGTTCCGAGAGCTGGGCCGCCTTATCAATGGGTGTTTCCACCACCAAGTCATAGATGCGGGCATTGAGAATTCGTTTTACGTAGCTTTGGGGCATGTTTGTTCTAACTTATTTAATAGTGACAGAGACCCGTGTGTGAGTCGGAATGTTGTTCTTTGGCAAGGCAAAAATGCACGGAGGAAGGGGCTTTATATTCATAAATGACCGACTGAGTACATTCTTAACATCACCAAAGGGCAAAATAACAATCGCACAATGGTCTCCAATAGTAAATTTTCACCACCCGCAAAGCCAGCACTGATCGACATTATCTGTCCTTTCATAAACTGATCCGTATAATAATCTGCATATAATCAATGGCTGCCCAAGCATGACTTCAGATAAAAGTTTATCTCAACAAAAAGCCCAGCAAGACGCGCTAAAAATAGCGGTCGCCCAAGCTGCAGTGGATTACACCCTGAGCAAGATAGATAACAAGAGCATCATCGGTATTGGCACAGGCTCCACCGCTAACTTTTTTATCGATTTACTGGCAGAGCACAAGGCCAAAATTGCGGGTACCGTTGCCAGCTCTGAAGCCTCTGCCGATAGACTGAAAGCACACGGAATTCCCGTTTACGACTTGAATGCCGTTGATGAAGTGACGATCTATGTTGATGGTGCCGACGAGTCAAATTCTCACCTGGAACTGATTAAAGGTGGCGGCGCGGCACTGACTCGGGAAAAAATTACGGCGGCCGTGGCTAAAGAATTTCTTTGTATCGCCGATGGATCAAAATGGGTTGACCATCTGGGAACCTTCCCATTACCCGTTGAGGTAATCCCCATGGCGCGGAGCCATGTAGGGCGTGAATTGGTCAAACTGGGGGGTGATCCGGTCTATCGTGAAGGCGTGGTTACCGATAACGGTAATGTCATTATCGATGTGCACCACCTATGCCCCATCAGCCCAGCACGGGAACTGGAAGAGAAGATCAATAATATTACGGGGGTGGTCACCAATGGCTTGTTTGCACTACGTCCGGCAGATATCTTGATGATTGGCACGGAATGCGGTGTAAAAACGATTTACGCAGAAAGCTGATGATGTAGCTGGAATACAGGCACGCTGTTAAGCGCCGCCTGCATCCGGCTTATTTATACAGTTGTCTTGCTATAACGTCAGAGAGTACAGCTCATATCCTCACCACAACACATGGGGGATTTAATTTTCCCGTGGTCATTGGGGCATTTCGAAATTTGTACTTTTCCTCCATCCTCAAGCTCTAAACTATCGTCAACCAGTGGCGCATCACACTTTCCACAGGTTGCATTAACACTCATTCCACATTTTGAACATTCATACGTTGCCATTTGAGTTTCCTTTAGAAATCTAGTTTAAACACATTTGTGAAGCCTAAAGAGTATAGATGATTTTTTTCGTGTTGGATCGAAATCTAACTAGACAAGATGTCTACTTTTCGTGGGTAACATCAATCAATTACGTCTAATGGCGTCTCATTCAAAGCCGAAAATTGCTCTCTTGGTTCCAGAGTATGTTCACCCCAATAGAGATCGGTATTAAACCAGTTAAAGGCTCAGGGGAAGGCGGCATCCTGCCAGCGCTTAACTGCCCATGTAATGAGATAATTTAAACTTGGTTTCAAATTTGATTTTCACTATCAGCCAGCAACCTCAATCGTTATTTTTCAGCTTCAGCCTGTCCTTTATCTAAAACCACGTTTCTGCCAGTTTTAGAAACTGCAGAAATAACAGAATTTATTAAATCTTCATTTCTTGAACTAATCGCACTATCCAGTGACAAAAACTTCATTTCAATATTAGTTATCTCATTATGAAATAATTTAATTTGAACGAGCCCATATTTATAGAGTGCTAGAAAAAACAATGAAGAAATCTCAACAAATAAACCAAGAATAAACTTATCGTAAAAGTGACTCATTAATGTTTCATTTGTTAATTTAACGTCTGTATCGAAAACAATAGTAGTCAATATACCTATGACAGCTATCGTTGTTAAAACACCGGCAACTAGACTGACATTACAGCGTCGCCTAAAGCTGAAACTTCTGTCCTTAACCCCAGCTTTTTTTCTAGTTGCTCTTGCGCGCTCTCTATCTGACTAGCTCGCTTGATATTTTGTAAGTATTTTTATCTATTTCAGACCCAACTGGGCCAGCTGTATCAACTAGAATATCCTTCTTTATCTCTTCTAAAATACGTTCTTTTTCTTCCTCTGTAATTTGGAGACTTCCAACTTCAATTGCTCTCGTAATTTCTTCTAACGATTTAATTTTTTTCCGTTTTCTATATTTTCTTGATTTGAAGCAGGACGATAGGCAAGCACACTCGTAAGAATTTTTTTCTCATCGATTAAATAACTATCGCTCGTCGATTGGTCGTGTTCATCATGAAGGTAGTTGAATAGCAGAACAGCAAGTCCACAGCTCATCAATCCTACGGAAAAAAAGAATGCAGTTTGGTCGCCTATCTGGAAAAACTTGATGAAGTCAAACTTCATCAAGAATTCACTTCGCACTTCGATCGGGAGAAAGCTGATAAAACCATGCCGTATAAAGTAGGAAGCAACGCCTGCAGCTATAACAATATAAGCAAGTAGGTTGAATTTCTTCACCATTCTTATCATTGAAGATTCAATCAATTATAACGCCTGACTAGATACGCCTACCCCCCATATCAAGGGAAGAGACTTAAGGTTGATTACATTTGATCTTTGTCCATACTTGAAAGCCCTACATCAACGTCTTGAAGGCACTTTCTCCCCATCGCACTTATTATCCTCTAGTGTTCTGGCGGATACCGTACATTATAGCGATCTACTTCAACATGTGCGCGGCATAGGCCACGGTAAATGCCGCTTCTTGGAATACCTTTAAACCAGCATCTGAAATCGAGATAGGCAGCGGGTTTTCCGACAGCGCAGATTTAATTTGCGTTGGCGACAGCGTAGCTACATCTATATCTGAAAGGAGTTGAATGGCTGCCTCTAACTTAAAACTGATTGCACCACCGGCGAATTTCCCCTTGGTCATACGCTCTCTTATGGCAACCTTATTGACCCCGTAGTCTCCCATCAGTTTGGCAAATGCAAATTGAAACTGTTGGAGATCTTCACGAGTGTGCTCTTTTGGCAACGTTAGTTTACGCACCCTGAAATCGGGTAGCGTAAACTGTTTATTTTCTAGATGAAGCAAACAAACAACCGCATCGTTACTCGTTAGTTCAACACCACAAATTCTCATTTATTTTCCTTCGTCGAAATATGTCGATCGTCTTGTCAATTAGAGAGGCCCATTAAATAGACGTTACATCACTTCTAATGGCGGCTCACTCAGCGCGGCAAACTGCTCTCTGAGCTCCAGAATATGTTCGCCCCAGTAGCGAATGGTATTAAACCAGGGGAATGCTCGAGGAAAGGCCGGGTCTTCCCAGCGCTTGGCTAGCCATGCGGCATAGTGAATCATCCGCAGGGTTCGAAGCGCCTCCACCAACTGTAATTCGCGGGGATGAAAATCGAAAAACTGATTATAGCCATCGACAATTTCTGATAACTGCGCTGTTTGTCTGTCGCGCTCGCCTGACATGAGCATCCAGATATCCTGTACTGCTGGCGCCATACGAGCATCATCGAGGTCCACAAAGTTGGCATTGTCATCTCGCCACAGGATATTCCCTGAATGGCAATCGCCATGTACCCGGATATGATCAACTGGACCCACATTGGCGATGGTCTCATCCACTGCCTGCAGTACATCTCGGATCAGAGAATCGTAGGAGAGTTTTAATTCCTGCGGGATAAACTGCTCACTGATCAGCGCGGCGGGTTCGTGGCCAAAGCTTTGGCTGTCCAGCACTGGGCGATACTCGAAGGGCCGCACAGCACCGACCGCATGCATTCGGCCCAACAGCTTGCCCAAAAGATGTAAGTTGTCGAGATTGTCCAGCTCCGGCCCATGCCCCCCCTTTCGTGGAAAAAGGGCAAACTGAAACCCTTTAAATTCAAACAAACTCTGCCCACTGTCATCCATGAGCGGCACCACCACCGGCAACTCCTGTTCTGCCAATTCATAACCGAATTGGTGCTCTTCAATAATTTGCTCTCTGCTCCAGCGGCTGGGGCGATAAAACTTACCAATCAGTGGCTGCTCGCCCTCAATACCAATCTGGTATACCCGGTTTTCATAGCTATTTAGAGGGAATAACCGCCCATCAATGATATACCCCTGACTCTCCATGGCATCCAGAATAAGATCCGGCGTTAAGCGGTCAAAGGGGTGTGTGGCTGGATCTGCAACTGAATCCTCAGTCGAATCTGTAGCCGAACGGGTATCATCAACCGCTTTATTTCCATCTGGCTCATCCATATTCCCGTTGCTCACTGATATTACTCGCTACTGCTTGCCGTGATTTGTTTTTGATTACGTTTCGCGATCTGAATAACCATCACCAATGCCACAATCCAGACTATCCCTGCAAGCATATAGGGCAAGACATAACTGCCGCCCACCACCAGTGAACCAACAGCGGCAATACCCGTAACATTACCGACAATCTGCATGGTGGCGATTAATGGCGTGTATTTACCACTGCTGTCAAGCTTGGCTGTTAATCCCATGCCATAGGCAGCGGCGAAATTCCAGGCACCCCCCACGAGACAGAATGCAAAAATCAAACTCAACTGTTCCGGCCAAAGCTGAAAGACACCCAGAACTAAAACAGTGGCAGCGACACCCAAGGCAAGGGCCATTGGTTTAGCATAACCGGAACGCCCGCCTATAAAAGCGGCGATCAATGAACCCAGCCCGCTGGCCAGAACCAACATCATCATCACCCCACCACCTTCTGTAGCAGCGAAATCAAAACGCGATGCGATGGGCTCTATTGAGTTACGTACGGTGCTACCACCCACAAAGACTAGAAGCAGCACAAACAATGTGAAGTAAACCGCACCGGGCTTTTGGCTGCTCATGGCACTTTTAAGGCTGGCACGTTTACCATTTCTCGGCATCATCGTCGCCAGCAGTATGGCAATAAAAGAATAAGCTGTGACCGCTATGAGCGCCTCATTAAAGGTCGTTCCTCTGGCAACCAATTGAGGTAACAGGTAACTCACAATTGCAACGGCGGCCGTTTGAACCGTCAGCGCCAACGCATAATTACGTGTGGGGTTGGCGGTATCACCTAGGCAGGCAATAGCCACGGCATAACCAAGACCGGCAAACAAACCGGCCAATCCCTGACAGATCAACAAAAAGGTAAAACCGGATACAAACACAGGCAGTAAAAAGGCAAGTAGGCTCATCAACCCACTGATAATGATCAGTCGCTGCCAGTGGGCTATGCGGATAAACAATATGGAGAGTGCTGCCGCCAGGGCTACGCCACCCAGAAAAAATCCACCAAGCAGCCAAACCTGCGACTGCACTAGACCTAGGTCTTTTACAGCAAGCCCTAGCATCAATGGCATATTGATGAAGTACATCATGGTACACACGCTAATTAATACAGCGGCGAAACGTACACTGATGCTGTTTACGTCTGTGCGTTTCTTTTCAAACAGAATTGAAGACATTTCCTGGCCCTAATTTCCTGGCCCTAACTTCCAGAGCCTATAAGTCTTATTGCAAAATATGCGTAATGGTAGAAAGGTGCGTACTTTGATGGCTGACCATCAAAATGTCCAGATTGATCACCGAAGGGGACGATGAAGGTGGTGATCAGAAAGGCGTGGTGTAGGAGGGAGTGAAGGGTGCAATGAAGCGTAAACAAAACACCAATGTCATATTTTTGTCATCAAATATCCATCGTTCTGACACATTCACTCGCTATCTTGGCTCACATGAAAAGAGAAATGATAAAAAGAGATGAGATGAAAAGAGCTATGAAAAACACTCACGAAGCAACAAAAAACACCTGCCCTATTAACGGCGCCTCCATCAAAATCCTGATGAAACAGCAAGCCAATAACTTCTTTGTTGAACGGGATGACACTGGCGAGCTGGTTTTCCACTGGATTGATACCCGTGTCGAAATGCTGGCTAGTCGCAAACTATGGGATATTTTGGGTAGTATGGAAACACCAAACTCTGATCTGGATCAGGCATTTATCGACGCTATTATTGACGAATTGGTCAGTCGTAGTGATTTTTTTGATAGTAAGCCAATGCCCATGTCTCACTAAATACCTAAGTCACATTAAAATGGCCATTATTTGGGCTGGCCTTCCTCCACAAACTCAAACCGCTTAAACGTACGGCCATCACGTTCAATGGTTTCATTGAACATCGCCATAGGTCGAACCCAAGTACTGTGATCGCCATAGAGCGTGCGATAAACCACATGCTCTTCCTTGGTTTCACTGTGGAGGGCGGTGTCTATCACTTCGTAGAGATTGCCCTTGAAGTGTTTGTAGATACCTTTTTTAATGGTCATGGCACGAGGCTCACTGAAACAGTTGAGAAGAACGCTGCGCAGATAATAATGTTATCTAGCAACCACACTAGTCGTCACTGAAACCACATCCACCAATTCCAGTGTTAACTGATCATCAGGAGATAGCGGGCCCACGCCAGCGGGTGTGCCCGTCAGAACGATATCACCGGGCATCAGGGTGAAATATCGAGAGATATACGCAATCAGCGTCAAGACCGGCGTGATCATATGACGGGTGTTAGATGCCTGCTTCACCTCTCCGTTGAGAGTAAATCGCAGTTCTAAATTCTGTAAATCGCCCACTTGAGCGCGATCCACAAATGCCGACGCAGGGCATGCACCGTCAAAACCTTTGGCCTTATCCCAGGGGTGCCCCTTTTGTTTAAATTGAGACTGTAAATCCCTGAGGGTCAAGTCCAGCGCTACACCAACACCAATAATGGCCTTGGCAGCCTCTTCCTCTGTGCAATCGCCGAGCTGCTCACCAATCAAGATCGACATCTCCGCCTCATAATGACAAGCACCAAACTCAACAGGAATAGCTACCGGCTCTTCCAGAGGCACCAGCGCACTGGACGGCTTGAGAAAGATCACTGGCTCATCGGCCACCTGACCATCCATCTCTTTAACGTGATCACGATAGTTAAGCCCTACACAGACCACTTTACCGGCAGGTATCTGCTGTGAGCCGCCGCCAGCAAGGTGGATACAGTGATCTAAATAGCGCATTACCAGAACTCTTTTGTTAGGATTTTATCGTTGCTAAGGTTTTTTATTAAGGTGCCTTGCCATCATTGAAAGCCAGCCAGCCCTTAACAATCCGGTAGATATACCAGAGACATACCGCGCCCAAAATCAGGAAACCGACCACCACGATGACCAGCAACCAGCCGAGTATTACGCCGAGCAGGGCATACCAGAAGGTTTTGATTTGCCAGGTAAAGTGGGCTTCAAGGTAAGTACCTTTGACCTCATCCCGCTTGAGATAATTGATAATCAGACCAGCGATAGCGGTTACGCCCACTACTAGGCTGATGGCCTGTAGGATATAGACCAGTTGCGTCAGGTTCTTCAGGTTATCGTCAGGTACAACCTCGGTGCTGGTCGGTTCTGTTTCAGTTTCTTTATCATTAGCTTCTCTAATCTGAACCGGATGCGCCTTCGGTTTGGGTGTCTCTTCGTTCATAGTCTTTCCTTAACCATCCACAACCTATCACATCTAAGGATTTTCCCTTAGCTAGCTGGCTCTATGTGTCAGCCACAGCATCAACCAGCTTGCCCGGATTCATAATACCGTTGGGGTCGAAAACCTGTTTGATTTGTCGCATCAACTGTAATTCAGTCTCTGTCCGAGTGTAACTCAGGTAATCTTTCTTCAATAGGCCGACGCCGTGCTCGGCAGAGACACTACCGTTGAACTCTTGAACCAGAGCCGCCACTTGCTTGCTGACGCCGCTACACCGCGCAGTAAATGTTTCCACGGAAAGATCGTCTGGCTTGAGTATATTCAAGTGTAGGTTGCCATCGCCAATATGGCCGTACCAAACCACTTCAAAATCGGGGTATTCATTCGCTACCAACACATCAACCTTGGCTAGAAACTCAGGCATCCTTGAAATGTTGACGCTGATATCGTTTTTGTAAGGTTTCCACCGGGAGAGCGTTTCCGACATATCCTCGCGTAACTTCCACAAATTTTCAGCCTGGGACAAGCTCTGGCTGATTACGCCATCTTCCACCCAGCCTTCCATCACACAGGCTTCGAACAATTCCATAGCCTTATCTAGCAGAGCTTCAGAGGTCTGCTCAAATTCAATCAGCGCATAGAACGGCGCTTTTGTTTCGAACGGCACTGGTACTCCACTGTGGGCGACCACTTTCTCCATGCCGTTATGGGTAAAAAATTCAAAGGCGGTGAGATCCATCCCGTCATTAAACGTTTTTAGTACGCCCATAATACTAGGGAAATCGACCACTCCCAGCACCAGCACACTCAGTTCCTGTGGCGGGCGCGTCAAGCGCATAGTGGCTTCCGTGATAATCCCCAGGATACCTTCCGAACCAATAAACAGGTGACGAAAATCCAGACCCGTGTTGTTTTTTACCAGCCCGCGATTCAGTTCCATAATGTTGCCGCTACCATCGACCACCTTCAGGCCCATCACCCAGTTACGGGTCATGCCGTAGCGAATCACATTGATACCGCCGGCATTGGTGGCAATGTTGCCGCCAATTTGGCTGGAACCTGTCGAGGCGAACCAAACGGGGTAAAACAGCCCCTTACCTTCGGCAAATACCTGCAATTGTTCGGTGATCATGCCCGATTCCACGGTCACTGTGCGGTCTACTTCATTGAAATCCACCACCTGATTCATTCGATCCATGGCAATGACGATTTCGCCATTAGTAGCAACTGCGCCACCACTTAGCCCCGTACGGCCACCGGAGGGAACTACTGCAAGGTTCTCGATATTGGCTAGCTGCACAATGGCCTGCACTTCTTCAGTACTACCGGGCAGTACCACCACACCGGGCGCTGGCTGCCAGATCGTCGTCCGATCAACACCATATTGCTGGAAAGATACGTCATCGGTCAGCACACGCTGATCACCCACAATGCCGCGTAACGTTTCTATGACGGAAGCCGCAATGGCCATCGCAAACACCTCCAAAAGGGGCAGTTATCAAAGGGCGTGCATGGTATCATAGCCGCCCTTTTTTTTAGATAGCTGAAGTGGTACTTACAGTCTGACTGCTTGCCCTGCTGCCTATAGAGCGCCCACCCAAGAGAATCGTATGGCCAATTCTTCCCTCGGCTTTTCATTAGACAAAGCCAAAATCAAATTCCTTTTATTAGAAGGCGTCCACCCTTCTGCAGTAGCCTCTCTGGAAGCGGCCGGGTATACCAATGTGGAATACCTGAAGTCTGCCCTACCAGAAGACGAGCTAGTGAAAAAAATTAAGGATTTTCACTTTGTTGGTATTCGCTCTCGCTCTCAGCTCAACCGCCGGGTTTTCGAAGCCGGTAAAAAACTGATTGGTGTCGGGTGCTTCTGTATTGGAACCAATCAAGTAGACCTTCAGGCCGCCACCGAACATGGCGTGGTGGTCTTTAATGCCCCCTATTCTAATACCCGCAGTGTGGCTGAGCTGGTGATTGCTGAAACCATTATGCTGATGCGTGGTATTCCCGAGAAAAGTGCGGCCGCTCACCGAGGAACTTGGCTGAAATCCGCTAACGATTCCTACGAAGTACGCGGTAAAACCTTGGGTATTATTGGCTACGGTAATATTGGCAGCCAAATCAGTGTCATGGCTGAGGCCATGGGCATGAAAGTAAAATTTTACGATGTGATCACCAAGCTACCACTGGGCAATGCCGAACAAGTTTCTGACCTCAAAGCACTGCTCAGCCTATCTGACGTAGTCTCATTGCATGTGCCAGACACCACTGCTACTCGCTATATGATGGGGCCAAAAGAATTAGGCGCCATGAAGAAAGGCGCCATCTTAATCAACGCCGCTCGAGGTCAGGTGGTCGATATCGACGCTCTCAGCTCACTGCTTGAAAGCAAACATCTGGGTGGCGCGGCTATTGACGTTTTTCCAAGCGAGCCCAAATCCAATCAGGAGGAATTTGTCTCTCCACTGCGTAAATTCGACAATGTTATCCTGACTCCCCACATCGGCGGCTCCACTCAGGAAGCCCAGGAAAATATCGGGCTGGAAGTCGCGGAGAAAATGGTGAGCTATAGCGACAAAGGCGCTACCGTCAGTGCGGTTAATTTCCCGCAAGTATCGCTACCACCGTTACTCGGCACACACCGGTTACTCCATGTTCACCACAATGTACCGGGTATCATGACGGCCATTAACCAAGTGTTCTCTGATAACAATATCAATATCTGTGGCCAACACCTGCAAACCAATGAAAAAGTGGGTTATGTGGTTCTCGATGTAGATACCGAATACAGTGCCTTGGCACTTAAAGCTCTCAAAGAAATTGAAGGCACGATGCGTTGCAGAGTTCTCTTTTAAAAATATTTTTATTCAAGATAATTTGAATTTAAAAAATGAATTCTCTTTATACTTTTTTTCTAATCTATTTTAAAAAACTCCAAATAAATAAATTTACTAATTAATATTTTTAAAAACTTTATTTCTTATCTGCAACTCTTCGTTAACCAAATGATGCTGCGCGCCAGGTATAACTTCCAATACGATATTACAGAATTTTTTACTCAACTCGTCCATATTGTGCTGCCAAGCCACTGTTCTATCACAATCTCCCTGAACTACTGTTAACGGGTAGTCGCTAGGCGGCAAGGCGGAAAACTCCTCCGTCCACCTCTTCATAGACGCAATCCATTCCATCGGAATATAATTTTCCTGTAACGGGTCGTCATTTTCCAAAAACTGATTAAATTCATCATTAGCCGTATTCGCTTTAAATTTTCGTTTTATTTTTTTTAGAAAACGATGAAGAAATTTATAAGTCTTCAAGCTTTTTTTCCAACCTCTTGGGTGAATAAGTGGCGCCAAGACCGTAATTTCAGCGAGGTCATTCTGGTAATGATGTGGTTTTGCGGCCAGAAGATATTTCAGTAGAATGGCACCCCCAGTACTTTGCCCTAACGCTTTCCAGGGTTTCGGAAAATGCGTGTCACATCGGTGCAGAAGATCGGAAAAAATATCCACATAATGATCGAAGCTTTCAATAGTGACTCGCTCCCCGCTGGACAAACCATGGCCAGGTAGGTCAAAAGCTACCACCGCATAATTTAGACTTAGTAGATGATGTATCAAGTGGCCATATAGGCCAATGTGATCAAAATAACCGTGCGCCACAAAATAGGTTCCATGAGGTTTTTCTGGCAACCAGTATTGGGTCGCGAGATGAAAGCCTCGAGTGGGTAGATAACCCAAGTAATGTTTGATGCCGGTAAGCTCTGGAGGCACATCTAAACTGTAGTGGCTCAGGTAAAGAGCCTCTTCGGTGGTTTTCTCAGCATCATCGCGCGTGAAATCAAATATCAGAGGACTCAACCCACGGCGCACGCTCTCTAATTGTTCAGGGGTTATACTCATTTATTAAGATTACCTAGAAGTCATCAGTATTAACGTATTTCATTACTATAATCGCAAACCCTAATCTAGGATAAGTGTTTATACACTAAACTCAGACTGGAGGGCCGTCAGTAACGTTCCTTCATATCAATTACATCCGTCGGCTAGCTATTGAACTAAACTTAAGAGCAGAATCAAACTAAACATAACGACAACTTTAAATTTTAAGGCCCACAAACTGATGAGAAAGAACCACCTTATCTTCTTCTATTTATTTGTAACTCTCTTTCTGCAGGGCTGTTCGAGCGCGAGCTCGCAAAATGCTCAACCTGCTGCATCACCCGTTCTTGATAAGGCTCATTTTAAACAGCATCTCACCACCACAGAGGGGAACTCAGGAGAAACGCTAGTCCTCTCTACCGTTAACGGGTTTAACAAACAACGTATGCTGACGAAATACAATGTTACGGGTGACAATTACATCAGCGCTACTGTGGACAAAATAACGGGCTCCACCACGTACCACATTCATAGCATCATAGAATATAAAGATCATGATTCTCGCCTGTACAAGCAAGTAAGTTACACCGCGAACGGCAGTCAACAGTCAGTTAAAACCACTCTGTTAAACCAGGTGGTGGATTGCAAGGGCAGCCAATATAGCGGATGTTATCGCAAGGAACATGTTGTCTTTACCATTAACCAGCAAGCTGTTGATCAGATCGCTAAAAATTATACTGAAGGCTCTCAAAACACAGGATCTCACAAAAAGTGGCGATATACATTGTCTCCAGAAATAGGTACAAGTTACTCGACCCATTTATTTGTGTCTGAAATTTCTGCTTTATCTGAGGCCGTAAATGAAAACCTAATAGATAAGGATTTATAACAAGTGGGCCAAGAAGAGAGTGAAAATTAGAGTGCCGACAGCCTTTTCTTTCCACCACATGTAACTCTTATAATAAGCTATTATTAATGAGTGATTTTATCCTGACCCTGTATTCTTAAAAATATAACGCCCTATTATGACGATACTTATTTGGATGCTAATATGAAAATAATTCACCAATTCTTTTTTTATTTAGTCATAGCCTTAATTCTACATGGCTGCTCAAGCACGAGTACACAGGACGAGCCAACAGCACTGCCATCTAACCCGTCTTCCTCTGAACCCTCTGAACCTACTTTAAACAAAGCGCATTTTAAACAACATATCATCACAAAAGAGAGGGACTCCGGAAAAACAATAGTATTCTCTACTATTGATGGGTTTAAGAAGGAAAAGGTAAATGATCGCAGGCCCTGGGGAGAGAGCTACATCAGTGTTGCTGTGGATAAAGAAACAGGCGACACCGCTTATCAAATCAATACCATCGTAAAGTACAAGTCTCATAAATTTCATCTATACCGGGATGTCCGTTATGACTCCAACAATGAAACAAAATTTATTGAGGCAACTATTTTAGAACGAAAGGTAGATTGTCTAGCGGCAAGAAAAACTGGAGCAGCAAGAAGAACTGGATGCTATCTATCCGAACGTGTTGTATTTAATCTCGGCAAAGAGTCCATAACTAAACTTTCAGACAGCTATTCTGAGAGCCCTGAGGCTCAGTTGCGATATACGATGCTAGCAAGGTCTGGGCCTACTTATTTGGCATCGCTATACTTGGCTGAAATTGCTGCGTTAGTAGAGGTTGCCGATGTATATAAAACATCTCAGAATCTATAAATAAGAGATTATAACCCCGCGCTCTGAGGAAATAGACTTAGCCTTTCTATAAAGTAAACAATTATGATTAAAAAGGCGGTTAGTAATAACCGCCTTTTTAATCGAGCATCATAAATTATATTTTCACTACATCAACTCACCACTGGCATAGTTCTGGAACATTTTCTCCAGACTAATCGGCGTAATTTTACTGGCATTACCTGCGCTACCAAAAGCCTCATAGCGAGCCACACAAATATCTTTCATCGCTTCGGTGGTTGCCGCCAAGTATTTGCGTGGATCAAATTCAGCCGGATTATTTGCCAAAAACCTTCGCACGGCACCGGTGGAAGCTAAACGCAAATCAGTATCGATATTCACCTTGCGCACACCATGCTTAATGCCTTCTACGATCTCTTCCACCGGCACACCGTAGGTTTCGGGGATTTCACCACCGAATTCGTTAATAACGGCTAACCATTCTTGAGGCACCGAAGAAGAGCCGTGCATGACGAGATGGGTGTTAGGGATGCGGGCGTGGATAGCCTTGATGCGATCAATGGCAAGAATATCCCCGGTGGGTGGACGTGAAAACTTGTAGGCCCCGTGTGAGGTACCAATGGCGATAGCCAGAGCATCCACACCGGTTTTCGCGACAAAATCTGCGGCTTCTTCCGGGTCCGTCAACATTTGATCGTGAGAAAGTGTGCCCTCGGCACCGACGCCATCTTCTTCACCGGCCTGACCGGTTTCCAGAGAACCCAGGCAACCCAGCTCACCTTCAACAGACACACCACAGGCGTGGGCCATGTCAACGGTGCGCCTGGTGACGTCCACATTGTATTCGTAGGAAGCAGGGGTTTTTCCATTTTCTTCCAGAGATCCATCCATCATGACTGAGCTGAAACCCAGCTGGATAGAGCGCTGACAGATGGCAGGACTGGTGCCGTGATCCTGATGCATACAGACGGGAATATGCGGAAACTCTTCGATAGCCGCCAGTATCAGGTGACGCAGAAATGGCGCGCCCGCATATTTTCTTGCACCCGCTGAAGCCTGAACAATAACGGGGGAATTAGTTTGATCAGCCGCTTCCATAATGGCGCGCATCTGCTCCAGATTATTGACATTATATGCAGGGACGCCGTAGTTATTCTCTGCGGCGTGATCCAAAAGTTGACGCATTGAGATAAGTGCCATGTGTCTATTCCTTGCTAATGTTGGTGGTAGGCCCGGCAGCGAATCATGGTTGCCGAACGGTTGCGGCATTGCCGCTAGTTCTATTGTGTTTGTAACGAGCCGAAACTAGGTGTTAACTCGCTTCTCGGGCTCTTTCTTCAAGTACTGCTACAGCAGGTAGCACCTTACCTTCTACATATTCTAGGAAGGCTCCTCCGCCAGTAGATATATAGGAAATTTTATCCGCAATATCGTATTTGTCTACTGCGGCCAAGGTGTCTCCTCCACCAGCAATGGAAAAACCCTCGCTAGCGGCGATAGCCTCTGCAATGACTCGCGTTCCCTCGCCAAACTGATCAAACTCAAATACGCCCACAGGGCCATTCCAGATAATCGTGCCTGCGCCCTTAAGAATATCCGCTAGTTGTGCCGCTGTAGTTGGGCCTATATCAAAAATCATATCGTCGTCTGCCACCTCGCCTGCCGGTTTCAGTATCGCTTCGGCAGACTCAGAAAATGCTTTACCCACCACGACGTCGGAAGGTAGCGGAATATAGGTTTTAGCCATCAGGCTTTTAGCGTTGGGAATCAGATCATGCTCACAAAGCGACTTGCCCACCGGCATCCCCGCAGCCGCCAAAAACGTATTGGCAATACCACCACCGACAATCAACTGATCTACCTTACCCGAGAGTGTTTCCAAAACGGTTAGCTTGGTGGACACCTTGGAGCCACCAACAATCGCCACCAATGGGCGCGCAGGATTGGCCAGTGCTTTTTCCAGTGCATCCAGCTCTCCCGCCAACAGTGGCCCTGCACAGGCTACCGGTGCAAATTTGGCGACACCGTGGGTGGATGCCTGAGCACGGTGGGCAGTACCGAAGGCGTCCATAACAAAAATGTCACAGAGTGCCGCGTATGCCTGGGCGAGGGTTTCATCGTTTTTTTTCTCACCAGGGTTAAAGCGCACATTTTCCAGCAGCGCCAGCTCACCATTCTGCAACTCAACACCTGCTGACCAGTCGCTGATAATTTTTACCTCGAACCCCAGCAGCTCACTCAGTTGGTTGGCCACTGGCTGCAGTGAAAATTGTGAATCGAACATCCCTTCAGTGGGGCGTCCTAGGTGGGACATCAGGATAACTTTAGCGCCGGCATTGACCGCGTGCTTAATGGTCGGCAATGCGGCTCGAATCCGCGCGTCGGAGGTGACGATGCCATCCTTAACTGGCACATTAAAATCTTCACGAATCAGCACCCGCTTGCCCGCCAATTCCAAATTCGTCATTTTAATTACATTCAGGGTCACGCTTTTCTCACCTTGCTGTCTCCGTTAGCCAGTGTGTTACCAGCTCAACCATACGATTGGCATATCCCCATTCGTTATCAAACCAGATCAGTACTTTTACCAACCGCCGTTGGCTAACACGAGTCTGGCTGGCGTCGACAATGCCGCTTCGAGGGTCGTGATTAAAATCACAGGAGGCGAGTGGCTCTTCGGTATAACCCAGAATACCCGCCAGCGGACCATCAGCGGCCTGCTGTAATATCCGGTTTACCATGCTGACATCCACATCTGTTTTCAGTAATACCGATAAATCGATAACCGATACATTAATAGTGGGTACCCGCATGGCCTGAGCTTCAAAGCGCCCGGCCAACTCTGGTAGCATCCGATCAATACCACGAGCCAGACCCGTGTCCACGGGGATAATTGACTGAATGGCTGCTCGGGTTTTTCGCAGGTCGGTGTGGTGGTAGGCATCGATAACAGGCTGATCATTCATTGCCGAGTGAATGGTGGTAATCACCCCGCCTTCCACACCAAATGCTTCGTGTAAGGTTTTAATCACAGGCACCACGCAGTTGGTGGAGCAGGAGGCATTGGAGATGATAGTTTCTTTGCCGCTTAGTGTATGTTCGTTAACACCAAGCACAATAGTGGCGTCCACCGTAGATTCTGCCGGCTGTGAAAACACTACTTTTTTGGCCCCAGCAGACAAATGTTGTTCTGCTGTTTCACGATCGGCAAATGTCCCACTACATTCCAGTACCACATCGATATTCAGGTCAGCCCAGGGCAACTGTTGAATATCATCTCCGTGAAAAACTGAAATAGCATCACCATTAACGGTCAACACATCACCGGTAATCTCTACGCTACCGGGAAATCGGCCGTGGGTGGAGTCATATTTGGTTAAGTGAGCAATAGTTTTACAATCAGCTGGCTCGTTAATCGCCACCACCTGAATTTTTTCACAGCCACCAGATTCATAAAGTGCGCGCAACACAGAACGACCGATTCGGCCATAGCCGTTAATCGCTACGCGAATCAATGGTGTCGACCCAACCGTCGACCCACTGCACTTCCCGTATCTGAGATGCCCGTATCGGCCATTCCCGTCACAATCATTCTGTTAACTACCATTCCACAAACCATCATTCCACTAACTATCACGCCACAAACCATCACAGTTGTGATGTAACAGCCCTGATGACGTTTTCCACGGTGAAACCAAATAACTTCATCAATTCATCGCCGGGAGCTGACTCACCAAAAGTGGTCATACCCACCACCCGACCATCTAAGCCTACATACTTATACCAGTAATCCGCATGGCCCGCTTCCACAGCAACTCGAGTACGTACGCTCGGGGGCAATACCGCATCGCGATAGGTTGATTCTTGGGCGGCAAAAATTTCGGCACAGGGCATGGATACCACGCGAACCTTAATACCCTGTTCACCCAGTTGGCCTGCGGCTTCAACTGCCAGCTCAACTTCTGAACCCGTAGCTATAATGATTGCCTGTGGCTCACTGCTGCAGTCACGAAGTATGTAGCCACCCCGTACTACATTGGCCAGTTGCTCCTTGTTACGCAGCTGAGGCGCCAAACCCTGACGACTGAAAATCAGCGCACTGGGGCCGTCTTTGCGCTCAATCGCATGCTTCCAACACACGGCAGATTCCACTGTATCGCAGGGACGCCAGGTATGCAGGTTCGGCGTGGCACGAAGCGAAGTCAGTTGCTCTACAGGTTGGTGAGTAGGGCCATCTTCACCCAACCCAATGGAGTCGTGGGTATAGACAAAAATAGTCTTCTGCTTCATCAATGCAGCCATACGTACCGCATTGCGAGCGTATTCCATGAACATCAGGAAGGTCGCGCCGTAGGTAATAAACCCACCGTGCAGGGTGATACCATTCATCATGGCACTCATACCAAATTCACGGACGCCGTAGAAAATATAGTTGCCAGAGGCATCATCAGCACTGACGCCCTTAGAGCCAGACCAAAACGTCAAATTTGAACCAGCCAAGTCCGCAGAGCCACCCAATAATTCTGGCAACAACGGGCCGAAGGCATTGAGGCAATTCTGAGACGCTTTACGAGAGGCCACTTTTTCCATCGACTGCTGGCATTCATGAATATAGGCATCGGCCTTTTCACTGAAGCCTGCTGGTAATTCACCGCCAACGCGACGCTCAAATTCAGAGGCTAGCTCAGGGTATGCAGCCCGATAGCGAGTTAATTTTTCGTTCCAAGATGACTGAGCAGAAGAACCCTTCTCCATCCCATTCCAGCAGGCGTAAATATCGGAGGGCACATGAAAAGGACCATGTTTCCAACCCAGTTGCTCCCGAGCCAGAATGATTTCATCGGCACCCAATGGTGCACCGTGACAATCCTCCTTGCCCTGCTTGCTGGGTGAACCAAAGCCAATAATAGTTTTGCAGCAAATCAGTGTGGGTTTATCCGTGTCTAGGCGGGCCACTTCAATCGCCGCCTTAATAGCATCGGAGTCATGGCCATCCACATTCGGAATCACCTGCCAACCGTAGGCCTCAAAACGGGCTGGGGTGTCGTCCGTGAACCAACCTTTAACTTCGCCATCGATAGAGATGCCATTGTCATCGTAGAACGCAATCAACTTGCCCAACTTTTGGGTACCTGCCAGAGAGGACACTTCATGAGAAATGCCTTCCATCAAACAACCATCGCCGAGGAAACAATACGTATGGTGATCTACCACATCATGGCCGGGACGGTTAAATTGAGCGGCAAGAATTTTTTCAGCCAGCGCCATACCCACTGCATTACTAAGACCTTGCCCTAATGGGCCGGTGGTTGTCTCTACGCCAGGGGCATAACCATATTCTGGGTGACCCGGCGTTTTGGAGTGCAGCTGACGGAAGTTTTTAAGCTCATCGATAGGCAAGTCATAGCCACTCAAATGCAACAGAGAATACAGCAACATAGAGCCATGACCGTTTGACAGAACAAAGCGATCACGGTTAGCCCAAGTGGGATCAGCGGGGTTGTGGACCAAATAGTCATTCCACAGTACTTCGGCGATGTCTGCCATACCCATGGGGGCGCCGGGATGGCCGCTGTTGGCTTGTTGAACAGCGTCCATACTAAGAGCACGTATCGCATTTGCGAGATCACGTCTGGTCGGCATCAAGAAGAGCTCCTGCTGGTAAAACATAGGGGATTAAAGAGGGGCGGTATTTTCTCGTACTCGCGCAGCTCAGTAAACAGCCAGCAACGATCTTTTGACCTATATCTCCTTAAAACTCTACATATTTAACCTATATCAATATATTTTGATATAGATTTTCGGTTGTGATAAAGTCCACTCCCATGACCATTGCCGCTCGACAGCTTGAAGCGCTTCAGACAAATGAGACCACGCTTCAAATCGACACCCTAGCCGCCTTTTGTAAGGCCTCTGGCGACACCTTGCGCCTGGCAATTCTTCGTGTGCTCAGGCATAACGCCTACGGTGTGCTGGAATTGAGCCAACTGTTTGAGGTGAAGCAATCTGGTATGAGTCACCACCTAAAAGTGCTGGCCAAAGCTGGACTGGTTGCTACCCGACGGGAAGGCAATACCATTTTTTATCGTCGTGCCCCGCTACCGGCTGAGCCTGCGCTGTTGGATTTGCACCGCCATTTATTTTCCACAGTTGACCTTATAGCGCCGCCTCCAGCATTGCAGCAACGCATTCAACAAACCCATCAAGAACGAACCACTGCTTCGCGCGAGTTTTTTGAACAAAATACCGACCGGTTTCACGCCAATCAAGATTTGATTGCCAGCTACGCTCAGTATGGAGAAATGGTCACCGAGTTTTTGGACTCAGCCACCCCCGCCAGACATGTAGTGCTTGAAGTCGGCCCTGGCGAAGGCGGCTTTCTCCCCAACCTCGCTCAACGATTTGAACAGGTCATCGCTTTAGACACCTCAGATGAAATGCTGAACAGATCCAAAAAAATTGCTCTGGATCAGAAGCTTACGAATATTCAATTTGTTCATGGCGATACCACACTGGCTCTAGAGCAGCGATTAGTAGCGGACTGTATTACTCTCAATATGGTGTTACACCACACACCCGACCCAGCTCAAATTTTTGAAGATTTAGCTCAACTGCTAAGACCTAACGGTGTATTACTGGTGGCAGAATTGTGTCACCACGATCAAAGTTGGGCACGAGAATCCTGCGGTGATTTATGGATGGGGTTTGAACCAGAAGATTTAAGCAACTGGGCCACAACGGCTGGGTTGGTAGAAGGTGAAAGCCTATACCTCGCTCAACGAAATGGCTTTCAGATTCAGTTACGACAGTTTTTCAAACCATTTACTGGCGCGTATTAGCGCGCCGAAAAAATAATTTATTGTTACTCAATAGTCACTATTTTTTAACGAACAACTATAGGAAAAACGATTCATGTCTAGCTATAGCCTATTTACCTCTGAGTCCGTTTCAGAGGGTCATCCCGATAAAATGGCTGACCAAATTTCCGATGCAGTACTGGATGCCATTCTTAAAGACGACCCCCATTCACGCGTTGCCGTGGAAACCATGGTCAAAACCGGCATGGCGATTATCGCTGGCGAAGTGAGAACAAACACCTATGTGGATTTGGAAGAGATTGTCCGCGGTGTGATTACGGACATCGGCTACACCAGTTCTGATGTAGGTTTTGACGGTGCATCCTGTGCGGTACTGAATGCCATTGGCAAACAATCTAACGACATCGCTGTGGGCGTGGACGAAGGAGAGGAAAAAGAACTTGGCGCAGGGGATCAGGGATTAATGTTTGGTTATGCCACCAACGAAACTAAAGTGCTGATGCCCGCGCCTATCTACTATGCGCACCGACTGGTAGAACGCCAGGCACATCTGCGTAAGCATGGCGTGCTACCTTGGCTCCGCCCGGATGCCAAAAGCCAAGTGACCCTGCGCTATGCCGATGGAAAGCCAGTAGCTGTGGATGCTGTTGTACTGTCTACCCAGCATTCACCCGACATTTCCCTCACTGATTTACAGGAGGCGGTACGTGAAGAGATTATTAAACCGATTTTGCCGGAAGAGTGGCTGCATGCCGATACCCAATACCATATCAACCCCACCGGCCAGTTCATTATCGGGGGTCCCATGGGTGACTGCGGGCTAACCGGCCGTAAAATTATTGTGGATACCTACGGCGGAATGGCGCACCACGGTGGTGGCGCCTTCTCTGGAAAGGACCCCTCCAAGGTAGACCGTTCCGCCGCCTATGCAGGCCGTTATGTGGCAAAAAATATTGTTGCTGCCGGATTAGCCGATCGCTGTGAGATACAGGTGTCCTACGCTATTGGTGTGGCTGAGCCCACCTCCATCAGCATTAATACCTTCGGTACCGGCAAGCTAAGCGATGAAGAGATTGTCGCCTTGGTCAGAGAAAACTTTGATCTTCGTCCCCAGGGCTTGATCGACATGCTCGACTTGAAGCGCCCTATTTACCGAGCCACAGCCGCCTACGGGCATTTTGGCCGCGAAGAAGAGAACTTCACCTGGGAAAAAACGGATAAAGCCGAGGTGCTCAAAGCAGCCTTATAAATCTATTTTTCAAGCTGTTTTAACTGCCAATAAAAACCCAACACACTAATTTGTAAGGAATAAACATGACCACAGCTAACGACTATAAAGTTGCCGATATCAGCCTCGCCGAATGGGGCCGCAAGGAAATTTCCATTGCCGAAACTGAAATGCCCGCATTGATGGCCCTGCGCGAGCAATACCGAACTGAACAACCACTGGCGGGAACAAACATTCTCGGCTGCATTCACATGACTATCCAAACCGCCGTTTTAATTGAAACGTTGGAAGCATTGGGTGCCCAGGTACGCTGGACATCTTGCAATATTTTTTCCACTCAAGACCACGCAGCTGCGGCCATTGCAGCCAATGGCACGCCCGTGTTTGCCTGGAAGGGTGAAACGGAGGAAGAATACGAATGGTGCCTGGAGCAACAGGTCTTGAAAGACGGCCAACCCTGGGCCGCCAACATGGTACTTGATGATGGGGGTGATTTGACCGCCCTGCTGCACGAGAAATACCCACAAGTATTGGACAATGTTCACGGCATCACCGAGGAAACGACCACTGGGGTTCACCGCCTGTATGACATGCTGAGTAAGGGTGAACTGAAAGTACCCGCCATCAACGTGAACGACTCAGTCACCAAATCAAAGAATGACAATAAGTATGGATGCCGTCACAGCCTTAACGATGCGATCAAGCGCGCCACCGACCACCTGCTGGCGGGTAAAAAAGCCTTGGTGATTGGCTATGGTGATGTGGGCAAGGGTTCGGCTCAATCCCTGAACCAGGAAGGAATGATTGTAAAAGTAACTGAGGTCGATCCTATCTGCGCCATGCAAGCCTGCATGGATGGTTTTGAAGTGGTATCCACCTATCGGGATGGCGATCCATCAAAGGGCGTTAACACTGACTTGCTGGCAACAATTGATCTCGTCGTCACCTGCACTGGTAACTACAACGTCTGCGATGCAGATATTTTGGCCGCGCTGAAATCGGGCTGTGTCGTTAGTAATATCGGTCACTTCGATAATGAAATCGACACTGACTATATGCGTAAAACCTGGCAGTGGGAAGAAATAAAGCCACAGGTACACAAGGTATTCCGCAACCGCGAGACGAATGATCACCTACTGCTTCTCTCTGAGGGTCGACTGGTCAACCTGGGCAATGCCACTGGCCATCCAAGCCGAGTGATGGACGGCTCATTCGCCAATCAGGTGCTGGCTCAAATCCATCTGTACAAACAGAAATTTGCCAACCAAGATACAGCAACCAAAGCTGAACTATTACGCGTTGAAGTGCTGCCCAAAAAGCTCGATGAAGAGGTTGCTGCTCATATGGTCAACGGCTTCAGCGGTGTCATTACTCGTCTCAAGCCTGAACAAGCTGAGTACATTAATGTACCCATGGAGGGGCCATTTAAAGGCGATAGCTACCGGTATTAATCGTTAAGATTTCGCATCAAGAAGATAAGCCTCGTTAACAGGCATAAATAACGATAACGAACTTACAGACTATGACAAATCAACACATCAGCTTTGAGTTTTTTCCACCTAAGACCCCCGAGGGTAGAGAAAAGCTTCGCGACACCCATCGTCAACTGGCCAAATTTAAGCCAGAATTTTTCTCGGTAACCTATGGGGCTGGTGGCTCCACTCGTGAATTCACCCGTGATATTGTGCTTGAGATACAGGGCGCCGGCTCTAATGCATCACCCCATTTATCCATTGGTGGAGATAGCCGAGAATCCGTTTTGGCATTACTCCAAAGTTACAAGGATGCAGGGATCAATCGCATCGTTACCCTGCGCGGTGACCTGCCCTCAGGCATGGGTGGTGCTGGGCAGCTTGTTTATGCAAATGAGCTAGTCGGCTTTATCCGCCAACACTTTGGCGATACCTTTGAACTGTTAGTTGCGGCTTATCCGGAAATCCACCCGGAGGCAGAAAGCTACGAGAAGGATATCTACTGGCTAGGCAAAAAATTTGAAGCTGGAGCCAACCGCGCCATCACCCAGTATTTTTACAATGCCGATAGCTACTTTTATTTTCTGGATCAATGTCGAAAAACGGGTATCGACCAGCCCATTATTCCCGGGATTATGCCCATCATTAACTATCAAAATTTGATTCGGTTTTCTGATAACTGTGGCGCCGACATCCCCCGCTGGATTCGCCAGCGACTTCAGCAGTACGGGAATGACACTGAAAGTATCAAGGCATTCGGCTTAGAAGTGGTCACTAGCCTCTGTGAAAAATTGTTGGCGGGTGGTGCACCAGGGCTACATTTCTACACAATGAATCAGGTCGAGGCCAATGCAGCCCTCTGTCGCAATCTGGGTTTCTCCGACCACTAATGCGTGAAATTCGGGTTTTTACCGACCAACCCTTAACCACTGGTGAGGAGGTGACGCTGGACGCGATATCTTCTCGTCATTTGGCCACCGTATTGCGGCTAAAGTCTGGCGACCCGGTATCGCTGTTCAATGGCCAGGGCGGCGAGTTTCTCGCCACCCTTGGTGAATGTAGCAGCAAGCGGGTAACCGCCTCCGTGGCCCGTTTCACTGACACTGAGCGTGAATCTCCCCTGCACATCCATCTTGGTATCGGGATGTCCCGAGGTGACCGGATGGACTGGCTGATCCAAAAAGCCACTGAGGTAGGCGTTACTGAAATTACACCGTTGTATACCGAACGGACCGAAGTGAAACTAAAAGGGGAGCGGGCTGAAAAGAAAGTGCGTCACTGGCAGCAGATCTGCATCAGTGCCTGTGAACAGTCATACCGCAATCGAATCCCCATCATCCACTCACCTATCACTATCGACCAGTGGCTTAGGACGGTGGAGGCTGACAAAAAATTAGTCCTGCACCACCGCAGCGATCACAATATTCGAGAACTGGGTACACAACAGGCTGCAAGTGCTGCCCTGTTGATTGGCCCTGAAGGTGGGTTGAGTTCTCAAGAAATCAAACTGGCTGAAGACGCTAGATTTACATCACTAACCCTTGGACCTCGAGTGTTACGCACTGAAACAGCACCCGTTGTCGCCATCAGTATCCTTCAGTCACTTTGGGGTGACTTTCTTTAGGTGGCGCTCTCTAGGTGGTTATCTTTAAGTTCCTTTCTTTAATTGACGGTCTCGGGGTAATTTTCTAGAGTTAGCATTCTGAAAATATTTTCTGCATACCCATTTTGTTAAGGATCGCCGTTCACGACAACACCAACCCCACCACGGCGAGAATCGCCCACACCATGAAAATGATGACCATCAAATTCAACCGTGTGAACACCACCGAAAAATAAATTAAGCTGCTCCCAACGCTTCTGGTTAGGGTAATCATCTTTCAGCATGTTAAGTGCTGCATCCTCAAATCCAGGCTCAATGTTTAGCAACTCATTTTCATAATGTATCCGGGGCGCCGATACCGCCTGCTCCGGCGACATGGCGAAATCCACGAGGTTGCTCACTACCTGTAAAATCGCCGTGCGAATGCGATTTGATCCGCCCGAACCTAACGCCACTGATGTGCCATTATCCAACTGCAATAGACTGGGAGACATCATCGAGGTCATTCGCTGGTTTTCTGGCCAACAGTGAAAACCAGCGGGATTGATGTCCTCTTCTCCCAGCATGTTATTCAACATAATGCCTGTACCAGGTGCCATGTAGCCACAGCCCTCGCCATTACTCACTGTCATGCTAGCACTATTCCCAAAACCATCGACCACACTAATATGGGTTGTACCCCGTAAACATTGGGCACGATCAGCTACCTGCTGGCGATACTGGCTCAAGTACTGTTCCTCCAGTAAGTATTCCGCCACTCCGTCACTATTTGTTAACAGCATATCCAAACGAGCCTGATTCGTCGCCGCCATGCCTGCCGCCAATAAGTCCAAGTGCTGGTAGCTGCCAAAACCCAATGCACCCACATTCTGCTGCTCAAGGAGTTTTAACGCCATTGCAATCAAAATACCCCCAGAAGCTGGTGGGGGATTGGTAAACAATCGGGCATTTCGATACTTCAGCTGTAAAGGCGGCCTGCGTATCACTTGATAATGACTCAAATCATCGCGTGTTAAATACCCACCGCCCTCTGTACAGAGCTGTGCTATTTTATTGGCAATATCTCCCTCGTAAAATAATTTATCGCCTTCTTTTGCTAAGCTGCCGAGGGTCTCAGCCAATTTAGGCTGCTTCAGTAAATCATTTTCACTGACCAAGAATCCCGACTTCGTAGGACTGATATACGTCTGACGTGCTTCTCGGGTCGCCGAATAAATAGGACTGACGATGTCAAAAATCTTTGCTTGAAGATGACTGAGTCGCACCCCCTCTCTTGCCGCCTTTACCGCAGGCTCAACGAGACGACTCATCGGTAGCGTACAAAGATCGCGGTGAATTTCAAACATACCACGCACTGAACCAGGCACAGCGATGGATCCCAATCCTATATGAAATTCCTGTAATACCGTGCCAAAATCAGCATGAATAGGGAAGAAATCAGGTGCGGTTTTTGAATTTCTTGATCGAGGGGTTTGTACGAAGAAGTCGTACACAATCGGGTCAGCGCCTTCTTTCTGAGCCAGCATATAGCCGCCACCCGCCAATGATGCCAATACGGGTTCTACTACGCATGCGCAAAAATGGGCCGCTACAATCGCATCAAAGGCATTGCCACCATCTTGTAAGATTTCCTCGGCTGCAGCCGCAGTCATCGGATGGCCTGCCGCAATGGCACCCTTCATTATAGGCACTCACTATTCCTTCAGCACAAAATAAGCTCAGTACTTAATGTATAGAATAGTATCGCGATTTACATTAAATGGTGTCGATGATCTTGATTCATCGCAAATTTAGTACCGTGTTCGATAGTTAGAGGATAGAGGGGGGGGGGCAGATAGACTTACTTAGCCCGTTACTCGCGCTAATGATTGATCGTTCAATAAATACCGTGGTCATCAGGCTTAATCTGGTAAGCAGAAAATTGTGGCTGGTATAGACGTTAGACTCAGGACGTTAAATGATGCCGAAAGCCTGCTCTCGACATCATTTGATAAATTTTATATGTGCGCCCTTTATTTATTGGGCGCTTGTATTAATGGGCCAGTCCTTTTTTCTCTTTATACATTGCATCAAAATTAATGGGCGCAAGCATCAGAGGAGGGTAGCCCGCTTTAAGCAAGGTATGATCCACTGTTTCGCGAAGGTAAGGGAACATAATAGATGGGCAGGCTGAGTTCAAAGCTTCATTCAAACGGTCTTCTGGAAAGCCTGAAATTAGGAACATTGCCGCCTGATCAACGATCAGATTAAATGCCGCAATTTCTTGGTTCTTCGCTGTAACCTCAACCGTCACAGTAACTTCGTAGCGACCATTATCATCAATGACATTGTGACTAATATTGAGATCTAGCGTAGTTTCTGGCTTCCAATCGGTACCAAAAACACTGGCGGAATTAGGTGATTCAAAAATACTCTTCTTTAAATATATTTTCTGCATTGAAAAATGCGGTTCATTGTTTTTCTCATCATTGTTCTTTTTGGACATAGTCTTCTCCTCAACACTTATAATTTACGGTCAACCAACTTAACCAATAATGTTGGGATGACTGGCAATATTTCAATGATTTAATCGATAAATTTTTCTATCCAGCAGTACTGGCAGATATAAGCTGGGCAAGCCCCTCTACGGATTAACTATTTGCTTACGAACGCTAGAAAATAGTTAGGAAGGTTTGAAACCGAATCCAGTTTAGAACTTTTGATAAGCCTAAAATAAATGGGTCCCGACCAAAAGGCCGGGACCCAGTACTACTATTTCAGCTTAGATCTTAGATCTTAGATCTTTGCTGGTGCAGGCAATCCGACCCACTCGAAGAAAGTCTTCAAGTCTGGTTGGAAGTCGTGCATACATGGATACCAAGGTGTTGGAGCTTCAATGTCGAGCATTGTTCCACACGTTGGGCAAGAGTACTCACGATAAACCTGCCAAGTAGTGTCAGGAGACATCAGGCGAGGATAAACCTGGTCCATTTTTTCCGGAGTATCACGTACATAAATGTTAGCACCCAGCTTCCAGTTGTTACGGTAATCACCGAAGTCATGGCCGCAATCACACTTATAAATGATTTCACCATCAGTAGCAGATTCCACAACGTTCAAGTGTGGGCCTACTGCCAAAAGGATTTTGTCATCATAGGAAACTGCATCCTGCAGTACTTCCATGTAAAGCTTATAACGATCCTCATCTTTAGGCATCGACAGCATTTGATGCACTGTCTCCCAAACTAACGTGCCGTCAACCAGCTGCCCAACTTCTTTTTTTGTATATGTAGACATATCTATACTCACTTATATCTAATTGATCATTGATTGAGTGCCCCAAGGGGCACTCGGTTCAATTTCTCAGTTAACGATTATTCCTCAGTCATAATGACGGGCTTACAGTCCGGCATTTCGCTGATATCCATAGTCTGAGTAGCACCAAACATGGGGATTCCCAAGCTTGATTCCAACAGATTCCAATCGTTTGGCAGATCCCAGAATGTTTTAAAATCATTCAGGAAAGGCTCAGACAACGCGAAGCTGGACGCAAACATTTGCTTAACTTGAGGAGAAGCGTCGAGATCAAGGATCTTGGCACGCTCAGTTTCCATCCACTCACGAACAGGAACGCTGCGGGCTTTACGATCTTCTTTCATTTTAGCTTGACTAACGGCTGTTTTAGCTGAATCAACTGTGTAAGTACCTTCTTCATCTTGAGTGTATACAACACCGTAGATTTTCTTGGCGTATTCAGGCAAAACGTAGTTCTCGTTCAGATCTTCTTCGATACTTTGAGCGCCTGTATGGAGACGGTCTAAAGGATCACCAAAGCCAGGACCACCACGTAGGTAGTTCAAGTATAGGTCACCATTTTCAAAGATTGCTTCAGTTGTGATGCACTGCTTATCACGTTTAACTACAGCATCTGGACCAAGGTGTTTTTCCCACTCACGGTCATCGGGGTTCAAATCTTCGCCCAAAGGAATTGATTTTCCTTGTGCGATTCGACCGTCTGGACCGAGAAGGCCAGTGTTGTGAGCTTCAAAACGATAACCAGTCGCTGAAGGATAACCACCCATCAGACCCCAGTCACTGTTCATGTAGCCGTTACCCATGAAGAACATAGTCCAGTCACAAGAACCCCATACCATACGCAAGGTCTCAAACCCGTTACCGCCACGGTACTTACCGTAACCGCCAGAGTTGGTTTTTTGCATGCGACCCATGTACAGAAGTGGCTCAGCCAGTTCCCAGATCTCGATATCACCCATATCACCTTCAGGGTTCCAAATTGCAGCAGCGTTGTTTAAGCCATCTTTCATGGCACAAGCACCAGTACCACAAGCAGCTGTTTCGAAGCTGTTTACAGCATGAATCTCGCCGTCTTGGTTGATACCGCCGCCTTGCAGCCAGTTACAAGGGTTAGAGTTACCGGCGTTAACTTCTTCCAGGTAACCACGACCGAAGTAAGCACGGCTCAGACCACGCCACAAAGAACTCCAAGAAGATACCAGGAAGTGCCATGCATCAGCGTGAGCTGTACGACGGTCATCCGGGTTAGTCCAAGTGCCTTTAGGCAGACGGAATTCAGTTGCGTAACGAGCACCATCATTAATACGCTCTGTAGGCACGATACCCTGAGTCATCATTACCCAGATACCAGATGTAAACGCTGTGGGGTTAGCGTTATACGTGTGCCAGCCCCAACGGCTACAACCTTCAAAGTCTAAACGCCAAGTAGCGTTAGGCTTGATAGTGATTTCGCACGGAGCGTGCATGATAGTGTCAATTTTAGCGAATGGAGAAGGTACGTTTACGTCTTCGTGAGTGTAAGGTACGTCTACGAAAGCTACTGTTTTGATCTTACCGGGAATGGTCATTGCCTTAATACGGCTAACCAGGCCACGACGACCGTCTTCAATAACTTCAAGTGCGAACTTTTCCCAAGCATCAACACCTTCGTCAGCGATACATTCTTGGACCATCTCACGAATCATGTGAGTACCAGCAATACGGGTTTTCTCATCGAGAATCCAGTATTTAACAGTACGAACGTTACGTTGGCTTTCGTGCAACCAATCGCGCAGAGGTGTGTCATTAACACCTGTTTTACGACAAGTAATTTGCAGACCATCACCGAAGCGTTGGATCTGACCGTTTGACATGGAGCCAGGACCAACAGCACCAGTATCAATTACGTGAGTTACACCACCTACCCATGCTTGCAAATATCCTTCGAAGAAGATAGGAACGATAGTTGCGATATCACATGGGTGAACGTTACCTGTTTGACAATCGTTGTTGGTGAACATGTCACCATCGTTGATGCCAGGGTTGGTTTCCCAGTTGTTCTGGATCATATATTTGATCGCAGCGCCCATGGTACCAACGTGAATGATGATACCAGTAGAAGTTGCAACACAATCACCAGCTACGTTGTACAGGGTGAAACACAACTCACCTTCCTGCTCAACAATTGGCGATGCTGCAATTTTCTTAGCAACTTCACGAGAGTTAACCAGACCAGCACGAACTTTTGAGAAAATACGTTCGTAGCCGATTGGATCACTGTCTTTAAATTCTAGAGTTTTGATACCGTTGTAGTGACCAGTTTCTGCTGAACGAGCCAGAATACCGTTACGGTTATCATCTAGTGACAGGCCATTTCTCAACAGCTTGCCAGTTGTTATCCCTTCGAGGGTTCGTAGAATTGTCATTTTTAATCCTCTGTATCTTTTCGTCAATTGACGTAAACAATCTTTTAGATGTGGTGACCTTAGTCTGCTTCAACCAGATGGAACAGGCGATGCTCATCCAAGAAGGTTGAGAACCCAGTTGGTATAACATAGGTAGTCGCATCAGATTCGATAACGGCTGGACCAACAATGTTGTTACCTGGAAGCAAGCTTTCCATGTGGAACAGACTAGCTTCAACCCATTCGTGATTGTCGTAGAACTTACGCGTACCAAGTTTTGCATTCTCAGGAGGGGTAGGACCAGACTTTGGTTCTTTAGGAATGGCAGGCTTACTAGTTACAACAGACCCACGAAGGATCGCACCAGTAATACCAAAACCCAGCTCAGGAGAACGTGCAGCATCGGCGTATACGCGAGCATACGTTTCATCAAACGCTTTAACCAGTGCAGGCCAATCTTCTTTACCTTTGATTGATTTTACAGGTGATTCAATTTCCAGATCGTTCAGCTGACCCATGTATTGCATGCTGTAGCCAGGCGTCAAAGTAACGGATTCAGGACCAAAACCGCTAATCGCGAACTCTTCCAGAACTTTAACTTTGAGTTCGTCCCAAGCTGACTGCAATTTGAGACAGGCTACTTCAATATCTTCAGGGCTTGATTCGTCGTTGATACCAACGTCAACACTCTTATCGTAACGATATTCAAAGTCGGCAGATGCACAACCAAACGCAGAGAAGCCAGCAGCCCAAGCAGGAACGATCGTTTCTTTAAAGCCTAAGCCTCTAGTGTAACCGTAGGCGTGAACTGGACCACCACCACCGTAGGAGAAGCACACGAAGTCACGTGGGCTATAACCCTTACCGGTAATCATTGCACGAAGGTGCTGACGCAAAGAAAGGTCAAGCAATTCGATTACACCAGCAGCCGCATCTTCTACACTCATGTTAAGTGGCGTAGCGATTTGGTCTTGGATGCATTGACGAGCACGAGGCACGTCTAGATCCAGAATACCACCCAAGAAGTTATCAGGGTTCAGGTAACCAAGGATGATGTGACAGTCAGTTACAGAAACTGTATCCAGACCACCTTCTGGCCAGCAAGTACCTACACGGTAACCAGCGCTATCAGGACCCAACTTAAGAGACATTGAGTAAGGATCGATACGCACGAAACTACCAGCACCGGCACCGATACTATCCATGGCAACCATTGGCAAAGACAGAACCAAACGAGCCATATCACTATCTTTATGGATAGAGTAGTCGCCTTGAGTGATCAAAGCCATATCGAAGCTAGTACCGCCGATGTCGGAACATGCGATGTTTTCATAACCGAGTTGCTCACCCAGATACTTAGCACCGATTACACCACCGATTGGACCAGATACTAGCGAACGAGCCAGTTCTTTGGCTTTCCAGCCAATAGTGCCGCCGTGGGTAGCCATTACACGCAAGTCGAAGGTAGCACCTTCAGCTTTCATGCGCTCGCTCAACTGACCAAGAATTTTGCGCGATGGTTCCGCTGCATAGGCTTCGAGGATAGTTGTGTTAGTACGGTGGCTTTCTTTACGTACTGGGTAGTAATCAACAGAAGCAAAAACGGGAATATCACTACCCATTTCTTTAGCTACTTCCAGAACAACATCACGAACAGCGCGTTCGTGGGAGCCATTCAGGTAAGAGCTGATCAAGCTGATAGCAATTGCAGAAACGCCTTGCTCGATCAGTTCACGAGCCGCTTCACGTGCTTCGTGAAGGCGAATCGGAATGACCACTTGACCTTTAGCATCGATACGCTCAGTTACACCACGAGTATCGTGAATGTGAACCAGAGGCTCGTCAAAGCGGTGGGTGTTAAGGTGAAGCCTATCTTCAAAAGCATATCCGAGGTAGCACTGAATCGCACGACCCATACGGTGGAAGTCTTCGAAGCCTTTACTTACGATCAAACCAGTGCGCAGACCTTTACGACCAACAACACGGTTGAGCATGGCTGTACCAGAGAACACACAGGTAACCATTTCTGGGTATACGTCTTTTATTTCACGACCCCAGTGAGCCAGTGCATCTTTACTGGATTCCAGCACAGCATTGGCTTCGTCAGCGTCACTTTGGGCTTTACCGACAACAAATTTGCCATCTCTACGCACAAAGAACGTATCAGTCATCGTTCCGCCAGCATCGATCCCTAGGACCTCGACGGGATTAGTTAAATCATTCAAGTTTATATCCTCTAATTTTATGAGTTGTTAACTTCTACTCCCTGCCGCATCTTAAAAAAACCGACAGGTTGTTTCACTGCGATCCGGGGACGGGAGTACCCTCGGATACGACTATTGCAACAGTCGTGCCAATGAGAAATTATCATTAGATATTATTGGCTTACAAAAATTTACTTATTAACCCCGCGGTTAAAAACGTCTAATTCGTTTGAATATCAGTCATCGACCGAGCATTAATCGAACCGATTAAAGCATGGTGTACAGTATGTGTCCAATAAAACTGCCTCACCCGATACAAGCTTGGCGGAACTATGGGAAAACAGTGGGCTACTAAGTGGTTACTACTAGATGAGGGACAAGACCGCCCGTTCTGTTCTATAATCGTACAGCTGCTAACTATATAACTTACTTGTGTGCATGTGTCATGACTAACGATTCCACCCTTAAGGGTTCAACTGCCGTCTCACACCCGACGCGAATTGCGTCTGCTCGAGAAAAGCTCCAGACCGGCGGGGACCTACCTGAAGATACCGTACGCCCGGTTATTAAGGACTCATGGGAACGATGCATGGATGGGCATGTAGACCCTCTTGTCGCCAAACGCAGCCTCGAGCTCAATGGTGATCAGCTTCAGAACTTGAGGCAGCAAAATCAAGAATTGATTTCAGCGTCAGACATCATCATGAGTGAAGTCAAAGAGTTGCTGGCCGAATCAGGCACTATCATGCACCTCGTTGCACCATCGGGTACGATCCTGAACTATGAGGGAGATCCGGCCACACTGGAACTGGCAAGCAATTACAACCTGACCCCTGGAGCTAACTGGTCTGAACACGCCGCTGGCACCAATGCAATAGGTACCGCACTTAAAAATGCAGCTTCTGTTCAGGTTCATGCCTTTGAACACTATTGCGAAAATATTAGCCGTTGGACCTGCTCTGCTGCAGTGATCCGAGACCCCTTTGAACGACGCCTGCTGGGCGCCGTCAATATCTCCGGCTTGGAAAACACACTTCACGACTACTGCCTAGCCCTAGCCATTTCAGGTGCCCGCAGGATCGAGGGGCAATTTGCCCAGCTCAAACTCGCCAAAAGAGATGCTCTTCTTGGCGCAACCATCAATCGCTTTGCCTCTTCGGGAAACGATGGTGTTCTGCTGTTTGATCTAGACGGAAAATTAGTGCGCACCAATCCACTAGCCGACAGAGTTCTTGCTGCACGGGGCATCAGAATAGACCTTACCCCCTACAACCCTATTCTCACATTAAATGATGAAGGCGATTACTTTGCTGAGGCGGTTCCCGTTCTGAACCAAATTGACCCACGCTGGGTCGAACCGGTCGTCCACCAGGGAGACACGATTGGCTATCTGGCTGTTATCTCACTGCCATCCCGACACCCCCAAGCCCCTTCGGGCAGCACAGGCAACCACATGACCAGCTCACCAACACCGGCCGAAACTAAAGGCTTTGGTCGGCTAGTTGGCCAAAGCTCGGTATTTCAAATGGCGGTACAGCAGGCCAAGCGCCTAGCTAAAGCGCCTATTCCCGTGCTCTTGCAAGGGGAAACCGGTGTCGGTAAAGAGCTATTCGCCCGAGCTATGCACGAGGAAGGAAAAACTCAAAATGGAGAGTTCGTTGCTCTCAACTGTGGCGGCTTATCACGAGACCTGCTGGCAGGAGAACTCTTTGGCCACGTTGAAGGTGCCTTTACTGGGGCTCGGCGCGGCGGTATGCCGGGCAAGATAGAGGCCGCCAATGGTGGCACGCTATTTCTGGATGAGATAGGCGAAATGCCCATTGATCTTCAGCCGATGTTTTTGCGAGTACTACAAGAATCTGAGATATGCCGCGTCGGCGAAACCAGGCCACGCAAGGTCAACTTCAGACTGATTGCCGCCACCAACCGCGACTTGTCTCAAGAGGTCGCAGAAGGCCGCTTTCGGATGGATCTCTATTATCGAATTTCGTCCATGACATTAACGATCCCCCCCCTTCGAGAAAGGAAAGGCGACGTATCTCTTCTGGCCGTCAATATCTTTACCCACCTGCTTGAACAACATTCAGGCGGGGAGAGACGACTCAGTAATAGTCTGCTTGAGCTGCTGGAAAAACACTCTTGGCCAGGCAACATACGAGAACTCAGCAATCTAATCACCGCAACATTCTTTCTTTCTGATCAAGATGAGCTTGGACCTGGAGATCTACCCAAAGACTTTATCGCCGCTAACGCGGAAACAGTTAATGATAGGGATAGCAATCCTCTGGATTTAGCAGAAAAGGATGTGATCACCCGTGCGATTCGAGAACAGGGAGGCAACTTAACCAAAGTGGCCAAAGAGCTCAATATTGCCAAGAGTACGCTCTATATCAAGCTGAAAAAATATGGGCTCCAGCGCCCCCAGGCACTGTAACTAAGCATTAACCCCCTAATACTTTTAGTCATTCAGAAGGGATTTCTTGGGTCGGCCTCGTCTACAGAAAACTCTCGACCAACACCTAAAGTCCGTTTTGCCAGCTGCACCTCTTTCATGAACAGCATTAGCGCAACAATCAACACCATCATCGCCAGGACAAACAGCCCAACAATTATAGCGGCTATATTTAATCCCCAGAAACCACCGACAAATAGGCTAACGATCAAGGTACAGACTAACAACCCGGACGCGGTACAAAGACCAATTGCCCAGTTAATAAGGTTGCTCCTTCGCCACAACAGAACAAGCTCTCTATGCGAAGTAAGCTGATGTGCGGGGTCGCTCAATCTTGTCTCCCGCTGCTCAACCACTCGCGCACGGTCAACAATTCGTCCCAACCGGCCAGACATTACATTCAAAAAGCCGGCTATACCCGCCAATAAAAAAACGGGCGCGACAGATAGCTGGATAATCATGGCCAAATCAGTTGCAGTAATTATTGAATTCATGTCGCCTCAATCAATGATTAACGTCTACCTAATATATAGTTGACTCAAAAAAATGGTCGGCCTACGAAGTTGGCACAACTATTCCGGAACAATCTCTTCTTTTCGCCAACCCTTGAATATGGCCTTTATCCTTTCCCCCGACACATAGATTGAGGGCACCAATAAAAGCGTTACAAATGTTGCTAGTAGTACGCCAAAGGCCAGAGAAATAACCATTGGAATCAGGAACTGAGCTTGAGCGCTTTTCTCAAATAAAATCGGCAGCAACCCAAAGAAGGTCGTGAGTGACGTTAATACAATGGGGCGAAAACGATCTCTTGCACCCTGGACCACCGCTTCGCAGGGCTTCCAGCCCTCTTTCACAAGCTGATTAATGCGATCTATCAGCACAAGATTATCATTAACCACCACGCCCGCAGCTGCTAGCACACCCATCATCGAAGGCATACTAATTTCCTTACCAAGTAGCAGGTGACCGATGATCGCACCCGCAATTCCAAAAGGCACAGCACTGAGGATAATCATTGGTTGCCAGTAAGAACGAAACTCCACCGCCAGAAAGGCATAAATTGCCAGTAGGGCCAGCGCCATCAATTGGAGGAAACCAGTTTCAAATTCAGCCTGATCTTTTTGGGCACCATCAATTTCTAAGGATATTCCCGGATACTTCTCTTTCAGTTCAGGCCAGTACTGGGTCTTTAGTGCGGCTACGATTTCATTGGCCGAAGCTGAACCCTTGGCCAACTCACCCTCGATTTCCACCATCCGCATCCGATCGCGACGTTTAATTTCAGGATACCCAGGCACAAACGTCGCATCAGCTACCGCATTGAATGGCAACTCACGACTATCCGATGTACGAATACGCATATCCTCCAGGGAGGTCACTGAAGCACGCTCATCAATAGGATAGCGCACCATCACTTTTACGTCTTCACGTTCACGAGGTATCCGCTGGGCTTCGGCACCGTAAAAGGCATTGCGAACCTGTCCAGCAATATCACTGAGCCCAATCCCTAGCGTGTCAGCATTATCCCTAAGACTAATTTCAATTTCCTTGCCCGCAGAGCGAATAGAGTTAGACATGTTGTAGACACCGGAATAACGTAGCAGAGCCGCTTCAATATCAAACGTAGCAGCTCGTAACTCCGTAATGCTCCGACTTTTCAATACCAGATTAATGTCCTTGGGTTTACCCATCAGGGTATATTCAACATCGAACTCTTCTACATTTTCCACTGGGCCAATGTGCTTTTTCCATAATTCGGCCACCTCTTTGGATGACACAGAACGGCTTTCATTACTCAACAGTTCGAGCACGATAGACACATTATTTTCATTACTTTCAGCAAAGTGATTTTTAAGTACCGATTCGCCGTCCCCCTCAATCAACAACGGTTCCTTTTTCAAGCTCACCACTGCGCGCTCTAGCTGGCCCATGATTTCCAGTGAGCGACTGAAACCACTACCCTCTTGCAGCTCAACAGTTGCACGCAGGTATTCACCCTCAACGACAGGGAAGAAAGAGACTCGCAGCCAACCACTGAAAAATATACCCAACACAATGATTAACACCGCTACAAAAGAGGCTATGGTGATATAGCTATGCCGTAGAGCTCGCTCCAGAAATGGCCGGTACTGATTGTCTGCAAAGCTTTTTAACCCTGCTGACACTTTTTGACGTGCATGGTATATCCATCGAGCAATCAACCACCGGGGCTCTTTCTCTGGTTTCAGATGACGCAAGTGCGCGGGTAAAATCAAGAAAGATTCAAGCAGTGAAAATGCCAGCGCAATGATAGCGACCTTAGGCATTACCACCATCAGCTTGGTGGAATCGCCGGGCAGGAGCAACATCGGCACAAAAACAATGATGGTGGTGATCACCGCAAAGGTGACCGGCTTGGAGACAGACTTAGCGCCGATGGCGGCGCTATCATGGCCACTGAGCCCACGCTCATAATGGGAATAAACACTCTCACCCACCACGATGGCGTCGTCCACCACGATCCCTAGAATCAGCAGGAAAGCAAACATCGATACTACATTCACACTAATGCCGAAATAGGGCATTAGCCAAAGGGTACCCAGATAGGCAATCCCAATGCCTGCTGCCACCCAAAATGCCAATATCGGACGTAAGAACAACACCAGTAAAATGAACACCAACAGGAGGCCGCCAAGGCCATTGCGCAGCAATAAATCAATCCGGCTGCTGAGGTACACCGAAAGGTCTCGCCACACGACCAGCTCTACGCCATGTTGCAAACTGGGCACCTTTCGGTCGACATATTCCCTGACAGCTTTAGAGGTGGCGATCACGTCTGGATTGCGAGTATTAAACAAATTGATAAAGACTGCTGGCTTACCGTTAAACTTGGACACCACATCCTGCTCAGCGAAACCATCATTAATATGGGCAATCTCCCCAAGATGAACTTGGGTGCCATCAGCATTACGCAGCACCACAATATTTTCAAAATCCTGGCGGTTATAAGCCTGCCCGCGAGTTTGCAGAACAATATCGCCCGCATACTCTCGAACCTCACCTGCGGGCAGGTTGATAGAGGACCGTCGAATGGCCTCGACCACATCATTAAACTGGAGCTGATATTGGCGCAGGGTTTCTTCCGACACCTCCACCGAAACTTCTTCAGGTCGGGTGCCCCCTATTTCAGCCAAGGTTACCCCCGGCAACTCAACCACCTCATCCCGAATATTTTCCGCCAATCGCTTGAGGTCCCACTCATTGAGAGGGCCAGCCACCGCAATACTGAGGAGCTGGGTTCTGGCGAGAATTTCCTTTATTTGCGGACGCTCAGAATTCACTGGAAATGTACTGATCGAGTCCACTCGGGCTTTAACATCATTGAGTAATTTTTGAGTGTCGTAGCCATCGACCACTTCAACTTCGATGCGGCCCGCCCCTTGGTAGGCAAAAGACCGGAGCTCTTCAATACCATCCAGGTCGTGAATTTCTTCCTCCACCCGAATACATATTTGCTCCTCGACCTCTTTCGGCCCGGCGCCCGGATAAGGCACTACCACCTGCACAATATCCCGTGGAATTTTCGGGAACATTTCTTTGTCCAGGTCCGGCAGACTGGTGAGGCCACCCACCAAGATCATCAGCATCAGCAGGTTTGCCGCAATAGGGTTATTCACAAACCAGGCGAGCAAGCCCTTATTGGCAGCGCCCTTACCGGCAATACTCATAATTACTGAACCACCCGCGCATCTAAATCAATCATCACTGGATTAATTTTCATTCCTTCCACCACATAACCCGGCCGATCCACCAACACAATCTCGCCCGTTTTAACCCCACTGATAAAGGCCATGTCCCCTCGGTCCTGTAGTACTCTCACTGGCTGGATTTTCAGCTGTTGGTCTGCACCAACAATGAGCACATTATCTTTTTCATAAAGCGCCATTCGCGGAATCACCACAACGCCATCAAAAGTACGACCCAATATCTCAGCATTAACAAACAGCCCAATCACCAACGGTGGATTACTCTCAAAAGGTTTATCGACTTCCACAATGCCATAGATGACTCGACTACGAGTGTCGATACTGGCATCGGTACGAGAGATATTTCCCTGCCATTGATAATGCTCTCCACTAAATGTCGCTGAGAGTTTCACCGGTAATTTAATGCCCTGATTAGGCTGTAATGGCAAATCTAGCAGACCTGTTTGAGACGCCGTTAACGGCAACCGAATTTGAGCGGTATCAGAGGCGAATATCTGCGCCACCTTCATCCCCACTGTCAGGTATTGACCAACGTTAACCTGAGCGTCACGGATTCGACCATCAAAGGGGGCAACGATGGTAGTTCGCTCAAGGTTAATGTTGACTTGGTCTAGATCAGCTTTTGCCGCCTCAAGAGCCGCCCTGGCTGCTTTCAGCTGTGGTTCGCGCAAGAACAATGCATTTCCTGCCACATTACCCAAGTCGCGCCATTCACGTTTGGCTTGAAGGGCGCGACCCTGCTCCATGGCTAGGATCTGTTCCGCCTCAGCTATGCGTGATTTAGCCCGCACAGCTTCGATTTGATAATCTCGAGAATCAAGCTGCAATAGTGTGTCGCCTTGCCGAAAAAAACCACCATCGACAAAACTCTCAGAAACCGATATTACCTGTCCGGCTACCTGGGTAGCCATCGCAATTTCCCGCTTAGGCTGCACGGTCCCTTGTGCATAGACAACAATCTGCTGCTGCCCGGGCTTAACTATCACCGCCTTAACTTTTGGAGCCAGCGGCTCAGTTACTCGTTGCGGTTGCGGCTGTGGTTTGGACATGGTCAACCCGGCCACCACCAATACGGCCGCTAGTAAAATAATGAAAGGAAGGACTAGTTGCTTGAGCCGAGCCATTATCTGTGTGCCATTTTCGCGGAGGGGTACACATTATCGCAAAAAACTCGGCCATGCCTTATATCTTGCTGTGTCGTATTCATATCATTGTGACCTCAATCATGTGAAAAATGCACCCATCAGATGATGACAGTCGCCTTGATGCTTATGCCATGCCTAAGCACTTATTTTCAGCTACAATTGCTGCCTTCTCATTAACCGGCATGGCAACGCAGTTCAACATGACCGCTTTTATCCTAAAAAACCAGCACGAACAGTTTCTCGACAAAACCCTACAGTGGGTTGACAGCTGTGGTGCCAGTCAGCTTTTTAAGCATACTCATCGCGATATAGCGCTCAATCAACTGATGGAGCTTAATGCCAAAGATGTTCAGCTCCGCGCCAAGGTTGTAACCTGCCAGCTTGATGCAAAGGGGAATCCTGTCTTGCCCTTGCAGCAGCCCTCTGCCTGATCTATCAGACTAGGAAATTATTTTGCCCCTGTTAAAAAATCGCCTGGCCCAACTTTCTGCCGATACTGAATCCAGACTATTGTCGGGTATCACCCGGGGTATTGAAAAAGAAAGTTTGCGAGTAACACCAGAGGGGAAACTAGCCCACACGCCACACCCGCTTGCACTGGGCTCCGCATTAACCCACCCCCAAATTACCACTGATTACTCAGAATCGCTGCTGGAATTTATTACCCCCCCATCCAACAATGCTGATGACGTATTGCAAAATCTGGAAAATATCCATCGCTTCACCTACCACCACATAGGCGATGAACTGTTATGGGCCAATAGTATGCCCTGTCAGCTGAGTGGGGACAGTGATATTCCTGTGGGCCAGTACGGGCACTCCAATGTTGGGCAGATGAAAAGTATCTATCGGGTTGGACTGGGGCACCGTTACGGTCGACTGATGCAGACTATTGCCGGCATTCACTATAATTTTTCCGTGCCAGATGAGTTGTGGCAACTACTGCGGGATAAAGAGAGCCCAGACCAGTCCTTACAGGACTTTAAAACCGAGAACTATTTTTCTCTCATCCGTAATTTTCGTCGGCATTTCTGGCTTCTCCTATACTTGTTCGGCGCTTCGCCAAGTGTTTGCCGAAGTTTTGTGAGAGACCGAGAACATCAGTTGCAACCCTTTGGTAAAGATGACCACAGCCTTCATATGCCCAATGCTACGTCCCTTCGCATGGGTGATTTGGGCTATCAAAGCAAAGCCCAAGACCAACTGATCGTCTGCTACAACGACATTCGAAGCTATGTGGAAACCCTTCGTCAGGCGCTAGGAAAACCCTATCCGGATTACGAAGCTATAGGCCTCAAAGATAACAATGGCAATCACTTACAGCTAAGCCCTCATTTACTCCAAATCGAAAATGAGTTTTATAGCACTGTACGCCCCAAGCGCGTCACCCATTCTGGAGAAACCCCGCTTTCGGCACTATGGGAACGCGGTGTGGAGTATGTTGAAGTCCGCTGTGTTGACCTGAACCCGTTCCAACCTCTAGGCATTGACCGTGAGCAGATGGACTTCATGGACACCTTTCTACTGACATGCCTGCTCTCTCAGAGTCCTCCCACTGACAATCAGGAGTATCACAACATTCTGGAAAATCAACACCGAATGGTCTATCACGGACGCGACCCCGAATTAATGCTATGTGATAACCAAGGTGAGCGATCTGTTCTGGAGTGGGGGCGCACCTTATTCAAGGAAATGACTCCTGTCGCCACATTGCTAGACAGTCATCACCAATCCAACCGCTACACCACCACACTGGAGAAGCTTGCTAAACGCCTGGACAACCCAGAGTTGACCCCATCCGCGCGCATCCTCAAAGAAATGACCGAAACGGGCCAAACCTACTTCAAGGTGGCGATGAACCACGCCAAGCAACACCGTGAACATTTTCTCAGCACCGAGCTGCCAAAAGACATTGCCGAACAATACCGGGAAATGGCCGCTCAATCCCTACAGGATCAACAAGAAATTGAGGCCGTTGATCAACAGCCCTTCGATAAATTTCTTGCAGATTATTACCAGCAATACAACTTTCCGCTGTGAATTATCTAGCCCATATCTATCTTTCCGGCGACCACCCGGAATTGATGGTGGGGGGGCTACTGGGTGATTTTGTCAAAGGGCCATTGCGTGGTCAGCTCCCCCAGGCAATTGAAGAAGGGATTGCGCTTCATCGAAAAATTGATGTCTTTACCGATTCGTTACCCGAAGTAAAAAATGCCGTCACTCGGATTGAACCACCTTATCGCCGTTATGCCGGGATCCTGATTGATATTTGCTACGACCACTTCCTCGCCGCTAACTGGTTCAACTTTCACGCTCAAGCTCTGGACAGCTATTGTCAGTACTTTTATCAACTTCTATCCGAGTATGAGCATCATTTACCACCCGCGGCCAAACGATTTAATGACATCGCGCCGAAAGCTCAATGGCTTGAAAGCTACGCTCAAATTGAGAACATTGAATATATCCTAGAAAGGGTGGGCCAGCGCTTTCGTACACCCATCCCATTGAATAATGCTTTCCCCCAATTGCTTAGAGACTACCAATTATTGGATGAAGAATTCTCTCGAGTCTTCCCTAAAATTATTGCCTTTGCTGAGAGCCAACGACTAGGGCATACCTTTTAATCTTTAAGAAACGCTTTAACGTGAAGAACTAGAATCTGCTAGCTCAAACTTACATGTCATTCAGCACCCTGCTGTAACTCTGGGTAAAAAGGATTTTTATCCCGTAACGTCGCCACTGCCATGGCAATAGACAGTAAAATAATAGTATTGAAAAAAACTGGCAATATCACAAAAGCGTAGCCAAGTGCTTCCACCTGCTCGCCTCCGATAACGGCTGTCACGGCTGTCGCCCCACCCGGGGGGTGGATACAACGCAAATAATGCATCAACAACATGGCGACAGCGATCGCCAGCGAAGAGGCAAAAATAGGATTACCTATAAATTTTTGGCACGTAACACCAACTACGGCTGATACCAGATGACCACCAACGAGATGCCAAGGTCTTGAAACAGGGCTATGAGGTAGGCCAAAAATCAACATGGCAGATGCGCCAGTAGAGGCCAAAATGATAGGGGTTTATTCGGCAGAGAGAATTGTGTAGCTAAAAAATGACGCCAATAATAGAAATCACAACCTCTCGGTTGCTCATGTCTCTCATCGCCATAATATTATCCATTCTTTGAAAGACGAGGCACGAGGTGTTTCGTTCTCGCCTCTAGCCTTTCTCTATAAATTCGAGATTACTACCAGTTACAACACCTCAGTATCCGATTAACCAAAAAGTCACTTCTGATACCATTTTCCACCATCAAAGGTAGCACTGTGGCAAACTCTGCCAGTTTTACACCCGTACACGGGAAACACAACTAAGCCGGAGAAAAGCCCTACCTCTTATCGCTCGAACCGATCGACGGCGTAACCATCGGTACGTTCTGAGTTCTGGTGCCCAGTCCAATTTAACGTCTGCTATTAAGCCCTTGGGGCTGTTAACGGTAGTGTACTGATGAAATATCCGGGCTAAAATGAACCCGTTACCAACAAGGGAGACAGGGCCATGCCCACAGCAAGACAAACCAATTTATTTATTTTTCTAGTCTGTAACGGGCTTATTCTCGCGGCCCTCTACATGCAGAATGTCATGGAGCTTAAGCCCTGCTATCTTTGCATTACCCAACGGGGTTTCATCATATTAACGGGCACCTTTTCTTTGTTGGCCTTTCTTCACAACTACGGCATCAAAGTCTATGGCGGGCTCATTACGCTTAGCGCACTGGCAGGTGGATTTTTCTCAGGAAAACAGATTTGGCTTCAAAGCCTACCAGAGGATCAGGTCCCGGCCTGCGGCCCACCCGTTGAGTACCTGTTTGATGCCTTCAATTTTAGTGACGCATTGAGTATGTTGTTTCGGGGGGACGGCAACTGTGCAGAAGTGCAATGGACCCTCCTCAACCTCAGTATTCCAGCCTGGACCTTACTGTGCTTTTTGGGCCTGGCGGCATTGGGCCTATGGCAAATGATTCGCAAGTCTTGAACTTATTGCGAGGACTGATCATCCTGCTGCTCTATCAGGGTATTGGTGAGGCCATTACACGTTACAGTGGCATGCCCATACCCGGCCCTGTGATTGGCATGATTCTGTTGTTTCTGACCCTGAATCTCAGCGGTAGCAAGATACTCCTAAAGTTTAAATATAGGGGGTTTAAACATACGGGATTAGAACATACGGCTCATTTGTTGATCCGTGGATTACCACTGATGTTTATTCCTGCTTGTGTTGGGATTTTTTTCCTTCCTAACACTCAGGCTGATCAGCGGCCGGCCATTGTTGGTGTTATTGTGCTGTCCACATTGGTCACCCTCACCGCCACCGCCCTGGTGATGAAATGGCTGTTACGATCAGAGGCCAAACATCCGTGATGGCATTGCTTAATCAAGTAGGTCTTCTGGTACTGACGTTAGTCGTGTTCTGGGCATCCTTTTGGCTCTATCGGAGATACAACTCTCGACCAACCATTCACTCCTTGCTGCACCCCCTCGTCACGGCACCAGCATTGATCGGCTGCTTGTTGTTACTGGTGGACATTGATTACAGCCTGTATCGCCATGCCAATAGTCCATTTTTCTTTTTACTGGGCACAGCAACGGTGGCGCTAGCGATTCCTCTTCATCAACAATTTCACCATATTCGCTCTTTGGCAAAACCTTTGCTGATCACGCTATTATTTGGAGCCAGCTTTGCTGTTATCAGCGCCGTGTCAATTGCCTGGCTACTTGGGGCATCCGTGGAGACCTTGATTTCACTCTCGCCCAAGTCGGTCACAACGCCTATTGCTCTGGGGATTACCGAGAAAATCGGAGGTCTTCCGGGCCTCACTGCTGGCGTAGTCGTCTTTACTGGCGTGGTGGGTGCAATCTGTGGGCCCTGGATATTTCGCTGGCTAAACATCACCGATGATCGTATCGCAGGGTTTGTCATGGGTATCAGTGCCCATGGCTTGGGCACTGCACGAGCCTTCGAAATCAGTCCCCGTTGTGGTGCATTTTCCAGTCTGGGGCTTGGATTAACTGGTACCTTGACCGTTTTTTTATTGCCCTGGATAGTGATTGCCTGCTCAAACTGATCGCCCAGGTACCACTTGAGGACTAGCACCAAACTTAACCAAACAAACAATAGCCTCTCCTAATGGTGTTCGTTAAAGCCTTGTCACGCTGTTGCTGTTTGCATATGCTGGGGTGAATCCATAAAAAAAAGCGACTATGTATGCTTGAGAACTGTAAGTCTGCCCAAGAGCGCTGGGGGGGAGTTAGCAGCCTGATCGACCGCTGGTTAAACGAGCGGCAAAAAGTTCTGGTTGAATTTTGCACCCTTGGAAAAATTCAAGATCTTCACAGCAAAAATACGGTACACCGTGAAAAGCTGAAAGCCTTCTGTGAAATTTTGGTGGACTACACCTCTGCCGGACACTTTGAAATTTATGATCAATTGGTAAAGGAAGGCAAGGAACTTCAGGATAGCGAAGGCCTAGAGGCTGCTGACAGACTATTTCAGACTATTGATGCTACCACTGAGATAATTCTGGATTTTAATGACAAGTATCTGGAAACAGATGACCTTAAAACACTGGCTGTCGATCTATCACGACTGGGAGAATCACTCGAATCTAGGCTGGCAGCTGAAGATCAAATGATAAAGGTATTACATACTGCGCATAGTGAAAAAATTCTAAATATCTCCTAATAAGTACTGGCTAACAAATAGTCCTTAATAAGTTATTCCTAAATTATATCTATCGCCGCACACCAGCCACATCAAAATTAAGTAATAAAAAAGGCCCGTTAGGGCCTTTTTTATTACTGCTAGTGTAAAAAATACTTATTCAGCACCCAACACCTTGAGCAGCTCTACTTCAAAAACAAGGGTAGCACCTGGGCCAATCATCTCACCTGCGCCTTGTGGACCATACGCAAGCTCTGGAGGAAGATACAACTCCCACTTAGCGCCCTCTTTCATCAGCTGAAGTGCTTCGGTCCAACCGGGGATAACTTGGCTAATATCCAACTCTACGGATCCGCCATGCTTATTTGAAGCATCAAATTCTGTGCCGTCAGTCAAGGTACCACGGTAATTCACTTCCACACGACTCTCTGCTGTCGGCGTAGCGCCATTACCAGAAGTGATCACTTTATACTGCATACCACTTGCCGTGGTGTTAACCCCATCTTTGGTCGAATTTTCGGCCAGAAAAACGGAGCCTTCCTTCATATTTCTTTCTGCGGCGACACGCATAGTATCTTCATGCTGCTGCACCTTGGCTTGCTGCTCATCATGGAAATTCTGTACGACGCCCTCTAATTCTTCCTTAGCGATCCGCGGTGGATGGCTATCCAGAGAATCAGACAAACCGAGATAAAATGCTTCACGATCTATCTGGATATCTGATGTGCTGAGCTGCCCACCCATATCGATGCCAATCACGTAGCTGAATTTCTTTATCTGAGTATCAAAAACCATCTCAGCCTTCGCTTTATCCTGCGTAGTACTCAAGTCCTCCTGTTGTTTATCACAAGCTGTCAGGGTGACCGCTACTACAGAGGCAAGCGCCAGGGTTTTAAATTTCATAAAAGTGTCCTTTGTTGAAGGTCCGATTCAGTCGGCCATACTAACGTAAAATTACCCAGAGGTCAGCGGCCTTCATATCAGTCAAAGTAGCGGGCTATCATCAGTCACTGGCCGACAGCCCAAAGTGGCTAAATAGGTATTTAAATTTGTTGCCTGCAAAGCTGCCCTTGGCTCGTTTGAGGTATGGGGGCTTTGCTCTGACCACCAATTATAGAGGATGTTTTGGACAATCTGCTCTGCCATGAGTTCCGCTCGCTGAAGTGACTCCACTATCTCACTAGAAGCCTGTTGAGATGATGAAAAAAATCGGCGAATAGATCGTATTTTCTGGACTGCATGCAGATCCCACTCCTCAATCAACGAACTTGCCTGCTCCATCTGCTCTGGTTCAACTCTCTGGCCACAACAACCAAGCCAGCAGAGAAATAGCAGGAGATTGACATTCGCTCCATGATTATCCTGATAACTCAAACAGCATTCTGCCACCTCAGGCCGACCATAGTGAGCCAGGGAATACTGCCAGAAAGGGTTATTCAGATTATCGGTCATCATTGCTCTCAGGCCTGCGCCAACACCGTGTCCACCAATTTATTAATACCGCTGGCAGCTTCACTGATAGTACCCGCCAACATGTAGGCTGGCGTAGTCACCACTTTATGGGCACCATCAATGCAGATATTATTGACCGGGCATCGCTCGTGAACTGCACCTGTTGCCTCGATTGCCGAGGCTGTATCCATGTCATCACCAATAGTAAAATGTACGCCTTCACCAAATAGCTTGCCTACCATTGCGGGGGCAATACACATAAGTCCTACTGGCTTACCGGCCTGGTGCATTGCCTGAATAAGGCGCACCAAGTCCTTATTTACACTAAGATCTGAGCCCTTTACAGCAAAGTCACAGAGATTTTTAGCAGCACCAAAACCTCCCGGTATAATCACCGCGTCAAAATCCTCAGCATGGGCATCTGCCAGATTTTTGATCTCACCTCGCGCCAACCGAGCAGCTTCCACCAGTACATTGCGGCTCTCACCTTCTGCTATTTCACCGGTAAAGTGGTTGATAACATGCATCTGTTCAATATCTGGTGCAAAGCACTGTACCTGAGCCTCCGCCTGATCCAACCGCAACAGAGTAATCACTGATTCGTATATCTCTGATCCGTCAAAGACACCACATCCCGACAGGACAACCGCTACTCGCTTACTCACTTTGACCCCCTTGCTGTGCATCAAGCTCATTGTTTAGAAACATTTTTTTAAACACTGTATGAAAATATTCTATGGTTAATGAAAATATGTGATTATATTAAGCTACCAAGGATATTCCTATGGCTACCAAAGGAGCATAGCCGATGACACGTTATCTGAAATACCTCGCGGTCATGGAACCCGGCTCTCTCCACCAGACAGCCCTCACCAAGGCCATAACGTTAGCAGACAAGACCAATGCCTCTATTACTGCCTTCGTCTGTGCCTATTTATCCGCAGATGAAATCAACCACTACCCTTCACGCCAAGAGGGCAAGCACTTAGTACTTAACAAACTCGGCAAATGGGTTTCGTCACAGGTAACGTCACACATTAAACCGAGGGTGGAGGTTTCCACCGAAGTGACTTGGAACAGTGACTGGCCCTCTGCCGTCAGCCACTACGCCAAACAAATAAATGCCAACCTGATTATCCAGAGCGGGGGTGATGGAGGGATACCTCAACGAAAGCTTTTACGCTCTGCACCCTGCCCCGTCTTGGTCGCTCGCGCCACAACCCATATTTTTGGCGGCATGATCCTGGCTGCTGTAGATATTCATGGTGATGATACTCATATGGCACTCAACCACGCTATTATCACTGCCGCCCTAAATCTAGCAGAAGACACTAACAGCACCCTACATTTAGTGTGCGCTCTTGATGAAAAAGAAGCTGTTGCCAGCCATTTAGGATTTGAATATCTGGAAGACACCAACACTCAACAAGCCATCACGGCTGAACGCTTTGGGATTCCGCAGGATCAAGTACATATTCAGCTGGGTAATCCCCACGTTGTTATCAGCGAGTGGGTAAATATACTTGCTGTTGACGTCTTGGTCATCGGCACCCAAGCGAGAAAGGGCATTGCAGGGACATTAATAGGTAATACCGCTGAAAAAATGCTTACCAAAACAGGCTGCGATTTACTGGTGGTTAATTAGCAGCCTGCTTTTTCATTTCAACAGGCTAACCTAATCAGACCTCAGCCAACTAGCCAATTTTTCGGTAGAGTAAATCCCAAACGCCATGCCCCAACTGTTCGCCCCGCTGCTCAAACTTGGTGACGGGGCGATAATCTGGACGAGGTGAATACTGACCAGCTCCGGCAATATTCTCATAGCCCTCTGCGGCCTCCATTACTTCCAGCATATACTCAGCATAAGGCTCCCAGTCAGTTGCCAGATGAAATACTCCACCAGACTTAAGTTTGGCGTGAATCCTTTGGACAAAGGCTGGCTGTATCAGGCGACGCTTGTTATGTTTTTTCTTGTGCCAGGGATCAGGAAAATACACCTGTAGACGATCGATACTGGCATCTTCTATGCAGTCATCCATTACATCAATAGCGTCAGCTAGATACACGCGTAAGTTCGATAGCTCCAGCTTGCCCGCATCGTTAATTAATCGACCTGCACCAGGGGGATGTACTTCGATACCAATAAAATCTTTTTCCTGCTCTGCCTGCACCATCTGCAGCAGCGAACCACCCATGCCAAAACCAATTTCCAGAACTTGGGGCGCACGTCGCCCAAAAGTGCTCTCAGCATCTACTTTTCCATTGTGCAAACTCAGTCCATAGACAGACCAATATTTATCAAAGGCCGCTTTTTGCCCCTCGGTCATCCGCCCAGCGCGCACCACATAGCTTCGAATTGACTTCTTTTTATATTCTGGCCTGATATTCATCGTCACTCTTCTGTCACCTGCTGGGCATTAATAAATTTCACCAGTGCAAATGACAGCACCAACCAGCCGAGCAAAAACAACACTCCACCGAAAGGGGTCACCATTCCTAAAGATTTGATACCGGTAATAACGAGCGCGTAAAGACTCCCAGAGAAGAGCACTGTACCAGCGACAAACAACCACCCAGAAATAGTTAAGAGCCTGTTCGATTGGCGGCTGCCCGCGATAATAATAGACAGAAGCACCAACACATGGAACATCTGATACTGCATGGCCGTTTGCCATACAGAAAGCAGCTCAGGCTCAACGGTGCCACGTAACCCATGAGTACCGAAGGCACCAAAGACAACGCCAATAAATCCCGAAATAGCAGTGATCACGGCCAGTATTTTCATCAAAACTCCAGTTAGACGCCATTCAATACAAAAATGTAGATCAATAAAAAAGCCGCGGAACACGCGGCTTTTTTAACTGTTTATTTCATCACTCGGCTTATCAAGCTTCCATGATTGTCCGTACTTTTTTCATGGCATTCTGCTCAAGCTGCCGAATACGTTCAGCGGATACACCGTATTTACCGGCTAGATCGTGAAGCGTAGATTTACTCTCTTCCAACCAACGGCTGTGAATAATATCCCGACTACGCTCGTCCAACTCCTCCAGCGCTTTCGCCATACGAATAGAATTGTCCTGCTCACTATCTGCCAGTTCCAGCTGTAACGCCGGATCAGCACTTTTATCTTCCAGAAATAAAGCCGGTGCCTGAAAAGCATTATCATCATCGTCATCTGTTGGCGCGTCGAATGCAGAATCCCGAGCTGACAAACGTTGTTCCATCTCACGGACATGTTTGACCTCAACGCCTAGATCCTCAGCAATTGCCTGAGCTTCAGCATCGGTTAACCACGCTAAACGCTTTTTAGCACCACGCAGATTGAAGAACAGTTTACGCTGAGCTTTGGTGGTCGCTACTTTGACAATACGCCAATTGCGCAGCACATATTCATGGATCTCTGCTTTGACCCAATGCACGGCAAATGAGACAAGCCGAACGCCCTTCTCTGGGTTAAAACGCTTAACCGCCTTCATCAAACCAACATTGCCCTCCTGAATCAGATCTCCAAGAGGGAGACCATAACCGTTATAGGAGCGGGCAATATGGACAACAAAACGAAGATGGGAAAGTACCAGACGACGCGCAGCATCAAGGTCTTCACGATAATAAAGATCCTCCGCGAGCGCACGTTCCTGCTCTGCGGATAAAATTGCAACGGTACTAACGCCCTGCATATAGGCCGCAAGGCTTGCGCCTGGCGCCATCCACTCTGCAGTTTGCAAATTCTTAGTCATATCCACCTCTATAATCCAAGGGAGCATATTCTACCAACTTTAAGTCAGATTTCCATACCCTCAAAAAGTTCCATTAACTAGTTGTTTTAGATCAATAAAATGTTATTTTGGCTCAATACTACCAATGTGTCTTGCAACAGCTAGCCAAGACCCAATCAGCCCCAACACAGCGCCAGTGATTAAAAGTGCCAATAATCCAGAAAAACCCAGACCCTGAAGCTGAAAAATACTCTGATATAACCCAGCTAACCGCTCTACTGAGCCATCGATCCACTGTAAACCAGCGGCCACTAGAAACCAGGCCAGCAACCCCCCAATAGCACCATACCAAATACCCGTGTAGAGAAATGGCCGCCGTACATAAGCATTAGTACCACCCACGAGCTTAACGACGACAATCTCATCACGTCGACTCTCAATCGCCAACCGGATGGTATTACCAATAATCAGTAGCACGCCAAGTGCCAATACCACCCCAAGGGAAAAGGCTAATCGCTCGCCCACCTCAAGCATGCCCTGTAACCGCTGCACCCACTTCATATCCAGTCGTACATCGTCAACCAACGCCAATCCTTTCAGCCGCACCACTAGTGTCTCGCTGGCCAACAAATCACCATGAAACCGTTCAACTGGCTGCACTATAAGCACCGGAGGCAATGGGTTTTCATCCAGCATCTCCAGCACATCACCAAACCCGGAAAGCGCCCTAAATTCATCCAACGCTTGCTGTCGTGAAATATAGTCCACAGAGATGATGTCTGCTTCCGATAGTAAACTTTCTCGCAACTGGTCTACGGCGATATCAGCTGCGTCTTTTTTAAGAAAAACCGTCAACTGGGCTGTGGTTTCCACTCGGCTACCAAGCTGCTGCAAATTCACAACGCCCACGTAGAGTGCTGCGGGCAGGCCCAAGGCAATAGCCACCACCAATGATGTCATCAGGGTCTGAACAGGTTCTTTGGCCAACCGCTGAAATGTACCGAGAAATAGTTGGCTGTGGTTTTGGAAATAACTTTTCAGCTTATCCAAAAATGGCATTGCACCACCGGATGCACCCCGGCGAGCATCTTTTGAAGACACTCTGCGAACTGGCTCGCGTGGACGCAGGCGATTACGCTGCATAGCCCGGCACGCCATCATGTATTAACTTGCCCTGCTCCAGCCGAAGAAGGCGAAGCCCCATACGGGAAATCAGGTCTACATCGTGGGTCGCTATCAATACGGTGACGCCAACCTCACAGAACTGCCGAAACAAGTCCATAATTTCTGATGATAACTGGGGATCGAGATTGCCCGTAGGCTCATCGGCCAATAAGATCCGGGGTTTGTGAACTACGGCTCTAGCAATACCCAAGCGCTGTTGTTCGCCGCCAGAGAGTGTAATTGGATTCATTTTTTCCTTGTCAAGCAACCCCACCTTATCCAAGGCTGCCCTCACCCTTCTCCCCACCTCGCGAGGCTGATGCCCGGAAACCAGAAGAGGGAGTGCGACATTGTCAAATGCACTACGGTCAAACAGCAGCTGATGATTCTGGAACACCACCCCCACGTTACGGCGGTAATAGGGTACCTGGCTACGATGAAGACGGTTTAGGTTTTTACCATTGACCAGCAGCTGCCCATGGGTTGGCCGCTCCATCAGCATAATCAATTTGAGCAAGGTGCTCTTACCCGCACCGGAGTGACCTGTGAGAAAGGTCATTTCACCGGCAGCCAACTCTAGACTGAGGCCGCTCAGAGCCTCTTGTCCAGTAGAATACCGTTTACTTACTTTATCGAACTGAATCATGTCGCTTAGCGCGTACTCGGCTAACCACGATCAAACAGCGCATTAACATATCCTTTGGCCTCAAATGGCTGTAAATCATCGGCACCCTCCCCCAGACCCACAAAACGAATGGGAATACCAAACTGCTTACAAAGAGAGAAAATAATGCCTCCCTTAGCGGTGCCATCTAACTTGGTCAGCGCCACACCTGTCACGTTGACCGTTTCGTTAAATTCTTTCATCTGATTAAGCGCGTTCTGCCCAGTACCGGCATCCAATACCAACAACACTTCATGAGGGGCGGTTTCATCCAGCTTGGTCATAACTCGCCGTACTTTCTTCAACTCTTCCATTAGGTTGCTTTTGGTATGTAACCGCCCTGCCGTATCCGCAATAAGAATATCGACATGTCTAGACTTGGCAGATTCGATAGCATCAAAAATCACCGAGGCACTGTCGGCCCCGGTATGCTGCGCAACCACAGGGACATTGTTACTATCACCCCAAGCTTGCAGCTGCTCCACTGCTGCCGCCCGGAACGTATCGCCTGCCGCTAACATAACCGACTTACCCTGGTCCCGGTAACATTTGGCTAGCTTACCAATCGTGGTTGTTTTTCCAACACCGTTGACACCTACCACCAATATGACAAATGGCGCTTTCTGTCCGTTCTGTCCATCGATCTGCAGTGGCTGTTCACACGGCTTAAGCTTTCCAATCATCGTGTTTTGAAGCGCCTCAAACAATGCCCGACTATCCGCCAGCTCTCGTCGCTTCACCCTATCGGCTAATTCCTGGATGATTTCCACCGTAGACTCAATGCCCACGTCGGCCAATAGCAACAATGTTTCTAATTCTTCCAGAAGCTCATCATCAATTTCTCTATCACCGATAAACAAATTACCAAAGCTACGCCCTGTTTTTGAAAGGGCGCGACGAAATCTCACCCGCAGTGTTTCCTTGGGCTTATTTTCTTTAACCTGATTATTCTCGAGACCAGCATCAAGCTGCTGCTCGTTGACAGTCACTTCTTGGGCGGCTATCTCAGAGGGAGAATCTGCAGGTTTCTGCCGACGAAAACGCTGTAAAAATTTTCGCTTTTCTCCCGGCTCTTGGGTGTTATTCTCTGGGTCGTTTGAATCTGGCACAGACATCCTGTTTACTCGGTGTAAATCTGACGGTGTATGCTATCACTTTAAGGAGTGAAAAACGCTTTGAAACACCATCATCACTCAACATCTCCCTCTCGAAAAAGGGCCCTTGGTCAGCTGCGTATTATCGGTGGACACTGGCGTGGGCACAAACTCCATTTTGCTGAGGTGGAAGGCTTACGTCCTACCGGAGACCGGGTTCGAGAAACCCTTTTTAACTGGCTAGCACCCGTAATATCTGGCGCTCACTGCCTAGATTTATTCGCAGGCTCAGGCGCACTGGGATTTGAAGCGTTGTCTCGAGGTGCCGCCAAGGTAATCTTAGTGGAGAAAGATGCCACTGCCACAGCTCTATTGAGACAAAACTGTGCCTTATTAAAGACGGAACATGCTCATATCATCCAAACAGATGCCCTTCAATGGCTGAGTACTTTTGCCCCAGAAAGACCCTTTGATGTGATATTTCTTGACCCACCTTTTGCCACCAATTTTCTTCAACCCTGTTGTGAACTGCTGCAGCGCAACGGCCTGCTTGCCAAAAGCGGCCGCCTTTATATTGAGACCGATAAACATCAGTCTCCGCCAATCACACCGCCCACCTGGAATTTGCTTCGAGAAAAGACCGCGGGACAGGTGTGTTATCGTCTCTATCAGTGCGATTGAGACAAGATGGCAAAACGTATACCATTCAACCCGCATCTAACATCTCACCCAACCTCCCGCTCACAGAGTGAAACACTAACGTGAAAACAATTGTTTATCCCGGCACTTTTGACCCCATAACCAACGGCCATGTGGATTTGGTGGAACGTGCCAGCCGCTTGTTCGATCACGTGATTGTTGCAATTGCCAGCAGCAAAAAGAAGGAGCCCCTGTTCAATCTCAAAGAACGAATTGATCTAGCAAGACAGTCCCTGTCTCACCTAGACAATATCGAAGTACTTGGTTTTGACTATCTGTTGGTCAACTTTGTAAAAGATCAGGGTGCCGATGCGATACTTAGGGGACTGCGTGCCGTCTCTGATTTTGAGTATGAATTCCAACTGGCCAATATGAATCGGGCGCTGTCACCTGAGATAGAAAGTATCTTTCTGACACCATCAGAAAAACTCTCCTATATCTCCTCCTCGCTGGTGAAAGAAATCGGTTCCTTAGGCGGCGATATCAATGCCTTTGTTCCCCCCTGTGTCACAACCGCACTGGCCAAGAAATTCAATGGCCGTTAATTAGCCGTTGGCACGCGTTATTTTAGGCGGTTCGCTCAGGTTATTTCTGGCAGACAGGACAGAAAACCGTTGAGCGCTGGCCCAAACGGATCTCTTTCAATACCGACTCGCAACGCAAGCATGGCAGGCCACCACGGCCATATACGTACAACTGCTGTTTGAAATAACCTGGCTTCCCTTCATTACCAACAAAATCCTTCAGGGTGGTGCCACCTTGCGCTATCGCTCTTTTTAGTACGCTTTTGACGTTCTCAGATAACACGTCATACGCTTTCCGGGGAATACGTCCAGCCGCTTTTTTTGGCCTAATGCCACTAAGAAATAGTGATTCATTGGCATAAATATTACCCACACCTACAACAATTCGGTTGTCCATTAAAAATTGCTTTACTGACGCGGTTTTACCACGGGACAAGCGATAAAGGCAGTCGCCATCAAACAGCGAAGAGAACGGTTCTGGGCCCAGATGACTTAACAATTTGTGCTGCTCCGGCTCACCTTCTAGCCACAACACAGAGCCAAACCGACGTGGGTCAGTAAAGCGCAACATCATGCCATCACTGAACTCAATATCCACATGGTCATGCTTGGCGGGTGGCGTGCCCGCTTGAACCATACGCAAGTTACCCGACATGCCTAAGTGAATCATCAAGTGGCCATGCTCAAACCGAAATAGCAGATACTTTGCTCGTTGCCGGCCATCAATCAGTATCTTTCCACATAACTGCTCAGATAACTCTTCTGGCACTGGCCAGCGCAGCCGAGGTTCACGCACAACCACCCTGACAACCTGCTTTCCAGTGATATGCGGTGTTAACCCGTTGAGAGTAACGACAACTTCTGGTAATTCCGGCATGATCAGCTCCCGAGCGTGATTATCGACAACACAATGTCTGGCATACTAATAAGGGCTTTGGTCAAAACGTACCGTTCTGACTCATAAATGACAGGACAAGACTCCTCCGGGCAGCACTAACTATGGCTTTAGGAAAAAAACGCACCGAAGAAGACCCTCAAATAGATCTGACGCCAATGCTGGATGTCATCTTTATTATGCTGATTTTTTTTGTGATAACCGCTTCTTTTGTCAAAGAATCTGGCATTGATGTTAACCGACCACCTATAACAACAAAGCCACCAGAAAACAGTGCGAACCGCCCAATCATTTTCAACATTACTGAAAGTAATGATATCTGGCTTGAGGGGCGCCGTATTGACGTGCGCTCCGTACGAGCAAATGTGGAAAGAGCACATGCCGAAAACCCCCAAGCGAAGGTCATTATTGAGACTCACCCAAAATCTAAGACCAATACCTTTATATTGGTGTCTGATCAGGCTCGAGAAGCCGGAGTAAACGACATCGTACTAAGTACTAAGTACTGACGTTAGCAGCTCAATGCCCATACACAAGATGACAGGCACCATATAACAGGCACAAAAAAACCCCGAGCTGTTCGGGGTTTTCGTCTGTACAGAAACTTACTTGATTTTAGCTTCTTTGTACGGAACGTGCTTACGAACCACTGGATCGTATTTGCTGAACTCCAGCTTTTCTGGCTGAGTGCGCTTATTTTTAGTGGTGGTGTAGTAGTGGCCAGTGCCTGCACTGGATACTAATTTAATTTTATCGCGATTCGATTTAGCCATTATTTCTCTCCTTAAGCCTTCACGCCACGCTTGCGCATATCAGCCAGAACTTGTTCGATACCCAGCTTATCAACAATACGCATTCCCTTGGCAGAAAGACGCAGTTTTACAAAACGTTTTTCTGCTTCAATCCAAAAACGGTGGGAGTGCAAATTAGGCTCGAACCGACGGCGAGTCCTATTTTTAGCGTGTGAAACATTATTCCCGGACATCGGCCTTTTGCCGGTGACTTGACATACTTTAGACATTTCTTTGCCTCTACTCTTGGCGTCGCCAGTACCTGACAACTACTTTAGAAATCTGTTAGCGGTTTGTCCCAAAGGAGTACCCCCACAAAGAGCCGCGTTTTATACCAGAAGGGCTTGGCGAAATCAAACGAATTCACCCAATCGGCCACAGTTTGGGGTATTTTACACCGATATTTTACAGGACACCCTGCTCAGCCATGGAGACCGTATAACCGCCACCCACAACAACATGGTCCAGCACCCTTACATCAACCAATGCCAGAGCATCCTTTAATCGCCGGGTAATCAACCGGTCGGACTCGCTCGGCTCTGCCACTCCAGAGGGGTGATTGTGAGAAAAAATCACAGCGGCTGTGTTGTGATGCAGTGCCCGTTTGACAACTTCACGCGGATGAACGCTAGCCCCATCAACCGTGCCAAAAAATAGTTTTTCCCACGCAATCAGCCGATGCTGGGTATCCAAAAACAATACAGCGAAAACCTCTTGCTGGCAGTGGCGTAATTGTGCCAAAAGAAACTCACCTACCAACGCTGGACTAGTAAACACATGCTCTCTGTGAAGCGGCTCCTCTAGATGACGCCGCGCCAGCTCCATGACTGCCTGCAACTGAACAAACTTGGCCTCGCCTAAACCGCGAGCACGGCAAAATGATTCCTGGCTAGCTGAAAGCATCGCCGCAAGGCTTCCGAACCGATGTAACAGCTCACGAGCCAGATCCACCGCAGACACCCCTGCACAGCCAGTACGAAGAAAAATGGCCAGTAATTCGGCATCGGAGAGGGCTGCAGCACCCTTTTCTAACAGTTTTTCCCGAGGACGCTCTGCCTCCGGCCAATCACGAATTGTCATATACACCTCCATGTGCAGCTGATGACAAGAGTAGTGACTACTAATAACAAAGGTAGTGACTACGCAAATTTGCTTTGCAATGTTATCTTAGCTATCTAGGTTTTATTTTACAGGAATTTTCATGCCGTCATTGGCCAACAAAAGAATTCTCCTAGGCGTGACAGGCGGCATTGCTGCCTACAAAAGTGCCGAGATCATTCGCCGTCTTCAAGATGCCGGTGCTAGCGTTCAGGTCGTCATGACCCACGCTGCCACCCAATTTATTACCCCGTTAACCCTGCAAGCGCTCTCTGGGAACCCAGTCCACCTTGAGCTACTGGATACTGATGCTGAAGCCGCTATGAGCCATATTGAGCTAGCTCGTTGGGCCGACGCGATATTGATCGCCCCAGCATCCGCCGACTTCATTGCTAAACTAGCCAATGGTGAAGCTGGGGATCTACTCTCCACTCTCTGTCTGGCCAGTCGCTCACCTCTCGCAATTGCTCCAGCCATGAATCAGGGCATGTGGCGCAATGCTGGTACCCAGCACAACATAGAACGATTACGCGGCCGCGGAATACACATCTTTGGTCCGACGGAAGGAACCCAGGCCTGCGGCGATGTCGGCCCTGGACGCATGAGCGAGCCAGAAGATATCGCGGAACTTATAGCAGATTTATTTGAAACAGGCTCTCTGGCAGGAAAAAAAGTGGTCATTACAGCGGGGCCTACCCGGGAAGCGATTGATCCGGTGCGCTATATCAGTAACCACAGCTCGGGGAAAATGGGCTATGCGTTAGCAGAAGCTGCTGCTGAGGCGGGTGCGGAAACCGTGTTGATCAGCGGGCCGGTTAATCTCGCATCGCCAGATAGAGTAACGACTATCTCCGTCACCAGCGCCCAGGAAATGTACGATGCTGCACTAGCTGAAGTCGAAGGTTGCCACTTATTTATCGCCTCTGCGGCCGTAGCGGATTATCGACCGGTGCAGGTTTCGGAACAAAAAATTAAAAAATCTGCCGATAACATGACCATCGAGCTGGTTAAAAATCCGGATATTGTTAGCGCAGTCGCTGCACGCCAAAACCGCCCTTTCACTGTTGGGTTTGCTGCTGAAACTGCCAATGTGGACGATGGATTGGAGCGCCATGCCCGCGGCAAACTAGAGCGGAAGAACCTCGATCTGGTGATTGCCAATGATGTCTCAGACCGCACCATTGGCTTTAACAGTGATGACAACGCCGTTTTGGTGGTAGAAATGCAGACCTCTGAGTCTATCCCCAAAATCAACAAATCTATTTTGGCGCGTCAGTTGATCGCTAAAATTGCCGATATGATACCAAGCTGATCAAAATCTCATGACAAAATCGAAGAAGCACAACCCCGCTTTGGCGGCATTAGGTAAGCTACAGCAGCACCCACTGACTCTAGCTTTACTCGCACTCATGATCGGCTGCTCCGTATTGATTGCTCTCACCCTACGACATTACACAATAGACAACACCAGGCTTACTCTCGCAAATACCAGCGCTGAAAACTATGCTCATCAACAACTGTCCATTGCCAATAACTACCTACAAAAACGGCAGCTTCAACTGCAAAATATGTCTAAAAAAGATTTGTTTGTTGATGCGATAGTCTCTGGCAATCCCGAGGAAATAGATCGCTTGGAAGGTCTGATGAAAGAGTGGGTGGAAGATCTGTCCAGTGGCTACCTTCTTAGCCCCCAAGACAACCGCTTGGACAAAACGCACAATTTTGTTGGTCAGGCAATGTCATTGAAAACGCTAGCAGGTGAACAGCCGGAACCTGTTGCCGCTTATATCGATGGCATCTGGCATATTATATTTGTCTATCCGCTGAAGACTGAGGAAGGGACCATTCTTGGCTCGATGGTGGCCATGCTATCGACGGAGACCCTCACAAGCTCTCTCCAAGCTAAGGTAAAGCGTTCTCTGGGCACAACCCAACTCTTGCAAATATTGCCAGGCATCCCAAACACGCCCGTCATTAGTCTGAACAACTCGACTGAGGTCCTCGACGGCATCACGCTGCAAACCCAAATACCCCACTGGAAAATACACTTTACTGGCAGCGCTGTACTGCTTGATCAGGCCCAACCTTCTTATAGCGCGTTCTTAGCAATGGTGGGCGCACTGATCATTACCCTGCTGCTGATTTATCTGGTCGTCAGGTACACCCTTCGTCATCACAAGGACAAGCCAAAAAAAGTCCGAACAAAGAGCAGGGTACATAACGACCCACAGAAAAAGCCCTTGTCTAAACCCTCCTATATTGTGGATGACAATAGTGATTCTTTTTTACAGGTCATTCCGTCAACCGCGTCTGAACAACATGCCGACACTACTGCGGCTAAAGAGACGGCATCGACAGAAACGCTCTCTTTTCCCGATGTAGTATTCCGGGATTATGATATTCGCGGTCTGGCCAACTCCCAACTGACACCGGAATTCGCACAACAGCTGGGCAAGGTTCTGGCTAAAAAGGCGCTGTCGCTGGGGGAGCATTCCCTTATCGTTGGGAGTGATTGCCGCAAATCAAGCCCTACTCTGACAGAGGCTCTAGAGCAGGGTATTCTCAGCACTGGCTGCAATATTATCTATCTCGGGCAAGTACCTACACCTCTACTAAATTTTGCCACCCACCAGCTTCAAGAAACAGATTGCGGCATTATGGTCACCGCCAGCCACAATCCTGCTGAGTACAACGGCTTCAAGATGTTTTTCAAGCATCACGCTCTGTGTGGTGAAGAAATCCAAGCTTTGAAAGCTGAAATGAAATGCGATATCCCGATAAAAACAGATGGTCAGCGCGAAATGCGCTTGCTCGCTACAGACTATGTCACGGATATCGTCCGTGATATCGTTCCCGCCCAAAACCTGAAAGTCGTATTGGATGGCGGCAATGGCGTGGCTGGAGAACTGGGTGTCACTCTGCTTGAGGCCATTGGTTGCACAGTGATGCCCCTCCACTGCGACATGGATGGAGACTTCCCTAATCACCCCCCCGACACGTCCGTAGCAGCCAATCTTGAAGATCTGATTTTATGTGTCAGGGAACACAACGCCGACCTAGGCATTGCCCTGGATGGCGATGGTGACCGTTTGGTTGCCGTATCTGCCAGCGGCAAGATTATCTGGCCCGATGAACTACTGATGATCTTTGCCCGAGATGTCATTTCTCGTCACCCAGGCGCTGACGTGGTGTTCGATATTAAAAGCACGCGCCGTCTCAACAACCTGATTAGCAGTTATGGTGGCCGTCCCATCATGTGGAAAACTGGCCATTCACATATGTACAACAAAATCTTGGAGTGTGACGCACCCTTGGGGGGTGAATACAGTGGGCATATTTTCTTCCGCGATCGCTGGCATGGTTTCGATGACGGAATCTATGCTGCGGCTCGATTAGTAGAAATCATGACCATTAGAGAACAGGGACTGGATGAGATTGTGTCTAGCTTTGAAACGACATATGCCACAACGGAAATTAAAATAGATGTCGCTGATGAAGAAAAATTTGCGATTGTAAACAGCTTAGTTTCCGACCAAGCATTTCAGGGTGGCAAGGTGTCCACCATTGATGGACTGAGAGTTGATTTCCCCAAAGCTTGGGGGCTAATTCGAGCCTCCAATACCAGCCCGGCCCTAACACTACGTTTTGAAGCAGAGTCAGAGGAGGCACTAGAGAAAATCCAGTCGCTTTTCCGCCAGCAACTACGTAGCATAGATGCCAATTTAACATTCTGAATCTGCCATAAAAAGACCTCATAGGAACGCATAATGTCACTAACCCGCGAAGCGGCCACCAACATTGCCAATGTACTTTCAGAGGCGCTGCCCTACATCCAACGGTTTACCGGCAAGACTATCGTCGTTAAATTCGGTGGTAATGCCATGGTGGATGAAAAGCTTAAAGCCAGTTTTGCGCGAGACATCGTCATGATGAAACTGGTGGGTATGAACCCAGTGGTCGTTCACGGCGGCGGCCCTCAAATTGGCAGCCTGCTATCAGAACTTAACATCGAATCCCACTTCATCAACGGCATGCGGGTCACTGACAGTAAAACCATGGATATAGTAGAAATGGTCTTAGGTGGTGCCGTTAACAAGGAAATCGTCAATCTGATTCACCACGCAGGTGGTAACGCTGTGGGGATTACAGGCAAAGATGGACAGCTGATCAAGGCAAAAAAACTAAAGATCACACATCACACACCTGAAATGGAAGCCCCAGAGATCATCGATATCGGCCATGTAGGTGAAGTGGATAGTATTAATACCGGTGTCATCGATATGCTTACCGCCAGCCACTTTATCCCGGTCATTGCTCCCATTGGCGTCGATAATGATGGCAACTCCTACAACATCAACGCCGATCTGGTCGCCGGTAAAATCGCAGAGGTACTCAAAGCAGAGAAACTGATGCTATTAACCAATGTGGCCGGGCTTCAGGATAAGAATGGTAAGGTACTGACCGGGCTAACCACTCAACGAGTCGACGAGTTGATCGAAAACGGTACTATCCATGGAGGAATGCTCCCAAAAATCAGATGCGCTTTGAATGCCGTCAAAGGAGGAGCCCAAAGCGCCCATATTATTGATGGCCGGGTAAACCATGCCACTCTGCTGGAAATTTTCACCGACCAGGGCGTCGGCACACTGATCACCAATACAGAAACAAGCGAGTAATTGACCATGGAAACGGGAAAAGGCTCTAGAAAACAACAGATTCTACAAGCACTTGCCCGCATGCTGGAAGCCACCCCTGGCGGCCGCATCACCACTGCAGCATTGGCTGCCGAAGTGGGTGTGTCCGAAGCGGCACTTTATCGGCACTTCCCCAGTAAAACCAAAATGTACGAAGGGCTGATCGACTTTATTGAAGAAACCCTGTTTACCCGAGTCCGCGTTATTCTGACTGAAGAGCCCGACACCATAAGTCGTTGCTACCGAATTCTTACTCTGTTACTGACCTTTGCTGAGCGAAACCCCGGTATTACTCGCCTATTAACCGGCGATGCACTCACGGGTGAAACCGATCGGCTTCACAGCCGAATTCAGCAATTGTTTGACCGTCTGGAAACCCAGCTAAAGCAAATTTTACGCGAAGCAGAAATTAGCGAGAACCTTCGATCGACAATGACAGTGTCCACCGCGGCCAATATGATTTTGGCACTGGCAGAAGGAAGAATTAGTCAGTTTGTACGCAGCGGTTTTAGTCGACGTCCGACGGAGCATTGGCAGGAGCAGTGGTCGGTGGCAATGTCGGGGTTTTTTCGTGAGAAGGAAGCCCCTTTAGTTCAATAAAACGTAACCGATAGCCCGTGTAGCGCTTATTAAGCACTTCACTCTCAAGCTGCCTAAGCTCCAGCATCTGCTCGGCATCGCGCTCCAAGAAAACCAGCTCATCCATGTATTTCAGTAGAGATTTCGGCACAGGCTTACCGCTGAGCTGATAGTTAGCGGCCTTGATTCTGGCATTTTGCTGCTGGTCTTGGTTTTTCGACAAGTTGGACTGGATTATTTCAACTTCTCTATTCAGCTGCGTTGTCCGTCTTTCCCCTGCCGCCTTAATCTCACTCACATCGCTGTAACTGCGCAGCAACATCCCGTCATCTCGCAATTGCTCGGAGGTATCCTCAGAGCTTACTCGAGGCCCCACAGCTAACTCTTCTGGATCCCTCTGGGGTGGCACCACCTGCTCAACACGCCCGGTCTTACTGATAATTTCATAACCACCTGCCACATATTCTGGCGGCACCCCATGGTCGATTACCAAATTTCCCTCTTTATTGCGATAACGGTAAAGGCTGCCGGCCTCAGCCACCATCGCTCCCATGCCTAAAAAAATCAGTGCGATACAACCAACACGCTTGTACTTATTCATAGATTTAATCACAAACACTTATCCAGCAAATTTACCCGCTCTCCGGAACAAAGCCACCTAATCATCGACGGTTCGTTCTGTTGCGCCAGTTCTTGAAACTTAAACTCTCAGGTATGATACACGCTCCCAAATCGTGGGGCGACTCTCCACTTGAGCTCACCATATATGAGAATTATTAGTCTTGCCGTAGATGGAATTCACCAGGCTTCCAGCCGTGGTCTTTTCCAATGGCTTGCTTCACAGGAGGCTAATATCATCTGCCTTCAGGACTTGCGTGCCCCGGTGTCAGAGCTAACCTCAAATCCAGAATTTGAGCTGGAAGGCTACTTCAGCTATTTTTTTTACTCCCCCACACCCCAGCATAATGGTATTGCTATATACAGCCGTGAAACCCCCAAAGCCATTATGTACGGCTTTGGCGCATCTAATGGCGAGGATATGAATGGCCGTTACCTGCAAGCCGACTTTGAGCATGTCAGTGTCTGCTCTCTGCTAGCACCCAGCAGCACTATCAGCGTCTCAACCTCTACCATTACTACCCTAGAGCAGGAGATTAAGGATCAGTTTTTCCGCGATCTGCTAAGCCATCTGAATAAAATCAGTCACAAACGCCGAGACTATGTGATTTGTGGCAACTGGAATATTGCACACCGTAATATTGATGCGAGTGACCCAGAAAGCTGTCAGGGAATTCCTGGCTTTCTCCCCCATGAACAACAATATCTCGATCGACTCGAGAGCACTGGCTACGCTGACGCTTTTCGTCTCTACAATACGGATACTGACGAATTCAACGCTTGGCCTTCCGGTGAGCAAGGCGTGGGCACGGGCTGGCGAACTGACTTGCAGGTTGTGTCACAAGGGCTCGCCAAGTGTGTTGAATATGCTGTCATCTATAAGGCAAAAACATTCTCCAGCCATTCACCCGTGGTTGTTGGTTATGATATGGAGAAACTCTAACCGAGCCCGCTAATGAAACACGCCAGCCTAACCTAGGTGGTAACTTTCTTGCACTGAAGAAAGGCCCTCTTTAGACTCCACTCCAGCCCTCTTACTTTATGGAAAAATTCAACCACCGATGCCAGATACCATTCCAGAAAACTCTGTAGGCATAGTGACACCCGAGGTCGTGCATTTTGACGAACCACTGGAGCTGGCCTGTGGCCGCACTCTGTCAAACTATCAGCTCGTGATTGAAACCTATGGCGAACTCAATGGCGCCAAAAGCAATGCTATTTTGATTTGCCACGCGCTGAGTGGTCACCATCATGCGGCGGGCTACCACAGTGCTGATGACAACAAACCTGGTTGGTGGGAAAACCACATCGGACCAGGCAAGCCCTTCGATACCAATCGGTTCTTTATTGTTTGCCCCAACAATCTCGGTGGCTGTCATGGCAGTACTGGCCCAAATTCTATTAATCCTGAAACGGGCAAACCCTGGGGGCTGGATTTTCCACCACTTCGGGCGCGAGACTGGGTTCAGAGCCAAGCAAAACTAGCGGATCGACTCGGTATCCAGCAGTGGGCCGCCGTCGCAGGCGGCAGCTTGGGAGGAATGCAAGCCATGCGCTGGGCGCTGGAATACCCAGAGCGGATACGGCATGCCATTGTCATTGCTTCTGCAATGAAGCTGAGCGCACAAAATATCGCGTTTAACGAAATTGCTCGCAACGCGATTAAATCAGATCCAGATTTTCGCGACGGTCATTTTCTGGAGGACAACACCCTGCCCCGCAACGGCTTGGCTCTTGCCAGAATGATAGGCCATGTTACCTACCTTTCAGATGAGCTCATGGGTAACAAGTTTGGCCGTGAATTGCGTTCTGGTTCTTTTCAGCAAGGTCAAGACACGCCCATAGAATTTCAGGTGGAGAGCTACTTGCGACACCAAGGCGATGCCTTTTCCAGTAGTTTTGATGCCAATACTTACCTGTTAATGACCAAAGCATTGGATTATTTCGATTTGGCCAGAGAGTATGACAACGACCCCGTTAAGGCATTCAGTCACGCCCTCTGCGATTTTTTGGTCGTGTCTTTTTCAACGGACTGGCGGTTTGCCCCAGAACGTTCTCAGGAAATCGTGAAGGCACTGATTGATGCGAATAAAACCGTCTCTTACGCTGCCATCGACTCCAATCTGGGACACGACGCCTTTCTTCTGCCAAATGAGCGCTACGAACAAATACTCTATGCTTATATGAATCGTGTAGCTGATGAACCCTCTTGTTCCAACAAAGTAGCGGCATCCGTGGAGGCATCATCATGAGCATCCGCACTGATCTCGACATTATTCAGCAGTGGATAGCAGCTGAAAGCCGAGTACTCGACCTTGCTTGTGGTGATGGAGCGCTGCTTAAAAATCTTAAGCATCACAAGCAGGTAGAGGGCTACGGCCTTGAGATTGATCCAGATAAAATAACAGCGGCAATCACCAACGGCATTAACGTGGTGGAAACCGACCTGAACAAAGGCTTATCCCAGTTCCCCGACAATAGCTTCGATACCGTCGTCATGACTCAAGCACTTCAGGTCATGCGTTTCCCTCATTTGGTATTGGAAGAAATGCTACGAATTGGCAAAGAATGCATCGTTACATTCCCTAATTTTGGGAATTGGCGAGCAAGGTCTTCTCTTTTTATCCACGGCCGCATGCCTATCACCAAGCAACTTACCTACCAGTGGTATGACACGCCCAACATCCATTTCTGCACCGTTAAGGATTTTGAAGCACTGTGTGATGAAAAGAATATCCATGTTATTCACAAAGAATTTGTGGCTGAACGAATACCTGACAAGCAAATCAAAGGAATATGGCCTAATCTGTTTAGTGATACGGCTATTTATCTTTTAAGCAAATAGTCTGCACAAAATAAAACCCCTTTCGGGTTTTGGAGGTGATAAACATGAATAGCAAGAATTTACTCTGGCTACCCTTACTGGCGCTGCTAGCATTCAGTGTCCACGCCGAAAATAAACCCTATAAAGAATTTGGCGACTATAAAGTTTTTTATAGCACATTCAATAGCAGCTTCATCCTGCCAGAAATCGCCAGCACCTATAACATCACCCGAGGAAAAGACAAAGGGTTGGTGAACATTGCTGTCATAGTAGGTGATAAGGCTGGCGGCGCAACGGCGCTCATAAAGGGTACCGTTTCTAATATGCTGGCTCAACAACAAACGCTTGATTTTTTTGAGGTTAGAGAAGGCGACACAGTCTATTATCTGGCGCCTTTTGAGTTTTATAACGAAGACTCCATGACCTTTAAAATACAAATAAAGCCAAACCCAAACAAACCGTCCTACTCAATGTCATTCCAAAATAAATTTTATTACGACAACTAATTTTTAACGCGCTATGGGTGAATCGGTCGACCAGAAAAAAATTCTGGTTTGGCCGTTTTTATGACGGAAATAGACGGGAACAAAATAAACATACGATGAAAGTCACTCTCGCCACAGGCAACAAAGGCAAGCTCGCCGAATTCCAGCAATTACTATCTAATCTAAACTTGGATGTTATTCCTCAATCAGATTTTGATATCCCCGAAGCCATCGAAAACGGCCTCAGCTTTGTTGAAAACGCACTGATTAAAGCCAGACATGCTGCCCGGCTAACCGGGCTCCCGGCCATTGCCGATGACTCCGGGCTTGAGGTAGATGCGCTCAATGGTGCTCCCGGTATTTATTCCGCCCGGTTCTCCGGTGAAAACGCCACCGATGATAAAAATAATCTCCGGTTATTATCCTTACTTCAGGATACCCCAGAGGAACAGCGCACCGCCCGGTTCCAATGTATTCTGGTTTATTTAAGACACCCAGAAGACCCCACCCCCCTCATTTGTCAGGGCACCTGGGAAGGGCGCATTGCCTTCAAGCCCGAAGGTGAAAATGGCTTTGGTTACGACCCACTATTTTATGTGCCCGAGCTCAATTGCACTTCCGCCCAACTCGATAAAGAGCAGAAAAACAACATCAGCCACAGGGGCAAGGCGATGGCCGAACTGCTCAAACAGTTATCCTGAGCCATGCCAGATTCCTCCCTCAGCCTTCCACCGCTCTCCCTGTATGTGCACATACCCTGGTGCCTTAAAAAGTGCCCCTATTGTGACTTTAACTCTCACGCAGCGGGTTCTGAGTTACCGGAAGAAGCCTATATCCAGGCTCTGATTAACGACTTGGACATTGAAGGGCCGTACATACAGGGCCGCAAACTGTCCTCCATTTTTTTTGGTGGTGGTACACCGAGCCTGTTTTCATATGAAGCTATTAGCCGAATTATCCAAGCAGCCAACCGCCGTATAGGGTTTGAAGAAGACATCGAAATCACCCTGGAAGCCAACCCCGGCACCTTCGAGCAGGAAAAATTTCAGGGTTACCGAAACGTCGGTGTAAACCGACTATCCATTGGCGTTCAGAGTTTTAACGATCAACAGTTGGAAAAATTGGGGCGAGTGCACTCCGCCGAACAAGCAATTAGTGCCATTAACTCGGCCAGAATTGCCGGCTTTGAAAACTTTAATATCGATTTAATGCACGGGCTACCCGGCCAAACAACAAAACAAGCCCTAGTAGATTTACAGCAGGCCATTGATTTGGCGCCCACACACCTTTCCTGGTACCAGCTGACCATAGAACCCAACACAGAGTTCTATAGCAAACCACCAACACTCCCGAAGGACATTATTCTAGAAGCGATTCAGGAGCAGGGATATCAATTATTGCTAGAGAACGGGTACCAACAATACGAAGTCTCCGCCTTTTGCAGAGACAACAATAAATCTGCCCACAACCTGAATTACTGGAAATTTGGCGACTACCTCGGCATCGGTGCCGGCGCCCACGGCAAAATCACTCTCCCATCCGAACAACGTATTATCCGCACAGCTAAAACCCGAAGCCCGGCTAATTATCTGGCGAGAGAAAACTCCTATACCGCCAGTTGTAAAAATATTCCCGAGGACGAATTACCACTGGAATTTATGATGAATGCCATGAGATTAAATGCTGGCGTGCCCACACCATTATTTTTAGAAAGAACGGGCGTACCTCTGGAAACTATTCGGCCTGAATTGGATAAACTGACAACACTACAATTAATGGAACGACCAGACAGCAGCCTGACCCCCACACAAAAAGGTCACCAGTTTTTAAATAATATTTTGGAAATATTCAATAAATAAATTTCTGAATAGAATTAGACATGAAAAATAATTGGCCGCCAAAATGAAGGAAGGCCCGCTAGTGTTGCCCCTCCCTCATTAAGTAGATTCCAAATTTTTTAACGTTCTAGCTGCATGACTATAAATAAAGTAGTCTCCATCATAGTTCAAAAACCTGAGTAAATATTCACGCACTAGATCATGACAATAATCATAATCTTTTATCAAAGATTGATATGATTTTCTGGACAACCCAAAATGTATTATTTCATTCCTGAGATTTATTATTCTTTTCAAACTAGGATTCATACCAACATCAGAAAACATCATATTTAGCAAATCTTTGAAAGATAAGGTTGGTTCACTGTTTAGAGACCTTTGAGAATTACTAACTTTTCTATAGAAACCTTTATGAAAAGGTATTTTCTTACTTTTTGCGTATGTACTTTTCAGGTTTTCAAAGATAATAAAAATTAGAGCAAGTTGAATTTCCAATGGTTGTACAGGCAGTTCTGCTATTGCCAGCATCTCTATTATTTCGCCAAGTTTCCGCGTTCCCTTCGCCTTTCTGTATTTTGGCCAGACCTTTTCAATATAAAACTGAGTGGCTTCACCATTTTTAATATCAATAAGTGGCCTAAAGAACATTGCTTCAGATGATATATTAGGGCTTCTTGTCTCACCATTAAACGAATAATAAAATGGAGCAACTCGTGAAAAAGATGCGAGAGACAAGATTCAACATAGGTCATTAACAACTCGCTCACCTTCCTTATAATTATCTACCCCAAACACTTCTATATCTGAGCTATATATCATGCCTTTCGCTTCGAATTTGTTGCTGATAATAGTCCTATTTTGAGTAATTATGATCTGATACTTTGCAACGTTCACATGTAGAGCATTCCAAGACTACCCGCCATCTGGATAGTCTGTTCTTTTATTTCCATTGTCCTAAATAATTTGCAACTTTGGCTGTGAACATAATTTAATGTAACTACCCCTAACAACACCCACCACTATTCGCTGCCTTTTCTGAAAATGGCAGCGAGCTCTCACCTTGATTAAAAAGACCATTGTGTTGTTCAAAGTTACCCGAAAATTCAAAATGGTTTGAAAACCGGGAGCCTTTTAATATGCGATAGGTATTACCGCAAACCGCCACCGGTTTTCCTTTGGGCATGCGGTTTTTTTTATCCAATTCAAATACACAACCATTGTTGGGCACAGTGCCTTGATAGACCACTGACTGGCCATAGTCTTCACGACTGGTTTCCAGGTCAGGTAATTTAAGTAACCGATACGTCACCGAATAAAAATTAATATGGCCTATTTTCTGTTGCACTTCGGCGTTATCGATACCCAGTGGGCGATCTTCCACCAACCGTGGATCGGCAAAACCCGACTGTTTGGCCAGTTGAATAAAATCGTTCCAATAGAGTGCACCGCTGAGGCATTCGCCGTAGAGCACGGGATCCGCCATGAGTTCAGCTGGAACACGACGGTCGGCATAGACATCGGAAAAATACAGTTCACCGCCGGGTTTTAATAGTCGATATGCCTGAGCCAATACGGCCTGTTTATCCGGCGACAGGTTGATCACGCAATTGGATACGATGATGTCGAAGCTTTCATCGTCTAAATTAAGCTCATCCAACTTTTCGATATAACCTTTTATAAACCGTACGTTGGGTTTGCTGAAACCAAAGGCTTTCCGATGGTATTCAATATGACGATTGGCGACGGCCAGTTGTTCATCGGTCATATCCACACCGACCACTTCACCCTGCTCACCGACGAGTGCTGAAAGAACGTAGCAATCCTGCCCGGAGCCGCTGCCTAAATCGAGTATGCGCATGCCTTCGAGTAATTCGGGCGCCACCAGTCCACACCCGTAGTATTTACTGCTCACTTCGGGATGAATTTTTGCCATGATCGGTTTGATATGACCCGGAATATTGTCGAGGGTACAACAGGCATCTGTTTTTAAATCGTCGGAACTCTGAAGTTCTTTACCGTAGTAATCTTTTACTGTTTCGTGCATCTGTTTAATAGCCTTCTTTGCTGCATTGCGTACGGTTAATGTCGTTTCCAAGAATGATATTTTTCAACCCAGGCTAGCAGATTTTTAGGTGCATGGTCTCGGCTCCATTCACCGGCAACAAATTTATTCGCTTCACTGATCGTGGGATAACTGTGGATAGTACCCATGATTTTTTTCAGTCCCAGTCCCTGCTTCATGGCGGTAACAAATTCTGTGAGTAAATCACCGGCGTGATACCCAACGATAGTAGCACCAAGAATGCGGTCCTTACCGGGCGGGGTCAACACTTTCACAAAACCCGCAGCCACATCATCGGCGATGGCTCGATCCAAGTCTTCCAAATCATATTTGGTCACCTCGAAGGGAATACCTTGTGCCACGGCATCACCCTCGCTTAACCCCACATGAGCCACTTCAGGATCGGTAAATGTCACCCAGGGCACCACCGAGTAATCTACCTTGAATTTCTTTAACCCACCAAATAAGGCATTAACCACGGCATACCAGGCTTGATGAGCCGCTGTATGGGTGAACTGGTAGGGGCCAGCCACATCACCACAGGCATAAATATTAGGGTAACGGGTACGCAAATAGTCATCCACTGTGACGGTACCGTTGGGGTTCAGTTCAATGCCGATGCTCTCCAAACCCATGCCAGCGGTATTGGCTTTACGCCCAACGGCCACCAGGACTTTATCAAACGCGACAACTTTCTTTTCCCCGTTTGTCTCCAGCAAGGCAACCGTTTCATCCCCTCGCCGCTCAAAGCCGATGGATTGGTGCTCTGTGAGCACCTCAATACCTTCTGTGACAAAACACTGTCTGATAAATGCTGAAACATCTTCATCTTCGCGTGGAAGTATTCGAGGCATCATATCAACGAGGATAACCTGGGCACCTAACCGGTTAAATGCCTGTGCCAGCTCACAACCTATAGGCCCGCCCCCCATCACCAATAGTCGACGGGGCAATGCTTCTAGCTCCCATAAATTATCAGATGTCAGGTAATCTATGTCGCTAATTCCCGGTATTGGCGGGACAAAAGGTCGGGCACCTGAAGCAATAACAATGTTACGTGTACTGATGGTTTTACCATTCACCACAACTTCCCAGGGAGACTGGATAACAGCTTCACCTTGCAGGCAGTCCACCCCCATAGCGGTGTAGCGTTCTACGGAATCATGGGGTTCAATATCACTCACCACCTTGTGCACTCTAGCCATAACCTTGGCAAAATCTACTGTTGGCTCCGCTACTGTGATTCCCAGCACTTCGGCATGAGAAATTTCCTTTACCGCTTTAGCTGCACGAATCAACGCCTTGCTAGGGACACAACCTGTGTTTAGGCAGTCACCGCCCATTTTATGTTTTTCTACCAGTGTCACCTTGGCTTTAACTGTTGCTGCTATGTACGCACTAACCAAACCAGCGCTGCCCGCCCCAATCACCACCATATTGGTATCAAATGCTTTGGGCTTGGCATAGGGCTTGTACACTTTTCGACGCTGAATAAACCCCATCGCCGAGCGGGCAATAAAGGGAAAGATGGCCAACAGCAAGAAAGACACCAGTAAGGTTGGGGTGAGAATTCCCGAGGCAGAAAACTCTTCTACAGCACCAAGCTCGGCGCCTGCATTCACATATACCGCCGTACCCGCCAACATTCCTAGCTGACTCACCCAATAGAATGTTATGGCCTTCATGGGAGTAAGCCCCATCACCAAATTGATAACCCAAAAGGGGATTGCCGGAATCAACCGTAGCGTAAATAAATAGAATGATCCGTCTTTTTCAATACCGCGATTCACCGACACGAGATAGCTGGAAAATTTATTTTGTACCCAATCGCGCAGTAATAAGCGAGACACGAGAAATGCCAGGGTCGCACCCAAGGAGCTGGCAAAAGACACTAACAATAGCCCGGTGCAAAGACCAAAAATCATCCCACCAATAATAGTGAGCAGTGCTGCACCGGGTAAGGATAAGCCCGCAGCTACGACATAAATTACAAAGTAAATCGCAGCCGTTGCTTGAGGGTGCTGTCGATAAATATCCTGAAAAAACCCAAGACTGAGGTATTGCTCGCCATCAAAAACAAGGTAGGCTCCCACAATCAAGGCAATAACTAAAAGTAGGGCGCCCTTTTTGACCGACATCAGTACTCCATTTGTCTTGTTATTATCACCGGGTTAGAGCTGTTTTTGTCCCATCGGTTCAATATTCTAAGTACTCAATAAGAATCGTCATAAAAATGATCGAAAGCTGTCATCTAGTAATGTGAAAATGGAATTTTTCCTGTATATTTTATGATGTTAAGTATGAATGAGCCAAATGAGCCAACACGGTAATCCAAAAAACGATTATGACCAAAGAAGAGATTGGCACTAGCCGACAAGTAAACTGCCCATAGCATTTGTTACCCACCCAACACGAATGCTATCATCCGACGTTATTCTACCGCTGTATCTTTGAAATCACATTAATCTGGAGACTCTCCCCTATGAGCGACAATATCGTTCACGTAACCGATGCCAGCTTCGCAACTGATGTACTCGGCGCCGATCTGCCCGTTTTGATTGACTTCTGGGCTGCCTGGTGTGGCCCTTGTAAAATGATTGCACCTATTCTGGACGAGCTGGCTAATGATTACGCCAACAGAGTCAAAATTTGTAAAATGGATGTGGATGCCAATCAGGAAACGCCAGCCAAGTTCAATGTACGTGGTATTCCGACACTACTTCTTTTTAAGGACGGTAATATCGAAGCCACCAAAGTGGGTGCGCTCTCTAAGACCCAACTGATTGAATTTATCGACGCCAGCCTTTGACAGTAACCGCGGTGGCGTTGCATCTGCCACCGCGCTAGTTGTTGCGCTTTCAATACGGCCCGCCTATACTTGCCCCAATCGTACCGATGCCCTTCAACGCCTCGAGAACAACACACAATTCCAACAAGCCCTTACGGGGTATCAAGACTGAACCCTGACCGGCGATCCGCTCATTTCAATTCAAAACAATAACCTTGCTATGTCTGTATTTATGAATCTAACTGAACTCAAAACCAAACCCATTGACGAGCTTCTGAAAATCGCAGAAGAAATCGGACTTGATAATTTAGCTCGTTCACGAAAACAAGACGTCATCTTCAGTATCCTTAAACGCCACGCTAAAAGTGGTGAGGATATATACGGCGACGGTGTACTCGAAATCCTTCCCGATGGTTTTGGCTTTCTGAGATCTGCAGAGGGCTCCTATCTAGCAGGCCCGGATGACATCTATGTGTCTCCCAGCCAAATTCGACGCTTTAATCTGCGGACTGGTGATGGCATTTCCGGAAAAATTCGCCCGCCCAAGGAAGGTGAGCGCTATTTCGCTATGCTGAAGCTGGATGAAATTAATTTCGATAAACCGGAAAATGCCCGCAACAAGATTCTATTTGAAAATCTAACGCCTCTGTTCCCGGATGAACGGCTGACGCTGGAAGCTGGCAGCGGCTCCACAGAGGACCTGACCGGCCGGATCATTGACCTAATATCGCCTATTGGCAAAGGCCAGCGCGGCCTCATTGTGGCACCGCCCAAGGCCGGTAAAACCATTATGATGCAGCACATGGCCCAGGCCATCATTCGCAACAATCCTGAATGTATCATTATTGTTCTATTGATTGATGAGCGTCCGGAGGAAGTGACGGAAATGCAGCGCTCGGTGCGCGGTGAAGTTATTGCCTCTACTTTTGATGAGCCGCCCTCCCGCCATGTTCAGGTAGCTGAGATGGTTATCGAAAAAGCCAAGCGTCTCGTAGAACATAAAAAAGATGTAGTCATCCTGCTGGATTCCATTACCCGTCTAGCCCGCGCCTACAACACTGTGCAGCCCTCTTCCGGTAAAGTACTGACTGGCGGTTTAGATGCTCATGCTCTGGAGCGACCCAAACGTTTCTTTGGTGCGGCACGAAATATTGAACAGGGCGGAAGTCTCACCATCGTTGCCACGACACTGGTCGAAACCGGCTCCAAAATGGATGAAGTGATCTACGAAGAATTTAAGGGTACAGGTAATTTGGAGTTACATCTGGATCGCAAGGTCGCTGAAAAGCGTATTTATCCGGCGATCAATATCCGACGCTCTGGCACTCGCCGAGAAGATCTGCTGATGGGCGAAGATGAGCTACAAAGAGTATGGATTCTGCGCAAATTGTTGCACAGCATGGAAGATTCTGATGCCATTGAATTTTTGATCGATAAACTGAAACTCTCCGACACCAATGCCGATTTCTTCAAGTCGATGAAACGGAAATAATTTATCGCTAAGCTCATATCATAAAATCAAATAGCCCGGCATATGCCGGGCTATTTGGTAATAGAGACTTGCCATCACTATCTGTGCTTTATCACCCTTCAGCCTCAGGGTGCCAACCGTGAAATTTCCCAGCCCCCATCTGCTAAAAGATACTGAAAGCGGTCGTGAAGACGAGATTCTCTACCTTGCCAAAATTCAAACTCCGTCGGCACTACTCGATAGCCCCCCCAAAAGTCTGGCACGGGGACACCCCCCTCTGAATACTTTTTCTTCATCTGTATAAACTGAGCCTCCAGCGCCTGGCGAGAGGTGATACGACTACTCTGTTTTGAAGCCCACGCTGCTAGCTGACTGCCTCTGGGGCGCTTCAGAAAGTATTTCAGCACTTCTGTCTTAGTAAGTTTTTCAGCCTGACCACCCACAATAACCTGGCGATCCAACTGCATCCAAGGAAAGATCAGGCTCACGTTGGCATTACCTTCTATCTCTTTAGCCTTACGACTACCTAGGTTGGTATAAAACAAAAAGCCCTTATCATCGAATCCTTTCAATAACACTGTACGCTGCCAAGGCTGACCTTGATCGCTGACCGTCGCCAAACACATCGCGGTAGGATCGGATAACTTAGAGTCAATCGCCTGTTCCATCCACAGAGCAAATTGATCATAAGGCGAAGCTTTCAGCGCTTCTCTGGTCAAGCGGCCATATTTGTACTCGCGACGGGTATCTTCCAGCGACATTTTATCCTCCGAATCAAGCATCTATTCTAGCCCGGATTATTTTCCAGTGCGCGCTCAATCCCTTCAAATATCGACGTTTTCAGTTTACATAGCAATTCCATTTCCCTCGCCTGTAAGCAGGAAACTCATACTCACTGACAGCACTAATCTCTGGATAATACATACAGTTAAAAAACAGCTAATAACCTATTGATAGATAGCATAGAATAAAACACAAGTGCTACATATTGGGTCGACCCACCAGGAGCAAAAATGACTGGCTAACAGGTCGCCGGAATATTTATGGTCCTAGCGTTATCCCGCAGTATGTTTGCCTGCTGTAAAGCATTAACCTTTTGTCGACCCAAGATTTTATACGATACCAGTAGTCCATCTATATTTCCACTGGTGCATTTTTCTTCCGAGGCAGGAATAAAAAAAACTATAGTGACAGTCCATGGATGGCCTTAACAACAAGCCCATAGGGAGCTCTCGCCGCATAGCCAACATGCTGCGATGGGTTTTGCCTCTTTGTCTAGTGTTGATGGGCTCCTTGGCCCAAGCAAATATACTGCTATTGTTATCCAGTGGCGCCTCTTACTATCAAGAAACGGCCCGTAGCCTACAAACCACTGCCTCAGAACTTGGCTTACCCGCCAGTAGCTTTGACGTCGTTACCATCGATGAGGCGGGGCACGCTGAGAGCTTCACAAGGCCCTACGAGCTCATCGTTGCCATCGGCACCTCTGCAGCCTACGAAGCCCTTAAGCAAGATAAAGGCACCCCTCTACTAAACATCTTCACACCAAAAAGTGCTTTCGATGCCATTGACCTATCAGCAGGCAATAAAGACCATTGCCAGGTTTCCGCTGTTTATTTAGACCAACCTCTCAGCCGTCTGATCACACTCAGCTGCCTACTCAAACCTGAGGCAAAAAAATTTGGCACCATTTTTGGCCCTATATCTCAAGAGGTTCAATCGGAAATTCAAGCGCTAACCGATAAAAAAGGCATTATTCTCATACACAATTTTCTCGGCAAGGATGACAATCCAGTTGCTGTTCTCAAACCGGTAGTATCAGAAAGCGACCTTTTTATTGCCATTCCAGACCACGCTATTCTCAATCGCGCTATCGCCAAATGGATCCTCTACCTAAGCTTTCAACAAAAAGTGCCTGTGATTGGATTTTCTAAAGCCTACACCAATGCCGGAGCACTGGCCTCGGTGTACTCCTCACCAGAAGACGTGGGCAAGCATGCTGGAGAATTGATCTATTCATGGCTGGCAAATAGTGATGAGGATATCTGGCAACCCCAGTACCCACGCTATTACACCCTCAGCACCAACCCCGCCGTGGCACGATCACTGGGCATCACACTACCCTCTGAAAGTGAATTGTATGAAAAATTCCAGCAGCAGGAACATTCAAAACAATGATCAGGAAACGGTTGTTTACTAATTCTATTCACCGGCGGTTCCTCGCCGTAGCATTGTTACCCCTGTTGCTTATCACGGGTCTTCTCAGTTTTTATACCATCGAGGCTCGTTGGTCTGACCTGACGAAAGGCCTATACCAATCCGGTGAAATGACCTCTGATTATCTCGCCACTATCTCTGATTTTGCTCTTTACTCACGAAATACCCAGCTTCTACTAACCACTGCGCACTCAGCCGTTCGGGTGCCTGACGTGACAGGGGTAGCTTATTTGGACAAGGATTACGAGTTGATCCTAGACACCGGTGATTTCCCCACCTTAGTATCATCCACAGCAGGCAGCCTACTCTCAGCTGGCAATCAGGACGGTTATCTATATTTTAAAAAGCCCATCTATTTGTCTGGTATCGAATTTAGTGATTATCAACAAGAAAGTCCAAATCCCGCCTCTAATGCTGAACTGGTTGGCTGGGTTATCGTCATCATTGACCAGTCTTCCCTACTGGAAAAGCAAAAAGAGATTATTGTCACGTCTTTATGGCTTGCATTAACCGGTTTCATCATTGCTATCATCCTCACTTATTTTCTCAGTCGGCGGCTCATCGCACCGATTCAGCAGTTAACAGCTACCATCAAAACAATGGCCCGCGGGAACCTAAGCGTCAAGGCCGAGACGGGTACTCCAGATGAACTGGCCATTCTTGCCCGGGGTATCAATCAGCTGGCATAATCTGTTGCCGAAGGAAAAGATACTTTAGAAGACAGAGTCAGGGTCGCCACCCACAAACTCGAAGAAACACTGGAAGATCTAAAGAAAAAAAACCTCGAACTCGAAACCGCGCGGCACGATGCAGAAACGGCAAATCTGTCAAAGAGTGATTTTTTGGCACGGATGAGTCATGAACTTCGTACGCCCATTACGTCTATCCAAGGGTTTATACGGTTGCTGGAAAAGGCCAGCTTGCCTGAAACTGATCGACACTATTGTCATATTATTGACCAGTCCGCACAGCAATTACTGGCACAAATTGACTATATTTTGGCTTTCTCAAAGCTACAATCCAACGCCGTGGAATTGGTTCAGCGCCCCATCGATCTTGCAGAATGTACGGAACAAGTGGTGGCACTATTTGCGCCTCAAGCCCAGCACAAAGGCCTAGACCTGATAGTGGATTACGCCCCCGACCTGCCTTTGCATCGAATAGGTGACTCGGTGCGGATACAACAAATTTTCAGCAACCTGATTGCCAATGCCATCAAGTTCTGTGATGAAGGCAGTATTTATATCAGGCTCCACACGGATAAACAGCTGGCTGTGATTATTGAAGTCCAAGATACAGGAATCGGTATCCCTGAAGAGGCAAAAAATCAACTTTTCAATGCTTTTTCTCAGGCAGACACCTCTATTTCCAGGCTCTATGGTGGAACCGGTTTAGGCTTGTCCATCCTAAAAAATCTGGTGGATTTGATGGGCGGCCAGGTGAACCTTGAAAGCACGGTTGGAAAAGGTTCAACCTTCCAAATTAACCTGCCGCTCCCCCTCGCTAAAACACAACCAGATTGGCATATTGATTATAAAAAAGTGGTGCTCTGCGGTTGTCACGAACCTGTTACTAATGCCGTCATTCACGCCCTTAAGAGATTTAATCTCAATGATGTCACTGTTACTGATCAGGCCAATCTTCTCAGTGTCGTGACAAAATTAAATTGTGAAGATAGAGTGATTGTTTGTCCACCAACCTCATTTCCTCAACAATTTAGCGTGCCGGAATTTATGTTGGAACTCCGCGCGGTAACACCCGCCAAATTGATTCTCATGGCAACACAGTTCAACTATTACCAACAATTTAATGCCAAACAGCGGGCAGAGCTCCAGCCAATTATATTTCTTACCTTGCCACCGCCGCTATCAGAACTACAACGGGCGCTCAAACAAACATCACCTGACAAGCCTACATCAATTACAGTGTCGCACAATACACACCTGCTCGATGGCGTGAATATCTTGGTCGCGGAAGACAACCAGTTCACTAGCCTTCTACTCAACACCCTGTTGAGTAAACTGGGAGCCTACTGCACGTTGACCAGCAATGGCAATGAAGCACTTGCGGCCTGCCAACATGATCATTTCGATATCTTTTTAGTAGATGTACACATGCCATTAAAAAATGGTATTGAAACCATTTCTGCATTACGAAAAAGTAGTAACTTGAATGCCAATCTTCCCATTTTAGCTGTCACTGCAGATATCCTTCAGCAAGAGGAAATGGCCTTAATAGAAGCAGGCGCCAACGGACTACTCATTAAACCTTTGGATGAAGAAGAACTACTCGAAAACATTTGCAAGCAACTGAATATCAAGCTCCCGCTGGATCCAGTGCCAGCAGCCACCGCCAGTGGTGATATTTCTGCAGAGATATTCCGGCAAGAGGTGCACCGCTTACTGGAGGGTGCGAGAAGCTCACTGAGGTCAGATAATATTTTTCAGCTTCGCGAGAATATCCACCAACTTTTGGGAATCGCAGGCGTGTTCAAGCTCACTCTACTTGAGGAGCAAGTCAAACAGTTGCACCAACTAGTAAAAAACAACCGTCTTGAACAAGTTCCAATGCTGATAGATCAAATAGGTAATGAGCTGAATAATACCGATATCTGAGCCTATGAAAGGGACAAAAAAGCCGCCCTTCAAGAGCGGCATTTTTTATTAAGCTATGGCACGGACGATAATAATGCCTTCCACATTACTGATCTCGTCCAGTAATTCCTCACTAGGTTGTGTTTCCACATCAACAATACTGTAAGCAATATCATCGCGACTCTTATTAACCATATCGATCACGTTCATGCTTCGATCAGCCAATAGAGAAAGCACACTACCCAGCACTTTAGGCACATTTTCATTACAAAATGTGATGCGATAGCCACCATTTCGCGGCATTTTAGTCGCAGGAAAATTCACAGAGTTTTGAATATTTCCATTCTCCAAGTAGTCCATCAGTTGCCTTGCTGCCATGATGGCACAGTTCTCTTCCGCCTCTTCCGTGCTGGCACCAATATGAGGCATCAACAACACGTCGCTCCGATTCAACAGTTCGGGGGTGGGGAAATCAGTGGTGTACTTACCTAATTGACCCGCATCTAACGCCTCCAGAACAGCGGATGTATCCACCACCTCTTCACGTGCGAAATTCAAGAGAACGGCTGTGGGCTTAACGCAACGTAGGGTTTCTGCGTTAATCAAATGGCGCGTTATCTCTAGCGCTGGGACATGGAGGGTAATGAAATCCGACACTGCCAACAGGCTTTGTAGATTGTCCATCTTCTTCACACTACTGGACAACCGCCAAGCTGCTTCTACGGAGATAGCAGGGTCGTAGCCAGCAACATTCATGCCGAGCTCTAGCGCCATATTGGCCACCAATGAGCCTATCGCGCCCAGACCAACTACCCCCAGCGTCTTACCCGCAACTTCACATCCAGCAAACTGTTTTTTCTGTTTCTCCAACAGTTTGGACATTTCAGATCCATCCTTTATCTCAGACAGACCCTGAACGTAGCTCATCCCACCAAATATATCCCTTGAAGAGAGAAATAAAGCAGATGCAATCAACTCTTTTACCGCATTAGCATTGGCGCCCGGTGTATTAAAAACCACGATACCTTTCTGGGTGTATTCATCGATCGGAATATTATTTGTCCCCGCTCCAGCCCGTGCTACGGCCTTAACACTACGAGGGATTTCCTCACCATGCAGTTTTTGGCTACGCAATAAAAAGGCATCCGGTTCAGCAAACTCGCTGGCAATTTCATACTGTTCGTGGGGGAAACAATCCAATCCCTTGGAAGATATTTGGTTGTAAGTACGAACTTTATACATGATTTTTTCCCATTCTAATTCGGTAGCGATTTATCCTTACGCCTAATTGGATACCTAGCCAGAGACTTGTTCATAGCCCCATTCAACCCAAGGCATCAGTGCCTCAACATCTGCCACTTCAACCGTGGCGCCACCCCAGATACGTAAACCTGCAGGGGCATCCCGATAGGCGCCTATATCAAAAGCAATACCTTCATTATCCAGCAACTTAACTATCTGCTTCACCTTATCCGCATCCAAGTCCAGAGTCAGACAAATACTGGTGCTCGATAGTGTTTCAGGGTCTTCCGCCAAGAAGTGGATCCAGTCGCGCTCAGCAACAAACTGTTTCACCACTTCCAAATTGGCCTCAGACTTTGCAATCACGGCATCCACACCGCCCAAAGATTCCACCCACTTAAGTGCATCCAAATAGTCTGCTACACATAGCATTGAAGGCGTATTGATAGTGGCGCCTTTAAAGATGCCCTCTATCAATTTACCGCCTTTCGTTAGACGAAAAATTTTCGGGAGCGGCCAAGGTGGCGTATAGCTTTCCAGCCGCTCAACCGCACGAGGACTCAAAATCAGCATGCCGTGAGCACCTTCACCACCCAATACTTTCTGCCAACTAAATGTCACCACATCCAGCTTTTCCCAAGGCATGTCCATGGCGAAGACGGCAGAAGTGGCATCACAAATGGTCAGCCCCTGGCGATCATCGCTGATCCAATCACCGTTGGGAACCTTCACGCCAGAGGTGGTGCCATTCCAGGTAAAAACGATATCGTGATCGGCACTAGCCTGGTTCAGGTCTGGCAACTTGCCATAATCTGCACCGTAATCATTGATATCCTCGAGCTTCAGTTGCTTGAGAATATCGGACAACCAACCCTGACCAAAAGATTCCCAAGAAAATATATCCACGGGTCGGGGACCCAGAAGAGACCATAACGCCATTTCCACAGCACCCGTATCTGAAGCAGGCACAACGCCCACACGGTAGCCTTCGGGTAAATCCAATAGCGCAGCTGTTTCTACACAAACTCGCTCCAAAGCAACCTTGCCAATAGCAGCACGGTGGGAGCGACCCAGCGTGGAAAGATCAAGCGCGGAAACGTCATAACCGGGACGTTTGCTGCAGGGCCCTGAAGAAAAATTAGGATTAGCCGGCTTTAGTGTCGGTTTCATAGTTTATTGCCTGGGTGGTATCTCAAGAAGCGCGCAATTTTAATCGCGATTGGCAGAAGAGCAAAGCAGTTAGATCGGATATCGGTGCTTTTTCAGTACTTTTTCGGTGATTATCAAGTTCTTTCGGTAGTAGGAAGGCATTAAAAGGCACAAGAGCTAATTCTCCTGCACCAGAGCGAGTTAGCTACTGCGCTGCTGCGCGTTCCTTTTCAACCAAAAAATCAGCGACCTTTAACATGCGGTCATTACCGCCTGCCGAACGGCCAGAGACGCGGTATTTTCCGTTGATAATTATTTCCGGGGTACCCTGAGTGCGATACCGCTCCTGTTTTTTCATAGCAATATCAACAGCCATTTCAATGCCCTTGGAATTAAACACTTTGGTAAAACGCTCTAGAGACACGCCATTTTCAACAAAAATCTTGGCGATATCCCCCTCGTTCTCCAGCTTTTGTTTTTTCAAGTTCATCGCCTCAAAAATAGCGGCATGCAGCTTATCAAGTACCTTCAGCGCTTTAGCCGTATAATAAGCCTTGGCATGAAGCCCCATTGTTTCATGCCAGACTGCTGGCAACCGCTGAAAATCCACATCATCAGCCAACCCTCTCGACCAAGGATTAATCATTGGCTCAAAGGAGTAGCAGTGGCTACAACCGTACCAAAATACTTCCACTACTTCGATTTTGGAGGGATCACTGGTAGAAACTACCTCGGGTAGCAGCTCATAATGAGCGCCTTCTTTGTAGGTCTCCTCAGTATCTGCCTGACAGGCCACCAGAGGTAACAGCACAATTCCAAATAGCAGGTGTGATAATAATCTACGCATCAATCTATTCCTTTGGGTTTAATCTGGTCCGCTCTAAAATTTGGTCTGCTTTAGATAGACCCCAACGATCTCACAGGTTCCCTAAAATTCAAACATAAAAAAAGCGGCAAAAGCCGCTTTTTTTAACGTCCGAAATTACTTCAGACCGGCGATATAGTTAGCAACTGCATCAATTTCCACATCACTCATTTGAGCGGCAACACCACGCATCACCCGAGCATCGCCATCATTGTTCCGAGCAGCAGGATTTTCAGCATCGTGTGCACCCGTTCGGAATGCGCGCAATTGCTTAGCTGTGTATTGGGCAAACTGACCACCAAGAGCAGGGTAACCTGCCGGAGCATTGCCTTGTCCAGCTGGAGAATGGCAGCCAGTACAGGCAGGGACACCTGTTTCCATATTCCCACCACGGAAGAGTCGCTCACCCCTCTCAAGATTTTCTTCTTTAGCACCAGACATCTGAATGGTTTTGGATGCAAAGTAAGCAGACATATCTGCTAAATCTTGATCAGAAAATGTATTTAGCATTCCTGTCATCTCTACCACGGAACGACTACCGGATTTAATATCTTGTAGTTGCTTAGTGAGGTATTTTTCACCTTGCCCTGCCAACTTTGGAAAATTGGCTACCGCACTATTGCCGTCAGCCCCGTGACAACCAGCGCACATGGCCGTTTTACCTTGCCCTGCTACCGCATCACCGCCCGCAAAGGCAAAAGAAGATGCCAGGGTAAAACCCAGCATGGCAGCAAATCCTAGAATCATTTTTTTCATTAGTTAATCCGCTCTCTGCATTCCGCTACAATATAGGAAAAATCGTATTGCCTTCTAAAAAGCCGGGGCATTATATACCAACTCCTCCCTGATCTTAATAGGCGAAATCAGGTTACCAGATAAGGTCTACTATGTCCGATGACATCTCCTTTAATCAGGTCAGGTACCTACTCAGTGCACCGACCATCAAACAGTGCCCGGATGACGTAGGAAAAGAAGTGGCATTTGCCGGTCGATCAAATGCCGGGAAATCCAGCGCCATTAATACACTGACCAACAATTCCAAGCTGGCTCGAACCAGTAAAACACCTGGTCGCACTCAACTTCTTAATTTCTTTTCTCTCACAGAAGACCTACGACTGGTCGACCTTCCTGGCTATGGCTTTGCCAAAGTCCCCAAGGCCATGAAGAAGGAATGGGATAAAAACCTTGCCTGCTATTTACAAGAACGGCAGTCCCTTTGTGGCTTGGTAATGCTGATGGATATTCGTCACCCCTTGCAGGAATACGATTGGCAGATGATTCGATGGGCCTCCCAAGCGGGAATGCCCATTCACTTATTACTGACCAAGGCCGACAAGCTAAAAAACGGCCCCGCCAAAAGTGTGTTGCTCGACGTTCAGCGTCAACTAGCCGATGAAAGACTCACTGATAATATTTCGATACAGACCTTCTCTTCCCTTAAAAAAGTTGGACTGAAAGAGCTGAAACAAGCATTAAACACCTGGCTCACAACAGACACTTAAGAGACCGCTTCTAACTGGACGCCATTGAATAGCACGAAAACTGTCGGCAGAAACATGCTTCTAATCTAGGCAAAAAAAACCCTAACTAAAAGGGTTAGGGCTTACTTTGCTGTTGCTTGGGGAAACATCAAGCGTTGCGTTTAACTTGGGGAGAAGATATCAACGTCGCTTGTGTAAGATTAGGCCACGCTATTTACAAAAAGTTCCCGTACGTTGAAAAAAAATTTATCCCATGAAAG
>DGPB01000008.1:190355-198111 GCA_002390285.1 Cellvibrionales bacterium UBA4451 | reverse complement strand
CATGGTGCTGACGGGGTACAGGCATAATATATTTCGCTTAGCGCGATCAATTTTAGCGCTTAGGCTAATGACAACTGGGAAAAGTTTGTAACGAGATAATAGAATTTCAGTGACGCTTTGAGAAAGATGCGCCCCTCTCTCGACAGTAACGAGGGGAATAAAAACCACTTGGAATTAAGGGGCAGTGATCGCCCCTTTACAATACGCTTTCAATCACACTGCTAGGGCGTATACCAAATCGGCGAAGTATAGGCTCGATCCTGAATCGTAGCCGGCACATCATCGGGTAGATCAACCCCAAACTTTACCGCATCAAACGTTGTCCAGCGTGGCGTAGGTATTTCCAGAACCCGTACATAATAAAATGCACTCTGGTTAGCATCAAATTCGGGGTCACTCCAAAGTGTCTTTAATGACGCATCACCAATTGTATTGCTGTAGGTCGCGGTGGTTACATCAACGGTGTTGCCGACGGGCTTATCACAGCGATGCTCAACAATTGTTCGTGCGTCGCTACAGGCCACATCAATCACACGCTCATGGGTGTTACCTTCACTGTCCATCCAGCCTTTAATAATTTGCAGGCGATCTAGATTGCCGCCATCGGGGTCTTTTATGGCAACTACCATCAAGCGTGGCGCTTGACCTTCACTGGCACCACTCAAGTCACCCCCCATGGGCACGCCATTTTTATAGCCGAGCTGGACGAAGTCTTCGCTGTTAAGGTCCTCTGCACTATAATCCCAGCCAGCAAATACTCGGATCTGCATACGTGGACCGGTACTGGCATAAGTTTCCTTGCGCGCCATCGCATCGAACAGTGATTCGCGGGTATTATCCTGAGCCCAGACAGCGGCTAGACCCGAGGCCACTGCTTCACGGTAATAGATGGTATCATTTTCAGTTTTAACTAAGACATTGACCAATCGTTCAGGCCCCGGCTCCATAGTGGACATTTTTCCAAAGAAGTTACTTTCCTCGGTAGTCGCCAAGCTGGTGTGGCTATCCGTTGAACCAATAAGACCAAACTTATAGGGGTTGGTACCCAATTTTGCTTCGAGAGCTAGACCGCGCTTTAACGCTTCACGGCCATACTCACCCGCCAGCATATCATTGGTTTTTGCCACTGAAAGGTCGAGGTTACCAAAGGACCAATTTTCATAATCGGCAAACTCATCATTGGGCGAAAGAAACGGATGAGTTTCACCATCGCCTTTCATCTGTGTTACTTCATACAATGGCTCCCAGCGCATCCGGGTGCTGACGTATTCTTGGTCCAGCGTAGCGCCATCGTACTGGGCATCAAAGGGAAACATAATGCCATTGGACAGGTTGCCGTTATGGGCAATAGCTAACAGCTTGCCGCCGGTTTTATCTTCATAACCCTGCATCCACTTCCACAAGTCCCGAGGGTTAGGACTACCATAGGGTGCGGTGGTGGTATAAGGCACCATCTGTCGCCCTTTATCGGCATCATCGCGATACACAACGACCCGATGCATATTGTTGCCCTTGATTAACGAGGTCCACTCATAGCCGATAAAAGCGGTGAATGTACCTGGGTCATTAAAGTATTCAGCGGCATCAATAGTGCGATTCTAGGCATCACTATAAGGTTTGGATTCAGGGTCATAGTTCAATGCATCGGGCAATTCTCCCTGCGAGAACAGCGTGATCAACTCAATAGCCACCTCATGGTTTTTCCCGGCCTTAAGGTCTTCATAGAATTTTTTACCCTGCGGGTCGGCGATCAAGCTCTCTTTCCCTGCATAAAGATCGGGGATCATGCCCATATTATCGGAGTGATCCGCTACTACTAAAAAATCCAACGGTTTGATCAATTGGGTTTTCATCCCCATGGCCGCAGTAACTACCTCACCACGGGCATAACGATAGGCATCACTGGGATCAAGCGTATTACCAAAAGCACCAGCATCAAATGAGTAGGAGGTATGCAGATGAGTATCACCCCAATAAACGGTATCGGGAAGATCGCCTGCTACCGCAGGTGAGTAAGCAGGTGCTACCACCTCCTTAGCAGGAGCACTGGCTGATTCAGCATCTTTATCAGGTTGCGATGATTGATCACAGGCTTAAAGAAAAATCGCTATGGCTAGCAAGCTCAATGGGGCATTCAATTTCATTTTCTATCTCCTTGTTCTGTGTAGGGACAAACACACTGCACACTAAACGCTACACGCTACACGCTACACGCTATTACTATAGCGAAACAAACAGGAGCTGCCTATGGCCGCCAGCATAGGCTCAGCGTCAGCGACGTCCAACCCGAATGGCGATTGTGACCGGCCTTGTTAGGTGTACCTACCAAAGTACCGATTTTCACTTCCAACCCTGCAGCCATTTGTCGCTGTTCTTTAATTCCTGCCATTCGATTGGTTCTGATCTATTAGATATAACAGACTCTATTAAGCAATGATCAACGCCACCTTCTTCATCAAGCTCAAGCTCTATTACCAAAAAATGTTTTTCTTTCTTAACTGGATTAATAGCAGTCCATTTACTATTGAGCAATTTTTTAGGATTAATTTTATTCACTGCCTATACCTACCTGCCACATAACTGTTAATTAGTAAGACCTAAGAAGCTGAAACTATGCAAATTACCATCCTACAGACACTAAAACAGCCGTGGTATCTAATACCTGCGTTTCAGCTACAGTACTGCATAGGACGCAAGGAAATTGGACGCTCACTTAAAGCCTAAAAGGGTAATACTGTCTGACTTAGGTGCTTATTTAGACTTTTATCGACTTAATTCTCATCCATTTTCCAGTTTTATACGTACTAATGACGAAGACTGGTATCGCTTTAATTTTTGATAGCATGAACCTATAATTGACCGATCCAACAACCCTATTCTCAACTGGCATATCCTACCAATGAAAAAAAACCGGCGTACTATTAATAAATTTGGGGACTCCGGACAGCCCGTCCGTGACTGATGTGCGGTCGTCGACCGAGCCAGCAAGTATGACCTTAACGATTATGATCATGTGTTGTTTTCATACCATGGTCTCCCCATCCGTCATGTCGATAAGGTTTATGAAGGTGGCTTGTGCGCAGACAGACACTGTGATCATGGCGTCACCACAGAGAACCAGTATTGTTATAAAGCCAGCTGCTTTGAGACCACTCGACTTCTGGCGGAGAAACTCGGGCTAAGGAAAACCGATTACACCGTGTGCTTCCAGTCGCGCCTCGATAAGAACTGGCTGGAACCCTTTTCAGACAAAGTAGTGGAGGCCTGGGCGAAGCAAGGTGCCAAAAAGTTACTGGTGTTCCCGCCGGCATTTACCGCCGATTGCCTCGAAACGGTCATCGAAATAGGCGATGAATACCAGCAAATTTTTACTGAGAATGGCGGTGAGAAAATCCAGCTAGTAGAAAGCCTGAATGACCACCCGCTATGGGTAAGCTGCCTCAAAAAACTTGTCTTGGACAGCTGATTAGCCGGCGCGCCGATTATGGTGCTTTTTGCAATGTACTTGCTAATAAAGGAATTTTTAAGTTTGCTATGGATAGCGCGCCTGACCGGGAAAACCCAGTCAATTAGCAACAGCTACTGGTAAATGCGATTACTAGAAAAATATTAGTAGTGTTGCTGCACGCGTTAGTGGCTGCTTTGATATTGACGGATCCGGAGTTATAAGCATGACTGAACTAACCATTTTTTACGATGGAGGCTGCCCACTCTGTGTCTCGGAGATGCGCCACTTGTGTCAACTCGACAGCAAACAAAAAATCGCGCTGCAAGATAGTCACGCCGAGGGGTTTTCTCAACGCTTCCCGCATATTGACCCTGTGCGCGCCGACCAGATGCTTCATGGCCAGCTGGCCAATGGTGAAATGATATATGCCCTGGATGTGACCTATGCAGCCTGGACTCTAGCGGGCAAACGTCACTGGGTTGCAGCGCTGCGCTGGCCGCTGATCAAGCAGGTGTCGCATTGGGTCTATCTTTTTTTTGCAAAGCACCGTTCGCAGATTTCAAAGTTACTAACCGGCAGCGATCGCTGCGAGGTCTGTGAAATTAAGCGGGGTGAGCTATGACCGACGCTACTGCAGCACTGGTGCTCGGCGCCAGTGGTGGTATTGCCCAGGCAATCATTACACAATTAATGTCGGACCCTGAAATAGATATCGTCGTCGCGGTGAGTCGCAAGCCAGCGCCTTCGCATCTGACCAGAGCTTCGAATACAACCAGCGCGCCGCTATGGATTGAAAGCGAATATGCGGAGCCGGCGATGGCTAGAGTGGTTGAGCAGTTGCAGCCATTTGCTGGGCACATCACCAGGGTGATTATCTGTCATGGGCTGTTGCACAGCGATACGGTATGGCCGGAAAAACGCCTTGAAGATATAAATGCCAATACCCTACAAGCTGTTTTTCAGGCCAACACCGTAGTGCCCGCCCTGTGGTTGAAACTGTTACACCCCATATTAAAAGGCAAGCAGCGCTGTGTAGTCGCTGCCCTCAGTGCCAGAGTCGGCAGCATTAATGACAACCATCTCGGAGGCTGGTATGCCTACCGCAGCTCTAAGGCCGCGCTCAACATGATGTTGCGCACTCTCTCAATCGAATATGCGCGACGGGTGAAAAATGTCAAGCTGATCGCCTTTCACCCGGGCACTACAGATACCGCTCTGTCGAAACCGTTTCAGACCTCAGTTCCTGCTGAAAAACTGTTTACCACGGAGTTTGTCGCCGCGCGACTGTGCCGAATTATGCATGACGCCGAGATCGACGGTCAGCTCTCCTATCTGGATTGGGATAACAAATCGATTCCCTGGTAAGTTCGCGACACGCACGTGGCAATTAAATTTGCCATCTCATCCGATGCCCCCAGATGAGGAAGTATAGTTATTTTTTTATCGGCCCAGTTATTCGTCGCGTTATGAATTTCTCTTGGTATATCCTTAACAACATGGTTACCAGTAGATAAAAAATACGGGAAAACAATAAGTTCCTTAACACCTCGAGCAAAACAAATATCAACAGCAGCGCTAATTGACGGCGATGCGAATTCCAAAAAAGCTACCAGCACATGATCACTAAGCAGAGGCAAATCAGCAGCCACCTTTTCTGCAAGTACTCTTACCTCATTATTTGATTGCTCCCTTCGACTGCCGTGGGCCACAATTAATAATTGCTTCATTTTTCATTTCCAGAGGTTTTACCTTGTTCCTTGTTTATTTCTTCAGAAGTACCTTCTGTTATAGGCAGCCTCCAAGGTCGTCCTTTGCAAGTGGTATAATTTATACAACTCCGCAAGCACCCTCTGCATGGCAAACGCGTTAACTCACTTTTCATTTTATTACCCTCCATATTTATTATCCATATTTGGCTCACTGGGCTGTTCGACAAATATGAGCGATTGTGTCTCAAAGCCTAAATCAGCCATTCGCTTCGTCAGGTCACTTTTTAGCGTTTCATCAATCACTGGGGTTCTAGACAATAGCCAAAGATAAGACCTATTGCTGCTCGTCACTAGTGAATACTCATAATCATTACCCAAACCAAAAATAATGTAAGAAGCATAAAAAGGGCCAAAGAAGGATACCTTCAAATGACCTGCTTTAACGTCTTTCACAAAGTAGGCTTTGCCTTCGGCTTCATCCCATGTGTGTGATTTTTCATCAAAGCCACGATTAATAACCTTAATTCCACCATCTTGTCGCATGCTGTAATCTGCGGTTACGCGCTGTAGTCCACGTTCAAAAGTATGATCCAGTCTCGCTATTTCATACCATTTGCCTAGGTAACGATTTACCTCAAAACCTTGAATGGGCTCAATACCGTCAGGAATTCCCATGCAACCGCTGAGGCCTAATAATAGAACAATAAAAAAATATTGCATTTAACTAACTCTCTTTATTCGGTAGGTTTTTTAGCACATCAATCAACGCTGACTTCAGGCTTGGGAAGCTAAATTGAAAACCACTGATGAGTAATGCTTGAGGTACAACTCTCTGACTGTCGAGCAAGAGGCAGGATGACTCACCGAGTAGATACTGCATAATTTTTCTAGGCACAGGCAATATGGCTAGTCGGTGCATTGAAGCAGCGAGTACTTGAGTGAAGAGGCGGTTTGTCACCGCTTGTGGTGCCACCACATTAACCGCCGAAAATAAGCTTTTCTCCGTTAGTAAATAATCCAACGCGTTGATGTAATCTTGATAATGAATCCAAGACATATACTGCCGGCCATTACCAATCCTCCCCCCTAAACAACATTTAAATGGCAATAACATCTTTACTAAAGCTCCACCCCGCGGGGATAAAACGATACCTGTTCGAAGTAAAACCACACGAGTATAAGGTTCGGCCTGCTTAGCAAGCTCCTCCCAACGTAAACAGACCGCTGTAGGAAAATCAGTTTTTTGAACGGCACAGGATTCAGTAAGAACTTTATCCCCCCTATTACCGTAAACACCAATAGCGGAACCACTTAGGAACACTTTTGGTGGTTTATGACTACAGGCAAATAAATCGACCAACTGCTGCGTTATCTTCCAGCGACTTTGACTTATAATTTGTTTTTGTTTTTCGCTCCAACGCTTGTCTATGATTGGCTCTCCTGCGAGATTAATAACCGCGTCAAACATATCTAAATTCTGTAAACTTTCTAGAGAATCAATCAGCTTAACAGAGGAGGGGAACAGTATTTCAGCTTTGGATATAGATCGCGTTAGAGCAGTAATTTGGTATTCACTAAATTGCTCAATGAAGGACCGTCCTATTAAGCCTGTTCCACCGGTTATCAGTATTTTCATAGGCACCTCAGCACAACTCAGCTCTGTAAATTTGACTTATGACAGTTTCAACAAACCACTAATGCAGCTATTTACATCCCCAAATACTCGATCCTCTTTGTCAAACCTGGTAAGTACCGGTGCGGTACCGCAGAGCAATAGCCTATCATTCTGGAGCAACGCAGCGGCCAGCAACTCTTGCTCTTTAACTTTCCAACAGCCATCTTGGTAAAACACTGTATAGGCATCTTTAAATTTCCCAGCAAGTTCGATTCCGGTCGCCACACTAAATGCACCAGTTAATAGATACACCGAAAATTTCACATCAGTTAATTCCAAGGCCATTAAAGCCAAATGCCAAATCGGCGCCTGATTACCTGCAATCAATGTGACTGCATGAGAGCGTTTTTTCTTGCTAACTTTGGCACTTAAGCGCGTTAATGCATAACGAACCAATTCACTTTCCGCGAAACCGAGCGCAGCACCGTTATCGTCACGCTGAACTAATTCTGCAAAAACCGGTTCCATCAAGCGCTCACGGCAAATTGGGGCCGGATAATTTGCAAAGAATCGTTGTATAAGGTTCTCCACTTTACTCACTGAAAATAGCTCAATTACAGCAATCAGCTCTGCAATAGAACTCTGCCAGTTTTCAGTTCCATTACCTTCTGACACCGCAGATATATCAGTTTCAAGTAATGGCTTAACCTTACCCAGCGGCACCCCCCTAGCAACCAAGGCTAAAATTTTCTCGATGGTAGCGACATCATGGTCCGAATAAAGTCGATGCCCTTTTAAGGTTCTTTGTGGGGTAAGAAGACCATAGCGACGCTCCCAGGCCCTCAAAGTAACGGTATTGACTTGCGTACGAGCACTCAAGTCACGTATGGGAAACAGGTTATCAGTGTCCTGATTGTGATTGGTCATTGCTATGTCTACTTTTTTATCTCGAACCGCAATAAATACTTATACAGAAAATAATAC
>DGPB01000008.1:0-190339 GCA_002390285.1 Cellvibrionales bacterium UBA4451 | reverse complement strand
GTATTATTTTCTGTATAAGTATTTTGAATGGAAGTAATATGCCCCCAATTGTTGTTGAAGTGGCCATCATAGGAGCAGGAACCTCTGGTTGTTTTATTGCCAGCCTGCTCCATGAAGCAGGCTTTGATTGCGTCTTGATTGAGAAAAGCAGAGGTTTTGGTGGCCGCTGCAGTCGCAGGCGCATTCAGGCTGACTACAGTATTGATCTGGGTGCGCCGGAATTTCCTATGATCCATATTGAGAATCCAGCCATCAGAAAGAAAGTGAATTCGTGGATTCAATCGGGCTACCTCTCTTCATGGTCTCGACAAAGTAGTCGCTTCGATAAGACTAACAATAGCAAAACCATAGAGACACTTTGTGCCACGCCTTCAATGAATGCATGGCATAAAAGTATAGCTGGCCATATTAACGCCCTTACCGGCTGTAAAGTAAATTCGGTAAGTAAAGTAGATGGCCATTGGCACTTACTAGATGAACACGGGCAGCTAATTAGTAGCGCTAGAAAAGTCATCATTACTAGCCCGCCGGAACAAGCGGCTGACCTATTGAAAGATTGCGATGGTTTTAGTTACGGCAAGAGAATGTCACACGAAAGCCTACCCCAATATGTTTGCGCAATCGGATTCACGCTGCCCCTGAATATTAACGCAGATGTTTACCGAGACGGACACGAAGTATTGGCAGCGGCTATTCGTGAAAACAGTAAACCCAGGAGAGATATTCCTAGCCCCTGGCAAGAAGTTTGGGTGCTACACAGCACACACGAATGGGCTCGACAGCATTCAGATGCAGCGCATCAGAAAGTCGCCATCGCACTGACCGAAGCATTTCAACACCACTTTGCCACTGACGTTGAGCCGCGCATTTTAACGTCACACTACTGGCGCTTAGCTCGGCATCAAATAGATGCATCGCAGCACCCTCCCTTTATTTGGGATGATACGTTACAAATTGGCTGTTGTGGTGACTGGTTGGACAGTGGCGATATTGGTGGTGCGCTAAATAGTGGTTTAGGTTTGTTTGAGAAAATCACAGACACGTAACAATGAGGATTAGACATGAAAAAGCATCGCATTATTGCCACCGATAGGCTGGAACGTAATATGGGAGAACTGGAGAAAGATAAAAAAGATAACACATCGATTCAGGTGGGCCTCAGTGCGTGCTTAGCTGGCCACGAAGTCCGATACAATGGGGGGCATACTCAATCCCGCTTATGTCTTGACGTATTAAGTAAGCACTTTATCTTCAAGACCTTTTGCCCTGAAGTTGCTGCTGGATTCGGCACACCTAGGCCTACTATGCGACTCAGCGGAGATCCCAGTGCACCGAAACTGGTTTTTAGTGATGGGGATGGTGTTGATTTAACCGCACAGCTAGTCAGCGGTTTTGAACATAAATTACCGGAGATGAGTCATCTAGACGGTTATATCTTAATGAAGAACTCTCCCAGCTGTGGCCTAGAGAGAGTAAAAGTGTATCAACCCAACGGACATCCGCACCAAATCAGATCTGCAGGCTTATTCGCTCAAGCATTGAAGGAACAATACCCGCTCATGCCCATCGAAGAAGAAGGTCGTCTGAATGATGACACATTGTACGATAACTTTGTGATGCGTGTTTATGCCTACAACAATTTTCGCTGTGAAGTCTTGCATCAACCTAGCTTACGAAAGCTCATAGAATTCCACACTAGTTACAAATATTTGTTGATGGCACACAACCAAAGACAATATAAGCATTTGGGACGACTCGTAGCGCAGCATAAAAAAGCACCTTTAGACGAACTCATAAGCAGTTACTTTAAGGACTTCATGCAGACACTAGCTAAGCCTGCTAACAGAAGAGATCACACCAATACGCTGCTACATATTTTAGGCTATTTAAAAAAGTCTGTTCCTTCGAGCGCAAGACAACATATTGTTGACGTCATATATAAATACAAAGATGGAATGACCCCTCTGGTAACACCGCTCACCCTATTAACGCATTATTTGGGTCAATACGGTTCGAGCTATATCAATGCGCAAAGGTACTTAAAGCCTTATCCAGAAAACATTCATCCCATCCGAAAATATTGCCGATAAACACTCAGCATGAGACAGCAGAGATGAAGACAGCGATTAATATTGTATGGTTTGAGCAGGACTTGCGCCTAAGTGATAACCCCGCGTTTACCGCAGCGGTAAGCCAAGGCAGCATTTTACCTATTTACATACTCGATAATGAAAATGCGGGGGAACACCGACTTGGGGGTGCAAGCAGTTGGTGGCTGCATCATTCGTTAGCAGCGCTTAACAGCACTATGAACGGCAAGATCAATTTTTATAAAGGAGACGCCAGTTCTATCATTACTGATATATGTCGTCGCTTTAAAGTTACCGGTATTTATTGGAATCGGCGTTATGAGCCTTGGCGAATCTCGCGGGATAAGAAAATCAAACAACAATTGCTGGCAAAAAATATTCATGCACAAAGCTTTAACGGCTCATTGCTGAAAGAACCTTGGACCATCCTTAAAAATGACCGTACTCCATACAAAATATTCACACCTTACTATCGTCAAGCGAGCATGATAGACACAGATACTGAGGCCTTGCCTGCACCTCAGTTACCAGAATCATTCCACACGGATAGCCAAGCGATCTCCTTAGATGCACTGTCATTACTACCCAAAATTGGCTGGGATGCCAACTTTTACAATTGCTGGACTCCCGGTGAATCGAGCGCGCGGTCATCACTACATAAATTCTTAGGTAATGGATTAGAAAATTACAAAGAGGGACGTGATTTCCCCGCCTTAAAAGCCGTCTCAACCCTATCGCCGCACCTTCATTTTGGTGAAATATCACCACGCCAGATAAACACTACTTTATTATCGGTGCCTGATGACAACAACAAAGAACACTTTAAACGGGAATTAAACTGGCGAGAGTTTTCATATTATTTACTATTTCATTGGCCTGAATTACCCAATAAAAATTTTAAAACTCATTTTGATAATTTCCCATGGAATAAAAACCCGGACTTCTTGGCGCGTTGGCAACAAGGCTTAACGGGCTACCCCATGGTTGATGCAGGAATGCGTGAACTTTGGAAAACCGGATTTATGCATAACCGTGTACGCATGATTACCGCATCATTTCTTGTTAAAAATTTGCTTATCGACTGGCGATTGGGAGCTCGCTGGTTTTTTGACTGCCTCGTTGATGCGGACCTAGCAAGCAACAGTGCCAGCTGGCAATGGGTAGCAGGATGCGGCACAGACGCATCACCTTACTTCAGAATTTTTAATCCCGTAACACAAGGGGAAAAGTTTGATTCACAAGGAATATACACCAAGCATTACCTGCCCGAACTCAAAGACCTGCCGACTAAATATTTATTTCGGCCTTGGGAGGCGCCTCCAGAGATCTTAAAAGAAGCGAATATTACTTTGGGCCAAAGCTACCCTTTACCTATTGTTGATATTAAAGAGAGCAGAGCAAAAGCATTAGATGCCTATGAAATGACAAAAAACTTTCGCAATCATTAATCTGTTACCTTCTAAATTAAGGCAGTGAGTTTATAGATTATTATGTCTCCTGCCTCAAGCAGCGTGATTAATAAGACACTTCGATGAGTTCGCGAGATGCGATTGGCCATTGATACACTTGGTGTTTTCGCTCACTTTTGTGTAACTATAAACGAAAATATGGCACAGTTCATTCTGCGTCTGATGCAAAAAGCGTTTCTGCAGGTTCGGATATTTCGCCCCGAAGTAGTTTTTTACGTAGTGGATTAATACAGTTGGGACAGCGTTGATAACTGCAACGAACCTAGATGAAAAAATAATTAACAAGCTATTTTTTAATGCTCATCTGCTGCCCTTCGACACCAGCGTAAAAAACTAACATCACCGCTGGATCAACACCATCATTTCTCCCAAAGTGCCATGTATCTACTACTTCAACTATCGCTTCACCAGCAGACAGTCTGAGTTTTGAGCCATCATCTGAAATAACGGTAAGCTCTCCGCTTAATAGTACTCCGGCATTTATCATTGGGTGTTTATGCATCGCAACAACTTTGCCAGGGGGTATGACTACCTTCAATATAGTAAGTTGTGGTGCACCCGAAGGATAATAGGGAAGTGGTGACCCGTCCCAACTACTACTAGTCTTCATCAAAATCTCGAAACCTACAACATCATTTTCTGCCCATATATAGGGGCTTTGTAGAGCCAATGAAAACAGAAATATCCATGTATATTTAAAGTTCAAACCTCACCCCTTTTGACTTTTAGTCAAAAATTATAGACATGTTTACTCGGCATTAATATGAGTCTTGGTATTTAAAAAAATATCCTTTCTACCACTGAGGAAAACTTCATATAGCTCTAATATCAGAGCTCAAAAAAATCAAGTGACGTAGCGTCAATACTCTAACTGAATGATACTGCTTGGCCGCACGATAGTACTTTTATTATTCTGTAACTGGCAGCGCAAGCAAGTAATTGTATATTAAACTAGCCACTCTTCGACGTTCTGTATCAGAATCTGAAGGGAGAAGGGGCGGCATTCCGGCTCTCGGATTTACCCCCTGAGGGTGAAGAACCCATTTAACAAAAGCCGTCTCTTTGTAGTTTTTTACGATGCGGGCAAGATTGATAGGGAATTTTTCTCCACCATAACCATTTATCTGATGACAAGTCAGGCAATGCTTTTTAGCTAATCTAGATGCTTCAAAAAAGAGTGGTGACATCTCCCCAGGGAGAAGTGATTGCATGCGAGCAGAAGACAAGCCTATTTCGGTTACCTGATATGGCCAGCCTGAAGCCCCTTCATGAATGAGCGCTGGATTGCTTATATTGTCCCATACCAAATAGTATGGACCGAGCTCGACATTCTCACCACCTTGAGCAACATTGGTTACCCGAAAAGGCTCTCTATCCTTTTTTGCGAAAACCAAATAGGCAGAAAACGTTAAGAACTTACTTACTTCGATACGCGCTATATAGCCATCTAAGGCACGGAACTCAATATCAGCTTTTTGGTTATGCCAATTTTGTCCAAGTATTTCTGAGAAGATAGGGTTTGCTTCGTAGCCTACATATTCAACGGGTATAAGTTGATTATCTTTAGTTAGGTGTGGTTCATATACACGAATAACTTTTTCAGCGTCATCGATAATTTTGCCGAGCTCTTCTGGTGCTGGTAGTGCGTGATGTTCTTCTCTTAGTGTATCGCCGTAACTAATTGAGCAAAAAGTAAATATAACCATAAAAAAAAGGACTGAAAATTTACCTTGAATTAAGCGAATGGAGCTAGCTTCTACTTCCAGCATAATCATGAGATCAGCCCCTGTTGTTAGCTTTAATATTATGAGTAGCCAGTATAGATACCGGCTCCGATATATCAATGGGCTAGTTTAGGATTCATACAAGATGATCTTTTGGGGGCTCCCTATAAAACACTCAATCACAAGCAATCTCTTATACTTAACATGATTTAGAAGATTCCTGATGACTTAGCTATAGCTGTTGAATCATCGATAAAAAAACCCAAGTTAATACCTAAATACCGAGTAACAGACGATCCGCCTCGAATCATTAAATTGATGGTCGAAAAAAATCATCGTCAATCCAGGCAATATTGATATTCGGTTTTGGCACAATGGGATAGAGCGAATCGCTCTGTACATTACTGACTCAGCAACACCTAATGTCGCATGAGCAAAAGCGACCTTATTGCTGGTAATACTGTATTTGGTGACTATTCACGCCTAACAGCCTTACTCGACAAGCGGGTCGATGCCGTGTTCGAGCAGACGCCCCATGAAAACCTGTTGTTGATTTTCGTCGAGGGGTTCGACTGGGCGCCAAAAATCACCTTGTCGAATTAAGTAAGCCTACTTACAAGTCCGATTGGACGTCACAGGAACAACTAGGATTCACTGCTGGATTCCCTCCGTACCAGAGAGCTATCGGTGGATAACCGGATCTTAATCACCACGTTGTTACCCCCTCCGGAAAACACCAAAGCATGAATTAAAGTCACGGTATAAACAGCGTGGGCAGGTAACGTTGGATTTTGGAAATATTAAAACAATACACGGTATGGATACGCTCGGTACTGACAGGTTAACTTGAAGGTCTGGGCTGGGACTACACAACCAACCCTAAAACGCCAGAAGTCTGTTAATCATCCACCACTTTTGTAGCGAATCATCAGTATAAAGCGCAGTAAAACGCCACTTCTCCAAGAAAAATAAGTTAACTTGTCAGCACCCACCAACAGGTTAGGCCATGGCTCGGTTGGTTTCAGGCCAACTTTACCCACTCCAAAAACACCTTACACTTTTTCGCCTTACGACACCCAAAAGAAAGTGTGCGCGGTATTCATAATCGGCAGATCCCCAGTTCAAGTGTGGGAAGGCCCACTATTTTTCAAATGTTTATACAGCAAGACTTTCAGAGGGGTTTCAGCGATTACTCAGGGGTTCCTTTAAACCCGTATATACCCTGCTCTCGACAACGCTTACTTGTTTTCACATCACCCTTACCCGCCTCTTTACTTGAAGAGTAATAACGGTTTCGATTTGCTAAAGTTAGCCGAGGCGCTGGGCAATGCATCCAAAGCCTGCAAGGTGAGCGCCTAAGGACATGGGCTCGATTCTATACCGGTATTCTTAGGGGTATCTCTGACCGGAACAAACAGCCGGCATATAAAATGATGATCCCCGCCAAAATCCCAGGCAGCCCTTCATAAACCATGTCTGATAATCCAAATACCCGCCAACCAAGTGCTACGGTAAATCCAGTCAGCATTGCGGTAATACAGATAAATTGTGATGGCCGTTTGCCAAAACATAAAAATATCAACAAGGGCGCAAACGCACTGGCTAAACTTGACCAAGCCATGATCACCATACTGAAAACACTTTGATTATTCGTGAGCGCGAGTATAAGTGCGATTCCGGCAATCATAATGGTCGCTAATTTTAACAACCCGGTTTTCTCAATTTTGTGCGGCAGAATGTCGTGAGTGACGGACGCGGAGCAACTTAATACTAATGAATCAGCAGTAGACATGGTGGCTGCAAAAATACCCGCCAGAATTAATCCCACAAGAACCGAAGGCAGTAACTGCTGCGCCATAGTTGGCAGGGCGAGTTCCGGGTCAAACGACCCAGCATCAGACAAATAGATGCGAGAAAGTAAGCCGACACCGGTTGCCATACCGTAGAAGAGCGTAAACGATAAGTAATACCACCACTTAGCCTGACGCATACTCGCTAAGTTATTGAGTGTCATAAAGCGCACCATGATATGGGGCTGCCCGATCACAGATAAACCGGCAAATAACCAGCTCATGATAAACAGGGTTCCACCAATCCAACCGGAAAACACCAGGTTTTTTGGCAGCCAGTCCATAAACCCTTCCACACTTTGCATCTGTTCAACCGCAGCGGACATTCCCCCCAGAGCCATTACCGCGACAAACAAAAGCACGCCCATCGCAAAAAACATAACAATGGACTGGGCGGCATCAGTCCAGATCGATGCGCGAATGCCTCCGGCAATACAATACAGGCTGACCAGTACTGCTCCAGCAACTGCACCCGACCATAAAGGCCATCCCAATAGAACGTGCAGTGCTTTTCCCCCTGCTACGAGCTGAGCAGAAGCGTAGGTCACCAAAAACAATAGGGAGATTATTCCAATCAAACGTTGCAAAGAGGAGTGCTTTTGACCATACCAATTGCTGAGCAATCCAGCATAACTCACTTCACTACTCGCGCTAGTTGCTCTTCGCAACTGCGTGTGTACATAGAGTGAGGCAAGGAAGTCCCCAGTAATCCAGCCAATCATCAACCAAATCGAAGCAAGCCCGGTCACATAGGTGTAGCCAATGACGCCGATAAACATAAAGCCGCTATTGTTCGTTGCAACCGCCGATAACCCCACCAACCAAGGCCGCACATTACCACTGGCCAGATAGTAATCCTCTTTCGTGCCACGACTGCGCCAGGCAGAGGACAAGCCAATTAAGGTAAACAGTAATAAAAATCCAATGAACGAATAAACCATGAATGTTTCTCTAAATGAAGGATATACCCTGAAACACGAGAGGGTAAATCAATCCTAATTTTATTGCACGAGAGTGAAAATGTCTGTCTCATCTCATCGACTAAATCGAAGAATGGCATACGCCCATTATCAGCAAAGATAATTTCACCATTGGGCTCCTTCATATAGTGATGAAAAAGATCGACCAGCTTTTTGCATTAGCGGACGAGTAGCAGATATCAGCGCCAACGAGTAGGTCGATATTGGATAAATTATCTAAGACCAGTTGGCCGAATGAGCCCTGGAAAAAGGAAACAGTCACACCATTAACCCGGTTAATCAATTGTTGATAGCACTTAACCTGATTGTCGGCATCGGTGGCTGAGACCTTGGCTCTGAATTTTTTTATATGTTGGCTGCCGGTAGTCCCCAACCACAAACGAGATCAATAACACCTTAGTCGCTCGACAGGTCTAATATCGATAAATAATGAATAACTAGCGCGCCATATACGCTAGCCAAATTCACTGGGGATCAGGCCCGCATCATGAAGTTTGGCAACCTCATCGTGGCTTGGCTTCAATACTGTCATCCCCTCCTGGGTAAAATGATCGAAATTCCTTTCATTGTTAAGTTTAACCGGTCTGTCATCCAGCCCCTGACCGCTTCACGCGGTCAGCGATTTATTCCTCAAGTTGGCCAGTTCTTTGAATACCTCATCGTTTACGAGCGGCTGTAGTGCAGGATCTTCACGAATTTCTTCCAGGTAACTGTCCCGCCTATTGATCGCTTCGACCAGAAAATGCAGCGCTTCATCGAACTGTTCCATGACGGTATACGCACAGGCCAATTGATAAAAGGCATGGCTATTGTCGGGGTCAATTTTGAGCGCCTGGCGACACAAATTAGCGGCCCACTGCGGCTCATTTAACTCTAGTACGGCATCGGCTTTATACGTAATCGCCTCGCAATCTTCATAACGAATTTTCAAAATCTCGTCATAGATAATGATTTTATTAGCAGGAAACGAATCTTGTTGCGCGCGCAACCAAAGTGATTGAACTTCCTGTGTTAGCTCGATCTCTTCTCGATTTTCATCAATATGCTTGGTTTTTTGCTGTAATTGCTTTTCGATCATTGCTAAGCGTTTTTCATATTCATTGATCAATTTGGAGATTTCTTCGTCTACGAAGGAATGAGCGCGCTCCTTAATATCCCTCATTGAGGTCCAGCCGACCAGCACCAATACAGATGTTGCCGCCGCAATCAAATAGAAAAAATAGGTTATCGTATCGGTGGCATAGCTGACCCCGCGATCGACCGACTGATGTTCCCTATCTACAATCTGCTGGATAAGCTCTTGTTTCGTTTGTGCTTGATCGGTACGTAGCTGCTTGAGTTCATCCAGCACATAGCGCTCGACAAAGGGTGAATAGAGAGGCTTTCCTAATGACTCAACTACGTTCTGCGCTTTTTTTTTATCCGCAGTTTCAGCCAATAAAGGCGCGAATAAAGTGCAAGAGAGCAAAATAACCGTTGCTAGGAGGCGAGACATATCGCCCTCCCATGGTCGTGCACTTCGACTAAGGCCGCATGTAAACTCTTGACCGTTACACCGTAATCCGACTCACTCACGACAAACTGCATATCAACCTGACGCATCGATTGATGCACCGCCAGCACACGGATATTATTGCTGGCTAAGGCCTGCACCGCTTTAGCCAAAATACCCGGCATCTGCATATCACTACCAATGGCAGACACGATAGCCACCTTCCGCTGATTGAGTTCTGCTTCTGGAAACTCCTCTTCAACGGCAGCCTGAATGCGCTTTACTGTTTTCAAGTTAGTGGACAAAAAATGCGTTAATGTGTTGGCGTTAATATCTTTGGAAACAATTTTGGCATTGAAGCGCTTTATGATCGCCAGCACCTCGAAATCATAGTCATGAATGCTACCGGCCATATTTTGATCAAATAACTCCAGTGCATAAACGCCTTTACAGCCAGCAATAATTTCTACGCAAGGGGAATTGCTCACATAGTTACCGGTGATCAGTGTTCCTGTATGTTCTGGCTCAAAGGTATTTTTAACGCGAAGAGGAATGTTGTTTTGTCTCAGTCCTTTGGCTGCCTTAGGATGAATCGCTTCCATGCCCAAATTAGCCAAGTGATCAGCTACGTCGTAGTTAGTTCTGCCAATAGGAACAGCCTTGCCCTCACCAACCAGACAAGGGTCTGCACTGCTGAGATGAAACTCTTTATGAATAATGGCTTCCTTAGCTTGCGTTAAGACCGCCAAACGACTAAATATCATCTCGCTATAACCACGATCGAATGAGGTCATCAAGCCTGCATCGCTATGGGCGTAACCAGTAACGATCGGAAGCTGCTTACTGAGATTAATGTTAGCAAAGGCTTCTCGAATACGTTCATCCAGTGATATATGTTTACTAGCACGCCACCCCGTCAGATCTACAAAACAAGCATTAACACCATCTCGCTCCAACAGCTTAGCCGTGTTCCAGGCACTATGCGCTTCACCGATACTAGCCAGCATCTCTCTGACCGTTCCTAGGTGGGCTTCTAGAGCAAAGTGCCCGTGTTGACAAAGGCTCTGTAAATCCAACAAACATTGCCTGGCGACTTCCATCCGCTCATCCAAAAAGCTATTCGCCTGCAGGAGGCGCTCACTATCGCCAAACAGTTGCTGATTCATGTTGCGTAGCTGGGCAGTCAGCTCTTCAAACTTCTCTGACCAGCTATGATCCTCCATACCACTGGCAAACAAACCATAAACACCGGGCTGACCGCTTTTTTTATGCTCCAATAACTGATCTGTAATACCACCATAAGCTGAAACCACGAACACACGCTGGTAGAGGTCTTTTCCACCGCCTCTAAGGATGATGTTGTCTCGAACTGACGAGTAATCAATCATCGATGTGCCGCCAATTTTTTCAATCGTATGCATAGTTAGTTGTAAACCTTGAATTTAATCTTTTTTGTTGTCTGCACACGCCACACATAAGCGAGTAATAGGAACGGCTTTTAACCGGCCAATGGGAATATCACAGGCGCATAGAGCGCATACTCCGGCATCATCGGTCTGCATCCAGGTCAAGCTCGTTGTTAGCTGTGCAAGCTCCAGTTTGTTTTCTGACAGAATTTTGTCGTCAACGAAGGCATTGATTGTCAAATCGAAAATGGCAGAGGCATCACCCGCCTGGCTTTGTTTCTTATTGGATATAGAGTGGCAATCAGACAATGTATTTTCCAATACACGGATACGCTTTTCTATTTGTGTGTTAAGCAGAAGGCGATCGGTTTCAAGCATTTAATTTACATCCCTGTGATCGCTGGACAGGATGAATATATTCTCTAGAACAGATATGTTCCGGTCTAGGCGCTTGCGCGCAAAATGGATTGACTACCTTATTGCTCAACGCGTTATAAACGAAAAAGGCACTGGATCTTGGAAACGGGGTAATATTGCCGTTAGAACCGTGCATGACATTGCAGTCGAACACGACAACGCTGCCCGGCTTCCCTGTGGCTGACACAATACCACTCTGTGCCGCTAGGGTTTTCAGACTATCATTAGAAGGTACCCCATACTCTTGCTTCTTTAGCGAGGCGAGGTAATGGTCTTCCGGCGTTTTCCCTTGACACACGAGATACTGTTTGTGCGAGCCGGGGATCAACATTAACCGGCCGTTGTTGTCGAAATTTTCCGTTAAGATGATCGACATACTGCAGGCGCGCATGCGAGGCATTCCGTCTTCCACATGCCAAGTCTCAAAATCAGAATGCCAGTAAAATCCCTTTCCCCTAAACCCCGGTTTGTAGTTCAGTCGGGATTGATGAATATAAACTTCATCGTCCAGCAGATATCGTGCAAGGTCAGCCAAGCGCTCGTCGGCTGCAAGAGCTTTAAAAATCAGGCTGCTTTCATGCACACGGAAGATTGAACGCACATCATTGCTACTCGGTTCGGTAATGACTTCAACGGATTGTTGAATCTGCTGGTCAGCCCCGAGGCGTTCAAGCTCCTTTTGAAAGATGGTTACCTCATCGGGGGTAAACACCTCATCCAGCACGACAAACCCTTGCTTGTTATAGGTATTGATAAGGGAACGATCAACCGGAGGGCCCTGTTCTTTAGAGGTATAAACAATGGGATCCTGCCTACCAATTAGTTTGGCATTTTGTCCTTTTCTCGACGGGTACACATCAGCCTCGTTCGCGATCAAGTCATCCGATGCCTGCTCTAAAATCAATTCACTCATAATGTTAGTCTTTACTCCTGGACGGTTTACGCGTCCAACTCATAGGCACCTTCGGCATTGTGTACCTCTTTTCCGTTGAGTGGCGGATTAAACACACACGCCATGGTCATTTCTTCAAAAGCTCGTAATATGTGCTTGTCGTGCTTATCTAGAATGTAAAGAGTCCCCGGTTCTATGGGATATTTTTTTCCGTCAGCCAGCGTTTCCACTTCACCTTTTCCCGACACGCAGTACACCGACTCAAGATGATTTTGGTAATGCATCTGAAAATCAGCACTTTTGTAGATGGTGGTAACATGGAAGGAAAAACCCATCCGATCCTCTTTCAACAAGAGTCGCGTGCTCTCCCAGTTGCCATCAGGGGAAACAACTCTTCGATTAGATTGATTGGCATCTGATAATTTTCTTACGATCATAAAACGGCCTTATTTTCTCAATTTTTTTATTTAGGCGGCATCGAAATAAACTATCTCTTCAGGAATTTCGCCTTCCTTAGCACACACTTCCTGTATCGCGGACTCGACAATATCAATGCCTTTTTTCAAATTTTCGTCACTAATAATTAATGGACAAAAGAATTTCACGATATGATCATCGGCACCACTGGTCTCAATAATAAGCCCTTTTTTAAAGGCGCTATGGGTAATTTTCCCTGCGATATCGCCATTGACGCAATTAATACCTTGAAACATGCCTCGCCCTTTGGCGGTAAAGTTTCCATCACCGTATTGGCTGACAATGCTTTCAAGTCGCTCGGAAACATACCGGCCCTTTCGCTTTATTTCTTCCGAGAACTGGAGGTCAGACCAATAATTGTCGATGGCGGCTTTGGCCGTCACAAACGCCAAATTATTACCCCGGAAAGTGCCGTTATGTTCGCCCGGCTTCCACTGATCTAGTTCCGGCTTCATTAGCACCACAGCAAAAGGTAGACCGTAGCCACCCAATGATTTGGAAAGAGTAATAATGTCCGGCTCAATGCCAGCCTCTTCAAAACTGAAATAATCACCCGTGCGCCCACAGCCAGCCTGTATGTCATCGACAATGAATAATAAACTGTGTTTTTTACAAACCGCCTGTAAGCTCTGCAGCCATTTAATAGTGGCTACATTAATACCACCTTCCCCCTGAACGGTTTCCACAATCACCCCAGCGGGTGAGTTGATACCGCTACTGGAATCTGACAACACTTTATCTAAATACTCTGTGGTATCGATGTTCTCGCCTAGGTATCCGTCGTAAGGCATACGGTGCGTTCCAATCAAGCTCACACCCGCCGCATTTCTATGATGAGAATTCCCTGTTGCCGCCAATGCCCCCAAACTCACCCCATGGAAGCCATTGGTAAAGGTGACGATATTTTGCTGACCAGTGACATTACGTGCGAGCTTCATCGCAGCCTCTACCGCATTGGTACCCGTAGGCCCTGTGAATTGGACCACATACTCCATGTTACGAGGTTTTAAAATCTTCTCATTAAAGGTCTGTAAAAATTCGCCTTTGGCCTTAGTGTGCAAATCCAAACCATGGGTGATGCCATCGTTTTGGATGTAATCGAGTAATACTTCTTTAAAGATCGGGTTGTTATGTCCGTAATTCAGGGTGCCGGCTCCGGCCAGAAAGTCCAAATACTGGTTGCCGTCTTCGTCCCACATCAACTCGCCTTTGGCGCGATTAAAAACGCGAGGAAACGCGCGGGCATAACTCTGTACTTCGGATTCAATTTCTTCAAAAATTTTCATTCGGTTGCTATTCCTCTAGTTAACTATGTGATTTAAAGGGTCCGATACGGACAAGTGCTTCCGAGTCGTGTTGCCCGGAAAAATGAGCTTTTTTATCCATCCATCCTGATGACTGGAAGTCTGCTGACAGCTTCTTGGCCAAGCTTTTAAATAAAGCCCAGGATGCTGGGTTATCTTGGGTTATGGTGGTCTCTAAATAACCAATATCTGCGCAATGGGGACGATCAAGAATGTGAGCCAGCATGTGGGATGCTAGCCCTAGGCCTCTTGCCTTCCCGGCAACAGCCACCTGCCAAACAAACAACGTGTCCGGGCGCTCAGGTATGACATACCCGGAGATGAACCCAACCATTTCTCCATTCACTTGGGCTACCACCGAGGTATTGGCAAAGTGAGTGCACTGAAGGAGGTTGCAGTAGCTGGAATTTATATCCAGTGGAGGGCAACTCTTAACCAACCGAAACACAGCCATACCGTCTTCGAGCGCAGGACGCCTCAGCACAATATCTTCTAAATCAGACAAAAAGCCTCCAGTCTCGATCCTATTTATTAGTAATCTAAATACTTCTTAGGGCCAGAATACTCAATAAAACGCCATAATCCGCCTTTAAACTAATCGGAGCGCAAATAATTACTTAGAGTACTAAATATTGTACACTAAATAACATTTAAGCTCCAGCGCAAGGAGGCGCCGCGTATTAGCCGAAGGCCAATGGCTCAGATTTAAGAGGGGATAAGAAGCGCAATACAAGACCAAATATGCCGGGCTCTGCCTAGCTCACCAGCTGCATCTAAAACAGGCTCAAGGTGCAGGGAAAGGTAATCATTCTCTAGCTGGGAACCGAGAAGGTTGATGACCAACTGTATACTCTCACCGACTTTTCAAACTACGGCACCAGTGATAAAAACAAGTGATTCCTTTAGCGTTCGAAATAGTTCGCTATAATGCACTTATTGAATCTATAGATAGAGAAGCGCTTTTGACCAGTATCGAAGAAGTATTAGTGGCACTGCGTCGTGTTATCAGAGCGACAGACCTCCACTCCAAACATCTGGCGAAGACGACGGGATTAACTACCCCTCAAATTTTGCTATTACAAACCATTCGAGATAAGGGCGAGGTTACCATCGGCGAGATCGCCAATGAAATGAGCCTTAGCCAGGCAACGGTAACTAGTATTTTAGATCGGCTCGAAAAACGAGATTTGGTATACCGTGAGCGTTCCAAGGAAGACAAGCGCAAGGTGCATGCATACCTCACGGATCAAGCCAGCGAAATCCTAAAAGAAGCCCCTATCCCATTACAGGAGCACTTTACACGGCAGTTTATTGATCTACAGGAATGGGAGCAGACCATGATCATTTCGTCCCTGCAGCGAATCGCCCAAATGATGGATGCTCAGTATATCGACGCTTCACCGGTATTAGATATTGGCATTTTGGATCGCCAAAGCACGACTATCGACAAGCTTGATTCCTTTCAAGAGACGTCTAATAAAAAGTAAAGGCTTTTCATCCTCATGCACCTAGGCTCACCCTAATAAGATAAATCAGATGGGATATCACTCTTTATATGATGCAAAGATAATATTTATACTTGCTCAACGAGTTTAGTTAATATTTGCTTAAATACTTCTGTTGGGTGAGCACCCGTAACAGCACTGCTACGGTTAAACACGACGGTTGGTACTGATGAAATGCCCATACTTTGCCAAAATGCTTCTTCTTTAGCGACTTTTTCTCTGGCATCAGGGTTATTTAATTTTGCCAATGCTTCTTCCGCATTCAAGCCCACATCTTCTAACGCTTCAGCGAGCACTTTTGGATCTGAAAGATCTTGCTGATGGCTAAAGAAGGCTTCGAATAGACGTATTTTAAGTTCATGCTGCTTGCCTTGCTCTTTAGCATATTCTAATAGGATATGAGTATCTCGGGTGTTGACCATTTTCATATCATCGTAGTAATCAAACTTGAAACCCAGCTCTCCAGCTACTTGAGCCAAGCTGGCTCGCGCTTTAATGCTACCTTCAGGGGTGGTGCCATATTTTCTGGCAGAATGAGCGCGTAGATTTTCACCCTCAGCAGGCATATCGGGGTTCAATTCAAATGGTTGCCATTCGATTTCAATTTTGTCTTCTAACCCTAAGTCTGTTACCGCCTTTTCTAAGCGCTTATATCCAATAATGCACCAAGGGCACACGACATCTGAAACAATATCGATCTTAATTTTGTCAGTCATATCAAACCGCTCTGGTATTCACAACGGCAACACCTGATCGTGAATTTACAATGGGGCCAGATGGTACAAAATGAGCATTTGTGGGCTGATTCCAGGATAGAAAATATCCCGCTTTCGCTGACTTAATATCTAACGTATCCGCAAAATCGTCAATATTACCTAATCGCTCTAAGTACAGTGTGATACTTGGGTAGTCCCTAATAAATGCTGAGTTTAACCGATACAGAGAATGATAAACCCCATCAAATCTGGACAAGTGTGGATATGCATGCAGATCAGCTAACGTTAATTGATCACCCACCAGATAGATTCCGCCTTTATTCAAATGACTCTCTAATCGGGCAAGCGCATCGAACACACGAGCCGTATTCTCGTCGTATGTCTGCTGATCTTTTGCGAAGCCCGAACGATAAATAGGCGATATAAATTCGTTGTTGAGTTCATCAATTATTGCGTCGATTTCTTTTCGTCTAGCCTCTGGGTACAAGCTAGCGTGCTGTGTCTCTCTGGTAGCGATAGCATCTAGTTGTTGAAGAATTTCAGCCGACTCATTGTTCACAATCGTTTGTGTTTTCGTATCAAACAGAACTGGCACCGAAGCTCTTCCGGCATAGCCTGGTGAAGCAAGTTCATAAACATCGGGTAACCGATCAACACCGCTGATAGGATTAGGCTTACTCTCATGGCCCATATAAGGCTGCCCGATATTCCAACCCTTCTCAGTCTGCACCGAACCGGCTATCGTGAGCCCAATCTCAGACGCAAGACCTGTTAACTTTCGCGCTAGCTCGGTGCGATGTGCGAAAGGACACACCTTTGAAGTGAACAGCCAGTAGCGCCCGGCTTCAAATGGATATTTGTCTTCTCCCAGTTCATCATGAAATGATGTTATTGCTACATGGCATAATTCATTTGTTTTCATGATTGTTTCCAGTGAGTAACGTATTTCGATATTTGGATTTGGCTGGGCTAGCATAAATATGCAAGCTTTTGGATAAGTCTAGAAGATCACACAATCCAGCTCAAGGGCCCCTTTTGCATACATTCACGAGAGAAATATACCTAACCAGTAACACTCTGCGAATGGTGCCCCTGTATTGTCTCTTTATTCCAGAGCAGCGGTGTACTGGCCATATCTGGCCGCACCATTTAGCTTAGCTCGTTTATACAACGCCGTTTGCATTTGTTTTGTGTTAGCCGCATCCCCGTTCCAAGTAACCAAAGCCGGATGTTGCAACGCGCGCCCATAAGAAAAACTCAACTCCCATGGATGCGGCCCTATTTGGTTCATTGCATTCAAATATTCGGTTGATGCTTCATCCGACAACCCACCAGAAAGGAAATGAATAGAGGGCACTGCAGCCGGCACCGTTCTTCTTAAAACCTTAACCGTTTCACGAGCGATGTCTTCTGGGGTTGCTTGTTTCTCACAGTTCTTACCCGGCACAATCATATTGGGTTTTAGTAGCATATGCTCCAGAGTGACCCCCTCTTGCACTAGAGCCTGGAACACAGCGTGCTGAACAGCTTCTGTTACTTTCGCACACTGCTCTATGGTGTGATCACCCTCCATTAATACTTCGGGTTCCACAATCGGTACAATGCCTGCTTGCTGACAAACCTTCGCGTAACACGCTAATACTTTAGCGTTCTCATCAATAGCCAGTTGGCTCGGCGTATGCTGGGAAATGGTATACACATCACGCCACTTGGCAAATCGCGCCCCTTGTTTTTTATAACTGTCTAAACGCTCAGCCAAACCTTCCAGGCCCACAGTGATTTCATCACCAAGTTCACCACCCTCGAGAGGAATTTTACCTTTATCAACCTTAATGCCAGGTACGATACCCTGCTTAACCAATAATGCAGGAATAGGAATACCCTTGTCATCACACTGGTCTAACGTCTCTTCGAACAAGATGACACCACTAATAAATTCGCCAAGACCGGGCGTTGATAACAATAAACTACGGTAAGCGCGACGCTTTTCCTCTGTCGACTCAACCCCAATGGCATCAAAGCGTTTAGCTATTGTTGGGCTACTTTCATCCGCCGCCAAAATACCCTTACCTTTAGCGGCTAGTGCATTAACAGTCGCCTGAAGTTGTTGAACTCTATTCATAAGCCACGTCCTCACCCTTTACGATAGTCGGATTAACACCTTAACGACAGCGGCCGTCAACGATATCGACAACAATACCAATAATACTATCTGGTGGGTTTCTACGTTGGATACTTGGCTTATGCCTTTGGCATCCCTAGTGCCGGCTCTTTATCTTATTTATATCTAATATATATTTAACTAATTTAGATATATGTTATATAGTAGACTCCAAGATTGGAGAACACTGTATGGCAACTAACCAATATGTTACGACTAACGATATGGCTGCGTTACAAAAACACGCCAAGGATGCTGCTAATTTATTAAAGACGCTGGGCAACGAACATCGTTTACTCGTGCTGTGTACGCTCATGAATAGCGAACTATCCGTGGGTGAATTGAATGACATGATCCCTTTGAGTCAATCATCGTTGTCCCAACATCTGGCCTCGCTGAGAAAAGCGGGACTGGTGCAAACACGCAGGGAGTCTCAAACCATTTACTACCGCCTTTGTGGTGATGAGGCCATTAGAATTATTTCTGTACTGAGGTCTATTTATTGTCCCGATCTTTAAGTGAGGTATACCATGACAAAGCGACATAAACATATTTCCGCGACTGACTTTGCTGACTTAGCTGAGCGAAATGACAAGCTGACGATTATTGACGTCCGAACGGAAGCGGAAGTTGATAACGAATATTTTGAGGGTTGTCTCAACCTGCCATTGCAGAACATTACAGCGGCTACCATTGAATCTAAAATGGCCAACTGCGGCGACTCAGATACCATTTATCTACTGTGTGGTAGTGGAATACGCGCTCAAAAAGCAGCCGAACAGCTAGAAAGTGTTATTCCTAATCCTCTGGTTATAGTCTCGGGTGGTATTAGCGCAATGAAACAGGCGGGAATTGGTTTGAAAAAAGGCCACGGTTCAGTCATTTCTCTGGAGCGGCAGGTTCGTATCGTTGCAGGTTCTCTGGTTGTTTTGGGCGTTGTCTTGGGAAGCCTAGTTACACCAGGCTTTTATGGCCTGTCCGCTTTTGTGGGTGCGGGGCTTGTTTTTGCTGGCGTTACGGATACCTGTGGTATGGGGATGATAATGTCCCATATGCCATGGAACCGTAAGGCTTAGGTTAATTTATTGTGGCGTTGTTAATTGGCATTGTGATCGGCTTGATGCTCGGCCTAACGGGTGCAGGCGGATCTGTGTTTGCCGTACCGCTACTCATTCTTGTGCTGTCGCTGCCCGTTGGTGATGCTATAGGTATCGCTCTCGGAGCAGTCGCTATCAGCGCACTTTACGGTACTCTTAATAACTGGCGCTATAAAAGTATTTTATGGATTCCCGCCATCATTTTAGGAACTGCGGGCGTCTTATTTGCTCCTGTTGGGAAATTAATAGGTAATCAGTTATCTCCAACGTTACTGTTGTTCTGCTTTAACTGTTTGGCCATTGTGATCGCCCTGCGCATGTGGCGACAAGCATCCAAACACCCAGAGCAAGCCACCGTTATTCGTTCTAGCCAGATGACACCCGAGAGTTTTGTTGGACCGGTATGCCGTATGAGCACTACGGGGCAGTTCGAGTGGAGACCTCGCTGCGTCGGGAGCCTGGTGATCGGCGGGCTGGTGGTCGGTTTATTAACCGGTTTGTTTGGCGTGGGTGGCGGTTTTTTGATTGTGCCACTACTGTTGTTTCTCAGCCAGGTTTCTATGCAACAGGCGGTTGGAACCTCTCTGTTGATCATCACTGCTGTAGCTATGTCGGGGTTTATCAGCTTCGCTACCACAGCACCCCATGTGGACTGGCCTCTTCTCTTTCTTATCACCGTTGGCGGTGTCGTCGGAATGTTTATTGGCCGCATGGTAGGTTACAAGATTGCCAGCGCTCAATTACAAAAAATATTTTCAATCAGCTTGATTGCTATTGCGTTAATAACCTTGGTTCATCAATGGCTATCCAGCTCGATTTAATGGTCAGGAGCTCGTTATGATTTTACGACAACTATTTGATTCAGAATCGTCTGCCTACACGTATTTGATTGGTGATGAGAGTTCAGGCGAGGCCGCCTTGATAGATCCCGTCATTGATAAGGCTGATGAATACCTGATGTTGCTAGAGCAGTTAGGGCTAAAATTAATTGTTGCTGTCGACAGCCATACCCATGCAGATCACATTACGGCGCTGGGTGTTTTACGGGAACACACAGACTGTCAGACAATGATCGGGCAGCAAGCCCTTGCCGAGTGTGTGACGAGTAAATTTTCAGCGGGTGATCATATTATAGTTGGAGAACTTAGCCTGGAAGTACTGTACACACCGGGGCATACGGATGACTCCTACAGCTTTTATCTGTCATCCGACGGTCGGTCAATGTTGTTTACTGGTGATACCTTACTGATTCGAGGCACAGGGCGTACAGATTTTCAAAGTGGTGACCCCCGACAACAATACGACAGCTTATTTGGGAGTTTACTGACGTTCGCCGGTGATACGCTGGTGTATCCAGGCCATGATTATAAAGGCTGGTCAGTGAGCACCATTGATGAAGAAAGAGCACACAACCCACGACTACAAGTGACCAATAGCGATGCTTATGCCGAGCTAATGGGTGGCTTAATGTTACCCAACCCTAAATTGATGGATGTGGCGGTGCCGGCCAATCAGAAGTGTGGAAACACCCAATAGTTGTGGTGCATTTTTTCACACAGACAGACAAGTAATTTGAGTTTTTCGGAAAAACATAAAAAACCCACAGAACAAACCTAGCGGAAAAATATAGTCATCGAATTAACCAGGATCAATGAAACACCGAACATGAACGTGATTTAATACTTACCGCCATAATTAGCCTTAACCATATAAGTCGCTGGAGTTCCGTCATGACCAATCTTAAAGCTTATCTTGTTTGGGATGCCAATATTCGCTGGTTTCATTGGATCAACTTCCTATGCGTACTTGGACTTATTGCCGTGGGCGTAGTCATCCTTAACAGTAAAATGCTGGGTGTCACCAATGAAGGAAAAGTTCTACTTAAGACTATTCATGTTTGGATTGGTTATGTGTTCTCACTGAATCTGCTTTGGCGTCTTGTGTGGGCTTTTATTGGCGGACCCTATGCGCGCTGGCGGGCAATCCTACCCGGCGGACAAGGCTACATAAGCGAGGCCTGTGATTACATCGGTGATGTCCGAGCTGGCAAACCACGCCAGTATCTCGGGCACAATCCCATCGGACGCATCGCCGTAACCCTTCTGCTTTTCCTGTTACTGGTACAAGCAATCACAGGGCTGATTTTAGCGGGTACGGATCTTTTCTATCCTCCCATTGGCTCATGGATTGCTAGCTGGATTGCCAGCCCGGGAGTTGATCCCACAACGCTCGTACCCTATGCAAAGGAGATGTATGACGAGACCGCCTACGAGGCAATGCGCGCCTTCCGCAAACCCGTTATCACTATTCATTACTACGGGTTTTTCGTGCTGCTCGGCGTTATTCTACTTCATATTCTGGCTGTCGTCGTAACCGAACTACGAGAAGGCGGCAACCTAATCTCTGCTATGTTTTCGGGCAAGAAGATATTGAGCGAATCACCAGCAGATGAGACGAAAACGGATTGAGATACAGCGAGTGCAAACTCTAGAACTTGGATCGGTGAGTTGTAAGGTTAAGTTCTTATTTTTTCACGTATAAAAAAGGCTTAGAGAATAACCCCCTAAGCCTTTTTTCTTTACATAATGAAACTCTGATTTTTACTAAAACCGGTTATGCCCGCTCTACGCACCACGGTATTATTTAACACCCTACTTTGGGAATAAAAAAATCAGCTCTAAACGTAAGCCCCAGTCTTCTGCACCACCGTCTGGCGACTCCGCCCAATACCGGACACCACCACCAACTTGAAACAACTGATTACCCGCTTTTAGCATTTGCTTGACGGAAAAATTGATTGGAACTGACCAATCGCTATTCTCCCAGCTATAGGTGGACTCCGTGCTGATTGAAAACGTAGTTTTTGTATGAGTAATATAAGACAAAAATGGCTGGATAAACGTTGCACTCACATCATCACGATCATCCTCTCCGGCAAATGATTCAATATGATTTGCGAGCATACCTACGGTCCACTGGCCTTGCTGTTTTAGCAAAACCGCAGTGGGACCTGCACCCCATTGTTCGCCACCCAGATTATCATCTGAAGCGGTATCTAGAAGAAAGACTGGACCTGCGCCCCAAATCCACCCACTTTCAGTTGGCTGTTTTGGCGAAAAGAAAAAACTCTGTACGACATCACCAATACCAGAGTCGCTTTGACCTTTAATAGGCATATCTTCTTGATCGAGAACGGGAAGTATTGTCCGCGAAATAACGTTCCAATTTTCACCAATAGAAAATGGAATAACAGGCTGAATGTTAACCTTCCAACGCGAACCATCCTCATCGGGACCAAAGTTCTCATCGTATTCGGCCTGCATAGGTACGCTAATCAACGCGGCAATCGGGTTGGCAAGCTTTTTCGCAAGCTCCTCCTGGGTATCGGCCCATAAAAACTCGCTCAACAACAATGCAGTACAAATAACCGTTAACTTGTAAGAATAATTCTTAATTCAATAAAACTAATAACAATAGGGGGTACTTAATATTCCCCCATATACTCTGCTTAAAACTTGTATGTTATACCAATTCCTGGATTATAGATAAAGCCCTCGTAATCAATACCTATATGATGCGTAAAATTTTTTGTAGCGGACAAGACCTGGCAAGAACACCTACTTATGCTGATTAGATGGACATATCTTCTAGCTCATGGATTAACTGTTGAATCGTGGATTTTACCTCGGGACTAAAGGGTTTTCCCTCTCCACTTTTTAAAGCGCTTTTTATACGATCCACCATTTCTTCTCGAACACTTTCCATCAGCTCATCCTGGTAGTTATTCATGGCAAAATATTCCCACTCTCTCGTTGTGTAGGATTGGTCAGGCACCCTTTTCAAAAAGTCTAGCAGCTCTCTATGGAGTTCTTGTTTGATATTCATGTTAATGACCTTTTTACGACGGGCTCATATTTCTAGATGAGTTGTATACGCAATGTCTCATCACCAAATTCAATGATGTCACCAGAGATAATTTTTTTCCGCTTTCTGGTCTCCACCTCGCCATTAACCAAAACCTGGCCGGAATCGATAACAGCCTTTGCTTGGCCACCGCTTTCAACCAAACCTTCAAACTTTAGAATTTTATAGAGCTCAACTGGCTCCGTAGTAATCTCAACATCTCTCATTTTTATCGTTAGCTCACTTTAAATATCATTTGGATAATCATGTTCAGTATTTCGTGATATCCCGCCTACAACAACAGATCTTTTTCAATAGGGTGGTAGATGCTGGCTGATTTCACAAGTGAAGCTGCTGTGAGCATTTGTACACCATAAACTTCAGCGCTCACCCCATAATCTTTTTTTACTTTTTCCAGCAACAGGTCGAAGTCACCATCACCCGATAACAATATGACGGTATCAACCTCTCTTGCCATCTCCATCACATCAATAGCGATACCCACATCCCAATCGCCCTTAGCAGAGCCATCACTACGCTGAATATAGGGTTTAAGTTTGACGGTAAAACCAATGTGCTTCAGAGCATCCTGAAACTTAAGCTGACCATCATCGCCCCGATGAGTCGCATAAGCAGTCGCTGCAACAATCTCACCCTCAGAGCTTATGCGCTGCCAAAGTTTTCTGTAATTAAACTGACGGCCGTACGCCTGCCGGGTGGTGTAATAAATGTTTTGCACATCAGCAAAGATAGCGATTTTTTTCACAATGAAATCCGCAAGCATCAAATCTGAACCAGAAGGAGCGCGACACTACACGAGTCAGCTGCAACTGTTAAGCAGTGTCTAATTCGTAATGCCTCCATCCATATCGTGTCATCCCTAGATTTTCATCCTGAACATGAACAGCGTAAGGTTAATACCCATGTGATGGTGTCAGCTGACCCAAAACTGAGGTCATCCGTCGTACGTCACATGAAGACATACCCACGGTGGAATTTTTAGAGACTATCAGTGGAACCTACGACCTGATGGTGCTGTTCAAGTATGGAGCCATCCTGCAACTAGATCAGACAATCGATCAAATAACAGGAATAGACTGCGCTGAAAGAACTCTGACGAGTATTGTGTTAGCCCGTAAATTTCAGCGCTAGTTTTACCCATTAATCACCTTAGTCTTACCCCTAAATAATGCCTTCGTCTCTCAACTTTTGTTGAGAAGCTTCATCCAACCCCAACAAATCTCCAAGCACCTCTACATTATGACTGCCCACTTCCGGACCGGGCCATTGGGTGTTTCCCGGAGTGTCGCTGAGCTTGGGAATCATAGCGGGAATTTTTAGAGGCTCACCGTTAATTTCTACCTGTTCGAATAAACCCCGTTCATTAAAATGGGGGTCTGCCAGCATATCTGCTGCGTTGTATATAGGGCCAGCTGGGACTCGACTCCCCTCCAGAAGCTGAAGAATGTCAGTACTAGGCGAGCTACGACACCAAGCAGAAAGCGCATCATCAATTTCCCGCTCATGCTGGACGCGACCCGTATTATCCATCATACGAGGATCTTCGGCCATATCGGGCCGCCCTGCCGTTGTCATCAATCGTTTGAAAATTGAATCGCCATTGCCTCCAATCACCACAAACTTACCGTCGGCACAGCGATAAGTATTGGTAGGCACAATACCCGTTACCGTCGTCCCGGAGGGCTCGCGAATAACACCAGCACCATCAAATTCTGGTACCACGCCTTCCAGTAAATTGAACATGGCCTCATAGAGCGCAACATCCACTACTTGGCCGGTCCCGCTCGACTGACGGGACAGCAATGCCAAGGCAACGCCGAAAGCTGCATGTAACCCAGCGATACTGTCACCAATACTGAGATTAGGGCGCACTGGTGCATCACCCGGAAAACCATTGACGTAGCGGAATCCGCTCATTCCTTCACACACCGAAGCAAAACCCGGTTTGTGAGCATAGGGGCCGGTTTGCCCATAGCCGGATATCCGGGTGTATACCAATCCGGGATTTGGTTCTTTAAATCGCTCTGGCCCCAACCCCCACTTCTCCATGACACCCGGACGAAAATTTTCAATCAACACATCGGCGCCATCAATTAACTGACCCGCCAACTCTCGTCCTTTGTCTGTTTTTAAATCAAGCGTAATACATTTTTTGTTCCGTCCAAGACTGCGCCACCAAAGTGAGGTGCCATCTTTAAGCACGCGCCAATTACGCAATGGATCACCGCCACCGGGAGGCTCGACCTTAATGACCTCCGCACCGAAATATGCCAACAATGAACCGGCAAAAGGACCAGCAAGTAATTGCCCCAGTTCTATTACTCGATACCCTGAAAGAGGCTTGGTATTAGCCACATTCCTATCCTCAATTATCTATAACAGCAGCACTAACAGTAACGGTACCGCCAAGAGAGCCATGACCGTAGAAGCAACCACAATACCAGCCACCGCATTGGGGTCGCGATCAAATTTAAGTGCTAACAGATAGCTAAACACTGCTGCCGGCATAATAGACTGTAAAAGCACCACATTTTTTGCGGTACCAGTAAGCCCCAGTAATGAAACGGCAATCCAGGCAAATGCCAATCCGCCACCAATCCGCAATGCCGAGAAGCCAATACTTCGCCACCAACCGGTGGTGGCCAGATTCGACAAGGAAACACCCAGAGTGATCAGCATGAGTGGTATCGTGAATCCGGCCAGCAACGCCACTGTAGAATCGATCCAAGTCGGCAGTGTAGCGCCACTACCAAGCAACCACAGTGCAACAATGATGGAGTAAATCAAAGGCTGCCTTGCCAGATCCTTTAACATCGCTTTCAGCCCGGTGTCAGCTCGGGACATTAATGCCACACCGCCTGTCATCAACGCTGTCATTTGTACCAAAAAAAATGCTAACGCCAATGCTAGCCCTTCTTCACCAAAAGCAAATAGACACAGCGGCAACCCCATATTGCCGTTATTAGGGAAAACCACTGCCGACAACAATGAACGAACTTCACCGCCAGAATAGCGAATAACAAGAACGGCCAAGGCCGCAGTCCCGATAAAAATCAATGATGCCGCCAAAGCAACCTGGGCAAATCCTTGGCCCGAAATTTCTGCCTGACTGATAGTTGAAATGACAAGACAAGGCGCACCAATATTCATCACCGCTCGGCTGACAAATTCTGCCGCATAGGGCACAGAAGATCGCCCCCAAAAAAAGCCAATAGCAGTACAGACCAAGACTGGCGCCATCACATTCCACAATACAAACAGCATTTTTAAAAGTTGACTCCATTTTTTAATGCCAGCAACGCTATACTGACGCTAAGCAATTTGATAAATAACACATGGCCGTTTTTCGGGAAAGATTTTACCGTCTGCAACATACCGCAAGGAACAATCCCCCGCTAGTTGCCTCTAAGCATTTAATTAATCAACAGGCATGGGACATATGGGTTTTTCCCAGAACGTATTAGGCACTCTGCTGTTGGTAACAAGTATATTAACTGGCGTTGCGGCATCCGCTGACACCCCTCCAGCCCCACTTGCCATAAACAGTGATGACTCAGTAATAGACATCAACACCACCCCAGCTTCACTTGAACTCTCCAGTGCGCAAGACTCCATTGCCACCAATCTCGCTATTCAAAACTATCTGTCTGCCATTGATCAACAGGAAAACGAAGCAGGCCCCTACGACCCCATATTGTCAGAAATGACCTACGGATTAGGGAATACACTCCAACACAATCATCGTTACGAAGAAGCCATCGCTGCCTATAAACGATCCATGCACCTCCATAGAGTGAATGATGGTGTCTACAGCCTGTCTCAAGTGCCGATGTTACGAGGGATTATTAAGAGTCATATTGAACTGGGGAGCATCAACGAAGCATCCCAGAGCTACCATCAACTGCTCTGGTTACATATGAAGACCTATGGTGAAAATGATGTCAGATTAATCCCTCTGATGGACGAAGTCGGTCAATGGCATTTGGAGACTTATGCTCAAATGGGCCGCCGTGATGATCTTTATCACCTTCAAGCTTCTTTACGGCTCTATTCGTCGGCCATCGACCTCACTGCCAGCCAGCTGGGTTCTACCAACTTGCAATTGGTAGACATGCTAAACAATTTTGCCCTGGCAACTTACTACCGTGCTTTGCATGAACGGCTTTACCCCGACGCATGGGGGAACCCTGGTGGTGCTCCCTTTGGCTACCGACCATTTGGTTTTAGTGAAGAAACCCTAAGGAGAGGGACCCACTACCTAAATGGACTCGCTTCGTATAGGAACGCTCTTGATATTCTGGAGAATAACCCTGATGCGCCTATTCAGGATAAAGCCGAAACCTATGCCCAATTAGGCGACTGGAATTTATTGTTTGGCTACCCTGATGCGGCCACAGAAGCCTATCATCAGGCGCATTCAGTTCTCGGCGGTGTTGAACAGAAGGACCTTATTCTGGACGCCTTATTCGGGGCACCAAAAATGCTACCGAGAATTAAAAAACAACCTGTTGTAAGCAGCAAGGTTAGCAAGAAGCCCGGCAATAATAATGATCGTTTAAGTGTTTTAAATGAACGTTATGTTAATGTCTCCATTGAAGTAACGTCCGAAGGCCGGGTCACCACTATTGATATCCTAAAAACCCATCCGGAGAATGCACCAGAATTGGAAACCCGTGTAAAAAGAAGCTTGCACTCCAGTAAATTCAGGCCACGTTTTGCTGACGGTCATGCAGTACTCACCAGTGATTTCACCATGAAAATGCTAACGCCCCATTAGTAAGGCTAACTCCTATGCATCTCATCACCAGACTTCTGACCGGCGCATTGACCATCACAATGGCATTCTTGCTGGCCAGCTGCCAGAGCGCCTCTCAGGCCCAAAGCTCTTCTCAATCCCAGAGTTCTTCGCAATCTCAAAGCTCCTCTCAATCCCAAAGTTCCTCGACAGGATCACCATCTGCCAGCTCGTCACAAGCACCGCCTTCCAGTCCTACATCTGACGACGGGGGAGAAGGCGAAAGTATGTCAGATCAGCAGGAACCGAATGAGCCAACAGGGGTCGAAAGTATGCCCGGAGACCCTAGTGAGAACAATGACGGCGAAGCGTCTGGCATGCTCGGAAGTGAGGGGTCCACGAGCGATGAAGAGGCGGTATCAATGCTCGATGAACAGCTGGATGAATCAATTGCTGTCTTTGATGGCATGATTGTCAATGAAAGAGCTACCGTCCAAGTCATTGAAAGTGAATTTCCCGAAGACGATATGCCCCTGGGGGATGATGAGCCTCTATTTGAAGAGGCTGATATCTCAGAAAACTCAGATGGCCAGAAAGAAGCCTCATCCTCAGCAGCTGGGGATAGTAATAACACCTTGGGCGATGGCGCTGGAGATGGCACCATCATTTCCAGTAGCGGTGTCAGGACTAACAGCGCCAATGCTCAAGTTCCTGCCGACGTATCCAACGGGAGTGATGACGATATTGTTGCTCGACAAATTCGTGAAGCTGCGATGAAGGAAAAGGATCCAGAGTTACGTGAAAAACTCTGGGAGGAATACCGCAAATACAAACGAGGCCAATAAGCATTGTTTATTTGTAAATTGTCTATCTCTAAAAAGCATCTGTCTCAATGGTTGACCATTTTACTGATTGCATCAGTGCTGAGCGCCTGCGCCGGCCAACGCGTTACCAGTACGGTAGTCACTCCGCTGCAGCAGCAAGCGGCTCAGGTGGAAGAAGCCCTGTTACTGGATATTGCCATCCTGCCATTTGATCCAGGACTCGATAATGATGACAAAAAAGGCGTTATCGTGTTACCGGCTGTGCGTAATGCAGAATCTCAATACTTACCCAACAAGCTAGCAGCTACCCTTCAGCAGACTGCTGCTTGGGGCGCTGTACGCGCAGTCCCCAGCCGCCAAACCGTGGTGGATGTTTATGTGGATGGAACCATTATCCACTCTGATGGGAAAACACTCACTCTGGACATCAGCGTCTCAGATTCAAGCAATCGCCACTGGTACAAAAAATCTTACACCGAAACCGTTGGTCAATACGCATACGATAGTGGACGACAAACAAAACGCGATCCCTTCCAGGGCTTATTCAATCGAATCTCCAACGATTTACTTGAACACCTTCAACAATTGAGTGATAGCGAAATAGAAAAACTGCGCACTATTTCTTCCCTACGTTTTGCCCGTGATTTTTCATCCGAAGCGTTTAGCGACCATATTAAAGAAATGCCCGGTGGTCAGCTTGAAATACTTAGTTTACCCGCACGTAATGACCCCACACTTCTTCGTATTGAACGCATAAGGGAGCGGGATTACCTCTATATCGACACCATGCAAGAGTATTACGATGCTTACACCCGCAAAATGGAGAAACCCTACCAAGCATGGCGAGCAAACAGCTATGAAGAACTCGAGGCCGTACGTGAACTCAAGCGTCAGTATCGCAATCGCACCATTGGCGGCATCATCGCAGTAATAGGCGGTATTGCTGCTGCCGGAAGCAATAGCAGCTCCGGCCAAGCAGCCGCGGCTGTAAGCATCAGCGCAGGCGCGCTACTGGTAAAAAGTGGTTTTGCCAAAAAAGCTGAACTGCAAATTCACAATGATGCCCTAGTAGAACTAGGGCAATCTCTAGAGGCAGCCATCGAACCTCGCGTGATTGAACTGGAAAATCGCACTATCACTCTCACCGGAAATGTAGAAGCCCAATACGCTCAGTGGAAAGCGCTGTTACGAGATATTTATCAAGCAGAGCGCGGCGGAATCTGATCACTATGGAAAGTAGTAAAGGCTTTGACCCGATCAAACCCGCAGACATCACCCTCACCCAATCTGCAACCGCTAAAAGCGCGGAAAAACTCCCTTGGCAAAAGAGACCAGCAACCTATATCGTCTTAATTTTCAGTATTCTTCTGGCGTTGTTTATCATATTCGCTCTCCCTTTACTGATTAGACCAGTTGAAACACCTACTGTAATTATAGAACCACAAGCAATACAGCTACCAAGTGTTAAAGAAGCGCCATTTAATGATGCCCAACTATCCAAAGCCCGCCGAGCCGCTCAGGACACCCTCAGTAAAATTCTTGAAAAACAAAGCTTTCTTGAAAAGAAAAATATCCGCCTCTGGGGTGAACGGGCGTTTCAGGCAGCCCTCGACCAAGCCGCTGAAGGAGACCAGTTTTACCGACAACGGGTCTTTTCGGAAGCACAGATCGCTTATCAAAATGCACTGGGCCAGCTAACTGCATTGGAAAAACGTATACCCAATGAACTGTCCGAGCGCTTAGCAAAGGGGCTAGAGGCCATTACGCAGGGTAACGCTACCAGTGCTCAGCAACACTATAAGCTCGCCCTAGCCATCGATCCCAATAATAGCGAAGCAAGCATAGGCATCAAGAGAGCGGGCACATTGGGCCCCGTATTACTCTTGCTAAGCCAAGCCAACAGCGCCCTGGAAGATAAACAACTGGAACAATCTCAGGCTATTTTTCGCGAAGCACAAACACTGGATGTACTACACCCGGCAGCCATTAATGGCGTGGAGAAAACCACTCTCTTAATCAAAGAACGTGATTTCAATAATGCCATGAGCCAAGGCTATCGCTCACTGGACAATCGCCAGTTCAATAACGCCAGCAAAGCATTTAATGCGGCGTTAAAATTAAGCCCGGGTCATAAAGGGGCCCTTTCCGGCTTGACCCAAGCAAGCAATGCCGCGGCCCAAAGCATGACTCGGTCGCAGCTAGCTAACGGGGCAGCCCTAGAATCCAAAGAGCAGTGGCATAAGGCTCGGGATACCTACGCCCGAATTCTGGCTCGGGATGGCTCAGTTATGGACGCCAGAATGGGCCAAATTCGCAGCTCAACTAGGGCAGACCTCAGCGACAGTATTAAGAAAATACTTGAGACCCCACTACGACTTGCCTCAACTGGTGTCTATCAGCATGGTCAGCAACTGCTCGCAGATGCCCAAGGCATAAGATCACCTGGGCCTCAGCTAAAGAGGCAAATTACCCAGCTCGAGAAAACGCTGAAAAATGCCATTACACCTATCCCTGTAGAGCTTCGATCTGACAGTTACACTACCGTCACTCTATTTAAAGTGGGAGAACTTGGTCAGTTCAACCAAAAATACTTGTCACTCAAACCAGGCAATTATGTAGTCACGGGAAGCCGCCCCGGCTATCGAAATATAAGAGTTGAATTTCAGGTAACTTCAAAAGGGTTATCTAATCCGGTAGAAGTGTCCTGCTGGGAGCCGGTATCGTGATCAACAAGAATCTATCTTCCGGAAATGAAGAAAAAATAGCACCGGTCGAGTTCACTCCGATACAGGAAGAAATCAAACAATCGAGCTTCTCCCTGCGCCCAATACCCATCATGACTGGATTGGCATTACTAACCAGCCTATTGGTACTTTGGTTTCTGCTAACCGCTAAATCAGTCATTATTAACATCGACCCTTTAGACTCAACCCTACGCATTAAAGGTGGCATCAGCTTTAAGTTAGCCGATCACTACTTGATGCGACCTGGCGATTACCGGTTGTCGGCCACATCAGAAGGCTACGTTGACCTGAAGCAATTATTTACCATTGGTGAGGAAGACAATCAGTTATTACCCCTAACACTGGAAAAGAAACCAGGCCACCTCCAGCTAACCACGACGCCCCCAGGTGCTGAGATATTAGTCGATGGACAGCAAGCTGGCACTAGCCCCATAACGATCACTCCACTATCGTCTGGCAACCACCAGCTGGATATTCAGGCTCCTCGATATTTCGCTCACCAGTCCAGTATCTATATTGAAGGATTGGATCGTAGCCAGTCCCTTAACGTTGACCTCAAGCCAGCCTGGGGCCATATACAGCTCAGCTCAATTCCTCTTAATGCTGAGGTTCTTATTAACGATGAACTTCGCGGTAACACACCACTAACAACAGAATTGCTCGCCTCAGGTGAGAATGTGACCATTGCATTAAAGGGCTTCAAACCCTGGAGTAAAGCGTTACAAGTACCCGTTAGTGAAACACTGGTAGTGCCAAACATCACCTTGGAGCCCGCGGATGGAGTAATCGAACTCACCTCTACCCCCACAGGGGCAACCATCACTGTAGATGGTCAATATCGCGGGACCACACCTGCCAGTCTGGATGTAGCTGCCAATGAGCAGCACCAAGTATCGCTATTCCTCAATGGCTATATCACCGGAAAATCTTCCCTGTCGCTGATGCCAGGAGAAACAGAAACCCTGTCCATTTCGTTGCAAGGCAATATGGGGGATATCAAGGTGCTCACTTCACCCACGGATGCCTCCGTATGGATTGATGGCGTGCTGAGGGGCTATGCGGGCCAAACATTCAGGCTGCCCGCACGTTCCCACCGAATCAGCATCAAAAAATCGGGCTATGCCAGCCAAACCCGGACGGTCACCCCCCAACCAAAGCTGGACCAAGTGGTTAGAGTGACACTTCTCACTGAACGAGAAACGCGCTGGGCCAACACCCCCTCAGTGATTACTAATTCCAACAACCAAACCCTCAAATTATTCAAGCCCGAAAATAAATTTTCCATGGGAGCCTCGCGGCGCGAATCAGGCAGGCGCGCCAATGAGGTGTTGCGGGATGTTCAGCTAAAACGCCCTTTCTACATGGCAATCAAAGAAGTGACCAACGCTGAATTCAAACACTTTAAACGCCAGCACAGCTCCCAGCATATCAGTGGCAACACACTAGATTTACCAACGCAGCCCGTGGTCAACGTCAGCTGGCAGCAAGCCGCTCTCTACTGTAACTGGTTGAGCCGAAAGGAAAATCTTGCGCTTTTTTATACAGAGACACGGGGTAAAATCACCGGAGAAAACGTCAAAGCTAATGGTTATCGCCTGCCAACCGAAGCTGAATGGGCTTGGGCTGCCCGTTCAACCAATAGTGGCGTGAAGAAATATATTTGGGGCGACCAATTTCCCCCCATAGGAAAAACGGAAAATTTCGCCGACCTCAGTGCAGCAAAAATTGTCGGTCGTGTGATCAACACCTATAACGATAGTTTTGCCACTTCGTCACCCGCGGGGAGCTTTTCACCAAACCAGAAGGGGATCTTCGACCTAGGCGGTAATGTGGCAGAATGGGTTAACGACTACTACGGCATCGAATTCAATCTCAGCATGACCGCTGACAAAGACCCCTCCGGCCCGGAAAAAGGTGAGTTCCGAGTGATCCGTGGTGCCAGTTGGCGGCACAGTAGTATTACTGAGCTGCGGCTTTCATTCCGTGACTACGGCATTGATCCGCGCGATGATGTGGGCTTTAGAATTGCTCGCTATGTGGAATAGAGCTATATGGAGCAGAACCATGTGTAGCAAAACTATGAAATACCAGATAGGCATGCTTCTACTGGCAATACTGTTACCTCTAACGTCCACAGCAGAAGAGCCTTCAGCAGAACCTTCGGCAGAAATAGAAACAGCCCCAGTACTTAAACCTACGCCTAAGCCGAAAAGTAAAACAGTAGATCGGGAATTTGATCCCAGTGAAGAAATATCGGAGGATCTATCGGTCCCCTTCCCGGTGGATATTTAAGGGAACGGTTAAAAAGGAACCTATCACACATGCAAACAAGAGCTTCCTCAGAATTTCTCTATCAGGTCTTTGCCCTGATTCTGGCACTTATTCTGGTACACACCTTTTATCTCACTCTGATACGCCCCAATGCCAATGCTCTCCTCCAGCAACAGTTAGCCAGAGAGGCCGCTGGGGAAGCTTATGTAACTGAGCGCTCCTTCTACATTGTCGTCAAGGATTATGAGCAGGAGGCTTGCTTCATCTTAATGCTATGGGCTTTTGCCATCATGGGGCTCAAAGCGCGCAACGCTATCGAAGAGCGTAAATTGCTAACCGGACAACTACTTAATGTGGCCGATGGCACACGAATTTTGCCCGAAGATGCACGACAGATGTCTCGACCTATCCAAGCATTACCCACAGTACAAAAGGACTATTTAGTGTCTCGTTCACTGTTGGCAGCCCTTCGACGATTTGACTCCACTCGAAATATTCAGGATGTTTCGAGCGCCGTTAGTGAGGTGCTAGATATGGAATCGGATCGACTAGATTCTGAGCTATCGATGGTGCGATACATTGCCTGGGCAATCCCTTCCATCGGATTTATCGGTACCGTACGAGGTATCGGCGAGGCGCTCAGTCAGGCCCACAAAGCGGTGCAGGGGGATATTGCCGGTGTTACCGCAAGTCTTGGTGTGGCCTTTAACTCCACATTTATTGCTTTGGTTATCAGTATTGTGGTGATGTTTATGATGCATCAGCTACAGCTGATGCAAGAAAGGCTGGTGCTGGATACCCACAGCTATTGTGATGACAAGCTACTCCGTCACCTCAAGACAGACTGACAAACGTTACGCTAAGGCCTGAGCATGAGTGTTGCCATTATTGAAATTAACGACAGCGGTCTGTACTGCGGCAATGATCAGGGAGAGCTGATTGTTAGCCCCGGCTATGCCCTACTCACTAAGCAGGGCATCACCACTGGCAAGGCTGCCTTGGAGCGTGCCTACCTAGAGCCTCAACAAAGCTTTAACCAGTACTGGCGCCAACTCAATCTATCCCCCCTTCCAGCCCCCAATAATCAGGCTCGACACCACGCTGACTTGGCTTACGCTCAATTGCTGGAACTACACCATGAAGGTGGCAGTCCCGATAAGGTTATCTTTGCCACCCCAGGCAGCTTCGACAGAGACCAACTGTCCATCTTGCTAGGATTAGCCAAAGCATCACCCTTCGAAGCTCTGGGGCTCGTGGACGCAGCCGTGGCTGCTGTCAGCCAGTCCGACTTAAGCGGCCAGTTACTACACTTAGATATCCAGCTCCATCAGTGTGTTCTCACTAGGCTTCATGCCGGTAATACCATTGAACACAGCTATGTTGAACGTACTGATGTCGAGGTCATTGCCGGTATTGGCCTGAAAGCTTTTTATGACACGTGGGCTCAGCATATTGCCGATATGTTTATTCGGCAGTATCGGTATGACCCGCTACACACCGCCGCCGGTGAACAACAACTCTATGACCTATTGCCGAACTGGTTAGGACAGCTTTCAGAAACATCAGAACTGGCCATTGCACTAGATAGCCCCCAAGGAAGTTATCACCTCAACCTCAATCGTAGTGAATTGCTGGCAAGCAGCAGTGCCCGATTGGAACTGCTACAGAAGAAAGTGCGCAACATCCAACGGGCTGACGAAATCATGATTGCCAGCCACAGAACGCTATTATTACAGGGGCTCTTAGAGCGGCTGGACGACATCCACATCCTGCCAAATGATGCCGTTATTCAGGGTTGCCTAAATAATCTGGAGGCCATTATAGGTCACGAAGAAACCATCCACTTTGTCACTCAACTGCCGAGGCAGCACAAACCAACCCAGACACCGCAATTGAATGTGACGACCACGCCAACTCACTTACTGTATCAGCACCGGGCCCATACCATCGGTGATGGCCTGTATATTCAGGTCGATGGCAACCAACTGAGCTTTTCACATCAGCACACAGGTGACATCGCCCTAATCCGAGATAATGACAGAGTACAGCTTCATTCCAACCACAAAAATATCACCACCCAAAGTAACAGAGATAACCTTCAGCCCGGCGCTATTATCCACATAGGTGTGCACCAGCTGCAATTGATCGAGGTCACCTGAGTTGCGCCTACCCAAGCGTAAAATCACCACCTTTAGCCTGTCGTTTCTCGACATCATGGCCTGTGGATTTGGCGCGGTAACGCTGTTATTTCTTATCCTCAAACACGATGCCACCGCCGTTGAAACAGCGGATCCCTACCTTGTCGCTGAAACCAATCTCCTCGCGGAGGAAGTCCAAATTGGCGAAGCTGAACTGGTTACACTGAAAAACAGTTTGGCTGATCTGGAAAAGACGTTTTTAGACGCTCAGGGTCTATCGAAAAGAGTCCTTAACCAAACGCAGGAAGTACGCCGGGAGTTAAGCGCCCAACCTGATCCTGCACAGGAAGTTGAGCTGTTACGAAAACAGGTAGAGGAGCTGAAAGAAGAGACGGCCAAGCTTCAGGATCAGGGCAACGATGAAGACGTACGACATTTTATTGGTGAAGGTGAACGGCAATACCTCACGGGCCTCAAACTGGGTGGTCGGCGTATCATGATTCTGGTGGACACCTCGGCGAGCATGCTGTCTGACTCGATCGTCAACGTCATACGCCGGCGCAACATGAGTGATGCTGTCAAACGCAATGCTGAAAAGTGGAGACGTGCGATCCGCACCACTGAGTGGCTGGTAGCACAACTACCCAAGGAAAGCCGTTACCAAATTTACACGTTTAACACTGTTGCCGGTGCTGTTAATGGTGACGATGGTATTTGGCGAGACACGGCCGATGGCGCAGGAATAAACCAAACCATCAAAGCACTAGGAAGTGTTGTCCCCGCAGGAGGGACCAGTCTGATCAATGCTTTTCGGGCCATTGGGGATTTTAAAAACCCACCGGACAACCTATTTCTGATCACCGACGGCCTGCCAACTCAGGGCCAAAAACCGCCCAGCGGTAGCACTATCTCCGGCCGAGAGCGAGTAAAACTCTTCAGTAAGGCTGTCGGCGAGTTACCTCGGAGCATACCTGTCAATGTACTTCTGTTTCCCATGGAAGGCGATCCAGTAGCCGCTGCCAGTTTCTGGCAGCTGGCCTTGTCCAGCAAGGGATCATTTATGAGCCCATCGAGGGATTGGCCGTGAGTCGGTCAACACGAAGGGAACGACGTGATACTGCTGAAATCAGCATCTCATTTCTGGATGTCATCAGCTGTGGTTTTGGGGCCATTGTGCTGTTGCTACTCATAGCCAAAACTGTTGAATCGACCGCTTTTGAAAGTGTTGAACAGCCTCTGGAAGGCAGCCTAGCCGAGCTGCAGCAGCAATTATTTCAAATTCGAGGTGAAACCACGGTACTTAATCGCTCTCTAAAATCCAGAGAAGAGCAGCTTTCCGAGTTTCAACTGCGTATAGCTCGGCTACAGGAGGAGCTGGCCAGCGTCCGAAGACAACGGGATGCAATAGCTCAGGTAGACACCTCCGAGCGGGATAAACTGACACTTGCCCAACAGGTTCTTTCGGAAGAAATGAAACGGTTACTCGATGACCAAAATAGAGTGGATAACCAACTCATTGGTGGGATACCGGTGGACAGTGAATATATTATCTTTATCGTCGATACGTCAGGCAGTATGTTCAATTTCGCTTGGCCACGCGTACGCCAAGAAATGATTAATATTCTCAACATTTACCCAAAGGTGAAGGGCGTTCAAATTATGAATGATATGGGGGAATATATGTTCTCAAGCTATAGAGGAAAATGGATTCCAGACACCCCCGCTCGACGTAAAGCTATTCTCAATCGCCTCACCACTTGGACACCCTTCAGTAACTCCAGCCCAGAAGAGGGAGTACAACAAGCCATCCGTCGGTTTTATGCATCAGGTCGAAAGATTAGTTTGTACGTATTTGGTGATGACTTTACGGGCCATTCCATCGCGCGTGTTGTGGATACGGTAGATAAAATCAACCGCAAGGCAAGCAGTAAGGATCGATTGGTACGAATTCATACGATTGGCTTCCCTGTCCACTTTTTGGTTAAAGGCGGCAACCTACAAACAGCTACTCGATTCTCCGCACTGATGAGGGAACTGAGCTATCGTAATAATGGAACCTTTGTCGGGCTCAATGGCCTGGAATAAGCGGCCTCGAATACACCATGTCAAACAGGAAGGTTCGGATAAATGCATTCAAAGATAGGTCGTAACCGATGACAACACCTAGGGCGACTCAATACAGAACTGCTCGATACAGTCGGCTCATATTACTGTTGGCAACAGTCCTCGTTGCTGAAGCCTGCTCAACAGATATCACTGTCAACGGAGATTATCCCTCTGCGCTCACCAAGAAGTTACCTCACCATGTGGGATTGTTGCTCGACGATACCTTTTCTCATTACACCTTTGAAAGTAGCGAGGAACAAGATGTGTCCATGGCTTTGGGGCAATCTCAAGTCGAGCTATTCAATCAAATGTTCAACGATATGTTTACAAATTCCTCTAGGTTGAACAGCATGAGTAAAGCTTCAACTAGCAAGGTGGACTTGATCGTTATACCCCATATAGAAGAGGTTCAGTTGGCAATGCCTTTTGAAACCCGCCTCAATGTCTTTGAAGTGTGGCTCAAATATAACCTTCAGGTTTTCGACAGTAATGGTGAACCCATTGCCGACTGGTTAATGACGGCCTATGGCAAGACCCAAAGCCGGCTCCTGACATCAGAAAAAGAGGCGCTCAATCAAGCTACCACAGAAGCATTAAGAGACACGGGGGTGCGCTTGGTGACAGGTTTTCACAGGGTTCCTGAAATCAGGGCCTGGCTTGCCAGTCAGCAAGCGTCTGCCGCACTGACCCAAGGCCGCGGACAATGAGGCAAAATGCAGTAACACAAACCATCTCCCTTGTGATGATGATACTGTCACTTGCCGCCTGCTCCACCTCGACCATCATTGACGAATACCGAGAAACCAACCTCGACCTAGAACTCAACGGGACCGAGCAAGTGGTCATCATGGGCAGACGACATGCTGGAGAGTATGAAACTGAGCCAGACTTTATTGACTGCATAGGTCATCGACTCGCTAATGGAGGAAAAGTATCGGTGATGCCTGAACAACAATTTTTAGACAGTTTCTACCCCTGGTTTGAACCAAGAGTAGCGCCCCTAAAACTGAAACGCATGAGTATGATACTGAATGACCCCATTATTTCAGAGCGTATTAATTCACTCAGCATTCGCTATTTGATTTGGGTAGATGGCAGCACCGAGACCACTGAAAAAAGTGGATCCGTCAACTGCGCTCTTGCTCTCGGAGGTGGGGGGTGTTTCGGGTTTACCACTTGGGACAAGTCTGCAAACTATGAAGCAACAATATGGGATTTAAAACAGCTCGATGAAGAAGGTCGAGTAAAGGTAAGGACTGAAGGTTCATCCTACGTATTAGCCGTAATTGCACCCATACCCTTTATCGCACAGGTTCAAGCCGATGCCTGTGGAGGTATCGGTGACCGCCTTAAAAGTTTCTTTAGTCACACGTTACCCGGATCGTAACTACCTGGATCCAATATGATATATCGCAATCTATTTTTCACTCTATTACTTATCCTCGGCTTCGCTGGGCTACCGGTACTTGCTGCTAAAGACGCACCCGAGACCGGTAAAGAAATGCATGAGGAAATTGTTGCCAACATGCCACTGCTAAAAGGCAAGCTAGCCGACTACGTAAATCAGGTGGGGCAACGCATCGTACGACACCTAGACGACCCCGATGAAACATTTACCTTTACCGTGATCGACCAGCCTGATATTAACGCTTTCGCTCTACCTGACGGTTATATCTACATCAATCGGGGACTAATCACCTACCTTAACTCAGAAGCACAGCTGGTTGCCGTACTTGCCCACGAAGTTGGCCACGTTACAGCGAACCACCATGCCCGAGGAGAAAGAGCCCAGATAGGCTCCAGTGTGGTCTCCGGGCTCTTAGCCGTTCTAACCCGTAGTGCCGATGTTGGCGAGGCAAGCGCGCTATGGGGGACGTCCATGGTCAGTGGTTACGGTCGGGAAATGGAGCTAGAAGCCGATGAACTGGGTAGCAAGTATCTCTTCCAATCCGGTTACGATCCACAGGCTATGATCGACGTTATCTCACTACTCAAAGATCATGAACGTTTTGAGAAACAGCGTGCACAGGAGTCCGGCAAAAAAACACAAACCTACCACGGCCTATTCTCCACCCACCCACGCAATGATAAGCGCCTCCGTGAGGTGGTAAGTAAATCTGGAAGTCTCCCAAAAAACAACAATGCCGAGCAAAACATCACTCCATTCAGAGTTGCAACAGAAGGCATGGTCTGGGGGAAAAATTATGAAACAAGTTCATTACCGGATAATGTTTATCAAAATAAAACACTGGCCTTTCAAGTGTACTTTCCAGAGGAATGGCGTTTCAGTGAGCAGGCACAGTTGATCCAAGCAAAAAATACGCAGGACAACGCTCGTATCGATATCACTATTATGAAGCGTTCTCTGGCAACGCCTGAAAACTTTATAAAAAAACAATTAAATATACCGCTCATTAAAAAATCTGAGGCCCTGCTACAGTTTAGGCTCAAGGGACATACTGGGTTTGTACCTGGTGAAAATGGTTTACCTGACCAACGCCTAGCCGTCATCTATTATGGCCGTCGAGCTTACGTGTTTCGTGGCCAAATTGACCCAGAGGCCGATGAAGATGATGCTAACAGTGATTTTCACCAAATAATCAAAAGCTTCCGCCCCATTTCAAAGCGCGGCTTAATAGAGCGCAAACCCAAAACAATTCATTACGTTAAAGCCACAGAAAATACCAGCTTCGCCCGGCTTGCCCGCCACCTTAAGCTAGGTAAATACGGTGAAGATGAATTACGGATCATCAATAATTATTATCCCGCAGGTGAACCAAAATCCGGCGAATGGATCAAACTTATTCGTTAATAATTTTTTCTGTCGTACAATTTTCTACCGACAGAGTTTCACTAAAATTCCAAATGGAACTAATTGATTAAAAAAGTACTTTCCTGTATCTGGCCAGACAGGCTTACTATCCGAACTTACTTTTCTACGGACGGACTTATTTTTCTACGGACAGACTTCTCTAATAAAAATTCACTCAGGAGCACACCATGGAAAATAATTGCCCGTCTGTACCCAGCACTCAAGTAACAACAGAATATATGATGACCTATTTGGCACCACTTGATCCACCTGTGGCCATTGATGACGGAATGATGATTGCTAATGTTCGGCCTGGCGGCTGGGTTCAGGGTCCAAATATCAGCGGAAAGTTTATTGCTCCGGGTGCTGACTGGCTGCGTATTATGCCGTCGGGCGTATTTCGTCTGGATGTGAGGGGCTTGATCCAAACCGATGATGGCGCCCATATCTATATTTCCTACAACGGCATTATCAAAAACTCGGAAGAAAGCGCTGAGCGTCTAACCAATGGGGAACTACTCACCGATAAAGATATTCCCTATTTCGTTGCGGCACCGACATTTCAAACATCATCTAAAAAATATGCCTGGCTCAATGAAGTTCAGACTGTCAACAAGATGGTTGAAATTCAATTTGGAGAAGAGGGTTATGTGAAGTATGACGTGTTTATTGTTCGATAACGTACCCGGTAAATGGTAGGCTAAACTGTAATGGCTTAAGGCTGCCTACCAGCCTGTTTAGTTTTTTACCATTACAAATAAATGTCACTCTATTAGTACTACTTAAATGAGGAAATATTGATGCCCAAAACCAACCGAGTGTGGCGACTACGTAATCGCCCTATAGGTGACATCACGGACGATGTCCTCAGCCTTGAAAATGAAGCTATTCCGGAACCCGCAGAGGGCGAATGTGTATTTCAACTGAACTACCTGTCTCTGGATCCCACTAATCGCATTTGGATGAGTGATATTGAACAGTACATGCCTCCGGTAGAGCTCAATGCTCCCATGCGAGGTGTCGTCTGTGGCACAGTGATTAAAAGTCACTCTCCAGCCTTTAAAGAAGGCGATATTGTCAGTGGCATTGGTACCTGGGCTGATTACCAAATAGGCACACCCGAAACTGTTGGCCTTCTGGGAGACACGGGTGATGTACCCGTCATCGATGCCTTTGGCACCCTAGCCTTGGTAGGCCCTTCCGCCTACTTTTGCCTACTCGACATTGGCGAGCCAAAACCCGGAGAAACCGTTGTGGTCTCCGCAGCGGCAGGCGCGGTGGGCTCGCTGGTAGGTCAGATTGCCAAAATTAAGGGCTGCCATGTGGTTGGCTTGGCGGGTAGTGATGAAAAATGCCAATGGATCAAGGAAGATTTAGGTTTTGACGAGGCTATTAACTACAAAACTGAGAACGTACCAGAAGCACTAGCCCGCGCATGCCCTAATGGTATCGATGTTTACTTCGATAATGTGGGCGGTAAAATTCTCGATGCCTGCCTGAAGCTCATGAACCTCTTTGGCCGAATCCCCACCTGTGGACTGATCTCTCAATACAATACAACAGAACCCGTGCCTGGCCCTTATAACTATGACCTGATATTGATGCATCGATTGAAAATCCAAGGCTTTATCATTCTCGACTATATGGATCGCTATCCAGAAGCAACGGAAGCACTCGTAAAATGGATGGCTGAGGGTAAATTAAAAGCTCGTCTTGATGTATCCGACGGTTTGGAGACCGCTCTGCAATCCGTTAAGAAACTCTATACCGGTGAAAATACCGGCAAGTTGATGGTCAGGGTAAAGGACGTCTGAATAAATTTTTCTGATCTTCAGTTTTGATTATTTCCTATACCTAAAATAACAGCCCAGCATATGCTGGGCTGTTATAGATAGTGTCCGCAATCCATCAGAGGCTAAACAACCCCTGACAACTTAGCTAAATACCAGCTCGCGGTACCCAAGGCAGCTACCACAATCCACCACAAGAACAACAAGCTAAACCGAAAAGGTTTTCGCTCCACAGAATGAACGCCGGAATTAAGCGCCTCGTTAATTCGAGCCAGATCTTCTTCGCTGTACTCGTCTTCGTTTCTCATACCCATAGCAATCGCTATCCTATTAATCTCTCGTTGCTTGCATTGCTTTCGCTACTTTACAGAAGAGCATCCAGTCTCAGGTGTTCTACCACTTGCTCAGCCTCTATCCCCGGCTGATACGGAACGCTGCCAATCATGGGGCAGGGAACCCAGCGTTGCAAGGTGTCTAGGTTTTCCTGATACCTGTCCATTGTCGGTACCGCCTGATTGGCGACCCAGCCCGCAAGTACCAAACCATCCCGTTGAATAGCCTCGGCAGTCAATAATGCTGAATTAATACAACCAAGATCCAGACCCACCACCAGTATCACGGGCAACTGCATTATTTTCGCTAGCTCAGCAATGGTTTCCCGGTCATTCAGTGGTACCCGCCAACCCCCTGCTCCTTCGATCAGGGTTAGGTCCGGGCGTTGCATCATAACCCCCCGACAAACCCCAGCCAACCGATCTGCACTCAAACGACGTCCCGCTTCAGCAGCCGCTATGTGTGGTGCTATAGCTGGCTCCAGTGCCACCGGATTAATCTGTTCATAGCTGATGGGTAAGGTAGTCTGTGCCTGTAGTGCCAATGCATCCTCATTACGCAATCCTTCATCGGTTAACTCGCAACCGGCTGCCACGGGTTTAAGACCGGCCGTGCTCATTCCCCGTTGTCGTGCGGCGGCCAATAGACCAGCAGTCACCAGTGTTTTTCCTACACCCGTGCCGGTACCAGTAACAAAATAGGCGCTAGACATGACAACGAGCCACTCCGTAAATCACTTCCCAGGTAGCGGGTAACTCTCCCTGTGGATTGCGAAATTGCTCATAAGCACTAACTAATTTCCTAATATGTTCACGCCCAGTCAATCCTCGATTCTGTCCCATATTAACGTTATGGGCTCCTAGCCCCTTGAGCTCACCCGTCAGATGTCGAAGGTCCCGATAAGCGAAGACACAAGAGCTCGCTTCAAAATGCTGAAAGTCCATTCCGACCTCAATAAACACGTCTCGCCAGTCAACCGTGTTTAAGAAATGGTTTACATGTACGTAGTCATCCACTTCAGCCCAGCAATCGCGTAGCTCAAAGAGTGTTTTATGCCCTAGGGAGGTAAATGCCAGAACGCCCCCGGGTTTTAATACTCGTGCAATTTCAGAGGCTAACACCGGCAGTTGTTCACACCACTGAAATGCCAAGTTAGAAAATATCAGGTCCACAGAGTTGTCCGCCAAAGGCAGGTTTTCTGCGTCGCCACGTAACCAGGCTGCAGCTACTGTGTGCTCAGTACGCGCAAAATCCAGCATCCCTTGGGCAAGATCAATACCGGCCAATTCGGCAGAGGGGTATTTATTGGCTAATAGCTCTGTGAAATACCCCGTACCACACCCCAGATCGACCACCTGAGTTGGTTTGCGCTGGCCTAGCTTGAACTGATCTGACATGAGCTGAGCTGGCATAAAATCCAGTAACGTCTGCCCCACTTTTCGTTGCAGGCGGGCTACCGAATCATAACTACTGGCAGCACGACTGAAAGAATCTGCCACCCGCTGTTTATCCAGGTGATAACGACCCTCTTGCAAAAAGTGACAGATTCTTGAAACCAGCTGCTCAGGGCAACTCAACTGAGGCACGTGTGCAGTATTTTCCAGAACTTCTACCTGCTGACCCCGGCTCAATGACTCAACTTCTCTGGCTACGGAAACAGGCACTAGCCGATCCGCATCACCGTAGATATGCAGTCCTCGAACCTTAAGCGATTGCAAATGTTCCCGGTTATCCATTTCAGAGAGTAACGCCAACCCTCTCTGCCAGCTGTTATTCCCAGCGGCATCAGAGAAGCTATCAAATGTTTCTCTTAAGGTTTTAAGTAGCTGCCGCTCAAATTTGTCACCACGGCATTGCAAACCATGGAAACGCTTCAAACAAAGGGTTGGTTGCTGCTGAAATAGCGTGAAAAACTCAGAGAAAGTCTGGGCTGGCATCGCACAGAGCCAATCAGTCTGCTGTACAAAACAGCCGTTACTGGCAATCGTGATAAGACTATTGAAACGTTCGGGGTAACGACTAACGAGTCTCGTGGCCAGCATGCCACCTAGGGACCAGCCCAACAGTGTGCAGCGTGGCGGCAATACTGCATTAATAGCTTCTAGGTAGTCGTCTAGACCGTCCTGCTCTAGGGCTAGGCTTTGGCCAAACCCGGGTAAATCTATCTCGAGCACATGTAAGTGCCGCGTTAATTCGGGACGTACTGTTTGCCAAATACGGCTGTCGCTACCCCAGCCATGTAGAAGAACCAACGGCTCAGGTTGGATCGGATGACCACAACAAGGGTAATCATAAACCGTCAACTGAGTTGGTAATATTTTATGGGCTACCGAAGCCGTCATCCGCTTTTGCTCCGGAGATCAATCAGGGTTTTATCCAAAGCATCGAGCAGTCTATCTACCTGTTCCTCGGTATGCTCAGCACAAAGCGTAACGCGCAAACGCGCACTTCCCACAGGCACAGTAGGTGGCCTAATGGCTCCCACCAAAAACCCCTTGGCACGTAGTTGTTCACCCACTTTGTGAGTTAGCTCATCATCGTGGAGCAATACTGGTTGAATCGGCGTCATGGAATCCATTAACTCCAAGCCTAACGCTTCGATCCCCGACCTAAAGCGCTCAATTAAGCTTTTTAATTGCTCTCTTCTCCACGTTTCACGCTGTAGAATTTTCAAGCTAATACGAGTGGCTGAGGCAACCGCCGGCGGCAGCGCCGTGGTATAGATATAAGTACGGGCATATTGAATCAAGGTTTCAATCAAAGCATCAGAACCCGCAACAAATGCTCCGAATGTTCCAAATCCCTTTCCTAACGTGCCCACCAAGATTGGCAGCTCATTGGCGTCCAAACCAAAATGTTCGGTAACACCTCCACCACTATTTCCCAACGCCCCAAAACCATGGGCATCATCGACCATCAACCAACCATTGTGTTGTTGACAGGTCTCCACTAGTGCCGGGAGTGGGGCCAGATCACCATCCATGCTGAAGACACCGTCGGTGACCACCAACTTTCGTCCGCTAGCCACTTTTTTCATCCGTCGCTCCAGATCGTCGATATCGGCATGGTGGTAACGATGACACCGGGCACCACTGGCTAAACCGCCATCGAGCAAGGATGCATGATTGAGACGATCCTCAAAAATATGATCGCCCTTGTCAGCCAAGGCTCGGATTGTTCCTAGGTTGGCCATATAGCCCGTGGAAAAAAGTAGCGCTCTTGGCCGGCCAGTGAACGCAGCCAGCTCCTCCTCAAGAGCATGATGCTCGTGAGAATGGCCATAGATAAGATGGGAAGCACCACTACCCACGCCATAGGTTTCTGCCCCACGACGCAGGCTATCGATCACAGCGGGATGATTAGCAAGCCCAAGATAGTCATTACTACAAAAGGCCACGCAGGTTTTTCCGTCCACTTGTACCTGAACATCCTGAGCCGATTCCAAAATGTGGCGCTGCCGATAAAGGTTATCTGCCTTGCGCTGATCTAGCTTGGCTTGAAGCGCTAAATCCATCAACGATGACATTGAGGATGACCTTGAAGGAGACATAAAAACTGACGACCGCCCTACTTGGCTGCGTTATAAAATAAGTGGTCGGTCTCAGCCTCAGCCATCGCCTGATGCAGTACAGCCTCTTCCTCCTGGCTATCCCGCTCAACTTGATACGACTCAGGTTTAATCCCCAACCGCTCTAACAGCTCCTTATCTTTATTGGCTTTTGGGTTGGGGGTTGTTAACAGTTTTTCACAGTAGAAAATGGAATTGGCCCCGGCCATAAAAGCCATGGCCTGCATCTGATCATTCATCTCCTCCCGACCAGCTGACAACCGAACATGGGATTTGGGCATCATGATACGTGCCACTGCAATGGTGCGGATAAACTCAAAGGGGTCCAGATCTTCTTGTTGGTCCAGCGGCGTACCCGCCACCTTGACCAGCATATTAATAGGTACAGATTCTGGTTGCTGCGGGAGATTCGCTAACTGCATCAGCAACCCAGCCCGATCTTTTTCGCCCTCACCCATACCCACAATGCCTCCGGCACAGACTTTCATTCCTGCTTTCCGAACATTACCCAGGGTATTCAGACGGTCTTCATAAGTACGAGTTGTAATCACTTCACCATAGTATTCCGGTGAGGTATCAAGGTTGTGGTTGTAATAGTCCAGACCAGCATCGGCCAGCATTTTAGCCTGCTCTTCTTTTAACATACCCAAGGTCATGCAGGTCTCCATACCCAGCGATTTTACTTCGCGAACCATTTCGGCCACATAGGGCAGATCCTTGTCCTTGGGAGAACGCCAAGCAGCACCCATACAAAACCGGGTTGCACCCGTCGCCTTAGCGGCCTTGGCCTCTTTGATGACCTGCTCAACAGCCATCAGCTTTTCTTTTTCCAAACCCGTGTCGTAACGGCTGCTCTGAGGACAGTATTTACAATCCTCTGGGCAAGCTCCGGTCTTAATAGAAAGCAGTGTACTCAATTGCACTTCATTGGGATTAAAGTGCTGACGATGCACCACCTGAGCCTGGAACAATAGGTCATTAAATGGCTGATTAAACAGCCCTAGGACCTCATCTCGTGTCCAATCTTGACGGATAGTAACTGCATTACTGGCGGGCATTGGAAAACTCTCGTATTCTTTACTTGGCTCACTATGATAGATGCGACAAACTCACTGTCAACCAAAAAAGGATTTTAGGTTAACGGTCATGGTAAAAAATAACGCTCTCCCCGCTCTTATCCCCCACTGGACTGTCGCCCTACAGCGTGGCAGTTTTTACCTGTTTCCCGGATGCTGTCTGCTCTGTGGCACACTATCAAATCGCCCGTTGGACCTATGCCGGGAGTGCGAAGCCGACTTGCCCTTTAACCACTCTGCCTGTCAACGCTGCGCCTTGCCCTTGCAAACACTGCCCGTATCTAGCTCTGTCTTTGGGTTTCAATGCGGCAAATGCTTGGCCAGCCCTCCAGACTATACCCACTGTATTGCGCCGCTCCGTTATGAGTTCCCCGTCGACACGCTCATCAATAGCTTCAAACATCGAGGTCAATTCAGCCGAGGCTCGATACTGGCTGAATTACTACTACGCAACATAAAGGCACAGGAAGCACTCCCCGATCTGATAGCACCCGTCCCCCTTCACTGGAGGCGACAGTTTGTTCGCGGATTTAATCAGGCTTATTGGTTAGCCCGCTATATTGGTACGCGGCTTTCGATTCCCGTTGATAGCCGATTACTCTCCCGCCACAAGCACACCGCCTCTCAGCAGGGCTTGTCTCGAAAACAGCGGTTAAATAACCTCAAGGACGCTTTTCGGCTTAATCACGACATCGAAGGAAAAAATATTGCTCTAATTGATGATGTGGTCACCACTGGCAGCACCATGTCCGAACTATCTCGATTACTCCGGAAGGCCGGAGCTCATCATGTAGAAATATGGTGCCTGGCGCGCACACCGCTGGATAAATAGCGGTGCGGCCCCGATAATGTCCAAACGAATTACCAACTAACAGCTACTATTATGAGTCTATCCCTCTGGGAACAAATACAGCAGGAAACCCGTGCCATTGCGGATGCTGAACCCGTGCTGACCAGTTTTCTACAAGTCACTATCCTAGGACATAGCTCGTTACTTGCAGCGCTAAGTTTTTTGCTGGCTAAAAAATTAGGGGGCGAAATAACCCCGGCACTGATGCTACAAGAAGTATTCGATGAAGCATTCAGCTCTGACCCCATCATCGAGGACCAAGTCAACGGCGATATCTGCGCGATTAACACCCGTGACTCTGCCTGCCAAGGCCCCTCCTCCGCCTTTCTCTATTACAAAGGGTTCCACGCTCTGCAAGCTTGGCGTGCGGCCCACTGGTTATGGATAACGGGGCGAAAGCCGCTGGCGCAGGTACTACAAAACCGTATCTCGGTGGTATTTGGTGTGGATATTCACCCTGCAGCAGTCATAGGGAAGGGTATTATGTTCGATCACGCCACAGGAATCGTGATCGGTGAAACGGCTGTGGTAGAAGACTGCGTATCCATTCTCCAATCGGTGACTCTGGGTGGTACAGGCAAGGACTCTGGTGATCGACATCCCAAGGTACGCCGGGGTGTATTGATTGGCCCCGGGGCAAAAATTCTCGGTAATATTGAAATTGGTGAAGGATCAAAAATTGCGGCGGCCAGTGTTGTACTAAAAGATATCCCCCCCCATTCGATCGTTGCTGGGGTACCTGCCACTATTGTCGGTACAGTCAATATAGAATCCCCCGCAGAACAAATGGATCAGGGATTGAACGGTTGCAATAACTAGCCCGTCTTTTTTAAGGAAGACATATGTCTAAGCAGAAAAACGAAGCTGAATTGTTAAAAGAAGCCATCAGAATCGGCATGATCTATGCCGAAAAACGTGGTGTTGCAAAGTTTGATAAGACTGATTCCGCTAAAGACAAAATTGAGTATGTATACCGATTGCTAGCACACGACAAACTAATTCAGCCATTGGCAAAAGCCCAGATGGATATCCAGCATATGAAACATAAGCTGGCACTCTGGATAACCAAGCAATTGCCTGATGATCATCCGCTCTTAAAATGATATTTGTCCTTCACTTTTTGAGTCCTATCAGTCGGAGGATGATGCCGAAGACTGTAGTGACTGGGGTCAGCCTTAACTGATTCATGTTAAGTCTCTCTTAAGAAACGGCCACTAAACTCCTCAGCCATAGTTTCAATTAACTACCGGCTGAACCCCTATGCACGCTTTTGCTCAGCGCCACCCGATTTTTTGGGCCTACCTCTACTTTTGTTATTTTTCTGCCGCTATTCAGATATTGTTATATTCCACTGGAATGGCAGGATCAAACGGCCTCCGCGATGCCCTGCTAATGAGCGTTATATGGCTGATTCCTGTCTTGCTGCTACCAAGGTACATCAAGCCTATCACCGCTGTTATTGGCTCGGCTCTGTGGCTGGCCTCGCTTGTAAGCTTGGGGTATTGGTTAATCTATGGTCAAGAATTTTCCCAAAGCGCTATCTTTATCATTTTTGAGTCGAACCCAGCAGAAGGTAGTGAATTTATCCAATCCTACTTACGCTGGTGGCATGTACTAGTCTTTGCAACTTACAGTGCCATCCCATTAATACTGTGGTGCCTAATGCCAACCACCCTCTCACTGGCACCAAAATGGCGCTCTTCCTACGCCGTTGTATTTTCCCTGATGGTCGGCTGGCCATTCCTTAGCACCCTTGTTCTGCAGAAAAATGTTACCCAAGCCAACCGCCACTTAATGTCTCGACTGGAACCAACGGCCCCATGGAATCTAATTGTTTCCTACCGCAGATATCTCGAACAACTAGCCAACATGAAATCTCTGTTAGCTGACAACCATAAATTGCCCCTCCTGGAAAATTTTGAAATAGATACCAACACTATGCCCGAGACCGTAGTGCTAGTTATTGGGGAATCGACCAATCGACAGAGAATGAGTCTCTACGGCTACCCCCGGGCCACCACGCCACAGCTTGATGCCATGCGGGATGAGCTCACCGTTTTCAACGATGTTGTCACCACGAGGCCATACACCATTGAAGCCTTACAACAAGCACTATCGTTTGCTGACTCGAAGCACCCAGAGGCTTTCTTTACGCAGCCTACTCTGATAAACATGATGAAACAGGCCGGTTATGACATCACCTGGATCACCAACCAGCAAACGCAAACCAAACGAAACACCATGTTGACTACCCTGTCACAAATGGCTGATCATCAGGTTTACCTCAACAATAACCGTAAACAAAATGGCAGCCTGTATGACGGAAACGTTGTTGAGCCATTCGTTAAGACGCTCGCACAATCAACGTCTAAAAAGTTCATTGTGGTACACCTGCTGGGTACTCATCGACAATATCATTACCGCTATCCAGCCGCATTTAAAAAATTTGTTGATAACGACCATGTACCGTCATGGGTAGGCACAAGCAACCTAGATGAGTACAACAGTTACGACAACTCCATTCTCTATAATGATCACGTGGTCGTCACACTGATAAACAGCCTAAGAACACACAATGACAAGGCATTACTGGTGTATTTTTCTGATCACGGAGAAGAGGTATACGACTACGAAGAAAAATTATTTTGTGGCCGCAATGAGGGCGCACCATCACCCGCTATGTACACGGTGCCATTCATCACTTGGGCCTCGCCAGAATGGAAAAATGGTTCCCAAGGAACTCAGTGGGGAAGATATGCAAACCAACCATTCTCAAGTGCCGACTTCATGCACACACTACCCCACATGATAGGCATTAGTTTTGCTGGATTGGATCCTACACGCAGCCTGGTATCAGACACCTTTATCAAACGCGAACGTTGGATAGGCAGCCCTAGTGAGCCCCAAAAGTTAGTGGACTATGATGATTTTATAAACTCACAGATGGTGTTCTCTCAAAAAACGATAGCTCCCGTAAAAAGCCTCACATACAGAAAGAATCAACCCAGTACGGTTAACCCTAAAGCCGCTTTTTAGGTGGGGTACTTCGACTAGGCCCCTTTAAAAAGTTTGCCTGCTCCACAATACTAGTAGGTGATGAATAAAATCACCTCTCTCCAACACAGTATCCTTGTCATCGGTGGATTTGTTGTCCTGATCTGGTGGCTCAAGCTATGTGAAGTGGGCCTGGGCTGGGACCTTCATCAACTAGGAGTCTACCCTCAAACATCCAGAGGATTAATCGGCATACTCACCGGGCCGCTGATCCATGGCTCCTGGCAACATGTGATAAGCAATACCCTACCCTTGCTACTGTTAGGCAGCATCCTCATTTATGGTTATCCCAAATCACGGTGGTGGGCACTGTCCATTATCTGGTTGCTGTCTGGCTTGGGAGTGTGGCTATTTGCTCGCGACAGCTACCATTTCGGAGCGAGCGGATTAACCCACGGCATGTTTTTTTATCTGTTCATGGGCGGAATACTCCGACGGGACAGGCGCTCTACAACGCTGTTGATGGTGGCCTTTTTTATGTACGGCAGCATGCTGTTGACTATCTTTCCCCGCGAACCGGGAATCTCCTATGAATACCATTTTTTTGGTGCGCTAGGAGGGGTTCTTTGCGCGATTATGTTTCGATACTGGGACCCCAAACTCACCCTCAAAACTTACCCGTGGGAGCGACTGACAGATAACGCTGAGTCTGAAGAAGACCCTATCATCGGTGACCAATGGAAAACCGAGAAACAAAAGGAGCTCGACGGCTTTCTCGATCAAGGAAACACTGATGATTCTGGCGTCCCTACTAATGGTAACGACCCGGGTAATCACACAACATAAAAAAAACGTCTTATCTACTTGCCAAGTGCTCGCTGATAGCCTGCAAGAAAGCAGGTCCATATTTATCTAATTTCCGTTCGCCGACCCCACCAAGCCGACCAAACTGCTCCATATTCTGTGGCACAGTAACGCACATTTCTTGCAAGGTTCGATCGTGAAAAATAATGTAAGGGGGTATGCCCTGCTCTCCGGCCAATTCCCGTCGGCACTCTCGTAATACTTCCCACAGGGCAACATCCATATCTTCCGATTGGAATGTTTTAGTCAGCCGCCTAGCCTCTTTTTTCTTACTATCCTTACGTAGCTCGATCTGCTCTTCACCACGCAACAGGGGACGACATTTTTCCTCCAATCTCAAGGCACCAAAACGCTCAACATCCACACTGAGATAACCTCGAGCCACCAGTTGACGAAAGACCGAACTCCACTGATTATTATCCAGCGTCTTGCCAATGCCGTAAGTGGGTAATTGATCATGGCTATATTGAGAAATCTTGTCTGTCTCAGCACCCAGTAACACATCAACCACATGCTTCACGCCGAAGCGCTGACCCGTTCGATAAACTGCACTCAAAGCCATGCGGGCAGATTCAGTCCCATCCCAGGTATCCACAGGTTCTAGGCAATTATCACAATTACCACAGGGTTCAGGCAGAACATCACCGAAGTAATTTAATAACACTTGGCGGCGACAACTGGTAATTTCACACAAACCCAACATGGCATTTAGCCGATGTTGTTCTGCCCGTTTGTGCTCTTCACTGCCTTCAGATCCTGCCATCATCTGACGTAATTTAATCACATCCTGAAGACCATAAATCATCCAGGCATTAGTAGGTTCACCATCACGACCGCCACGGCCTGTTTCTTGATAATACGATTCCACGGTTTTGGGTAGATCCAAATGGGCCACAAACCGCACATCGGGCTTATCAATGCCCATACCAAAGGCAATAGTCGCCACCACAATGACTCTGTCTTCTCGAAAAAAACGGGACTGGTTATCAGCACGGGTTCCCGTATCTAATCCCGCATGATAAGGCAGCGCGTTAAACCCCTGCTGCTGCAACCAATAGGCAATTTCTTCCGTTTTTTTGCGCGACAAGCAATATATAATACCGGCATCATCTGAGTGCTCTTCTTTCAAAAACTGCAACAGCTGTTGTTTGGCATTATGTTTAAGTGCAATACGATAACGGATATTAGGGCGATCAAATCCCGCAATAAATTGGCTGGCTTCGCTCAAATCCAAACGGTGAATAATTTCGGCGCGAGTACGCGCATCAGCGGTGGCCGTTAATGCAATGCGCGGTACGTCGGGAAAACTCTCATGTAAAATACTGAGCTGTAAATAATCGGCACGGAAGTCATGGCCCCATTGAGATACGCAGTGGGCTTCATCAATAGCAAATAAAGCAATAGGTGAGCGCTGTAACAAAGAGAGCGTTCGCTCCTGATTAAGACGCTCGGGAGCGATATACAATAAATCCAGTTCCCCAGCCACCAAGGCCTGCTCCACTTTGTTAGCCGTTGCTGAATCCAAACTCGAATTTAAATAGCTCGCTCTCACCCCCACCTGGCGCAGAGCATCTACCTGATCCTTCATCAATGCAATCAAGGGGGAAATCACAATACCGCAGCCCGAACGAAGCAAAGACGGTATTTGGTAACAAAGAGATTTACCGCCGCCCGTCGGCATCAACACCAGCGCATCGCCACCCTCCATTACCGTTTGAATAATCTCATCCTGAGGGGGACGAAAAGACGGATAACCGAAGACAGTTTGTAGAATTTGTTGGGGGGAAGTCATGGCGGCGGAGTATACCTCATCCATAGGCAATCCGAGCTGAAGCAATCCGTAAAACCGCGTCTATACAACTCTATCTTCCATTAGTATTAGTCGGGGTAGATGGCAGTATTAATGTTGCCAATTCGAAATGGTTAATTTGACAACTCAGTCTTATGTCTCAAGTGGGAGTTGATCGTTCTCACAAAACAAATCATCCACTCCCTGTTTGCGAACTGGGTAACATGATTGTTGAGACCAACCCACTGGAATGCCAAACAGGTTCAATTTATAAATACCCTCACTGTTACCGTTTTTGCGATATTGAGGAAAAGGATCATGAATAATCAGAATGTTGTCTGTTTACTTGCGATTTGTTGTGGCGTCTTGTTTGTAGCTTCTCTTGGCCTATTTGCTTACGGTGCCGACGCCTGGATCAGCAGCGGTGTTGGTTGTGCTATTGGATCATGTATTGCTGCAACTGAGTTTTCACCCGCTGTATGAATGAATTTTTATTCTCCTCCCCCACATTGAGGCCACCGAAAGGTGGTTTTTTTATTCTCCGTCCTTATACAACCTCGCACACAAGACAAGCTCCTATCAACATTGAAAATGAACGAAATACTGATACTTTCTTCAAAGAACCATATAATGCCCGGCTACCGCTTGCACGCTAGGAAATTCTGCTTTAACAGGCTCCCAGACTTGCTGTGATCCGCAAGTATTCAAACACGTTGAGTTATACAGGACAGACTATGGAACGCCCAGATGTAAAAAAAAATGACTATATTCTTCTTAAAAACGCAGAAGATGACGAAGGTATAGAAGCACTCGTTTTCAAAGTAGAAGAGGATGGAACACTCTTTGTTGGTTATCACGCATACAGTATTAAAACCCTGAAAGCGGGTGCTTTTTGGACTGGCACCTACTGGAAAGTTATGGACCGGAAGTCACAGCCCCGCCCTTAAAAACGGTGACAACAATGCTCACGACCCCCTGAACGCCTCTATAGCAGACAACAACACTGGTAAATAGTCCGGAATAGGCAAGCGCTGAAAACCCGATCCGTGAAGTAATCATGTTGAGGGGGACGCTACAAGCCGCTTAGTCCACTAGCGATGACACGTTGCAACGAGAAGATCAGGGTTCTGTCACTCCGAAAGCCTTGACCCAAGGTAATGCCGCACAGCGTATCAAATCGTTTCAGATGGGTTTTAAGTATGGCAATGTAGATACATCCAATAAAGCAGTGTCCGTTGTGCCGAATTGAGTTAGACGATATAGGGCTTAAATACAGGGCGTCATAGCCTAACAGGCCTATAGCTCAGCTTCCCCAATAACGTACTCGCCCCACATCCAAATGAACAAAGTCACTATTTGAGTAGAGGCCAACGCCACCACCTTTTAAAGCCAACGCGCCTTTATGCAAACGCTTAATCTCTACACCAGGGATCCGGATATCGATGGCCTTGCCTTGCATGTGCAGGCTCTTTTTAGCTACACCATCACTTTTTTGACTCAACATATTGTTCGTCGCAGGTGATCGATATCCAGAGATAATATGGAATGGTTTGACGATCCCCAACCTATTTTTTAAATCGCCCAATAGGGTCAACAATTGTGGCGACATATCGCACATCTCATCCGTTCGATGATCACGTAATAGGTAGCTAACCTCTTTTAGACTATCAGGTAGAAAGTGACCATCGAGATAGAACGTGGTCTTGAGCGACTCACCAGTATGTAAGTTATAAAACGCTATGCTTCTTTCCTGAGAAGAGGCAATTTTTCCCAATGCAGAGGAAGAAACAGCAAGTCCGGCTGTTAAACCGCCCATCATACGAAGGAAGGTTCGGCGTGAACTTAAGGGCTGATTTGGCATAACAATGTTGCAACGCTGCTTACGAACGAATTAAAGGCATGGACCACGATTTATCATTATTGTGCGCGATTATGCCCCAACGACCCGGAATTGTATATAAAATGATCAGTTCAGATGTAGTCCCACTTGTCGTTCAGCTTTTTGTTGGTCAAATTCAACGAGGTCGTGACGATACAGGTCTTCTGCAAAATTCAAGATACGGTTTTCATCCAACCAAGCCGTCCAATAGGTGACATGTAGCTCAACTGGCTTGTTGAGACGAATTCTATGGGTATTCACATCATCAAACAGCGAGTCTAACTCTTGGGGTTCCAAACGGTTAGAAAACTGGACTAATACATCCGCCAACATCCTGGGTTTCTCCAGACGAATACAGCCCGAACTGAAGGCCCGCTGGTCTGCCTCAAAAAGTGACGGCTTCTTCGTATCATGCAGGTAAATACTGTTGTTAGTGGCAATCTGAAACTTAATGCGTCCTAGTGTATTTCGAACTCCAGGTGGCTCCCATAGTCGCTGATATTCGTCACCTCGATACATTTTATCTGTATCAATCTGCTCTTCTGGAACGATCACTCTCGGTATTTCCCAACCGGCTACAACCTGTAGGTTATGCTTTGATAAATAGGCCTTGTCCTCCTTCCATAGCGGCAAAATATCCCTGAAGGCAATGCTTTTGGGTACATTCCACGATGGGTTCACCACAACGGTTTTAACCCTGCTACTAAATATGGGGGTCTGTCGGCTGCGGCGGCCAATAATGGTTTTCATATCCAGAAGAATTTCACCCTGCTCATACAACCGAAGCCGATACTCGGGGACATTTACCTGGAGGTAGCGCCCTCCAGCGATAGCTTGAAACTCCTGCTGTCGGTTGATATTTATTAACAGCTGCTCAATCCTCTGCCGAGGAGGGACACTCAGTAGCCGGCGAACCTGTGGACCCAGAATACCATCCACCTTTGCTCCGTGTCGTTTCTGAAAGGCCAATAACGCTTCATGTAATTCAAGGTCAAATAATTCAAGTGGCTCAAAAAAAGAGGCATCTTCCTTTATATCGCCAAACAGATAGAGAAGGTCCCGCAGTTGAACAACTTGTTCATGAACATCACCCAAGACTAATAAGGGGCCACCCGACAGAGGCTCCCAGTGGCCTGAACGATCAACCTTCTCATAAAAGCTCACAGCCTCCTGTAAGCCCGAAAACTGCTTGCCTTGTATTGGTTTTTCAATCGGAGGATAGGGTGAGGCTTGATAAATAGACTGATCGATTGGCTCAACGAAAGCTAACGGCTGCCCTTCCCCCAAGCTCTCTGCTACCCCCATGGGAATAGACAACAAGCCAAAAAGAAACAGAGGCAACCTTTTATATGACATGCACATTTCCTCTTGAGGTGGCGCATCAACTGAACTCAAGGTAGCAGCAACCTACTTGCTCACGCTATGAATTAGACACACTGGACTCAATAAAGGTTCTACACACTATCAGTCTAGTTTGGATTGGCACTGAATGTCTGAAAAGCTTGAGCTAACGGCCCCTTAAGAAGAGCTTATCCAGCTCTTCCAGCGATATTTGGGTCCATGTAGGACGACCGTGATTACATTGCCCGCTACGCTCGGTGGCCTCCATATCGCGTAATAAGGCGTTCATTTCCTGAATACTGAGCTTTCGGTTGGCCCGCACAGAACCATGGCAGGACATTGTCGACATAATTTCATTGAGATGCTGCCGAATGCGGTCACTCGTGCCGTGGGTCGTCAGGTCAGAAAGTACATCACGCACCAAGGGTTCTACATCAGAATCACGCAACATGGCGGGTATCTGCCGAACTATCAGACTTTCGGGCCCAGCCCGTTGCAGAGAAAAGCCCAATGAACCAAACAGTGTTTGATGTTCATCTGCAATATCAGCTTCTGATTGGCTCACCGCCAAGGTGACAGGCACCAGTAATGGCTGGGAGCGAATACCCTCTAAATCAAACGCCTGTTTCATTTGTTCGTAGGTAATCCGCTCATGGGCGGCATGCATATCCACCAGCACCATTCCCTGGACATTTTCCGCCAAAATATAGATACCCTTAAGCTGGGCTATGGCGTAACCCAATGGAGGTACTTCGTTATCCGATGGCGTCATGCCAGTAGATTGATCAGACGAGCCAATAACCGGTTCACTGCTGCCAAGTGGTGTCTGGTGTAGTGACTGATATACAGCCATGCTTTCTGCCACCGCTCCGGCAGATATTGAAGACGAAGGTGACCTAAGGTTCATGCTGGGCTGCTGTGAAAAGGCCGTAAGCTCACCACCATTATTTTCCGCTGGGTCTGCTGTCACAGCTGACACACTGGAAGTTTGATCTCCTGGCCGAATATCCGCCACAGCCCGATGTAAGCTTCGAAACAAAAAATTATGCACGGTACGACTATCACGGAAGCGTACTTCGTGCTTGGTTGGATGCACATTAACATCCACATCCGTTGGGTTGAGTTCGAGATACAAAACGAAAGCGGGATGACGTCCGTGGTACATCACATCCTGATAGGCCTGCCGTACTGCATGAGTGACTAATTTGTCACGTATGCTCCGTCCATTCACATAGAAATGCTGTAAATCGGTCTGACTGCGAGAGAATGCTGGAAGACCCACCCACCCCCAAAGCCTTAATCCTGCAGCTTCCACGTCCACATAGAGGGCATTTTCCATAAACGTGGAACCACAAATAGAGGCTACCCGACGTTCTTGCTCCAGCTGGTTATTTGCCGCCCGAAAATTGTGTACCACCTTGCCATTATTGCGTAGGGAAAAATCGATATTAAAATTGCTCAATGCCAATTTTCTGAGTACTTCATCGATACGTTTATATTCAGTATTTTCTGTACGTAAAAATTTGCGTCGTGCCGGGGTATTAAAGAACAGATCACGGACTTCAACCGTGGTACCTCGCGGATGAGCTGCCGGCATAATACTTACCGCCATATCACGTCCTTCGGTTTCCGCCTTCCAACCATGTTCTTGCTCGTGCTCATTGGAGGTAATAGCTAACCGAGACACCGATGAAATACTGGCCAATGCTTCTCCGCGAAAACCGAGAGTGGCCACTGATTCCAGGTCGTCCAGCTGCTCAATTTTACTGGTGGCATGCCGGCTGAGCGATAAGGGCAAATCTTCTTCACCAATACCACAACCGTTGTCACGTACCCTCATCAATTTAATACCGCCGCTTTCCACATCAATATCAATACGGCTAGCTCCGCTATCAATACTATTCTCTAGCAACTCTTTGATGACCGATGCCGGGCGCTCGACAACCTCACCCGCGGCAATCTGGTTAGCCAGCCTAGGGCTGAGTAAATGAATTTTTAGCATTATCTCTTTTCTTTATGTTGTCAGCTTTTTATATAACAGCTTTTTTATGAGGTTGGTATTTTCAGACGCTGCCCCACCCTGATACGGGTGTTTTTCAGTCCATTGTGGCGCAACAATTCTTTAACAGAAACATTGTGGCGTACTGCAATACTGGACAAGGTGTCTCCCCGGGAAATCACATAAGTGCTTCCACTACCAGTCTGGCGTGCGGCCAGCAGCGTGCCCACTGGCAGGTTATTGTTAAAATAACGATTCACACCCTGAAAAATAGCGTTCGCCATTTTCTGCTGATAACTTGGGCTGGCCAACCGATTGGCTTCCGTCGGATTTGAAATAAAACCGGTCTCCACAAGAATTGATGGAATATCGGGCGACTTCAATACCATAAAGCCCGCCTGCTCCACCCGCTTCTTGTGCAATCTAGCAAGACCACCTACAGATTTAAGTACTTCAGCACCCACTTCAAGGCTACTGCTAAGCGTCGCCGTCATCGACAAATCCAATAGTACACTGGCCAGCATATGATCTTTGTCATCAAGGCGAACACTACCAGCCCCTCCGATGAGGTCCGCACGGTTTTCACGGCCCGCCAAGTAACGTGCCGTTTCACTGGTAGCGCCACGCCGAGAAAGTGCAAATACTGAAGCACCGTTTGCAGAGGGTTTTTTGAACGCATCAGCGTGTATCGATATAAATAAATCTGCACGCTTTTTATGCGCAATACTAGTGCGTGTACGCAAGGGGATATAGTAGTCTCCAGTCCGGACTAGGACAGCTTTATACCCCGGCGCCTGATCAAATAACTTCTTCAGCTTACGGCTGATATCCAGCACCACCTCTTTTTCACGAATACGCCTAGGTCCCGAAGCTCCGGGGTCTTCCCCCCCATGGCCGGCATCAATAGCAATGACAATATCCCGCTGGTTATTTTCAGCCGCAACGTCCTCAACTGTCTTGATCGTCGCCTTATCATGATCGTAGAGATCAACCACCAATCTATCGCCGTATTGCTCATTTTTAGCCAGAGAGAAGCTACGGGGCCGCACTGCTTTTTTCAAATCCAGCACTATCCGGAGGTTTTTCTGGTTGTTTTCACCCGTTCGGATCGAGGTGATCGGTGATTTGACGAGCTCAAGACTGGATATATCAGCAGAAAATGACGTGTTTTCAACATCAATCACGAGTCGATCAGGGTTTTCTAGCGGAAAGACCTTATGAGCCACCGGCTCACTGAGGTCAAAAACTAAACGTGTATGATCTGGCGCCCGCCACACCCGAACACCGTTAACGGTTGCCGCTGTCACTGACTCGCCAGCACACACTAAGGCGACAAAGGCCAAACAAATGTTGCGTACTATCAGCAACCACTTATCCTCATTCTTGTTCTTCCCGCTTCTTTTTACCTAATCTCAACAGGACACGATTACCCGTATCTGTGGCCGCAGTAATTCGTACGTTTCGACCCATTTTGGTTACGCTAATCCTAACCTCCAAATCTGGTATAGGCAGTATTCCCGCTCCGCGATTAGGCCACTCTATGAGGCAATAATTCCCCTGATAGAGATAATCACGGATACCAATAAATTCTAATTCTTCGGGATCGCCTAAACGGTACAGATCAAAATGATGGAGCAGAGTGTCGTCCAACTGGTAGGATTCAACCAAGGTATAGGTCGGGCTCTTCACCGCGCCAGTATGACCAAATGCCTGTAGTACACCTCGACAGAGTGTCGTTTTCCCTGCACCTAAATCGCCATCCAAAAAGACTAACGCTCTATTTTGTGGTGCCTTACCCAACTCAACGCCCAATTCAAGACCAAGCTGAACCATCATTTCCTCACTGAATACTGCTCTCTCAAACGATTGGCTCATCCATTCACCAACTGGCGTAATGGCTCGAATAAATCAGTCGCCAGTAAACCACGCTCACCACCAATGGCTGCCCTGTCTGCCGCTTCTGCATGGAGACAAACCCCCAGCGGTAATGCAATCTCCGAGGGTAGTCTCTGAGCAAGCAGGGCGCCTACTATGCCACTTAGCACGTCACCCATACCACCTGAGGCCATGCCTGAATTTCCCGCCGTACAGAGGCCTACGGGGTTCTCAGCAGCTATACACACGAGGGAACCCACTCCCTTCAACATAACAGGGCAATTAAATTTCTTCTGGAGTGCTCTTACGGCTGAGAATCGATCCGCCTGAACCTCGGCATTGGTGATACCCAGCAACCGAGCAGCCTCCCCGGGGTGTGGGGTCATTATCCAGTTGGTGCTTTCAGGGTTCGGAACCACCCGCCCCCCACTAATGATATTCAGCGCATCAGCATCCAATACCATCGGCAAGCCCGCCGCTACAGCCTGCTGAAGCATTTGTTCTGACCAGGGGGACCGGCCAAGCCCTGGCCCCACCACCAACACGGTGGGAGATCCTAATAACGGATTCAGTTCCTGCCCTGAAGAAACCCCTTTTACCATCAGTTCTGGACGACGCGCCAGAATAGCTGAAACATGCTCAGGTCTTGTGGCCACGCTGACCAGCCCGGCACCGGTCCGCAATGCCGCTTCCGCCGCCATAGCCGCTGCGCCGCCAAGTCCAGTATCACCTCCAATGACCATGACATGCCCAAAGTCACCTTTATGAGCGTCACGATGACGGGGAGGAAAGCGCATCATCAGCTCTCCCAGTTGTAGTTGAGTCGCCGTAGGTTGAACATGATCGAAAATATCTGATGGCACTGACAGGCTGTTGTAGATAATGTCACCGCAAAGTGCTGGCCCCCGACCCGTATATAAGCCCTGCTTTAAGCCTATAAAGGTAACGGTCACCTCGGCGTCAACTGTTGGCTCAGCTGCAGCTCCGGTATCACTGGATAGCCCCGACGGCATATCTACCGCTACCACGGGGAGACCACTGTGGTTAATCAGCCTTATAGCTTGAGCAAAAGGTTCGCGTACCTCGCCACTCAGACCAGTACCTAACAATGCATCCACTATTACGCCAACTTGCAGATCCAGACAGTCACTAAATGGCACCATAGGCACACCGACTGATTGGGCATACTCATAGGCTGTACGCCCATCACCGGATAATTTTTCCGGTGGTGCCACCTGTATAAGCTCGACAGGCACTCGATTCTCTAGAGCAAGGGCCGCCACAATATACCCATCCCCGCCGTTATTACCTACGCCGCAAAATACCGTAATAGGTGCACCTGGCCAGCGATGATCAATCTCATCAAAGACAGTACGTCCCGCAGCCTTCATCAATTTGATACCTGGAATACCACGATCCTGAATAGCAATTCGATCCAATTCACGAACCTGCTGGGCTGTATATAATGCTACTGGCAATGAGTCGGGCAATGATGGGTGCATAAAAATCCGATTATCTGGGTAATATCTGTCAAAATTATACGTCATCTTCAAACAGCTGTTCGACCATGTCACTCACAACTCAAGAAATTGATTACCCGCAACTGGCACTGAACATTAAAGAATGGGGGGTTTCGCTCGGTTTTCAGCAGGTTTCCATCACCGATATTGACCTATCCCAAGCTGGCGAACAACTAAATCAGTGGCTGGAAAAAGGGTATCAGGGTCAGATGCAGTGGATGAGTGAACACGGTGAGAAGCGCTACCACCCGGACCAGTTACTCCCGGGCACCCAGCGGGTCATCAGCGTGCGGATGGACTATTTGCCCGATGACAGCAACATGATTGCCGTTCTGAAAGATGAGAATAAAGCCTATATTTCAAGATATGCTCTTGGCCGGGATTACCATAAACTGATACGCAACCGGTTAAAGACCCTTGCCAAAGAGATTGAACATGCCGTACCCAACAGCATCATTCAACGGCCTTTTGTAGACAGCGCACCAGTAATGGAAAAACCGCTCGCAGAGAAAGCCGGACATGGCTGGGTCGGCAAGCATACGTTGGTTATCAATAGTCAGGCGGGATCCTGGTTTTTTCTGGGTGAGATATACACCAGCTTGCCACTACCGATAGACCAATCGACGGAACAAGACCAATGCGGTGACTGCAAGGCCTGCCTAAAAGTCTGCCCCACCGATGCCTTTCCGGCGCCCTATGTGCTGGATGCCCGCCGTTGTATTTCCTATCTGACCATTGAACTAAAGGGTAGTATTCCCGAAGAGTTTCGAGAACCCATGGGCAATAGGGTCTTTGGCTGTGATGATTGTCAAGCTATTTGCCCCTGGAATAAATTTGCGGCACCCACCGCGGAAAAAGATTTTACGCCCCGACACAAACTGGATAACCGCGAGCTAATAGACCTATTTCTATGGACGGAAGCAGAATTTCTAAAATACACCGAAGGATCACCGATTCGTCGCCTTGGCTACGAAAGATGGCTTCGAAATCTGTCTATTGGACTAGGTAATGCACCCACATCAGACAGTATAACCAGCGCACTAAAAAGCCGAGAAAACCATCCCTCAGCACTGGTAAGAGAACATGTAATATGGGCCTTAGGGCAACACTTGATGCTTGGTGCGAACAAGAAAAAACGCAAACGAAAAATCACAAATCCAGAGATAGAATCGTAAAGCTACTGATCTTTGGTTAGATAGTGAAGAATTTCCACCACCTGATCCGTCGATTGCGCCCAAGCCATTCCGCTGCCATCCACCTCCTTCAATGGGTGAATAATATCTTCATCGTGTAGCGTAATGTAGGGCGTGCCCAACGCAGCACAATAGCCCGCATCAAAGGCCGCATTCCACTGTTTGTATTTTCCACCAAATCTAATAATGGCCAGATCACATTGCTCTATCTGAGTCTTTATTAGAATGGCATTCACCTTGGCGGACTTATGGTCTCGCCAAAACTGATCAGTCTCCTTCCCCAGTACATCCCCTGCAGCATCACTGGCATCATGATGGGTAACGGCTGAGCTGAATTGCACGGGCAAGTTGAGTTTCTCTGCCCCACGAATAATTTGTTCGCGCCAATCTGTGTGAATCTCGCCAGAAAGATAAACCTGCCACATTATATTTATTCCTCCGCCATGTTAAAAAACACATCGCGGTAATAACTAAGCTCTGCAATGGAATCTTTTATATCGTCCATGGCCAAGTGTGAGCCTTGTTTTTTAAATCCTTTCAACAGTTCTGGTCGCCAGCGCTGAGCAATTTCCTTCACACTACTGACATCCAAATTCCGATAGTGAAAAAAGGCCTCTAGCTCGGGCATTTGTCTTGCCATAAAACGTCGGTCTTGGCAGATCGAATTACCACACATAGGCGACTCTCGTGTATCCACAAACTGTTCTAGAAACTCAATTGTCGCCCGCTCTGCCTCCGCCGTGGTGATCGTGCTACCGCGCACTCGTTCGGTTAAACCAGATTTTCCATGTTGACGGGTATTCCACTCGTCCATGCCATTGAGTAGCTCGTCAGGCTGGTGGATAGCCAAGATCGGGCCCTCTCCCAAAATATTGAGGTTCTTGTCTGTGACGACGGTGGCAATTTCAATAATCACATCCCGCTCGGTATCGAGCCCCGTCATTTCCAGATCGATCCAAATAAGGTTCATAGGGTCTTTTAGCATTTTTGTATCATTCATGGGGGGTATCTTTGGCAATTTGGATGATGTTATCGAGTTTTTCAATACGATCTGTTCGCTTGTGTATCTCACTCTTTATCTCAGAAAGCTGAGGCTCTTCAAGCCCCTCAAGCTGTTCTTTTAATAACTGAATTTCTTCAATCAAATTCTGGCTTTCATCCTTAAGAATCCGGACTTTTTCTGCCTTCTCGGCCTTATCAAAAATCAATGATTCTGGGGATGGATGCACTGTTTCAAAGGGATCACGCTGTTTAGGGGCCGCCATGAATTTTTTCCCATCAGTGAACTGTCGCTGATTCATAAATGCAGGGGAAACTATTTCAATATCAGCACGATGGAGCCCATCTAATACTTCTTGATGAAGCCGGCTTCTCATCGTTAATAAATGTTTAACCTCCGCGTAGTAGCCGGATACTCGGTAGCTGATAGAGAAATCATCCAATGACATAATTTGGACAAAGGGTTCCTGTAACTCTGACGTCACGGCAGCCTCTTTTAACAGAAGTTGCACCTGATGATGCGGCACATCGTAACCAAGAGATAAGTTACAAGAAATGATCGTGCCAGAAGATCGCACCACAGTGACTGGGCTAGAGGCCAAATAGAGGTTCGGCAGGGTAATTAAGTCCCTGTCTTCTGACTGAATCTCCGTGTGAAACAAACCACGCTCAGTCACACGGCCAAAGTAGTCACCCGTGCGAATAAAATCGCCGTGACGAAAATTCTGTTCCGAGCGGAGCATCAATCCAGCCATGGCATTGGACACAAAAGTGGTCGAGGATAGGGCAATAACCCCAGTGAGCACCAATCCCAGTAAACCCAGTAAATCACTTCGGGTAGACTCGCTCACGGGCAATGCCAAGACAATACTTATCAAGGCAATGGCGCTGAGCAGCATCATAACTACTTGGCCAGGCAGGCGAGACTTAGCGGTTAAGCTAGCACGACGCACCAATAACCAATCGGCAAACCATAAAATCAATACAATAATAGCAATGGTAGCCAGCAATGGCACAAACTTGGCCAGCGTCTGGTAAATTCCGTCCAGTTGAAGCATATCCGGTTCCTGTCCCTCGTTCCCCATATGCTATATCCTTGCGCCCCAGTAAGCCAGCAAATGGCGGGGACAGAGCTATCGACGAAAGGTTGCCAAAAAAAGGCTTCCTACAAAGTCATCCCATAATGGAGATATATTGACAAAACGCCACCTAACCAAGCAACAACGCCGGCGGATAGAGCTAAATCAAGCGAAGGCCGGGGGGCAGATCAATACCCCGCAGGAAGCAGGGGAACATCTGTCTTCCACAGCACTTGGTCCTGAGCAAAGTGGAAGGGTTATTACTCGCTACGGAACTCAGGTCGATGTTGAGCCTGATCAACAAACCGACAACCAAGCTGACAAACACATTCGTCGCTGCCATCTACGAGCAAACCTGCCAACTATCATTACCGGAGACCACGTCACTTGGCAGGATGGCGACACGCGTGGTGTCGTTATCGCACGACACCCGAGGTCTTCTGAGTTATGCCGGCCTGACAACCGCGGCAAGCTACGCCCCGTAGCCTCGAACATTGATCGAATTGCCATCGTCATTGCCCCCTACCCCGAGCCTCACGCTAACCTGATAGATCGCTACCTCGTGGCGGCAGAGCATCAAGGGATTCAGCCCATGTTGATCCTGAATAAAACCGAGCTAATTGATGAGAGCAACCGTCTATTTTTAGAAGCACTATTCGATAGCTATGCCAAGCTTGGTTATGACTGCTTACAAGTCTCCGCTCACACTAATGAGGGCATGGATAGCCTTGCTAACTATCTCAAAACACTAACCAGCGTATTTGTGGGGCAATCCGGGGTGGGCAAATCCTCGTTACTCAACACCTTGTCCCCAGAAATAAATATAGCTGTCGGCGCCCTCTCAGTCGCCAAAGCAAAAGGCACCCATACCACCACGACCTCCAGACTATTTCATCTACCCAGCGGCGGTGACGTGATTGACTCACCAGGCATCCGTGAATTTGGACTATGGCACCTTGAACCAGAATCAATCGCCCAAGGGTTTATTGAATTCCGCCCCTTCCTTGGCCATTGTAAATTTCGTGATTGCAAGCACAGTCAGGAGCCTGAGTGTGCGCTCCGTAAAGCCGTCGAAGACGGGGCTATTGGAGAGGAACGATTTGATAGCTACTGGCATATTCTGCATAGCTTGGAGCAAGATCAATAAGCATTCCAAGCCAACCAAGGAATGATACAATCCCAAGTCAAATCGAGCCCTGTAAAACCGACTAAATACAGAAAAAGAGAACCACCATGTCAGAGATACCCCCATTACTGGAACCCGAAGCACTCATTAACCTCCTCAGCGAACCAAACATCCTAATTGTGGACCTGTGTAACGATTCGCTCTACAGCCGTATGCATATTCCTGGAGCAGTACACGTATCACCTCAGGAGTTAATGTGTGGCGCAGTCCCGTGGACAAACAAGCTTCCAACTCAGGAGCAATTAACCGCTCTGGTTAGTCGTATAGGGCTAACCGATGATAAACATGTGGTTGTCTATGATGATGAAGGTGGCGGCTGGGCTGGGCGCTTCATCTGGACATTAGATGTGATTGGACATACTAACTGGTCATATCTGAACGGAGGCCTTGTAGCCTGGCATAATGAAGGGCATCCAACCACTAGTGATGTTCCTGCCCCCTATGCAATTGAGCGGGATATCATAATCAACCGCACCCCCATTATTGAGGCCGAAGAGATCATAGAATACCTCAATGCCCCATCTTTGGAAAAGGGTGAACTTCAAATTTGGGATGCCCGAAGCCTTGCAGAATACACCGGTGAAAAAGTGCTGACAGCAAAAGGCGGCCATATTCCTGGCGCCATACACTGTGACTGGACCAGCATGATGGATATCCCAAACAACATGAGAATTCGTGAAGATGCCCTACCATTTTTGGAATCCTTGGGACTGACTCCCGACAAACCAACAATCACCCACTGCCAATCCCATCACCGCTCCGGATTCACCTATTTATTGGGAAGACTTTTAGGCTTTAGCAGCATACGTGCCTACGATGGCTCTTGGGCAGAGTGGGGTAACCGGGAAGACACCCCGGTAGAGCAATAGCCAATGAATAACTTGCAGGCTGAGTGGTTTATTGCCTTACAACGGCTGGTCCCTCAACACGGGCTATCTCGTCTTGGATCACGATTAGCAGAAATAACGACGCCTTGGGTAAAAAATACGCTAATCAAGCAGTTTATCCGTACCTATAACGTCAACTTGGAAGAGGCTGCATCCAGCTCTCTTGATGATTATAAGAATTTTAACGAGTTCTTTACACGGGCCATGAAAGAGGGTTCGCGCCCTATTGATCAGGGTAAAAATAGCATCGTATGCCCTGCCGATGGCACCGTCAGCCAACTTGGTCCTATCAGGGAAGGCAATATCTTTCAGGCCAAGGGGAAATCCTTCTCGGTAGCCAGCCTACTAGGAGCCAATGACTCAGATAGCCAGCGCTTTCTCAATGGTAATTTCACGACGATTTACCTATCACCCAGGGATTACCACCGCGTACATATGCCTGTGGCAGGGGAATTAGCCTACAGTCGCTATATTCCCGGGAAATTATTTTCGGTAAATGACACCACTACACAGTATATCAATGGACTATTCGCTAAAAACGAACGGCTGGTTTGTATGTTTGACACCCCGGTGGGGCGCTGTGCAGTTATTCTGGTAGGCGCAATGATGGTGGCAGGTATTGAATCTATATGGCAAGGACATTATCAACCCGGCGTAGTAAAAACCGACCAGTTTAATCCCGGCCAAGTATCACTTGAGAAAGGCGCAGAAATGGGGCATTTTAAGTTTGGATCAACGGTGATTTTGATGTTCGAACCAGGAACGACTACTTGGGTTGAGCAATACCAATCTGGCTCTACGACCATGATGGGCGAAACGTTGGCCAAGAGTGTCAATTGTTAATGGTGGAAAGTATTAGTGACGAAAATGCTCTCTCAAACCAGCAAAGAAACCACTACCTTTTCCTTGATGACCCCGCTCTTTCTCTAAATCATTAGACAACGTGCTTTCCAATATTTTTCTACTATTTTTCATAAAGACACTGGATACAGATGACAAGTCCACATCATAACCAGACGATTCCAGATCCCGAGCAATAGCCAATTTTGCAACGGACTTCGCTTTGGTTCGACCAGCACTTACCAGTGTTTTTCGCGAAGCCTCCTCATCCTTAAGATCCAGAAGGGTGTATTCACCCGAGATTAATGCCTTCTCTTGATCTAACACTGCCACTATGGGTGTGAGGCGTGAATTGTGGTGCTGTTCAACGACGACACCGACATCACCCGTTGTTAATTCCACAAGTGTCCCTGTTGGATAGAGGCCCACCGACTGAATAAATTGTACGACGAGGTCTTCCTGGAATTTTTTATCCCGCATATTGTAGAGAAGACTGACCGCTCTGGATGAGGCCACAGGATCAACAGATTCACGAGGATTTGAGATCGCATCATAAGTAGATGCAATACCGGCAATACGGGCTAGTAACGGGATTTTTCCGCCTGACAGCCCCTCAGGGAACCCACTGCCGTCGTGACGCTCACAATGATAACGAACCACCGAAACTACTCGTGGCTCTACATTGCTTGATGCACGTAACATCTCCACACCATTAGCGACAAATTGTTGGTACTCAGCCATTTCTTCTTTGCTGCGGATCTTCCTCCGCAAAAGGCTATTCGACAATTTGACCTTACCAATATCTTTCAACAATGTACCCAAACACAGAACGGACATTTCATCCTTGGGCATGCCTATATACCGAGCAAACTGCACTGCCCAGAGAGCAGATCTCATACTATGATCGTGCGTTTGTTGGTCTTTCAAACGCAACCGCAATAACCAGGTGAAGGCATCTGGACACCTGACAACGCTATTTACCATATCTGCGATTGAGTCTTTTAGCCCTAGGTAATCAAAATCTTTACCTTTGGCAAGTTGCTTGACGGCTAGAGTAAATTTTCCTCGCAGGTGCAAGAGTGCTTTTTCTGCATGCTCCACCTCTTTAACGAGAGGAACTACTTGTTGATAGACTTCCCGCTGCACAACGATAGGCGTCACTTCATGATGCTCATCAAGGCCCTTTTTATGGCTTGACAATATTGAATGATTTTTACTCCCAGTACCCGAATGGTAGGTAGGAGATATCGCTCCAGTTATCGGGCTACGGCCTTTGGTAATATCAATATAGACGTAATCACAATAGGACCTCAGAGCACTGATTTCTTTTGGACCCTGTACAAGTAGGCCTTGTATAGGAAATGGCGTTTGACTCCATGGGCGATCAAGGCATGACACAAACATTCCTAATGTTATGTCATCGGCATTGATCTTGACCTGCTTGATGCTCATTACCGTTTGCCACCCATATTTAGACCATTGATCTCAACTTTGTACCTTTACCGGACTCACTATCCGATAATGATAAGAATAAGCCGATTACCCTCAATAGCAACCGCTGCAGCATGATTGGTCAGATAAGACGATAGCTGGTTAGATTAATTGGATTTTTGGTGGTATTTCACTGACAGTTCGTGAACTGCATCAATAAATGCGCCTGCGTGATCCGGGTTGATATCAGGGGTTATTCCGTGCCCCAAATTAAAAACATGCCCCACACCAGAGCCAAACTGCTCCAAAATAGTGGACACTTCCTGGCGAATTCGCTGGGGGGATGCACGAAGAATAGCCGGATCCATATTTCCCTGTAGCGCTACACGGTCACCCACCTGTTGGCGAGCATTACCAATATGGGTAGTCCAATCAACACCAAGTGCCTGACAACCCGAATTGGCAAGATCATCCAACCACTGACCGCCACCCTTGGTAAACAGAATCACAGGGACCTGACGACCTTCTCGTTCCCGAATCAATCCATCAACGATTTTATTCATATACTGCAGTGAGAACTCGCGATAGGCTGAATGGGAAAGCGCCCCACCCCAAGTATCAAAAATTTGTACTGCCTGAGCCCCAGCTTCGATTTGAGCATTGAGGTAGACAATCACCGATTTGGCGAGGGTATCCAACAGTCGATGCATCAGTTCAGGCTGATTGTAGGCCATGGTTTTGCAACGGGCAAAATCTCGACTAGAACCCCCTTCCACCATGTAGGTAGCCAGTGTCCATGGACTACCGGAAAAACCGATAAGAGGGACACGACCATTGAGTTCACGGCGAATAGTGCTCACGGCATTAATCACATAGGGAAGATCCTGCTCGGGATTAATGACGGATAAGCCATCAATATCTGCCTCTGTGCGAACAGGCTTACGAAATCGTGGTCCCTCACCGGCTTCGAAATAAAGCCCTAAACCCATCGCATCTGGAATTGTCAGAATATCGGAAAACAAGATCGCTGCGTCTAAAGGATAACGCTCTAGGGGTTGCAGTGTCACCTCACAAGCCAACTCAGGGTTGGTGCAAAGTGACATAAAGTCCCCGGCCTTACCTCTGGCCTGGCGGTACTCTGGTAAATAGCGACCCGCTTGGCGCATCATCCACACTGGCGTCATATCCACTGGCTGACGCATCAGTGCTCGCAGAAAACGATCATTTTTTAGCTGAGTCATTGGGGGAAACCTTAAATTTTAAGGTAATCTAAAATACCTTCACCGGCCTGACGTCCTTCCCAGATAGCAGTCACCACCAAGTCAGAGCCACGCACCATATCTCCACCAGCAAACACTTTAGGGTTGCTGGTTTGAAACTTAAATTCTTGTTCCTCAGGTGCCACAACGCCCTCCCAGTCATTCAACTCAACACCCATATCGGCAAACCAAGGTGCCGGGCTTGGCTGGAAGCCAAAGGCTATTAATACTATATCTGCGGCTAATACTTCCTCGCTGCCAACAATCGGTGTGGGGCGGCGGCGGCCATTCTTATCAGGATCACCCAGTTTAGTCTTAACGACCTTGACCCCTTCCACTACCCCATTGCCAACAATTTCAACCGGTTGACGATTAAACAGGAATTTAACACCTTCTTCCTTGGTATTTTCTACCTCACGGCGTGAACCAGGCATATTCTCTTCATCGCGGCGGTAAGCACAGGTCACACTCTTAGCACGCTGCCTAATGGATGTCCGGTTACAGTCCATAGCAGTATCGCCACCACCTAAAACAACAACTCGCTTACCGGCAACACTAATGTACTCACTGGAATTTTTTTCCCAACCCATGTTGCGATTGACACTGGCGATAAGGAACGGAAGCGCATCGTGCACTCCTGGCAAATCTTCACCTGGAAATCCACCTTTCATGTATTTATAGGTGCCCATACCAAGGAACACTGCGTCAAACTCCTCAGTAAGCTGCTCAATACCCACATCAACACCCACTTCAGTATTGAGCCTAAACTCAACACCCATGTCTTCAAATACCGTCCGGCGATGCTGCATGACTGATTTTTCTAGCTTAAACTCCGGAATACCAAAGGTCAGTAACCCGCCAATTTCTGGATACCGATCAAACACTACCGGTTTAACCCCGCCGCGGATTAGCACATCGGCACAACCAAGGCCTGCTGGACCTGCACCAATGATAGCCACACGCTTATCCGTCAATGTCACCTTAGACATGTCTGGGCGCCAACCCATGGCAAATGCAGTGTCGGTAATATATTTCTCAGCATTACCAATCGTCACAGCACCAAAATCGTCATTAAGGGTACAAGCCCCTTCGCAAAGACGATCTTGAGGGCAAACACGCCCACATACTTCAGGTAGTGTATTGGTCTGGTGGCTCAACTCAGCCGCTTCCAATATATTTCCTTCAGACAGTAATTTTAGCCAATTTGGGATGTAATTATGAACCGGACATTTCCACTCACAATAAGGGTTGCCGCACTCTATGCAGCGGTGTGCTTGCTCGCCCTCCTGCTGTTTGTTTGAGGGCTCATAAATTTCAACAAATTTATGGGTACGGCTGTACATCCCAGTTTTCTTTGGTTCCTGGCGACCTACCTGTACAAACTGGAAATCGTTGTTCAACCTTTGCGTCATAAGCTTAAGCTCTTTAGTAACGGAATCTGCCAGTTATTGTGGGGCAGCCCGGGTATGCTCCAACAAACTTTGTAAATTAGCGGCTTTAGGTTTCACCAGCCAAAATTTACTGACAAAATATTCGAAATTATCCAAAATTTCCTGACCCCAGTCACTCCCGGTTTCTGCCACAAAATCAATAATCATACTCTCTAGATTATGACGATAGGCTTCTGTGGCTTCACTGGTGATTCGTTGAATTTCCACGAGCTCCATGTTGTAACTATCAACAAAACTGCGTTCTTCATCCAGAACATAGGCAAAACCGCCCGTCATACCAGCGCCGAAGTTAGAGCCCGTAGAGCCAAGTACCACAACCACACCACCTGTCATATATTCACAACAGTGATGACCAGCACCTTCAACCACCGCATGAGCACCTGAATTTCGTACTGCAAAGCGTTCGCCAGCTCGGCCTGAGGCAAACAATTTGCCACCTGTTGCGCCATACAGACAGGTGTTACCGACGATAGGTGCATCATTGGAAGCAAATTGGCTACCTTCAGCAGGAGAGATCACTATTTTCCCTCCGGCCATGCCTTTACCAACGTAGTCATTAGCATCACCTCGGAGGTAAATATCCAAGCCACCTGCATTCCAAACACCTAGGGACTGACCCGCTACCCCACTTAAATTCAGCTTGATGGGTGCATCTGCCATTCCCTGATTTCCATGCCGTTTGGCAATTTCACCAGACAAGCGAGCACCAATAGAGCGATCACAGTTGCTCACGTTATAGCTATATTCACCGCCCAGCTTCGCTTCAATTGCTGGCAGCATATCTGCCACCATTTTCTCAGCCAGTTGGGCTTTGTCAAAAGGATTGTTTTTCTCTACCTGACAAGTTTGCGATTTACTCTGCAATAGTTCATCGGTATAGATAATGGGAGAGAGATCCAGCTTTCTCTGCTGTTCAGTATTTCCAGGCAAGGCTTCCAAAAGATCAACTCGACCTACCAATTCTCCTAGACTGTGGACACCCAAAAGAGCCATCCACTCCCGTGTTTCTTTCGCCATAAAGCGGAAAAAGTTCTTGGCTGTTTCCACGGTACCTTTGTAATGCTCATCACGAAGCTGTTTATCCTGAGTAGCTACGCCCGTTGCACAATTATTGAGGTGACAGATACGCAGGTACTTACACCCAAGAGCCACCATCGGCCCTGTACCAAAACCAAAGCTTTCGGCACCGAGAATAGCGGCTTTTACTACATCAAGGCCCGTTTTTAGTCCGCCGTCAGTTTGGACTCTCACCTTGCCACGCAAATCGTTGGCACAGAGCATTTGATGGGTCTCGGACAAGCCAAGCTCCCAAGGTGACCCCGCATGGTGAATTGAAGAAAGCGGACTGGCCGCTGTACCACCATCGTAACCAGAAATAGTAATCAAATCCGCATAAGCCTTGGCGACACCTGCAGCAATGGTACCCACACCCGGTCGTGAAACCAGCTTCACAGAAACCAACGCATCAGGGTTTACCTGCTTCAAATCGAAAATTAGCTGAGCCAAATCTTCAATAGAATAAATATCATGGTGAGGCGGTGGAGAAATCAGAGTAACGCCAGGTACGGAATATCGTAGCCGGGCAATCAAATCGTTAACTTTACCGCCGGGCAGCTGGCCACCCTCACCGGGTTTTGCACCCTGTGCTATCTTGATTTGAATAACCTCGGCACTGGACAGATAGTGAGGCGTCACACCAAAACGGCCAGAGGCTACTTGTTTTATCTTTGATACTTTAACAGTACCGTAGCGAATGGGGTCTTCTCCCCCCTCACCAGAATTGGATCGCCCACCCAGACTATTCATTGCCTCGGCCAAAGCCTCATGAGCCTCAGGAGACAGTGCACCAAGAGACATTCCGGCAGAATCAAAGCGCTTTATAATTTGCGAAATAGGCTCGACCTCTGCCAAAGGGACCGGTTCGATATCCTCGCGGATTTTGAGTAAATCTCTAAGAGTGGCCACCGGCCGCTCATTTACCAGCTTAGCGTAATCATGCCACGCATCGTAATCCCCATTCTGAACCGAGAGGTGAAGCGCCTGAATAACATCTGGGTTGAATGCGTGATATTCCTGACCATGAACATATTTCAATAGTCCACCTGGGCTCACCGGCTTACGCTCACTCCAGGCTTCGTTGGCAAGCAACTGCTGGCTCTTTTGCAGGTCATCAAACCCCGCGCCCTGAATACGACTAGGTGTATCGGCAAAACAAACATCAACAACATCCGATGCTAAACCCACAATCTCATAGAGTTGAGCGCCGCGATAAGATGCGATGGTACAAATACCCATTTTGGAGAGGATTTTCAGCAGTCCCTTATTGATACCTTTGCGATAGTTTTTAAATGCAGTATCTAAATCGCACAGTAACTCACCAGACTGAATCAAATCAGTAAGTATATGGTAGCTAAGATAGGGATAAACGGCTGAGGCGCCACAACCAATCAACGTGGCAATCTGGTGTGAATCGCGTGCAGATGCAGTACTGGCAATGATATTAGCATCACATCGTAGTCCCACAGCAATCAGGTGGTGATGGACCGCACCTACGGCCATCAGCATCTGTATCGGCAGCCTATTCGGCTGAATATCCGAATCAGACAGAATACAACAAACTACCCCCTCTCTGACGAATGCTTCCACTTCCTGACAAAGCGCCTTAACAGCCTCTTCGAGACTCGCTTCCGTAGGGTCATAATTAATACTTATTTTCTGTACCTGATAATCTGGCAACCCACTATTTTTCAGTGCGTAGTACTTACGCGGCGATAACACCGGGCTAGAAAGATTGACACGTGTACCATGCTCTACCGTCTCACTAAAAAGGTTATATTCCCGTCCCAGCTGCGTCTGTAGAGACATAACTAATGTTTCACGCAACGGGTCTATCGGTGGATTAGTTACCTGCGCAAACTGTTGCCTGAAATAGTCATAAAGAGATCGATGCTTACAAGAAAGTACTGCCATCGGTGTGTCGTCACCCATGGAGCCAGTAGCCTCCTGACCGCCTTCAGCTAGAGGGCGGAGAACTTGGTCTCTTTCCTCTTGAGAGGCCAAAAACATTTTCATATATTTACGAATTTGATCACGTGTTAAGGCACCCTCTACCTCAATACTGTCGTCATCCATTGTCGACATGATTTTTACGGTGCCTTCACGTAACCATTTAAGATATGGATTACTAGAGGCCAGCTGCCTATCCACATCCTCAGCATTGAGGATGTCCCCTGTTTGGGTGTCTATCGACAGAATATCACCAGGCCCTAGACGGCCCTTAGCCACCACGTTCTCGGGTTGGTAGTTGTATACACCGACCTCTGACGCTACGGTCATCACATCGTCATCTGTCAACACCCAGCGAGATGGCCTCAAGCCATTCCGGTCCAACGTACAGACAGCATATCGACCATCTGTGATAACCAAACCGGCAGGGCCATCCCAAGGCTCCATATGCATGGAGGCATACTCAAAATAAGCCCTTTCATTGGGACCAAAATTTTGGATATTGTTCCATGCAGGCGGCACCAAAAGGCGCACGGCTTTATGCAATTCCATACCACCGGCTACCAGAACCTCTAGCATATTATCGAGACTCGAGGAGTCAGAGCCTGTGCGATTAACGAGAGGTGTGACCTCTTGCAAATCGGGCAACAGGGGTGTTTTAAGCTTAGGCGTACGTGCTACAGACCAGTTTCGGTTACCTGTTATGGTATTGATTTCACCATTGTGTGCCAGCATTCTAAATGGCTGTGCCAGCGGCCACTGGGGCATAGTATTAGTAGAAAATCGCTGATGAAACACACAAATCGCTGTTTCCAATGCAGGGTTCGCTAAATCTAAATAAAACTTTGGCAAATCCACTGGCATCATCAGCCCTTTATAGCTGATGACGTTTGTCGCTAAACTGGCAATGTAGAAGGCAGAATCATCTACTAATGCCTTTTCAGCCTTGCGCCTAGCAATAAATAGGCGTGCATTGAAGTGTTGCTCATCAAGAGCATCCGCTGTCACAAACACCTGTTCAATAACTGGGAGCGTTTTGAGTGCAATCTCTCCAAGGCAGGCATCATCGGTAGGGACTTCACGCCAACCCACAACGGTCAAGCCTTCGGCAGACAATGCTGCAGACATGGTCACTTTTGAATGTTCACGCTGGACAGTATCCTGGCTCAGCATGACAGAACCCATCGCGTACAGATCAGGCAGCTCAACAGTAAACTGTTCGCGCGCGACCTGACGCATGAAGCTATCTGGCTTTTGTAGCAACAAGCCACAACCATCGCCTGTCTTGCCATCAGCGGCTATTCCGCCGCGGTGGGTCATGCAGGTCAATGCTTGAATTGCGGTTTCTAAAAGACGATGGCTAGCCTGCCCCCTAACGTGGGCAATTAGGCCAAAGCCACAGTTATCTTTGAATTCATCTAACCGATAGAGGCCAGTCGCCATAATAAGACTCTAGATAAAATTAAGTAAAAACAAATAGTTACAGAGAAAAAATCACCAAAATGGCGACCCGTAGGCGCAAAAGGAGACACATTTTACACATCCCTGGCCAGTGCCACAAATATCTGAAGGTGAAAAAGCGTATTTACAGGATTAATGATCTCAGTCGAGAGAGGACCTACTCTAAGCCACTAGCTGCGTTGGAGCACTTCAACTAGTAGTCTGTGATCAAAATCGGAGGTAACCACTGCCTGACCAATGGCCTTAAGGAGTACTAGACGAAGGGAGCCGTCGACCACCTTTTTATCGACCGCCATCAACGTCAAGAATTGTTCAGATGACATAGATTCAGGGGGCGCTACAGGAAGCGCGCAATGCATAAACAGTGCGCTCGCTCTACGAACATCTTCCGCTGAAATCCAACCCATCGAAAGGGAGAGCCCAGCAGCCATCACCATACCGGCAGCAATAGCTTCACCATGCAGCCAATCGCTGTAGCTCTGTGCAGTTTCAATGGCATGGCCAAAGGTATGCCCAAAATTCAAGATGGCTCTGATGCCACCTTCCCGCTCATCCTGACTCACAACCTTTGCTTTATTTTCACACGATCTCAGAATAGCAAAGGCCAGAGCGTCGGCATCCCTATTAAGCAATAAATCAATATTTTCTTCTAACCAGCAAAAGAATTCCGCATCGGAGATCAAACCATATTTGATCACCTCTGCCAGACCCGCCCGCAATTGTCTGTCATCAAGGGTATTTAAGGTGGCCGTATCAGCAATAACACATTGCGGTTGATAGAAGGCCCCTATCATATTCTTACCTTTAGCGTGGTTGACTGCCGTTTTCCCCCCCACAGAGGAATCTACTTGCGAAAGCAATGTTGTCGGCACCTGAATAAAGTTAATGCCGCGCTGATAACAGGCGGCAGCAAACCCTGTCATATCACCAATAACACCACCCCCAAGGGCAATTAATGTGGTTTTTCGGTTGTGCTGCTTGATCAGTAGCTGATCAAAGATAAGGTTGAGCGTCTCAAGATTTTTGTATCGTTCGCCATCGGGCAATATCACTGAATCTACTTGATAAGCCGAAAGGTTCCCAATAATTGACTTCAGATATAAAGGGGCAATTGTTTCGTTGGTTACAACCAGTACCTGGCCACCATGAATATAGGGCGAAAAAAGGTTTGGGGTCTGCAATAACCCTTCGCCAATAAGTATCGGATAGCTTCGCTCACCCAAATCGACCCTGAGCTTTTTTATCTTTTCCACTGTGATGTTTCTACCATTGAATTTGGACTGAAATGTACCACATCAGCCCATTAGGTGACGAACTTCTTCCACAATATCCTCAGCAACCAACTGAGGCTTTCTTCTTTCAGTAATGACCACTAAGTCAGCCACATCTCGATAAAGTGGATCGCGATCTGAAATTAATTTTTCTATCACTGCACGGGGGTTGTCGACCTGTAATAGAGGGCGGTTTCTATCATGGGCAGTTCTTTCTAAAAGCTGATCTACTGAAGCACTTAGGTAAACGACATAACCTCTTTGCTTGAGCAGCTCCTGATTATTTTCAGTAAGCACCACCCCACCACCTGTAGCAAGAAGAATGCCTTTTCTCCTCGTTATCTCATCCAGCAGCTGCCCTTCACGTTTGCGGAAGCCATCTTCGCCCTCCACATCAAATATCCAAGGAATATTAGCGCCACAACGCTGCTCAATTTCAGCATCAAGGTCAACAAACTCAAGGTTCAGACTATTCGCCAAAAAACGACCAATGGTCGTCTTGCCAGCCCCCATGGGGCCAACAAGAAAAATATTGTTGTTTTTAAGCATTAATCAAGAAGGGCTTCATCTATGATTTTGGGCGTGATGAAAATCAGGATTTCACGTTTTTCCATATCATCCATATTATGTCTGAAGAGACGCCCCAGATAGGGGATATCTCCCAGCAGAGGAACCTTTTCAACTGAGGTTACTTTTTGCATTTGAAACAAGCCACCAAGAACAAGCGTTTGACCATCGCCCACAATAGCCTGGGTTTCAACCTCGGTCACATCAATGACGGGCTCACCGCTGGGCAACAAGTCACCCACTGAATCTTGAGCAACCACCAAATCCATCACGATCCGACCGTCTGGTGTGATTTGTGGCGTTACTTCGAGTTTAAGTACAGCCTCTTTAAACTCAACAGAGGTTGCACCACTAGATGTCGCATTTTGGTAGGGAATTTCAGTACCGGTTTTTATCGTCGCCTTCTGCTTGTCACCGGTTAACACCTTGGGCTGAGACACAATCTCACCGCTACCTTCATTCTCAAGAGCGCTGAGCTCGAGATCCAAAAACGTATTACCGGTCAAGAACTCAAGCGCAAAACTACCGGCAGGGTTCGTGACACCCAAATCCACATTCAAAGCACTATCATTCACTAAAATTGTTCCACCATCACCCTTGAAAATCTCAAGAGGGTTATTTGGACTTTCAAAACCTTCGAGAGAGCCAGAGAAGCCGGCCACGTTATCGCCACCAATACCTCGAGCACCCTGAATCCCCATGCGTGCGCCAATTTCTTTTCTGAAATCCGTACTGGCAATAACAATGCGGGCTTCAATCAAAACCTGTCTAATAGGGATATCAATTTCATCAATTAGACGTCTGAACTCCAAGATTTTCTCTTCAGTGTCAGTCAGGATAACCGTGTTTGTTCGCTCATCAACGATGGCCGACCCTCGTTCGGACAGGATACTGTCTTTCGCTGGCCCATCACCGCTACCACCTCCACCTCCATTATCCGTATCAAACAATTCGAACAACTCTTTGGCGTCTGCGTATTTAATTCGGATAAATTCTGTGCGAAGTGGCGCTAATTCCTGTAATTGCTTATTGGTCTCAACCTGAAGCCTTTCACGCTCAGCAATTTCTGCAGCAGGAGCCACCATCAATACGTTTCCTACCTGACGCTTGTCAAGCCCCTTGGCTTTCAAGACAATCGCTAGGGCCTGATCCCAAGGCACATTTTCAAGACGAAGGGTAATGCTGCCAGACACGGTATCGCTAGCAACCAAGTTCAACTCCGTAAAATCTGCAATCAACTGCAGCACTGATCTCACTTCAATATCTTGGAAGTTCAAAGATAATTTTTCGCCCACATAAGCAAACTTAGATTTTTTATTTTCTATCTCATCAGCAGTTAACGGTTTTATGCTAACTAAGTACTGGCTGTCTGCCTGATAAGCCATATAGTCATATTCACCAACGGTACTCACTGTAACGGTGGTGGTAGATCCATCATTAGTGGTATCAATTTCTTTTACCGGCGTAGCAAAGTCGATCACATCCAGTCGGCGGTCCTGAGAGGATGGCAAGGCAGTACGAAAAAAACTTAACTTTATTTCGTTGCCTACTTGAGAAATATCGACACTGACCGAAGGATCAGAAAGCTCAATTGCAACTAAACCCTCACCCTTCTCTCCTCGGCTGAAATCCACGCTCTCAATACTGTTTTTAGCCTCAAGGGTTTTGTCTTTTTTACTAGCGGTGGCAGCAACCAAGACTGCCTGCTTCTGAGATACAATCGGACCGTCCCCTCCTCCAACGAGAACGATCAGTACATTTCCCTCCGTTCGCGTTTCGTAGGGCGCTATTTCAAGCATATTTAAGATCAAACGAGTGCGGTCTGCCGTACTCAGAACCACGGCACTCCTAGCATTTTCGAATGATAATGCATGTTTTTTCTGTTCTAGAGTGCTTTCTACATCAGGAAAATCCAAAACAATTCTAGCGGGATTGTCGATGGTATAGCCCTCAGGAGTTGGAGGGGTACCAGAAAAAGCCATCCGAACCTCAAAACTAGCATCGGGTAGCGTTGCAAAACTAATGTCCTCAAGTAAGACTTGAGCCCATACCGGTGAAGAAACCCCTAAACAAGCAAGCCACCCCGTCAGTACCAGAACACTTTTTAGATACCCTTTCTTCTCAATTTTGCCAAACATCTTTATCAGTCCTTCTCTTTCAGAGCTAAGGTACGCGGGCGTTCTACCCAATCACCCTTGCCATCGGGAACAATCTCAACCACGTCCGCCTTTGAACCTGTCACTGAAGTGATACGCCCATGGTTCTTACCCATATAATTACCAACAGTAACGCGATGAATACCACCATCACCATCATTAATGAGCGACCAAATCTGACCATCCTTTGACAGAATACCCACTAAAGACAGCGCAGAAAAATTAAATCCTTCCAAGTATTCCTTCTTACGACCTTCATCAGGCGCCTGCGCCTTATCGTTACCTGTCATAGCATCAGCAAGGCGCACCAATGGCGGGTCAAATGGGCTACGCATGGCCACGGCACTATACTTAAACGTTTTATAAGCACGAAATGTTGGCAATGGCTCTATTTCTCCAGCCGGCTTTGCCTTGACATCCACCATAAATCGCTGAAGGTCCTCATGCTTACCACCCCCAGTACAACCTAACATCAGTGATACGCCAAGGGTTACGAGAAACAAACGGGTCATCTTCGCCATCATTCAGTCATCCTGCGTCTTGTAGCGGTATGTTCTCGCTTCGATTTCAAGTCCCAGCAAACCGCCCTTCTCATTCGCTGTCAGGCTGTAATTATGCAGCGTGACAATGCGCGGTAAGCTCGCGACTCCGCTGACGAAGGCGCCAACATCGTGGTAATCACCCACAGCCACAATTTTGATCGGCAGCTCAACATAAAACTCTGCTGCTCTTTCAGGCTGCAAGCTAATAGTGGTGATATCTAGACTAGAACCACTTCCGATTTCAGTAATATCTTCGAGCAATCCTGGCACTTCGGTATCACTGGGCAACTGCGCCAACATCGCGCCAAACAGTTTCTCCACTTCAACCATTTGCATACGATAGCGTTCAAGGTTAGCAGCCTGAAATGCTTTTTCCTCAAACGTTTTCTTCAGCTGCAACTCCTTACCCTTAACCACATCCAGCTCTGCATCAAGCTCCTTAATATGGAAGTAATAAGTTGCCGCTATGACCAGAGCAAATACCAGTGCTAACAAAAATAGCCTTATTGGTAGCGGCCATATGCCAACACTCTCATAATCTAGCTCACCAAAGTCGAAATTCTTTACCTGCTGATAGAATTCAGCTAACGGCATATCATGCGCCTCCTTCAGCTGAATCAGTTAGCACTGGGCCAACTGGCGTTTTTACAATTTTAACTCGCATCTCAAACTGACTACCATCTTCGCCCAGCACCTCGTTATCCTGCACTTTGGTTAAATTTGGCTCTGTGAATTTATAGGACGCATCAAGTTGTCTCATCAAAGCCGACACCCTGTTATTTGACTCGGCATAACCGACTAGAGATATCAGGTTATCCTTGCGGATCATTTTGGTAAAATAAACACCATCAGGTACGGCTTTAACAAACTCATCATAAATTTTTACAATTTCAGGCCGGTTACCTTGCAGCTCTTGAATGACCTGCATTCTATCAAGTAGGTCCTGGCGACGTTTTTTCAGCTCTTGAATCTCGGCAACCTGCTTGTCTAGCTTGGCGATTTCAGTCTTAAGCAACTGATTTCGGCTATGCTGAGATTCAATCTGATTATTAACGACCCTGTCCCAACCAAACGACGAAAACACCGCCACCACGAGGACAACAACCGTTAAGCTTATAAAATCTTTTTTCTTGTCTGCGCGAAAGGCTTCGCGCCAAGGGAGTAAATTAATTTTGGCCATGTTATTCAAGCCCCCTCAACGCCAGGCCAGCCGCAATCAACATGGCTGGCGCATCATTACTCAAAGCAACCGCATTTACCTTGCTGGACACTTCCATATCGGCAAATGGATTTGCAACCATGGTAGGCATCCCTAGCTTTTCTTCTATTTCGTCCCGCAATCCATCCATGGCCGCAACGCCACCAGCCATAATTAACTGGTCAATATAATTGTATTGGCTCGATGAAAAGAAGAATTGCAATGAACGGGATATCTGCTGGACTAGCGCATCCTTAAAAGGTTCTAGTACTTCAGAAACGTAGTCCTCAGGAAGGCCACCCTGTTTCTTAGCCTGGCCAGCCTCCTCAAGAGAAAGACCATAACGACGCTGAATTTCTTCAGTAACTTGCTTGCCGCCGAACAGCTGCTCCCGGGTATACACCGTTTTACCATTGACCAATACGCTCAGGGTAAGCATGGTTGCACCCACGTCAGCAATGGCAACAACCTGATCACCCAACTCTTCCAGCTGATTGGCCAACAACTCAAACGAACGTTCGACCGCAAACACTTCAACATCGACAACCCTGGGCTTTAACCCTGCCATCTCAAGTGCTTGCACTCTGGCGTCGACATTCTCTAAGCGACATGCCGCTAGCAAAACACCCACCTGCTCTGGATTATTTTCTGAAGGACCCACTACTTCAAAGTCGAGAGCGACCTCGTCGAGAGGGTAAGGGATATACTGATCAGCCTCCAATGCAATTTGGGTTTCTAATGCCTGATCACTTAATTCTGCTGGCATTTCGATGACTTTAGTTATCACCGATGAGCCGAAAACGGCAACCGCTGCATCCTTGGCTTTCGCTCTGGACTGGCTGACCACCTTGCGAATCGTATCCGCCAGCGCCTCAACATCATTGATGTTTTTTTCCACAACCGTATTCGGCGGAAGAGGTCGCACCAGATAGCTTTCCACCTTGTACCGGCTACCACTTCGACTAATCTCAAGCAACTTGACTGCCGAAGAGCTAATATCTAACCCCAGCAAGCTTTTAGGTTGCTGATCGAGAAAACTGAAAATTCCCATTTTTGTTTTCTTTCCCCCAAGTTACGCAAAGCACCTAAGCTATAACTTTAACTACTTGTTGCAAGTTTGCAAGAACTGTATTGACGCTTCCTTTAACTCTATAATAACACGCTGACTTAATCAGGCTGAACCATGAACAAAATTTTTAAACTTCTAAGCTATGCATTTTGGGCCACCCTTGCATCCTTAGGTGGCGTTCTCATTATTACTGGCAGCCTGTACCTGTACCTTAGCCCTAAATTACCCTCGGTTGAAAGCCTTCGTGAGACGAAACTTCAAACTCCTTTGAGAATCTATTCACAAGATTCACAACTTATTGGAGAGTTTGGCGAAAAACGTCGCACACCCATCAATTTTGAAGACATGCCACCTTTATACGTCAGCGCACTGCTATCGGCTGAAGATGACCGGTTTTACCGTCATGGAGGGGTAGATATTGCGGGCCTGCTGCGAGCCGCATCCCAATTGATCACGTCTGGTGAAATTAAAACTGGGGGAAGCACCATTACCATGCAGGTAGCCCGCAACTTTTTTTTAACCCGAACACAAACCTTCACCAGAAAGTTTAATGAAATCTTGCTGGCACTGCGTATTGAAGATGAACTCAGCAAGGAAGAAATTCTTACTCTCTACGCCAACAAGATATATCAAGGTAACAGAGCCTATGGGATAGAAGCTGCCGCACAAGTCTACTACGGGAAGTCTATCAAAGATCTTAGCCTTGCCCAGCTAGCGATGATCGCAGGGCTTCCTAAGGCCCCATCCGCTTACAACCCAATCGCCAATCCAGACCGGGCACTGATTCGCCGCAACTGGATTCTTAAGCGCATGCTGGACTTACACCATATCAACAACGAAGCATACACATTAGCTAAAGCAGAGCCCGTAACCGCCAATTACCATGGCTACCATCTTGAACTGGATGCACCCTACGTATCTGAAATGGCACGTAAGGAAATTTTGGGGATGGTTGGCCAAGGTGCCTACATGGATGGCTACCGCGTCTACACCACCGTCGACAGCAAACTGCAGCGTACGGCTCAAAACGCCGTTCAGGCCGGTTTAATCGCTTATGACCGCCGTCACGGATATCGCGGCCCAGAAAACCAGGTGCTTGAAAAAGAAAGCTGGCTATCAACACTTGGAGCTACACCGACCTACGGCAACCTTACCCCCGCAATCGTCACACAGGTAAGCAAACAATCCCTCACCGTTCTGCTCGCCTCCAGCAACTCAGTAGATATAACGTGGGAAAGCGGCCTTAAGGGACTGCGCCGTTTTAATAGCCCCAACAGTCGCTCAGCCTCCATTCAATCTGCTGAAGAGTTATTTGCCACTGGCGACCTTATTCGGATACGACAACTCGATGGCAACTGGCAATTGAGCCAATTACCCAAAGCGCAAGCTGCCATTGTCGCGCTCAACCCACAAAATGGTGGCATCCAAGCTCTTGTAGGTGGATTCGATTTTCGTCAAAGTCACTTTAACCGCATAACACAGGCAGAGCGTCAACCCGGCTCAAATTTCAAACCCTTTATTTACACCACGGCACTGGAACATGGTTTCACCACAGCGAGTATCATTAACGATGCGCCTGTCGTCTTTGAAGATTCACTTTTGGAAAATGCATGGCGCCCAGAAAATGACGGTGGAAAATTCTATGGTCCAACCCGCCTTCGTGAGGCTCTTTATCAATCTCGAAACCTGATATCAATCCGCATCTTACGCAGTCTTGGCATCAACCAGGCCATTGATGGGTTACAACGCTTTGGTTTCGATGGGCCTGCTCTGCCAAGGGACCTATCACTGGCCCTAGGTAGCCATGCGGTTACGCCTCTGAAAATTGCTACGGGCTACGCTATTCTCGCCAATGGCGGCTACCGAGTTGAGCCCTACCTGATTGATCGAATAGAAGACACAGAAGGAAATCTGGTTTACCAAGCGGCTCCATTGACCGTTTGCCTCTCCTGCGACCAGGCTTCAGAGAACCCTGCGAACGCTGACGCAGCAATAAAGGGAATGGAAGAATCAGAACAAGAAAACATAGCACTAGAAACCCTGCCAACTATGAGCGACCTCGACACAGAACTCGGGCTAGCAACTGAGCATCCAACACGGCTTGATGAAGAAACGCAACCCATCAAATCTTCACCAACGGTATTAAAACCACCCATAGCCCCAAGAATCATTGAACCTCGAGTAGTTTATCTCATTGATTCCATCCTTAAAGATGTTATTCGAAAGGGAACAGGCAGACGCGCCCGCGTTCTAGAGCGATCGGATATCGGCGGAAAAACCGGCACGACCAATGGTCCAAAAGATGCCTGGTTTTCCGGTTACAGCCCACATATTGTCTCGACCGCATGGCTCGGCTTTGATGACAACCTACTACTTGGACGTGGTGAATTCGGTGGTTCAGCGGCCCTACCCATATGGATCGATTTCATGAAAACGGCACTAGCGGGAAAACAGGAAATCATCTGGCCCCAACCCGAAGGTGTTGTCATGGCCCGCATAGACCCAAATACCGGCCTAAGAGTTGGGCCCGAGCATGCCAATGCAATATTCGAAATTTTCCGCAAAGAATATGTTCCTGCAATGGCCACAAGCAATTCACTAATAAATAACAGCGGCACATCGTCTGGGGCGACGCGCCCCGAGGATCTGTTTTAACTAACAGCACAATCTGCAATAAAGCTTAGCGATCCATCGTATAGAAAGTCGTTAATCCTTAAATAGCAGGTGTCTCTTCAACATAGAGTGGTTTGTGGGCATACTTGAGTTCACCTCGAACAGCTAAACACCCTCTATAACCATGAAATATAACCGTGAAGATTGACTGGAATAACATAGATACCGTTCTACTGGACATGGATGGCACACTGCTAGATTTACACTTTGATAATTTTTTCTGGCTCACTCATTTACCCCGGCGATACGCGGAACAGCATAACCTCTGTCCAGATAAAGCTATCGGAGAGCTTCACGGCCGCTTCAATGAAAAACGAGGCACGCTGGACTGGTACTGCTTGGAATATTGGTCCAAAGAATTATCAATCAACATTCGTCAGTTAAAAGAAGAGGTTGATCACCTCATTAAAGAGCGCCCCTTCGTATTGGAATTTCTGCGGCAGCTAGGGGCATCTGGCAAGCAGCGTGTACTGGTTACCAATGCCCACCCTCTCAGCCTAGAATTAAAGCTAGCCGTCACCGGCATAGAGGGTCTGCTGGACCATATCTATTCATCACATGAGTTTGGCCAGCCCAAAGAATCACAAAAATTCTGGCAAGCACTAGCTCAACAGCAGCATTTTGACCCCAGCCGAACGTTATTTATTGATGACTCAATTGATATCCTCCACTCGGCACAAAAGTATGGCATAGGACATCTACTTGGAATTAATCAACCAGATAGCAAACAAGAACCAAGAATAATAGACGAGCTTCAAGCCATCACTCACTTTGATGAGATTCTACCCAATGGCTAGGCAAGGCACTGACCAACAAAAGGTACGACTGGACAAGTGGCTATGGGCAGCTCGTTTCTTTAAAACTCGGGCTCAAGCAAAGGCTGCCATTGAAGGAGGAAAAGTACAGATTGATGGCCAGCGGGCAAAATCAAGTAAAGACATCCCCCTTGGCGCAGCCATTAAAATCCGCCAAGGATGGGATGAAAAAACAGTCATCGTTGATAACGTAACAGACCAACGCCGTGGCGCTACTGAAGCAGCTGCGCTTTATAGTGAAACACCCGAAAGTATCTCTCAGCGCGAGCAGCGTATAGCCGAGCGCAAAGCATCAAACCAATCTCTCTCATTTCAGGATCAACGTCCAAACAAAAAACAACGGCGTCAGATTCACCGTTTCAAGGAGGATAAACAATCGTGAGACGTGTTATTGCTATCGGCCTACTTCTACTAGCCTCATCAAGCCATGCTGAAATTTATCGCTGGACTGACAGTGATGGAAAACTTCACTTTTCAGACCAACCACCAGAAGACTCGCTCGTGTCAGAAGACGTATCTTCAAAGATGTCACCTATTAACCGCGACTCCAGCGCCGAAGAGACTGAAAAGCTACAGCAAGTCTTTCAAGGAGAGACGGTAGAAGAGAAAGCATTCCACAACCAACAACAGGTACAACAGCAACAACAAAATCAGGCCTCTGAAAGGGCTTGCCAAGGAGCAAAAAATAACCTGCGGGTACTCAAAGGTAGGGTGTACTTTGAAGACGCTGACGGCAATGAAATTATTGTTACAGAAGAGCAGCGTGAACAGCGTGCAAATCAGCTAGCAGAGGCGATTCGGCAACACTGCGCATAATGTCAAAGCACCCATTTAAAAATATTGATTTTGAGGCCACAAGGCCCATTTACCACCCTGAGCCCCAAGCCGGCTAGACAAGCTGCTTAAAGTGCCCTAAATTCCGCGCGCCGCTCACAGGAACAAACACTATGTCGCACATTGACCAGCTTCAACGTTTTATCTTCGAGCATTCAGATATTCGTGGTGAAATACTGACGCTAGAAAAAAGTTATCAGGATGTGCTCGCTAATAGTGATTATCCCGAAACGATCCAACACCTACTGGGCCTATTTCTTGCTGCGGCTGGACTACTCAGCGCCACGCTAAAATTTGATGGTGTAATAACCCTACAAGCCCAAGGCCCAGGACCATTGTCATTGATCATGGCCGATTGCACCCGCCATCATAACCTTCGCGCAATTGCTCAGTTCGACCCCGACCAAGTTTTCGATAGCAGCGCCTCTCTCTCCGACCTCATTGGAGAGGGAACGCTGACACTGACCATCGACCCCAACCAAGGAGAGCGTTATCAAGGTATTGTTCCCCTCGAATCAGACTCTCTTGCCGCATGCTTAGAGGATTACTTTGCGCGATCAGAACAACTCGCGACACGTATATGGTTAAGCGCTGATGCTAATGGCCCTTCTCCTAGAGCTGCAGGACTACTGCTTCAAGTGCTACCTCGTCAATTAGAATTATGTCCAGAAGAAAACCAACGACTGTGGGATCACGCCACACAACTTGCTGACACTATCAAAGAGCATGAGCAGTTGACGCTCAGTCATAAAGAGCAGCTTTTCCGCCTGTTTCACCAGAATGAATTACGCTTGTTTGAATCAAACCCCGTTCAATTTTTCTGTAGCTGTTCAGAGGGTCGTTTTGCCGAAGTACTTCACTCGCTGGGCCATGAAGAGCTCGACAGCATCCTCGAAGAACAAGGCATTATTTCTATCAATTGCCAATTCTGCCATCAGCAATACCGCTTCAACAATGAAGATATTGCTGAACTGTTTAATGAAAACCCACCAATGCTCCACTAGTGGATATTTTTCTGGCATAATTGCCGACCATTTTGCCCAGCAGGGCGTAGATAACTAACATAGAAAACGAACAGGACCATCCTGACAGGACTCATACTAATGACACAAATCGAAGACTCTGCTGTGAATGTATATACCGACTTGTGCTCTGCCGAGCTAATAGAGCTGGCACTACAAAATAATGAGGGACGCCTCACTGATACCGGCGCCCTTCTCAGCGTTACAGGAAAGCGCACTGGTCGCTCACCTGCCGACCGATTTATTGTAGAAGAGCCCAGCAGTGAAGATGATATTGGCTGGGGACCCGTCAATCGACCCATTGCCCAAGACAAGTTCAATGCTTTATGGGATCGCGTTGCAACCCATCTGGCAGAAAAAGATCGCTATATTTCTCACCTTCACGTTGGACAGGATCCAGAACACTACCTGCCCGTGAAGGTAACCACTGAAACAGCCTGGCACAATTTGTTTGCCCGCAACATGTTTATCCGCCCGAAGAAATACAACCCGTCCAATAAAGAACCTTGGAAGATTCTCCATGCAGCTAATTTTGTCTGCGACCCAGAGCGAGACGGCACCAATAGTGAAGCCGTAGGCATCATCAACTTCGGTCAACGCAAGGTGTTGATTGCCGGATTGAAATACGCCGGTGAAATGAAGAAAGCCATGTTCTCTGTACAAAACTTCCTGCTGCCAGAGAAAGATGTTATGCCAATGCATTGCGCAGCCAATGTTGGTACAGACGGTGATACGTGTCTGTTTTTTGGTCTCTCTGGCACGGGAAAAACCACACTTTCTGCCGACCCAGAGCGCTATTTGATCGGTGATGATGAACACGGCTGGGCCAAAGGTGCCGTCTTCAATATGGAGGGTGGTTGCTACGCAAAAACCATCAACCTAAGTCAAAAGAATGAACCCGTCATTTGGGACGCTATTCGCTTTGGCTCTATCGTGGAAAATGTTGCCACCGACAACAATCGCACTGCAGACTACGATGACACCAGCCTCACTGAAAATGGACGCTGCAGCTACCCACTGGAACATGTGGATATGCGCTGTGAAGAAAATCGCGCTGGTGAGCCTAAAAATGTCATTTTCCTGACCTGTGATGTTTCAGGGGTATTGCCTCCCGTATCTATTCTTTCCAAGGAAGCAGCTGCCTACCACTTTCTCAGTGGCTACACAGCCCGTGTTGGCTCAACTGAAATGGGTGGTGCCGCAGGTATTCAATTGGCTTTCTCCACCTGTTTTGGCGCGCCCTTTATGCCACGTCCCGCAAATGTTTATGCGGAATTGCTGATGAAACAAATCGAGAACTTCGGCAGCCGTGTCTACTTGGTTAACACCGGCTGGACTGGTGGATCAGGCGCCCCTGGTGGTGCTGGATCACGATTCCCAATTCCTGTGACCCGTGGCGTTATTGCTGCCATCCAGAATGGTGATTTGGAAGATGTGGAAACAATCAAGCTTGCAGGACTCAATCTGGACATACCAACCAGTGTTCCTGGCGTAGACAGCCGCTACCTGAACCCCCGTGATACGTGGGAAGATAAAGCAGCTTATGACGAGCAAGCTGGAAAACTGGCCGAACTGTTCGTGGAAAACATCCAAAAATTTGATGTGTCAGAAAGTGTTCTCAATGCTGGCCCCCAAGTTTAATGATTAACACACCAGTTGAGCACATAAAAAAAGGCGCCTTGTAGGCGCCTTTTTTTATTACTCTCTAAAAAGTCAGCTCAGGGCTTCCTTTCATTCTTTCAGTGTGATTAGCCATGAGCACTCAGCAATAGACCTTGCTGATAATACTTAGCACTCTTTTCATGTTCACCCAGTTGCACCATCAGTCGGGCAAGTTCAGCATAAACATCTGGCTGAGCCTTCAAGGCCAGCGAACTTTCCAAATAATCCTTCGCCTTACCCCACAGCTCATTACGCTGACTCAGACGCCCTAATGCCAACATTAACTCTGAATCATTAGGACGCTCACGCAACCAAGCCTCTGCGATTAATAGCTGCTTTTGTGGGTCACCCGCCACAATGCCATAAAGCCTCACTAGAGCATCGTCCCAATTAGACTTAAGTGCTTTTCGCAGCAGACTTTCAGCCAAGGCAGACTCCCCCAGCTGGTGTAAACTGGAAATATACGACAGAAGAACGCTTTTATCTGCTCTAATACTCTTAGGCATTTCCTGCCACAAATGAATCAACGCTTCCGTGTTTTCTCGCCCACCATTCTGTCCAATACTCCGTTTTTCCTGAATAGCCAAGGCGGCCATCAACGAAGAGTAGACCTCAACCTCAACCCGAAGCAAAGTGGTTTTGTCATACACCCTAAAGCGTCTAAAGTCTGGCAATAGCTTTTCAAGACTTCGCCAATCTTTCAAACCGCGATGAGCACGCTCCAACAAGCGCAACACCAAGGGGTGGTCAGGCGACCTTTGATGAAGACGCTGTAAAATAGCGAGAGCCTCTTCATAACGCTCGTCCTGTAAATACATTTTTGCCTGGACCAGCCCGATGGCCAGCTCCCCGCCCGGCGCAACCTGCTCAGCTTTTACTAATAGCCGATTGGCGTCTTCTTTATCACCAAATTCATAAGCTGCATTGGCGGCAGCAAGGTAATTTACTAAGGGCATATCAGAATATTTTGCAGCACGCCTGAGACTACTGCGCGCCTGATCCCAACGACCCTCGATAAACTGCAACAGACCTGCTGCCGTACGCTTACGATACCGCTGCTGTCGAAGAGAAACACGACTCCTAAAGAACGTCTGTCCAGGCTCAATCATAAGCCGCAGCAGATATTTAAGCACCCGCACAACTGCCCACAAAATCACCGCCAGTAACAGGAGAGTCCACAAGCTCATATCAATGGTGTAGTTACCAACGGCTATCAGGACATAACCACTACTCTCCAACATCTGCCAAGCCAGCAGACCACCCAATAAGGTGACCAATGCAATCATCAACAGCAACCTTCTCACCGTTGCTCTCCATTCGGCTCTTCAATAACATCCATCGTGTGACGCTTATGTCTGTTATCGATATAGTCTCTTAGTGCCTCAAGCCCACCTGAAATATCGGGCAACTGTTGCACTACATTCTGTTGCTCTAATTGCGACAGCTGCTCAACAAGTCGATCGGCCCCCTCATTCAGTTCAAAATAATCACCAAGCCACCTTTGAGCCTTTACAAGGCTTGCCTGATAAACCGCCTGCTCCTCCCGCAGTAGAGCTAGCTGAGCCTGCTCAAGCATCATTCCAAGATTATGACGAAGAAACTGATCTTCCTCAGGAGACAACAACGGCTCAATCGGAGCATCCCTTCGTCTAACTCGTATCAGCTCACCAACGCCATCCAACGCCCTGTAGAAGCCTTGCAATAATCGGCCCCGCCAACCGTCTTCAGCAACATCGGTAGCGTCAACAGTCACCTTGTCGCTTTCCCGCAGCTCAGGGGCAATTAACGGCAAGCTGACAAGCTGCTCAGATAGTGCATTCAGTTGCAGATACAACCCCTCTCTATCCACGCCGGGCGACATCCGCAATGCGGTAATACTTGTCGCCAGCGACTTACGTACCGCGATCAAATCCACCTCATCCAGATCCCTCAGAATCTCATCAGCGGTGATTAATAGTGCCGTGGCATTTTTTGTATTGCGCTCGGTAATCAGCCGCTGATTAGCAAGGCGGATTAGATATTCAGCCTCTGCTAACAACCAGTCTGTTCGCGATGTAGTTGAAAGTTCACGCAACCGCCGTGCATGGCTATTGATGTTCAGCTCCAACTCAGAAGTCGTCTGACTCAATGCAGTTTGCTGTTTTAGTCGCTCACGGCGCTCCTCAGACAATTGCTCTTGAAGGCGCTGAATACTTGCCTGTTGGCTTACCAAATTTTCCTGAACAAGTGGTTCTTTCTGCTGCAACTGGTAGAACCACCAACCCGCCACCCCCAAACCGGCAATGGCGAGTAATAGAAATAGCACTAACAACGCATTAACAATTCGTCGACCACCCGATAACTTAGCCGGTTTTGGCGGTTTTTCTTTAATAGGTGGCTTTTTAGGTTCTGAAACTGAGACCTTGCTCGGACTAGCTACAGCTTCCGGCTGAGACTCACCCTCATGCTGGGTGATTGATGAAGGCTTAACTGTTTCACCCTCAGTACTTTTTTGATCTTCCGGGCTATTGCCGGCACTCTTATCGTTATCCACTGACTCAATTCCTACAGATGCCTTTCGATTTCCCTGGATTAAGTGTCCCCAACCAGAAGCCCCTGATTAATTCCTGCCTGCCTCCCAATTTAAACCTCTCGCCTCTATGGGATCGGCATGAGAAGCATCATGGAATTATCCCCATCATTTAGAGATTTACTTGGCTCAACACTTATTTCACTTAACGGCTACTGTACCACCCCCGCAAGGCCGAAACCATGTCCTCTGGCAATGCTGATCCCGCACAAATAACTGTCCGAAAACCCAAACCAATAGCAATGTCAGACACCCTCTCACTGGGTACTAGTATAGGCAAGCTCATCAAAATAGGCCGCTGATTTTCTACCACAACCGCCAGCAGATTTTCCAACAGTTCACCACTATGGGCTACGACCAGATCCACACTCTCACCCACCATAAGCTGACTAATTTGTGCTGCAAATTGTGAGGTTGGCTCACGACGATAGAGCTCACACTCACTAACACTGGCACCACGCTGACTCAGCTCATCAACTAATAGGGAACGGCCACCTTCCCCGGAAAAGATAAGTATCTTTTTACCCACCACAGATTGCAGTGGTGGTAATGCCAGCAACCCGTCACTACTAAAAGCTTTATCCGGAACGTTTACCTCAACACCTAATTCCCGCAACAATTTTTCTGTGCTTTTTCCCACTGCATAATAGTCAACATCTACCGGCAAGGTTGTCCCGTTACGGTTCAGCCAATCGGCAACTAAACGAACTGCAGTCCTGCTAACAAATATAGCGATCTGATACCGATCAAGATTGAGAATATGGGATTTAATTGTGGCTGCTTCTGAAAGCCCAGTTTCAGGTGCATCAGTAAAAGGCGTAATTAACATTACGGGGTAGCGGTACAGCGTTGCCCCCGATGCCACAAGCTGACGAGCAAACTGGTCCTCACCTTGCTCCGGGCGCACCTGTAAAATACGCAGCGCCGTCAGTGCTGCCACAGATCAACTAGCTCCATAAACATCATTGAGAATTTCACCCGCGCCCTGCTGCAATAGCCTCTCTGCCAAAGCAATACCCAAAGTCTCAGGGTTACTAGTATCACCCAGTAAATCATCGCGAATCACCTGCTTACCATCAGGAGAACCCACGAGGCCCCTTAGCCAAATTTTTCCTTCACCTTGATGTATTGCATAGCAGGCTATAGGCACTTGGCAACCACCATTCAAATGGCGGTTCATTGCCCGCTCCGCAAGTACACACTGGGCTGTGGGTACGTGATGCAACGAACCTAAAAGTGAGGTCACTCCCTCATCGTCCAAACGACATTCGATACCCAGCGCACCCTGACCACCTGCAGGTAAAGATTGTTCCGGCGCAACTCTCTGACGAATACGATCCGCCATTTCCAACCGGACCAAACCAGCGGTTGCCAGAATAATGGCCTCGTATTCCCCATTATCAAGTTTGGCCAACCGGGTATTCACGTTCCCCCTCAACTCAAGTATTTCAAGTGAGGGAAAACGTTCTCGTAGTTGGGTTTGACGACGCAGGCTTGAGGTGCCCACGCGACTTCCTGCCGGTAAATCCTCCAACCGATCAAAGTGGTTGGAAACAAACGCATCCGTAGGATCTTCTCGCTCACAAATCACGGGGAGCCCGAGTCCTTCGGGGAACGCCATGGGTACATCCTTCATGGAGTGCACCGCAATATCAGCACGTCCCTCCAGCAGAGCCACTTCCAGCTCCTTGACGAACAGTCCTTTACCACCAACTTTAGCCAGTGGTGTATCAAGAATTTTATCGCCTTTAGTGGTTAACCCAACTAACTCCACCTCTAACCCTGGATGAAGTTGTTGCAGACGGGACTTGACGTCTTCAGCCTGCCAAAGAGCCAATGGACTTTTACGTGTTGCAATACGGAGAGAAGGTGAAGTCATGAAAAATAGTCGCCAACGTTACAAAGAGCGAATCATATCAGATTGATTCTATGACACCCACGCTGGCTCACCTGTGGTCTTGGATCAATAAGCACCTAGATCAATAAATAATAGAATTTAGGTCTTAAGAAGAAAAAGGCAGCTACATTTGTTCCAGTAATTTGCGCAGCGGCGAGACATGGCGCCGACTAACCTGTGGGCGAATATCCAACCCCTGCAGGCGAACAAAATACTGCCCATCCCTGTTCCGGTCCAACCCTTCTATATGGGGTATGGAGACCAAAGCATTGCGATGGACCCGCACAAAGCGACCCTCAAATTCATTTTCAATATCCTTTAGGGCTTCATCCAATAACGCCTCGCCCTCCGCATGGTAGGCCGTCACATACTTGTGATCTGCCTGAAACAAGCGAATGTCTGAGAGAGCGACCAGATCGATACCACGGCGATTCTTCGTCGCAATATGACTTCTGCCATCGGTGTGGAACACAGGAGAATCCTGTAGCTCCGTCAACTGAGCCTTATTGATACGTTTAGTACGGGAAATAGCATGCTCTAAATCAGCCTGCTTTATCGGCTTCAGTAAATATCCTATAGCCTGTGAAGAAAATGCCTCCACGGCATAATCGTCGTAGGCCGTACAAAAAATTACCGCTGGAGGTGGTTCAATTTCAGCCAGATACTGAGCCGCAGCCAGACCATCCATTCCTGGCATCCGCACATCCATAAACACCAAATCAGGGCTTATCTCTCCCGCCATACTGAGCGCTTGCTCACCATTGCAAGCCTCGCCAACCACTCGACACTCACCTATGGATGACAACATCCTCTTCAGTCTGTCTCGTGCTAAAGGTTCATCATCAACAATCAGTACTTTCATCGCTTAACCCTACCATCCTATGGGGTAGCTAATTCGGGTAATATAACAACTTTGATTGGGCTCCGCAGTGACCTTTGCACCGGGACCAAAATGGGCTGTCAAACGCTGACGGACATTATTCAATGCCATCTTGTTACCTTTGTGCTGCTGCAAAGCTCGATGGAGAGGATTGGAGACCACTATTTCTATCCGATCGTTGATCCTTTTCACAGAAATAAATATCTCGCCACCTTCCTGCAACAATTGAATACCATGATAAATCGCATTCTCAAGTACGGGCTGTAGTGTCAAGCAAGGGATATGTACCCCTTCGCCATAATCACCAATCTCCCATTTGGCTGAAAGCCGATCACCCAAACGAAGTTTTTCCAGCGACATATAACGACGGCACAACGACAACTCCTCACGTAGAGGCACTAGCGTTTGAGAATCGGTTAAAGCGTAGCGAAAAAGATCGGACATATCCTCCACCACCCGCTCCGCTTTCTCCGGGTCAGAACCGATTAAACTGGCGATCATATTCATACTGTTAAACAAAAAGTGTGGCCGGATGCGAGACTGCAATGCCTGAATGCGAGCTTCCAGCTCCGCCCGCTGACGCACTCTCAACTGTTGCTGCAAGTAAAGGTAGCGCAACAAAATACCCGCAGGAATTGCCGCCAACAGTAGATATTCAAAGACATTCCAGACATTGTATTCGCGATTAACCAATGGCGCTGAATACCACCACATCACCGTTTCTGAGGTTACACCGCAAAACAGCGTCACCAGCAAAATCAATAAAAATGAAGTGAACGCTGCCGCCACATGGTGCATCTCTGAGAGAAACCGGTTAGCAAAACATAAAACGACTGCACTGAGCAGCGCAATCCACAGTGACAGCAGGGATACCTTTGCCAGTTTCACCCAATCAAAATACGGTAACCCACTATCAGCCACGGTAATCAACAGCGCCAACAGCTCAGAAATAACCACCACCGCCAGCAGCCCTTGCCCTCGACAAAGGTCTGGCAGGAAAGAGTCTCCATCACTATCAAACAGGTGAGCCTGTTTTGATTTACCCGACTTCCATTTAAAAACCATTCCCTTTACCCCTAACCCGTCCTTATTCACACGCAGGCCTTCACGCTTTGTTATAATCCCGTCTTATCCATCGTACCAACACCAGTACTGATGACACCTAATTTATCGTTAGCATACTGAAAAAGAGCTAGTTTACCCATGAGTGATCCAAAAGACACCAACCAAGCCTGGGGCGGCCGCTTCAGTGAGCCAACCGATGCTTTCGTAGCCCGGTTCACTGCCTCCGTCAATTTTGATCAACGGTTAGCCCGCCACGATATTCAGGGCTCCATCGCTCACGCCACCATGCTGGCCAATGTGGGTGTGCTGACCAATGACGAGCTGCACAGCATCCAAGCTGGGCTGAGCGAAATTCTGACCGAAATTGAAGACGGCACCTTTGAATGGTCAGTGGCACTGGAAGACGTCCACATGAATGTGGAAGCGGCACTCACGGCTCAAATTGGCATTACCGGAAAAAAATTACATACCGGCCGCTCTCGTAATGATCAGGTTGCTACCGACATCCGCCTCTGGCTGCGTGATGAAATTGATGCCATCGGCGCAGAACTAACTCGCCTACAGCAAGGCATTCTGGAGCTGGCTGAACGCGAAGCCGACACCATCATGCCCGGCTTTACACACTTACAAACAGCCCAACCGGTTACCTTTGGTCATCACCTACTGGCCTGGTTTGAAATGCTGGTAAGAGACCACAGTAGACTTCTGGATTGTCGCAAACGGCTTAATCAATCGCCATTAGGCGCCGCTGCGCTGGCGGGTACCACCTATCCTATTGATCGGCAGATGACAGCAGAACTACTGGGCTTTGATGGGCCAACTCGGAACTCCCTCGACTCAGTGAGTGATCGTGACTTCGCTATTGAGTTCTGCGCCTTCGCCAGCATCCTCATGACCCATCTATCCCGTGCCTCGGAAGAACTGGTGCTCTGGGCCTCTGCTCAATTCAACTTTATCGAGCTGCCAGACCGATTCTGCACCGGCTCGTCCATCATGCCGCAGAAGAAAAATCCTGATGTGCCAGAACTGGTGCGCGGCAAAACAGGCCGAGTTAATGGCCACCTCGTCGCCCTGCTCACGCTGATGAAATCCCAACCATTGGCCTACAACAAAGACAACCAAGAAGATAAAGAACCTCTATTTGATGCAGTGGATACCGTCAAAGATTGCCTGCGCGCTTTCGCCGACATGGTGCCTGCTATCCAATCGAAAAAAGACAACATGAATGAAGCGGCACGTCGCGGTTTTTCCACCGCCACCGACCTTGCGGATTATTTGGTTCGCAAAGGTATTCCCTTCCGAGACTCACATGAAATTGTCGGTAAATCTGTCGCCTATGGGCTGGCTGAAAATAAAGATCTCTCTGAAATGACTCTGGAAGAGCTTCAGCAATTTTCGGACACAATAGAACGTGATGTTTTTGATGTGCTCACCCTAGAAGGTTCAGTGGCCGCCCGGGATCATATCGGTGGCACTGCACCGAATCAGGTCAGAGCCGCAGTAAAAGCCGCCAGAGCATTCCTAGGCGAATACTCATGAAATATTTTCTACTCCTAACGGTATTACTCGGCCCATCGCTACTGACCGCTGCTCCTATCAATGTGGCGCAAAACTGCAGTGAATGGCTAGACGCTCGCCAACAGAACACAGCAGAGCCAACTCTCTATTGGATCCAAGGCTTTGTCGCAGCTTATGACCAATACGAATACACCGGAAAGAACCCCAACGGCGTGATGGGTAATGCCGAAGGAAATGATCTTGCAACCTGGATGGATGACTACTGCCAACAAAACAACCAAAGCAACCCGCAAGAAGCCATTGAGTCACTGATTGAAGAACGGAAACCAGCGCAGAAAGCCTGCCCAGTAAGACGCTCAGGTGGTCGCCCCTGTTCCCGGGCAAAAGAAGAAGATATTCCTGAGATTGGTGATTGACCGAGCGCTACCCCTATTGATGCCGAGAATGAACTTACCAAAATAGATCAGCCCCCCTTTTTTACTATTCAGAAAACTTTGTATTTCTTATTTCGTAGCTTGCATCACCAGGTTCAACCGGCGTTAAAAACACGAGATAATGCTCGCCGGGCTCTAACAACCTATTATTGCTTTCAGGGTCAAAGCGAACCATTAGCCGGAAATAATTTTGCGATTCATGTTTAACGTTTACCGTATGTTTTATATCGCGAAATGACCAGTTTGCTTTATCAGTCAACCCCGTAATTCGTATTTCATACTGCCCAACTGGCAATTCTTGCTTCATATAGCCCTTCGCCCTCAAAACACCGAGCGATGTGTCATTAATAAATACCTCGGGATATTCGGATGCCTTACCTTTGATCCCAATATTTGGCCTATAGATATAAATCATCGACTTGTTTGCTTCAGATTGTACTTCTTCATACTTTTCTCCTGTTGCTTGGCATCCATTGACCAGCACAACAAGCAATGAGAGAAACGATAATTTCAAGAAGCCTTTAATTGAAAAATATGTGTCCAACATTACACTTAACATACATTCTCTCTTATTGATTCCGTAGAAAATCGGGGCACAATTCAACTCCACCCATAAACTGTTCTTTACCAGCACCCTCCGAGCTAAAACCCAACTCAAAAACCAAACGCCACACCCAAACCTCCTTGCTCTTCACAAACTCGACCCAACAACGCCTGCAAGGTTTCACTGGTGGCGGTACACACCCAATCATCGCCATTGAGGTTAAAATAATACCCCCCTGACTTTGCTGCCACCCACATCTGGGCCATGGCGGGTTGTCGAGAAATAATCACTTTTGTACCATTGGCTTCTATGGTTAGGGTCAGTACGCCTGCGGTATTTTCGTAGTCAATATCAGCCCCACTATCCTCAATCGCTTCCTCAATGGAGAGCATCAATTCATCAGCCAGTTCATTAAATTCGGTTTCATTCATCATTACAGGGCCACATTGGTACATTTAGGGTTCGAGTGGAGTATAGGCGATTGAGTGTTATAGGTGACAGCCGGTATACTCGCTGACATCTCAGGAATCAGAATACAGGTTTTTTCATGCAACGATTTTTAGCCACACGACGGTTTTTAACATTGGTGCTGCTATTGGCGGCATCCACGATTGGTCTGGCCGGTTGCGGCAATAAGGGCCCCTTGTTCCTTCCCCCGGAACCGGTACAACAAATAACGTCACCGGCAGAGGCGGCCGAAGAGACTGAAGAGCAGGAAGAATCCAAGGGAACGGAAGAACCCGAAGACGCTGCGCAATCCGAGACAACCCAACAAGATTAAAGACAGACCATGACACATTTCCCCTACCGCCACGGCGAGCAGTTTGCTGAAGACGTCGCGCTGGCTACCATAGCTGAACGCTATGGCACGCCAACCTATGTCTACAGCCGTGCCGCGCTGACAGAGCACTTTCTTGCCTACCAACATGCCTTGGCAGATTGTGCTCACTTGGTTTGCTATGCCGTCAAAGCCAACTCCAATATTGCCGTTCTCAATGTACTCGCCAAACTGGGCGCCGGTTTTGATATTGTCTCGGTGGGAGAGCTGGAACGTGTTCTCGCGGCTGGCGGTGATCCAGACAAAATTATCTTCTCTGGGGTTGGCAAACAATCTACCGAAATGGAAAGGGCGTTAGACGTTGGTATCCATTGTTTTAATGTGGAGTCTGAAGCTGAGCTCGATGTACTCAATAGGGTTGCCAGAGCCTGCGGCAAAATAGCTGACATCTCTTTGCGAGTGAACCCGGATGTAGATGCCAACACCCACCCTTATATTTCCACCGGGTTACGTGATAACAAGTTTGGCATTGATATTCATCGCGCCCCTGAGGTGTACCGTCGCGCCCAAGCAATGGACTACCTAAACATTATTGGGGTGGACTGCCATATTGGGTCACAGCTAACTGAAACGGCGCCGTTTATCGATGCACTAATACGAGTACTCGCGTTGGTAGATCAACTAGCTGAAGACGGTATTAGTCTGAAGCACCTGGACCTCGGTGGTGGTTTGGGTGTCTGCTACAAAGATGAGCAGCCACCCCATCCTGCCGATTATATTGCAGAGCTCCGTGAGCATCTGGGGGATCGAGAGCTAACGCTGATTTTAGAACCCGGCCGCTCTATTGCCGCCAACGCTGGCGTATTACTCACCCGTGTTGAGTACCTGAAGCCCGGCCCAGAGAAAAACTTTGCCATTGTTGATGTCGCCATGAACGATATGATTCGGCCTGCGTTATATCAGGCTTGGCTCACCATTGATCCCGTCTCTCCAAGAATCGGGGTAAGCACAACCTGGGATATTGTGGGCCCCGTCTGTGAAACCGGTGACTTTTTGGGCAAAGAACGAGAATTAGTTATTGCTCAGGGTGACCTGCTCTGCATCGGGTCCTCTGGTGCTTATGGCTTTACCATGAGCTCCAACTACAACAGTAGAGGCCGTGCAGCCGAAATTATGGTTGATGGTGTCACTACTCACGAGGTTCGACAACGAGAAACTGTTGCCGATTTAATGCGTGGAGAATCATTACTGCCCAATGATTAAGGCATGTTACGTTGACTGACAAATCCATCACTACTCATACCGTGACAGTTAAGACCGTAACGGCTAATGCAATAACTACCTATATAGTGACGATTTACTATAGAGAGCACCAACAAAAATAAAATGATAAGCAACCAATGCTCATAAAATTCACCAAAATGCACGGCCTGGGCAACGACTTTGTTGTGATCGATGCAGTGACTCAGGCCGTTAGTATCACACCGGAACAGGCCCGAAAATTAGCGGACCGACGTTTTGGTGTGGGTTGTGATCAGATTCTAATGGTAGAGCCGCCCACTCAACATGATGTGGACTTCCGCTACCGGATCTTCAATCAAGATGGCAGTGAAGTAGAACAATGTGGCAACGGCGCCCGCTGCTTTGCTAAATTCGTTCGAGATCGCCACCTGACCGGAAAAAGTACCCTTCGGGTTGAAACCGCCAGTGGCATTATTGAGCTACGGGTTCGTCGTGACAACCAAATAGAAGTGGATATGGGTGTGCCCGATCTGGAGCCGACACAGATTCCTTTTACGGCTGAGACAAGAGCCAGTAGTTATCCAATCGAAGCCAGAGGCGAGCAGCTGATGATTGGTGCGGTGTCCATGGGCAACCCCCATGCTGTCCTACAGATAACCAATACCGATACGGCGCCAGTGGCCACCTTGGGGCCGCTTCTGGAAAATCACCCCCGCTTCCCTCAACGAGTCAATGTTGGGTTTATGCAGGTAGTCCATCGCAATGAAATCAACTTGCGCGTCTACGAACGCGGAGCTGGAGAGACACTCGCCTGCGGTACAGGCGCTTGTGCAGCGGTGGTGGCAGGTAGATTACAAGACCTGTTAGACTCTTCTGTAACCGTTAACCTCCCCGGCGGGAGTCTGAAAATCGATTGGCCCGGCGAAGGGCAATCGGTCATCATGACCGGGCCTGCTGCAACAGTATTTCATGGGCGGATAAAAATATGACGACTGATGACGACACGCTTGCCGACACACTCGCTACTTCACTGGGTGATACTCTTGGCAATACTATGAACGACACTCACGGCAATGAAACTGATTCCGATTTGTCTGCGGGGCAAATTAAAGCTTACCTTCAGGCTCACCCTAGTTTCTTTGAAAATCACCCCGACCTGCTGGAACTGATCAGTCTGCCCCATGAAAGTGGTGCCGCCGTATCATTGGTTGAGCGCCAAGTCTCCGTGTTAAGGGAACGAAATATGGAGATGCGGCAACGAATTAGTGGGATACTGGAAGCCGCAAAAACCAACGATAAGCTCTTCGAAAAAACCAAGCGCCTCGTCTTGACGCTACTTGATACCAAAGACCTTCCTTCCATTGTAGATACGTTGTCTGAAAGCCTTAGCAATGATTTTCAAGTGGAATTTCACAGCCTCATTCTGTTTGGTGACCAGCGGTCCATGCCAGCCTGCAATGCCAGGATTGTGGGCAAGGATGAAGCCAACAGCCACGTTGGCACCTTACTTCGAAGCAACCGTGCAACTTGCGGTGTTCTGGGTAGCGATGAGCTCAGTTTTCTGTTCGGTGAAAAATCGGCACAAGTCGGTTCCGTAGCGACAGTACCTCTATCTCATGGTTCTACCTTTGGCATTCTCGCTATTGGCCATTCTGACCCCAACTACTACCGCAGCAGCATGGGCACATTATTCCTCAACTATATTGCTGATGTCTTGAACCGGGTTACGCCCAACCTATTACAAGGGTAATACGACACTCGTATCTAGGCACTGACGTATTGGCACATGGACACCTAACACATGAGCGCCTCGTTCAGCGAACGGCTGACACAATTTGAGCAACACCTTCGCACCGAGCGGAGGCTGTCCAGCTATACTGTACAAAGCTACAACCGCGATCTCAACAAACTCACCGACTGGTGTGAACAGCAAAAGCTTGAGCATCCCGACCAGCTCGATAGCCAGCATATTCGTCAATGTATGGCGTCACTCCATCGAGGTGGGCTTGGGGGTCGCAGCATTCAACGCTGGCTATCCTCTCTACGTACATTTTTCAATTACGGCCTGAAACACCGTTGGGTGAAATCTAACCCCGCCAATAGTATTGCTGCTCCCAAATCTCCCAAGAAGCTACCTAAAACGCTGGATGTGGATCAGGTTAATCAATTTGTTTCGTTGTCTGGCAACAGCTGGATCGACTGCCGCGATCATGCAATGATCGAACTCCTCTACTCATCCGGGTTGCGGCTCGCCGAGCTGGTAGGATTAAACCTCACTGACATTGACCTCAGAGAGGCCCTAATCATTGTCACAGGGAAAGGGAATAAAACCAGACAATTACCCGTAGGTCGACATGCTATTGATGCCCTAAAAACCTGGCTTAAGAGCCGCCGAGAAGTCGCGGCTCCCGATCAAACCGCACTGTTTTTAAGTCAACGCGGTAACCGAATCTCACCACGTACGGTCCAGGATCGTCTTAAACAAATCAGCATTAAGCAGGGAATGGCTGGAAAGGTTCATCCCCATATGCTGCGCCACTCTTTTGCCAGTCATCTACTGGAATCCAGTGGTGATCTAAGAGCCGTTCAAGAGTTACTGGGACACGCCAATATCTCTACAACCCAAATCTATACCCACCTAGATTTTCAGCATCTCGCCAAGGTCTATGACAAGGCACACCCTCGTGCCCAGAAAAAGAATGACGATTGAACAACGTAGTCGTTGATACCCCATCAACCGCACCTAGAGCCGCTCAAGACATTTTTTCTCTATTATCTATAAATTAACTAAACTTTTTGGCCCATTACAGCTCTAACACTTTCATAACCACGGACACATGGAGTATTTACTGTGCATAAGCTATTCATCCTTCCCCTACTTCTCCTCACACTAGCCTGCCAAGCGCACGATGACCCCAATAGACGACTGATATCCACCAATGGTTTTGGTGAGATTAAAGTAAAACCAGATATTGCTATCGTGAACCTCAGCGTAAGAGCAACACATACATCGGGCAAAGCGGCAAAAAAAGATGTGGATGACCGAGTAAACAACTTTCTCGATGCGCTCAAAAACATGAAGGTGAAGCAGGAAGACATTATTGCCTCTACCATCAGGCTCAACCCTCGCTATGAACACCTCAGTGGAACTCGACGCTTTACCGGTTATGAGGCGACACGGACACTCTCGGTAACACTACACGATATGACAAAACTGACCGGCGTGATGGACCAGTCACTCGAACAACGCCTGGAGGGTATAGACAACATCCGCTACGACAACAGTAAGATGGATGAGCATATTCATTCGGCCCACCTGCTGGCTATTTCAGACTCAAAGGTCAAGGCGGCAGCTTTGGCCAAAGCCTACGGTGCGGAATTGGGACCCATAGTGCGTATTGACTACCATCGCAACACCCCAATTTACCAAGGTATGGCAAAAGAGGCCTCTATGGCCGACGCCCAAATGATGCGGGCGGCTCCTTCACGTCCAGGCACCTACCTGCCTGACCAAATTACCTATAGCGATAATATTCAAGTTCAGTTCGACTTGATTATTAACCCCTAAGTAGAGAGCTGAGCCTTAAGTAAAAAACCTTAAGTAAAGAAACAATCCTTAAGCAAAGAGACAAACCATGAGCGACCTTTCCGCTATTCACTTAACCAAACAGCGTAGGCAGCAACCCAAGGTTGGCATCAGTGCCTGCTTGGTGGGAGAACGTGTGCGTTACGATGGTGGTGATAAATACCATCAACTCATCAATGATGAATTGTCTCCTTGGTTAGATTTACAGGTTATTTGCCCGGAAGTTGAAGCAGGATTGGGTATACCACGCCCACCGGTTCAGCTAGTAAAAACCCAAGAAGAAATCCGTGCACTGGGTGTTGAGCAGAGTGATCTTGACGTCACTAACGCATTGGAGACCACCGCCAAACAGCTCTCCAGCACCCAATGCCAAGCGTTCTGTGCTTATATTGTAAAATCGCGCTCACCCAGTTGTGGCGCAGGCTCCACCCCTATTTATGACACCACTAACCAGCAGATCGACAACAGTGATGGTTTATATGTGAAAGCGCTGAAGACCGCTAACCCCCACATGGTCATTGTGGAAGAAAGCAGTCTCAATGATATTCAGGGGTGTCGTGACTTTTTGGAACAGTGCTATTTATTAAGTGAACGCTAGTCCGTTAGAAAAGTACGTGCGTTCACCAACAGAGGTACTTATACACCACTATACCGCCTCGCTACCGGTCTCTCCGGTACGAATACGGATAACCTCTTCAAGCGTGGTGATAAAGATTTTCCCATCACCAATCTTACCGGTATGAGCTGATTTTGTGATGGCCTCTACGACGGTGTCAACTTGGTCATCATCAATAGCAATTTCCAGCTTAACCTTGGGCAGAAAATCCACTACATATTCTGCACCACGATAAAGCTCAGTGTGGCCCTTTTGGCGCCCAAAACCTTTCACCTCAGAGACGGTAATACCCTGTACGCCAACCTCAGCAAGTGCCTCACGAACATCGTCCAACTTGAAGGGTTTTACAACGGCTGTAATAAGCTTCATATGACTACCTTATACGTTTCATTATTTCTAGGGGACCTGCGAAAAAAATACTGGTCCCGTCAGTGAATTGTACTCCTGAATAGCTGCGCTGAGCCACCCCCCCAGAATGATCACCAGGAACCGTCGTTTTTTGTTGTTAAAAAAAGGGGCTGGTCTTAAGACCAGCCCCTAAAAGTGGAGATAAAAAGTGAGAAAATGGTGGAGAGATTACTTTGTGCTAGCAAACTCAGGATAGGCCTCAATGCCACACTCCGAGGAATCTACACCCTCATACTCTTCCTGGTCACCTACCCGAATACCGATAACAGCTTTTAGGGCAGCCCAAACAATTAGGCTGGTGACAAAGGTCCAGGCGAAGATCACACCAATACCGGTGAGCTGACCCACTAGAGTCGCATCTTCGTTTCCAGAGAGGCATACCGCCAACAAGCCCCAGATACCGACCACACCGTGGACAGAAATAGCACCCACAGGATCATCGATTTTCAGCTTGTCCATGGTCGTTACTGAAAAGACAACAATAACACCACCTACAGCACCAATCAGTGTGGCGCCAATAGCGCCCCACGCCAGTGGTTCAGCGGTAATAGCAACCAAACCAGCCAAAGCACCATTCACTGCCATGGTCAGATCAGCCTTACCAAACAGGATATGACCAAGAAGCAATGCTGCAATCAAACCACCGCAAGCTGCCGCATTGGTGTTGACGAAGATATCGGCAACTGCATTGGCTTCGCCAATATCAGACACTTTTAACTCCGAGCCACCATTAAAACCAAACCAGCCCATCCAAAGAATAAACATACCAATGGCTGCCAGCGGCATATTGGCACCGGGAATCGCATTGGTACGACCATCTGCCGTGTATTTTCCTTTACGTGCACCGAGTAACAACACGCCGGCCAACGCAGCAGTAGCACCGCACAGATGCACCACACCTGAACCCGCAAAATCCTGGAAGCCTGCAGCATCAAGGAAGCCGCCGCCCCATTTCCACATACCCTGCATAGGATAAATGAAGCCGGTCATCGCGATAGCAAAGATCAGGAATGCCCAGAGTTTCATCCGCTCAGCAACAGCACCCGATACAATCGACATAGCCGTAGCAACAAATACTACCTGGAAGAAGAAATCTGCAGCACCGGAGTAATACGTTTCACCGCCGCTTGCAAGTACATCTTCTGCGCTAGCATTGGCAATGCTATTGCCAAACCACAAATCAGGCAGAATACCGCCTTCGCTGCCGCCGTACATAATGGTGTAACCCATCAATAGGTACATGACGCAGGAAACAGCATATAGCGCTACGTTTTTGGTTAGAATTTCAGTGGTATTTTTAGCGCGAACTAGCCCCGCCTCCAGCATGGTAAAACCCGCTGCCATCCACATAACAAGAGCACCACACACGAGAAAATAAAACGTGTCTAATGCGTACTTTACTTCAATAATTTCAGGACTCATGATTCAAGTCTCCCCTGTTTATAAAATGTGAAGTTATACTGCTTCAGCACCCGTTTCACCGGTACGGATTCGAATCACTTCTTGCAGATCCGAAATAAAAATCTTACCGTCACCAATTTTTCCGGTATTAGCCGCTGAGGTGATTGCCTCAATGGCGCCGTCAACCATGTCGTCTGCTAGGGCCAGTTCCAATTTTACTTTTGGAAGAAAGTCCACCACATACTCAGCGCCTCGATAAAGTTCGGTATGGCCTTTCTGCCGACCAAAACCTTTTACCTCTGTTACCGTCACGCCTTGCACGCCTATAGCAGCGAGAGCTTCTCGCACATCATCCAGCTTAAAAGGCTTAACAACTGCTGTGATCATTTTCATCGCATTGCTCCTTAGATATTACGGTGCCCCCTCAATCGGGAGCACAGCCCTTTTTAATTACAGACTTTTACTAATGGCAAAGACAACAGAGCTGTCACACCAATCGGTATCAAAGCAATCTTTGCTATCAAGATCTGTATCAATCCAGCTAAGGCTGAAATCAACACCCATATAAGATTTGTTCAGCGTAATGGAGTAGTCGGAATAACTATCTTCATCGTTACTCAGAAATGCTTGTTCAGCATCTTTGGGATTACTGTCACCACTGGCAAATTCAAACGAGTTATAACCGTAGTGAAAATCGAGAGAAAACTCCTGTGGCAGGCTCAAACTGTAATCGCCGTAGACATAGTAGAACTCACCTGTTTCTAACCAATAGTCATCGGAGTAAGCGGCTCCCAGAGTAAAATCTGAAAAAGAAACGCTACCGTAGAATTCTTGGTAATCGAGATCACGTTTACCAGTAAGATCAAATACGGTTTCGTCAGACCCGGGGTAATCGTAATAGATATACCCTACGTCGTAAGACACGTTTTCATTGATGTTTCCGCCATAGCCCACATAGTAATCGAGCTCAAAATCAGCATCGGAACCATCGGGATCTTGGAAATCAACGACCGATCCCCAGGTCCCTACATAAATACCATTTTCAAAGGCCACATCAAATCCACCCTGAATGGCTGGGCCTGTATCATTTTGAGAAATACCACGGAACTTATAGTCAGTGGTTAACGTCACATTGCCTGACACTTCAGCGGCAGTAGCAACAGAGGCAACCATCGGCACGGTCAGTGCGAGAGTCGTTATAGCGAGTGTTTTGTTAAAAGCATTCATAAGCTTCTCCGAAATAGTAACAACAGCAAAAAAAATTTATAAACGTAACCAATTAGATGGTTTCGATAGGAATAATGCATTTGGCATGCCAACAATCCTGAAGCTCCCGTATTATCTAAGCTTGGTAACACGCGCACCAAAACAGTGCTTCAATTTGGTGCAAAAAACCATAATGCGAATCGGTAACGCACCAAAAAGGGATAGAAAAAGAATAGATTCGGCATGAAAAAATATTCAGGCTAGAATAGCTGCTATTTTAAAGGAGCTACCGATCAATGAAGCCAGACGAGTTACTCAACCAGTTTTTGCATCAGCTAAACAGTGTCATCACACCTGGGGCCGAAGCCCTAGGCAGTGAGTTTCAGCAAAAGATGCGTACTGCCGCCCAAGCAGCTTTTGATAAACTGGATCTAGTGACCCGAGATGAGTTTGATGCTCAGCGCGCCGTATTGGCCCGCACCAGAGAAAAACTGGAGGCACTGGAAAAACAACTGGCTGAATTGGAATCTCACGTTAGCGACAAATAAAACAACCCATAAGACGGGTAGACAGGAATGCCTCCCGTTCTATATTAGAAAAACGATCCTAGAGAGAAACAGAACATCCGGCGAAGCCGATAGCACAGAGAAATGATTCTCTGCTCAAACACCACGGAGGGTAACAATGGCACTTGCCATTATTCACACGCGCGCCAAATCTGGCATCGATGCACCACCCGTCACGGTGGAGGTTCACCTTACTAACGGCTTGCCAAGTCTCTCCATTGTCGGCATGCCGGAAACGGCGGTTAAAGAAAGCAAAGATCGGGTACGAAGCGCACTGCTGAATGCTCATTTTGAGTTTCCCGCTCGACGCATCACCGTCAACCTGGCACCCGCAGACCTTCCCAAGAGCGGCGGCCGCTTTGATCTTGCCATTGCGCTCGGCATTCTTGCCGCATCAAACCAAATTCCCTCTGAGAGACTGAATGACTACGAAGTCATTGGCGAGCTGGCTCTTTCCGGTGAGTTACGCGCAGTAGATGGCGTACTGCCAACAGCGCTCGCCTGTGCGCGCGCCAAACGTGATCTAATTGTGCCCATGGACAATGCCGATGAAGCAGCCTTGGCAAATAACACAGCTGTTTACCCTGCCAACCACCTGCTCACGGTATGTGCACATCTCAATGGCAACCAGCTCCTCGCCCAGCACTCATGCCCCCCCGCTCCAGAACACCCCTCACCGGCGGCAGACCTCAATGAAATAGTCGGTCAACATCACGCAAAACGTGCACTGGAAATCGCTGCCGCCGGGGGCCACAATCTACTGCTTAGCGGCCCGCCGGGCACGGGTAAAACGATGCTCGCCAGCCGACTGCCTGGCATATTACCCCCACTACAGCCATGGGAAATGCTGGAAGTAGCTGCTATTCATTCAGTGGCCGGACTCGGTCTCCGAAAACATGTCCGACACCCTCCTTTTCGTGCGCCACACCACACGGCCTCAGCTATAGCGCTGGTGGGTGGTGGCAGTATTCCACGGCCCGGTGAAATTTCTCTGGCCCACCATGGCGTATTATTTTTGGACGAATTGCCGGAGTTTCCCCGCAAAGTCCTAGAAGCCTTGCGGGAACCGTTGGAATCTCGCGAAATAATGATTTCACGAATCAATGCACAAATACGCTACCCAGCGTCTTTTCAGCTTATCGCTGCCATGAACCCCTGTCCCTGTGGTTATCAGGGCAATGAGCGTTGCCGGTGCACACCCGACCAAACTCGTCGCTACCGGGATAAGATTTCTGGGCCACTACTCGATCGCATTGATCTTCAGGTAGACGTACCCAGTTTGCCCGGCGATAAGCTCGTAGAGGGTAAAACAGATGGCGACAGCAGTGGCACTGTCTATCAACGAGTACAAACAGCACGTCAATATCAGCTGGATCGCGCGGGCAAGATCAATGCCCACATGTCGAGCCAGGAAGTCATCCTGCACTGTCCACTCAGCGAGCCCCAAAAAGCACTGTTGCAACGGGCCGTTCAACAGCTCGGGCTTTCCGCTAGAGCGTTTCACCGAGTTCTTAAAGTAGCGCGCACCATTGCCGATCTGGATAACAGCACTGGGTTAAGCATTGATCATCTGACAGAGGCACTTGGATACCGGATAACACTTACCCGTTAACCAACCCTGATTTATTGCCACCCAGCCATGAAATTATAAAGGCACGAGTGTTATAGTCCGCATAACGCGAGGATGCTTTCATGGCCGACCACTCTACCGACACCAGTACTGATAACACCACTGATACGAACACCAATGCTGACTCATCCAGCTTTATTCCTAAGCTAGATAGCATGCTGAATAGTTTGCTTGAAAAAATACCCAACTTGGATGATGAAACCGTAGACAACATCGACTCACGACTGCGTGCAAGTATCGTCAAGCTCACCAACGGCATGTCGCCCATGCAGTTGATTCTGGCTTACACGGACTGGCTGGGACACTTGGCCCTTGCGCCTGCTCGACGCCTTCAACTGTTGCAAAGTCTGGCGGAAAAAGTGTTGCAGTTGTCCGCAGCTGCAGCAAAGGCGGTCACAGAAAAATCCGATGAATCCCTGCCTCAAACCTCATCATTGTTTAAACATGAGCTCTGGAAAAAGCCCCCGTTTAATATGCTGGCCCGAGGCCATTTGGCCACCATGGATTGGCTGAAGGAACTGGCCACCGATATTCCCGGCATGGATCCAGACAACACTGAACTCGTTAATTTTATTAATGAGCAGATATTTCAATTACTGTCCCCATCCAACTTTCCGCTCACTAATCCGGAGGTTCTAAAAACCACCTGGGATGAAAAAGGACGCAATCTGCTAGAAGGTATCAGTAATCTACATAAAGACATTCAAGCGTCATTACTCAAGAAGAATACTCCTGAGATGGGTGACTTTAAGGTAGGTGAAAATCTAGCGACAACACCAGGAAAGGTCATTTTTAAAAATGAGTTAATGGAACTCATTCAGTACAGCCCAGCAACCAAAACGGTGATTAAAGAGCCCGTATTAATCGTGCCCGCCTGGATAATGAAGTATTACATTCTAGACCTCACGCCAGAAAAATCACTCGTAAAGTATTTGGTTGATCAGGGGAAAACTGTTTTTATGATCTCCTGGAAGAATCCCGATAAAGATGACCGGGAACTCTGCCTGGATAACTATCTGAAATCAGGACTTTTTGCCGCTCTGGATGCAGTCAAAGCCATCGCGCCCAAAACAAAAATCAATGCAGTAGGTTACTGTATTGGTGGCACCTTACTGTCAATTGGTGCTGCCACACTTGCCCGCCAAGACGATGATATTCTCAACAGTATTACCTTACTCGCCGCTCAGGTGGACTTCACTGAACCCGGAGAAATCAAACGGTTTCTAGGCTCCAGCCAAATGGCATTCCTCAATAGCCTCATGTGGACCGATGGTTACCTCGAAGCCTCCAGCATGGGAGATGCCTTTAAGGCCCTACGTGCTGAGGATATGATTCTGAAACCCGCAGTGGACCGTTATTACCTTGGCCAAGATACCCAACCCAATGCCTTGATGGCCTGGAATGCTGACGGTACCCGTATGCCTGCCAATATGCACAGCCGGTATCTACAACAGCTGTTTATGGAAAACCAGCTCGCCTCGTGCAAGTATATCGTCGACGAGAAACCCATAGCACTTCAAGATATCCGGACCCCTTTATTTGTCGTCGGCACCACTACCGATCATGTGGCGCCATGGAAATCTGTGTATAAAATTCAGGGGCTAACACGCTCAGAGGTCACTTTTTTGCTCACCAACGGTGGGCACAATGCTGGGATTGTCTGTGGCCCTGAACACCCTCGACGTCACTTTCAGCTCGCAACCCACGACCCTATGGACAAATACATTGATCCGGATACGTGGGCTGAAACGACAGAGACCCAACAGGGTTCATGGTGGCCCGTATGGAATTATTGGCTAGATGAACATAGTATTGGCGAAGTACCCAAGCGAACAATGGGGGCCAGTAAAGCGGGTTATAACGTGCTACGTGATGCGCCGGGTGACTATGTATTTGGCTAGAATGGCGTGTTTGGATAGCATCGAGTTTTTGGTTAATACCCGAACTTTAGCAAAAACTGGTAATAGCGCTGGCGACGGTCTATCGCCCTGCTACAATCCGCTGCCTTTTTGCAGCCCGGAATAGCCAGCACTCTTGAAGAACCTCAACCCACAACAAAAAGCCGCTGTTAAATATATCGATGGGCCATTGTTAGTACTGGCCGGTGCTGGTAGCGGCAAAACCAGTGTGATCACCCAAAAGATTGCCTATCTGATCAACCAGTGCGGCATCAGTGCCCGGAATATTGCTGCCGTGACGTTTACCAATAAAGCGGCCCGGGAGATGAAAGCGCGGTCCGGTAAGCTGGTGAGTGGCAAAGAGGCCCGCGGCCTGACTGTTTCCACCTTCCACAATCTGGGCCTTACCATTATCCGCCGGGAGAGTAAGCAACTCGGCTTCAAACGGGGCTTTTCAATCTTCGATGCCGAGGATGCTAAAAATCTGCTCAAAGAATTAATGTTAAAAAGTTCTGATCTGGATGCAGACCATCTGGATCTTGCACAAAGTCAGATCTCCCGCTGGAAGAATGATCTGCGCTCACCCGCTCAGGCGCTGTCTCAAGCAGAGAATAGCGGCGAACAGTCCATCGCCATGGTCTACGAGCGCTATAGCCAGGCACTGCGCGCCTACAATGCCGTGGATTTCGATGATCTGATTCTGATCCCTGCGTGCCTGTTCCGGGACCACCCGGATATTCTGGAAAAATGGCAGAACCGTATCCGCTATCTATTGGTGGACGAATACCAGGACACCAACCACGCCCAGTACCAGCTGGTGAAATTATTGGCGGGCACGCGCTGCGCCCTAACCGTCGTCGGGGATGATGATCAGTCTATTTATGCCTGGCGTGGTGCTAAGCCAGAAAACCTGGTTCAACTGAACGAGGATTTTCCTGGGATAAACGTGATCAAATTGGAGCAGAATTACCGCTCTACCGGTCTGATCCTAAAAGCGGCCAACCAACTCATTGACAACAACCCTCATGTCTTTAGTAAATCTCTGTGGAGTGAACTTGGCCCAGGTGATCCGCTGCGATTGATTCGCACCCCCAACGAGGAGGTGGAAACGGAACGGGTGGTAAATGAAATTCTGGATATGAAGCTGCGCAAACACTGCCATTTTCGCGATTTTGCTGTTCTTTACCGGAGCAATCATCAAGCCAAATTACTTGAGATGAAATTACAGACTCAAGCTGTGCCCTATCACCTCAGTGGTGGAACCTCTTTTTACGCCCGCACTGAAATCAAGGACATCATGGCCTATTTGCGGCTGGTGGTGAATTCCGATGACGACAACGCTTTTCTGAGAGTCATCAATACACCTCGTCGCCAGATTGGTACTTCCACACTGGAGAAGCTCGGTCATTACGCCAATGAGCGACACATCTCATTGATGGATGCCATCGATGAAGTTGGTCTGCAATCTCAAGTCCCATCCCAAAACCTGGAACGACTACAGCGATTCAAGCATTGGGTTCAAAATGTGGAACGCAGCTGTAGCAATGGCGATGCTGTTGCTGCCATTCGTGAAATGGTGAATGACATCGATTACGAAGGCTGGCTTCATCAAAATGCTAGCAGCGGTGCTGTGGCCGAAAAACGCATGGGCAACGTCAACTTCCTACTGGATCAAATCAAAAAACTGCTGCAAAAAGATGATATGTCGGTGGCAGGCGAAGATGACAGCGAAGCGGGTTACCAAGAAAGCACCGAAGCCATTACAAAAGAAAGCGCCGATGAAGGCCAGATGCAAGATGCCATCGCTAAACTCATATTACGGGACTTACTGGATCGCCAGGAGGAAGAGTCCGCCGATGACAAAGTCCAACTGATGACACTCCATGCTGCCAAGGGCCTGGAGTTTCCTCATGTCTTTCTCATTGGCATGGAAGACGGCATTCTTCCTCACCGTAACAGTATTGATGAAGGCAACCTGGAAGAGGAGCGTCGGCTTGCCTATGTGGGTATCACCCGGGCGAGACAAACCCTCACCATGACCATGGCCAGTAAGCGCAAACAATTTGGTGAAATCCTCAGCACCACCCCCAGCCGATTTCTGGATGAGCTGCCGCAGGACGATCTAGAGCGGGAAGGATTTGGCGACAGCAATCCAGAGGTCGCCAAAGATAAAGGTCAGAAATCACTGGATGCGCTAAAAGGGTTGTTTGCCTGACAACTACGTATAGGCAGCGCCATGCCATGCCGAGGCGCTTATTGGCTAAATATCATCCACCACTATAGAATCATTCTCGCCTATATAAGGTAATCCCTACGGTTCGAGATACCCACGCTATATGAATGCTAAAGCCTCGCCCCCCCGCTGACAAGTCTTCTTCCAGATCATATAGAGCCAAGCTGCCAGTACTTCCGGTGAGCGCATCACAATTACTCGCGCTGGATAAAAACGGAACAGATTATTATGAAGAAGTACTCGAACTGGCGTCCAAAGACCCGGTCATTGCCGCTCAAATCATTAAGCTTTCCAATTCAGCAGCGCTGGGAGGCAGCACTGAAATAGAAACGCTTCACCAAGCCGTGGCAAGTTATAGGTGTCGATCAAGTGTCGTCTTTGATTACCCTGATCTCGCTCTCCAAGATTTTTACGCCCAGCACGCAATTTCACCGAAACCTCTGGATCCATGCATTACAGGTAGCTGTCGCATCAAGAAAGTTGGCTCACCTGAATAAACTAAACACGGAGCAATCCTATTTAACCGGTCTTCTCCATGAAATTGGTCGATTTATTCTACTCATGGACGATCTAGACAAGTTTAATGCATTGGGAGCATATCCAACCTCCAACCAAGAACTGATGATCAAAGAGCATGAAATATTTGGCCATACCAGTGCAGCTATAACCATTGCCTTACTCAAAAGCTGGAGCATACCTGAACCCATTTCTCAAGCTATCACTCATCACTTAAAACCAGAGACAGAACCCCGCCAACCACGTAGTAAATTCACCCAAGCGGCGCCATCAGTGACGCTTTTCGATGTCCTATCCGTCGCTGACGATCTCAGCTTACTTGCCCTGTAAAAGCCCGAAATAGCAGAGATGGATGAAACAGAAATTAAACGACTAGTTGGGAAAATCCTAACCAAAGCGGGCAGTCATGGGCTGTTTGCTGCACCCGCTTTTCTAGCCAAGTCACTGCCCGGAATTATTGAAGAGGCTGCCGACCTAGCTTCATCTCTGGGTCTGTCATAATGCCTTAAGGCCTGAAAAAGCTATGGACAGTTAAATGGCAATCGCTGGTCGATCACAACTTCTGACGGAGACAACGTGCAACCATAGGCCAGAACCTCGACACCGGCGTCCATTGCCTTGCGCAGGGTTATCCCATAGATAGGATCGATATCATCGGCAGGACCAATAGACTCAGCCCCTGTGTGTTGTACGCAAAAGACCAGTACAGCACGATGTCCTTGTTCAACCATAGCAGCCAGCTCACGTAGATGTTTTGTGCCGCGGGTCGTTACGGCATCAGGAAATTGAACCAACCCCTTGCCCACACCTAACGTGGCATTTTTTACCTCCACATAACATCGCCGTTCACCTTGGCTTAACAGTAGATCAATCCGGCTATTTTCTTCACCGTATTTCACCTCTGGGCGAATACTCTCATAACCCTGCAACTCGACAATCGTGCCATTTTCAATGGCTTCTCGAACCAATTTATTTGGGCGGTTGGTATTAACACCCGTTAAAAACCCATCCGGGGTTGTGGTGATTTCAAGGGTACCGGGCAACTTGCGTTTCGGGTTGTTGGAGCGTGAAAACCAGCAGGGTGTTTCTGGGGCCCAACAGTTTTTCATCGAACCGGTATTCGGACAGTGGATGGTTAGTTCTGCGCCAGTATTAAGTCGAATATCTGCCAAAAACCGTTTATAACGATTCAATAGCACCGCTTTTTTAAAGGGTGGGTTAATCTTCATTTGGGCGCCTTAATTTGAGCTGTTGCTGAACAAGTCTACTTCAGTGACTGACCTAAGCGACTTGACTAAGTGCTTGCCTTATCCGCTCAACACCCAGCTTCAGCCGATCCAGAGGCTCGGTATAGGCAAACCTCACATGGTGATTCGCTCGATGATGCCCGAAATCAGTGCCTGGCGTACAGGCCACACCATGCTCATAGAGCAAGTGCCAACAAAAGGCCTCACAATCGTCAGTGAACGCTTGCACATCGGCGTACACATAAAATGCACCCTCAGGCACATGGCTGACGCCAAACCCTAGCTCTCGCAATGCAGGCACCAAAAAATCCCGCCGCTTTTTGAACTCGTCCCGGTGCTGTTCAAGAATACTAATGGTTTCTGGTTCAAAGGCCGCCAAGGCAGCATATTGAGCGACACTCGGGCTTGAAATATAGAAATTCTGGGCTACCACATTGATGGTATCGGTCAATCCCTCAGGTATAACCATCCATCCCAACCGCCAACCCGTCATACCGAAATATTTTGAGAAACTATTAACGACAAAAGCTCCGTCGGTGATCTCTAGAATAGATGCGACTGGCTCGTTTCCATAGGTCAGTCCATGATAGATTTCATCAACAATAAGATTTCCACCACGATCTGAAACTTCTCGATACAACGCCGCCAAGTTATCACGGCTAATAATTTCACCCGTGGGATTACTGGGCGATGCCACCATCACGCCAACGGTATTATCCTGCCAGTGGGATGCCACCAGCTCTGCTGTAAGTTGATAGTTACCACTGGGGTCTACGGGAACAAACTGTGGTTCGGCATCAAGGCGACGTACAAAGTTTGGATTGCAAGGGTAGCCGGGATCTGACATTAGCAGACCATCACTGGGGTTTAGCAGCAAATCGCAAATCATACCCAAGGCAGCGCTGCTTCCGGTTGTCACGATAATCCGCTGTGGGTCAATAGTCAGGCCATAACGCTGTTGGTAATAGTCGGCGATAGCTTGGCGCAACTCCGGTATACCACAGGGGGGAGTATAGAATGTCTTGCCCTCAGCAAGGGCCTGTTTTGCTGACTCGACAATAGGGCCGGCAGTGGCAAACCCGGGTTCACCGATAGCCATCCGCACAATATCCCGACCCTGAGCCTGAAGCTCAACGGCAGCCTGAATAAAATCTACCACTTTAAATGGTGTCAAATGACGAGTTCGATCAGCTAACCGCACGTAGTCACACTCCTTATGCCATGTAAATGAGGTCAAAAAATGCAAGGTATTATGGCGCTATTAACTCTGCAATCAAATAGAGTTCGCTCTCAATAGAAACGAAATGACATGCTGAATAACAACCTGAAAAATCACTTAAACGGGTAAATTGTACAAATAACAAGATAAATAGCATTTTTTTACTTGAAAAAATTCCCCGCTGGCACTATAAACGCGGGTCTCGCAAATCACCGAGTGCTGGAACACATGCCAATGAACGCAGAAACAACTACTGTTGCCTCAGCCCATGACTTCACTCCCTACACCGAAAAGAAAGGTGAGGAGTACATGAATGGTGCGCAGAAAGAACACTTCAAAAAAATGCTGCTGTCCTGGAAACGGGAACTGATGGAAGAGGTGGATCGCACTGTATCCCACATGAAGGATGAAGCATCCAATTTTCCTGACCCCGCAGACCGAGCTACTCAAGAAGAAGAATTCAGCCTTGAGCTTCGCACCCGTGATCGTGAACGCAAGTTGATTAAGAAAATCGACAGCACGATGGAACGTATCGGAAGCGACGACTATGGTTTTTGCGATCAGTGTGGCGTAGACATCGGTATTCGCCGACTTGAAGCACGCCCCACAGCTAGCCTTTGCGTTGACTGTAAGACTCTTGATGAAATCAAAGAAAAGCAGCTTACCGGCGGTTAACTTACCAACGACGGACTTACCGGCAACCAACAGTTTACGGGGGCAGCACCTGCCGCCCTCGGCATTACCATGACAGCACTCCTGCCCGAATGCCCTTATATCGGGCGCTTTGCCCCCTCTCCCTCCGGCCCCCTACATTTTGGCTCCTTGGTCAGCGCGCTGGCCAGCTACCTGGAGGCCAAAGCACACCATGGCACCTGGCTGGTACGTATAGAGGACATCGATCCACCGAGAGAACTACCTGGAGCTGCTGATGGCATTCTGCAACAGCTTCAACAGCATGGTTTGAACTGGGATGGTGAGATTCTGTATCAAAGCCAACGCACTGAAGCCTACCTCGCAACCCTCGAGAAACTGCAACATATGGGGGTCACCTACCCCTGTCAATGCAGCCGACAGCAATTAAAAGAACAAGGTGGCCTTCACCCTTGTCGCTGTAAACTGAAAGACCCCTCTGCACCTTCAGCCCTACGACTAGAGGCGCCAACTCAAAGTCAGATTACATTCAATGATATCTTTCAGGGACAACAGCGGCAGGACATCAAACATGAGGTTGGCGATGTAGTGCTGCATCGCAAGGATGGTCTTTTTGCCTACCAGTTAGCCGTGGTCATCGATGATGCCTTTCAACAGATCAGTCATGTCATTCGCGGCAGCGATTTATTGGACTCTACCCCCAGACAAATCTGTCTTCAACAGCTACTGGCGCTTCCTACACCGCTATATGGGCATATACCCGTGGCAATCAACGCGGATGGGCAAAAGCTTAGCAAGCAAAACCTAACGCCCTCGATTGATGCCAAAACAGCCTCCGCCAATCTCATATCGGCTATGCATTGGCTTGGTCTACCTCCACCCACTGAACTTATCCATGCAGATTGTAGTGAGTTATTGGTGTGGGGGGCAGAAAACTGGCGGCGCGAGCGAGTACCCCCAGTGATGGAGAGGGTTGCATCCAGCTGATATCGAGGTAACACTAGGAGCCCTAGCAACACGACATTCACACACATTGCCGAATAAACAGCATAAGTCTGCTACAGGCCAGTTATGAATAAAATCCTGATTGTCGAAGATGAAGAAGCCATTCGCATCTCTATCCAGAAACTGCTCAAGAGTAACCGTTATGAGACAAGCGGGGCTCGCAGTATCCAAGATGCGCTAGATAAATTTAAACTCTCAGACTTTTCTCTCATTATCAGCGCACTTCGACTTCCCGAAGCACCTGGAACAGACCTTATTCAACTGGCCGGGGGAGTCCCCGTGTTAATTATGACCAGTTACGCCAGTCTGAAGTCTGCGGTTGAAACCATGCGCCTCGGTGCCGTGGACTATCTTCCCAAGCCCTTTGACCACAATGAATTGCTCGCCCGTGTTAAACGTATCCTTAGCAGCCCCAAAGTGCCAAGGGATGGTCAAACCCCCTCGCCACATTCCCGAGGAATGATCGGCACCAGCCCAGCGATGAAACACGTCTTTAACATTCTGCACAAAGTCGCCAAAACGGACGCTACCGTGTTAATCCATGGCGAGACAGGGACGGGTAAAGAGCTGGCCGCCATTGCTATTCACAATGAAAGCCGGAGAGCCAAACATCCACTGATCTGTGTGAACTGCGCCGCTATTCCAGAAAACCTCATTGAGGCTGAACTATTTGGCCATGAGAAAGGCGCATTTACCGGTGCGACCGACGCACGCAAGGGGCTGGTTGCCGCCGCGGATGGAGGTACGCTGTTTTTAGATGAAGTAGGAGAACTGCCACTTGAAGCACAGGCCAGACTACTTCGTGTACTACAGGAAAAAGAAGTACGCCCCATTGGTTCGGTAAAATCACGAAAGGTAGATATTCGCTTGGTAGCCGCCACCCACCGCAATTTAAAAAAGCTCTGTGAAAAGAATCTGTTTCGGGAAGATCTATTCTACCGAATCAATGTGGTCAATCTGGACTTGCCTCCTCTCCGCTCACGGGGCAACGATATTTTAGAAATAGCTGATGTGCTTCTAAAAAAACAATACAAAAAACTGAATAAACGTCACCTTGAGCTGGCACCAGATGCCATTCGGGCGATTACCACCTACGATTGGCCGGGGAATATTCGTGAACTGGAAAACTCCTTGGAGCGAGCAGCAATTCTCTGCGATGACAACGAGCGAATTACCCACGATCTACTGGGTATCGACCTGTCACTGGTAGACCTGGATAAAAAGGCTAAAGAGGGCGTGAATGAAAGAGCAGCCGCCTCCCGCTCAAGCAATATCAGGCACATAAACTCAGATCCACCCGAAGGCTTATCACTGGAAGACTATTTCACTCAATTTGTCTTGGAGAATCAGGAAGCCATGAGCGAAACCGAACTTGCTCAAAAATTGGGTATCAGTCGTAAATGCTTGTGGGAACGACGCCAGAAACTGGGCATCCCCCGCCGAAAGGTACATTGAGATCAGTGCTGCCTACTGTTACTTTCTAACCCGACATACGTGTAGATTGGTATCACTATGCTTAATTAAAACATAATAAAGGTGGTGGAAAATACATAACCACATGTTTTTTATGGTTTTTAACGTGTTGGCATACTTCCTGCTATTCATGTTGTAACAATAGCTAAAACTAATAACAATAAATAATAAAAATAATATTGGATGGATTGCTAATCTGGTTGATATGGGGAGTAGATCTCGCGACTCGATGGCGTATGGGATATAAAGGAAGCCTACGGGCTTCCTTTTTTAATGCCTGCTTATTGCGAGCCCGGCACCCATCTAATACCTTCCACTTACCACCTGCACCCAACCACCTGTACCGAAAGTCTTTTCAACTCCGCTGTGCTAGAATTGCCCCTTTCTAAGTATTGGGCATTTGCAGCACAAACATGCTAAAAAAACTCTCTAAAATGTTCAGGAGACGCAGCCCCACCGCAGTCAACGAACCTCATATTATTAGCTCCGAGCAGCATCCACTTTCTCCCGAGCAAATAAGTGCTGGCGCAAGAAAGGTGGTCGAGCAACTCAGCAGCGATGGTTATGAAGCCTTTCTGGTTGGCGGCTGTGTTCGTGACCTATTGATGGGGCTAAAACCCAAGGATTTTGATGTGGCAACTGATGCCACGCCTGAACAAGTCAACCAACTCTTTAGGCGTTCGCGTATTGTTGGACGCCGGTTCCAGATCGTCCATGTAAGGATGGGGTCAGAAATCATCGAAGTCACCACCTTCCGCGCTCATCACACTGACAAGAAAAACAACCGTGATGACTCACGTCGTTCTTCTAAAGGCATGCTATTACGCGACAATATTTTTGGTTCGATCAACGACGATGCCAGCCGCCGCGACTTCACCATGAACGCGCTCTATTATCATCCCCAAGATAACAGCATCTACGACTATGCCGATGGTCTGCCCGATATAGAACAGCGGCTAATACATATTATCGGCAGCCCGGTTGAGCGCTATCGAGAAGACCCTGTAAGAATGCTAAGAGCTATACGCTTTGCGGCCAAGCTGGGGTTTCAAATAGAAGACAACACTGCAGCTGCGATCACCAAGGTTCATAACCTACTGGCTGACATTCCTCCAGCACGATTATTTGATGAAGTCCTCAAACTATTGATGAACGGCCACGCCTTAGTCACATTTCATTTGCTGCGCCAATATCAGCTTTTCGGCATTCTGTTTCCAGCCACGGAAGAAGCCCTCGCTAACGATCCCGGCTATTATTTGCCGTTTGTTGAAAAAGCGCTAACCAACACAGACATACGTATTCGTAGTGGCATGCGGGTTACACCAGCATTTCTTTTTGCTGCATTACTCTGGCCTGCACTAAAAGAATTAAGTAAACAGTTTGAGCAAGGCGACGCGCCACCTCTCTATGCCCTCCAGCAAGCCGCAGGCGAAATCACCACCAGACAGTGCCAACGAGTGGCTATTCCCCGCCGTTTCACCCTCCCCATGCGGGAAATTTGGGAGCTACAACTACGCTTACCACGTCGTGCAGGTAGCCAGGCATTCCGTCTACTGGAGAACAAGCGTTTCCGTGCCGGTTATGACTTCCTCCTGTTACGTGAAGATGTTGGGGAAATCGAACCAGGACTAGGGGATTGGTGGACCAAATTTCAGGACGTAGATGAGGACAAACGACAGGCTATGGCTGAATCGGTACAGCAACCGAAAAATAAGCGTCGCCGTCGACGAAAGAAGACGCCGTCATCCAAACCTGCTCATGACTGAAACCGCCTATATCGCACTGGGTAGCAACCTCGACAATCCACAACAGCAGGTACTGCGCGCCATAATTGAACTGGAAGCACTACCGGACACCCATGTCACCGCTGTTTCACCTTGGTATAGCAGCCCTCCAATGGGGCCCGCCGACCAGCCCGATTACATCAATGGTGTTGCCAAACTGGAAACCACATTACCTCCGCTTCCTCTGCTAAAAGCACTGCAAGGGATAGAAAGTACCCACCATCGTGTCAAGCTAGAACACTGGGGTCCCCGAACGCTCGACTTGGATATTCTGCTCTACGGAAATCAGGTGATCGACCTCCCAGAGCTACGTATACCTCACGCCGAAATGGCAACACGCAATTTCGTGCTGTTTCCATTGGCCGATATAGCCCCACAGCTCGTATTGCCCGATGGAATCTCTTTGGCAGAGCTCTTGGAAAGTTGCCCACCAGAAGGTATCGTTCGCCACTCACAAGGAGGCATCCGTGGAACAACTGGCTAACGATCAGACTTTGGCCCCTAAGGACGATGACGTACCCCGCTTTATTGCCGTGGAAGGCCCCATTGGTGTGGGAAAAACCACATTGGCGAAGCGGCTGGCTACCAGCTTCAACTGTGAAACATTTCTGGAGAAAGCGGATGAAAATCCTTTTCTAGAACGCTTTTATCAGGACCGACGAGCCGGGGCACTGCCTGCCCAATTATATTTTTTGTTCCAGCGAACCAAACAAATTCAAGAAATTCGTCAAGGTGATATGTTTCAGCAAGTTCGGGTCTCTGACTTTTTGATCGAGAAGGATCAAGTTTTTGCCCAAGTGACGCTGGATGATGAAGAACTGAAGCTCTACCAAACGGTTTACCAACAACTCACCATTGATGCGCCCAGGCCAGACCTCGTGATCTACCTGCAGGCATCTACAGACGTATTACTCGACCGAGTCCAACGCCGTGGAATTCAGGCAGAGAAATCGATAGATGCCGATTACCTCAGCCAGCTCAACGATGCCTACACTCGATTCTTCTACTATTACGATGATGCGCCACTATTGATTGTTAACGCTACCGACATTGATTTGGCTAACAGTGAACAGGACTACCAGAACTTGGTTGAATATTTACTCAATATCAAGTCAGGACGTCACTACTACAATCCCCGCCCCCACCTCTGACAGGAATGAGGCTCATGAAAACAGTCACCATCAATACCCTGAATGCACTCAAAGAAAAGGGCGAAAAATTTCCGGTGATCACCGCCTACGATGCCTCTTTTTCTCGGCTAATAGAGCAGGCAGGTATCGAGGTAATTCTGGTGGGTGACTCGCTAGGCAATGTTATTCAGGGGCACGACAGTACCGTGCCTGTCACTATGGATGACATGATTTATCATATTCAGTCGGTATGTCGCGGCAACCGTCAATCGCTGGTTATTGCTGACATGCCTTTCATGGCCTATGCCACTGAAGTGCAAGCCATGGAAAATGCGGCCCTGTTGATGCAGGCTGGCGCAAACATGGTAAAACTGGAAGGTGGCGCCTGGCTTGAAGAAACGGTATTAATGCTTACCGAACGGGGGATACCCACATGCGGGCACCTCGGTCTTACTCCTCAGTCTGTCAATAAACTGGGTGGTTACAGGGTTCAGGGCCGCGACGATGAAGCCGCTATGCAAATGATTCGTGATGCTCACTTGCTAGAAGACGCGGGTATCGACATCCTCGTGCTTGAATGTGTGCCCTCAGCCCTTGCCAAGCAAATCACTGAAGAATTGCACATACCTGTTATTGGTATCGGCGCTGGCCCGGACACCAATGCCCAGGTACTAGTGATTTACGATATGCTGGGGCTCTCACCCCGACTCCCTGCCTTCGCCAAAAATTTCCTGGCAGAAAGTGGTGATGTGGGCTCAGCACTCAAGACCTATGCTGACGAGGTGCGCTCAGGTGCCTTTCCGAAACCTGAACATGGTTTTACCTAGCAGTAAAAAATTGGTTTTCTATTTAGGGAATGACTGTATAGCCGCCCCTTCATGCCAAACTGGATATTTTTCCATCACCGACAGAAACAAGTCTGAATTCAAAAAATACGCTAGCCAGTTCTGTAAGTGCGGATAAGGCGCCTGCTCAAACCAGGCGTTATCCACAGAGGCGAATTGACGAATAAATGGCAATATCGCTGCATCAACAAAGCCTATCGTCTCACCCAGTAAAAACGGGGTAGCGGTTAATCTGTACTCCAGTACTTCCAGAAAACTTTCCGCCTGAGAACGATAATATTCCATCGAGTGCTGGGGGTGGCGATCGGCATATTTGTAATGGTCTAAATGGGCTTTGAATGAGAAGTCATTCTGTTCAATCAGAGTATTTACCTCAGAAGCCAACCCCGGATTCCACCAGTGACATGGATCGTTAATATCTAGCGCCCAGCGCATCACATCATAGCTTTCATCCAAGACTGAACCCTCAGGCAACACCAGCACAGGAACCGTACCCTTGGTTGATGCTGCCAGCATAGAAGGCGGTTTTTCCCGCAACAGGATTTCCCGTAGCTCAACCTGTACACCAGCATACTTCAATGTCATCCGAGCACGAATGGCATAGGGGCAACGACGGAATGAATAGAGTATCGGCAACATAGTATCAACAGCTGGATTCAGGGGTTGGCTTCAAAAGTTGGTGTCACGGTTAGGCTTCAACGTTTGGTTTCAAAACGCTAGATTAACAAATTCCTTACTGCCTGTGCCAGGTAGCCGATATAATCCATTCATCGAAATCAAGGTAAGTCCTAGCCTATGAACCTCCTGCCCTGTGTTGAAATTGAGCCGTCCACACCCGCCAAGGCCTCCGTCATTTGGCTTCACGGGTTGGGCGCTGATGGACATGATTTTGAGCCGGTGGTGCCAGAGCTTCGTCTACCAGAACCGCTGGCAGTTCGGTTTATCTTTCCCCATGCACCGGAGATTCCGGTGACAATTAACGGCGGCTTTATCATGCCCGCCTGGTACGATATTCTGGAAATGGACATCGACCGAAAAGTGGATGAAGCCCAATTACTACAATCTGCCGCCGCAGTACAAGCACTCATTGACCGGGAACTCGAACGGGGCATTGAGAGCCGGCACGTTGTTATCGCCGGTTTCTCCCAGGGTGGTGCCGTTGGCTACCAGGCAGCCTTGACCTACCCCAAACCGCTGGCCGGATTATTGGCACTATCTACCTATTTCGCTACCGTCAATTCTATTGAGGTTCATCCTGCCAACCAACAGATACCAATCCAAATATTCCATGGCACCAATGACCACGTCGTCCAGGAAATTCACGGCCAGAACAGTATGAAATATTTAACCGCGATGGGATTTGAACCTCGCTATCAGTCATTTCCCATGGAACATGCCATTTGCATAGAGGAAATAGAAGCCATATCACTATGGCTACAGAAGACTCTGGGTTAAAAGCGCGGGGTTACAAGCACCGGGTAAACAGTACAGCCAAACTACTCTGCTATCATGCGTCACCTTCCATTCTTTGACTAACGTAAGCCCATGACTGCATCCAAACCACAATACCCCTATTCTAAACCGCCTGAGCTGGGGGTGCTGAGAGAGATAGCAACGGGCGTTTACTGGTTGCGAATGCCTCTACCCTTCAAGCTCGACCACATCAATCTTTGGGTACTGGAAGAAGACGATGGCTGGACCATTGTAGACACCGGTCTAGCCACCGATGCCACCACTGATCTCTGGGAATCACTTTATAAGACGATGTCCAGCGAAAAACCCATCAAGCGCATTATCGGCACTCATATGCACCCTGATCACATCGGACTGGCCGCCTGGCTTTGCCGTCGTAGTGGTGCAGATCTATGGATGTCGCGCAGTGAATACATGTATTGTCGGATCCTGCTGGAGGACAGCAACCGAGAAGCACCCGATGAAGCCGTTGCGTTCTATCACGCCGCTGGATTGAATGAAGAGCAGTTGAATTACTACCGCTCAAAGTTCGGTGCTTTTAGTAGCCTGATTCGTGGTATGCCAACTATTTATCATCGCCTGAAGGACAACGACACGCTTACGGTTAACAATCATCAATGGCAGATAGTGATGGGCGAAGGTCATTCACCGGAACATGCATGCCTTTTTTGCCCCGAACTCGAATTATTTATTTCCGGCGACCAACTACTACCCACGATCTCATCCAATGTGAGTGTCTGGCCCATTGAACCCTTGGGCAATCCCCTTAAGGACTGGATCAGTTCATGCCACAAGCTAAAATCGATCATTCCCGAGAACACCTTGGTACTGCCATCCCACGGCTTACCCTTTAAGGGTGCGGCACAGCGTTTACAAAAACTGACAGATGATCATGAAAGAGACCTTCAGATTATCCACGAAAATGCTGACACTCCAAAACGTGTGGTCGATTTTTTCCCGCTCATATTTAAATCAAAAATTACTCACTCCACACTAGTACTGGCAACTGGAGAGAGCTATGCACACTTACACTGTCTGATAGATAGAGGAATGTTGAGCGTCGATCAAGATGAGCATGGTGTTAACTGGTATCAACGGATATAAACTCAAACCTCTGTATAGCCGGTGTTCCGAAATGTCTTAGCGCACCTCCGCCATTTGTCGGTCGTGCCATTTCCCCAATAGTAACTGGGCTGCCACAGCGCCAATTAATGCCGACATCATGTCCCATTGTGCATCCCAGACATCACCTTGGGTACCAAGAAATTCCAGGGATCCGTCACCACCGATGACAGCAGTCCACCACTCAATAAGTTCATAAAATGCGCTGAAGGCCAGACAAAAACAGGTCACCAAAAAAAACAGCCAGCCCCCACCTCGGTGATCTGCTGATGAGCCTTGATGATCTAAATTCAGAACTTTTTTTCGCCACAAAATTTCCCTAGCCAAAATGGCAGGTATAAAGCCTTGGGCGAGATGACCAATTCGGTCGTAGTTATTGCGGGATAAGTCAAACCAATCTTGCAACCAAAATCCCAGTGGCACTCTTGCATAGGTATAGTGAGCACCCACCACCAGAATAACAGCGTGGATAAACACCAAATAATAACTAATACGGGTCAGTGGAAAACTTTCATGGGTATACCAGAGTACGGGCAGTGCAATAATCACGGGGATGGCTTCTAACCACCAGGTCAATCTGTCGAAAGGGGCTATCCAGGACCAAACCATCACAGCCAGTAAAAGTATCAGTAATATAAAAAGTTCTTTGATATTTTCCACCAACCACTCCCTTGTACAGGCATAGCCAACCCAGAGCCGATTGTTTACACGTAGGCCAGCTAACTACCCCAACGGGGCAACAGATTCTGCTCAACGCCCAGATGATCTAGAATCCGTGCCACCACAAAATCCACCAGATCGTCGATGGTTTCCGGGTTTTGATAGAAGCCGGGCATAGCCGGCAATACCGTGACACCCAATCGCGCCAGCTTAAGCATATTTTCGAGGTGAATCTCTGATAATGGTGTTTCACGAGGCACCACAATCAACTGACGCTTTTCCTTAATAACCACGTCAGCAGCCCGCTCAATGAGGTTATTACTCGCGCCACAGGCAATCGCCGAAAGCGTGCCCCCACTGGCCGGACAAATAACCATGGATGTCGGGCTGGCAGAGCCAGAAGCCACCGAGGAAAACCAATCTCTGGCACTGTTGACCACAATTTGTCCCGGCTCGGCATCAAAATTTAGTGTCAGAAAATCTTCCAGGCTGCCATCGTTCGGTAATTCCAGCTCTGTCTCAGTTTCGACCACTACTCGAGCAGCGTCGGAAATCAGAAACTGAACCTGACAATTAGCCTGAACTAAACAATCCAGTAACCTCAGGCCATACTGGGCACCGGAAGCCCCTGTCATTGCCAGTGTAATTGCGCGATTAAAATCAGCCATTGGCTCGTTCCTCCAGAGCTTTTACCAGCTTGCCATGAAACCCGGCAAAACCACCATTACTCATAATGACGATATGCGTCAGTTTCCCGGCCTTTTGTACAGTATGATCAACCAAGGCATCAATATCATCCAACACCTCCGCAGGAACCGGACCATTGCCCACCACATCTGCCAAAGACCATCCGATATTATCGGGCTGATACCACAATACTTGATCTGCCAGAGCGGTAGCGTCAGCCAACTGACTTTTGTGAATACCCAGTTTCATGGTGTTGGAGCGCGGCTCAATGACCGCAATAATTTTCTCACTGCCCACCTTGTTACGCAGCCCCTCTAGAGTCGTGGCAATCGCCGTAGGGTGGTGAGCAAAGTCATCGTAAACAACCACACCATTAATCGAGGCCAGCTTCTCCATACGGCGCTTCACACCACTGAATTGGCAAAGCGCCTCACAAGCCAACACCGGCTTCACACCCACATGCCGAGCAGCGGCAATAGCGGCCAAGCCATTGGCAACATTGTGTGTTCCAGTTTGTCCCCAGCGCACGGTACCCTGCCTTTCCCCCTGAAAACTGACAGAAAAAACGGAACCATCTTCCTCGGTGAGGGCCATGGACCAATCACTATTTTCACCAAGGCCCTGTAATTCTGACCAGCAGCCTCGATTAAGCACTTCTTGTAAATTGGCATCACCGGCTGGCGCCACAATTAGCCCCCTCCCAGGAATAGTCCGTACAAAGTGATGAAACTGAGTTTGAATGGCATTGAGATCAGCAAAAATATCAGCGTGATCAAACTCCAGATTATTGAGAATGGCGGTGTGGGGGCGGTAGTGGATAAACTTGGAACGCTTGTCAAAAAAAGCGCTGTCGTATTCATCTGCTTCTACCACAAAGAATGGCGAATCTCCCAAGCGGGCTGAAACCTCAAAATTGCTCGGCACTCCACCAATGAGAAAACCGGGCTTCATTCCCGCGTATTCAAGAATCCAGGCCAACATACTGGAGGTGGTCGTTTTGCCATGAGTGCCCGCCACAGCCAACACCCATTTTTCTCTGAGGAAATAGTCTCCCAGCCACTGAGGGCCAGAAGTATAAGGAATCCTGTTATCCAGAACATATTCCACCGCCGGGTTACCCCGAGACAACGCATTACCGATGACCACCAAATCTGGCAACGGATTGAATTGTGCCGGGTCATAACCCTCCGTCAATTCAATACCCGCTTTCTCAAGCTGAGCACTCATAGGTGGATAGACGTTAGTATCGCTGCCTGATACCTGATGACCTGAAGCCTTTGCCAGCTGAGCCAGCGACCCCATAAAAGTGCCACAAATACCTAATATATGAATATGCATATTGTCGTTGATGACCTGTAAAAACTATTCCCTTTAAAGCTGTGCCTTAGTAACAAACTCCTCGCGCTTACTAAAGCAGATGTCTGTGCCGAGAACAACATAGCTTAATTTCACCACCATGCAACCCTTGGTATTGAAAACGGTTCGGCTAAACACAAAAAATGACATAAAAATGAAATTTACAGCACTTTCCAGTATGATTCGCGCACTTTAAAAAGGGTGGTGAGTCGAGACAAACAATGTCAAAAAAGAATGCATTCTACGCCCAGTCCGGTGGTGTAACAGCGGTCATTAATGCCAGCGCCAGCGGAGTGATAGAGGCTGCACGTGAGCACAAAGATAAGATTGGCAAAGTGTACGCCGGTCGCAACGGAATTATCGGTGCGCTGCGCGAAGATATGATCGACACCAGCAAAGAATCTGCGAGCGCCATTGCCGCACTACGCCATACCCCCTCGGGCGCCTTTGGCTCCTGCCGCCACAAATTACAAGATTTCACAGAAAACAAAGCCGAATACGAACGTTTGATCGACGTTTTTAAAGCTCACAATATTGGCTACTTCTTCTATAACGGCGGCGGCGATTCTGCTGACACCTGCCTGAAGGTTTCCCAGTTATCAAAACAAATGGGTTACCCCATTCAGGCCATCCATATCCCCAAAACGGTGGATAATGATTTACCCTTTACAGACAACTGCCCCGGCTTTGGCTCTGTCGCCAAATACGTTGCAGTGTCTACCAAGGAAGCTAGCCTCGATGTCGCCTCCATGTGTGAAACGTCCACCAAGGTGTTTATTCTCGAGGTCATGGGGCGTCACGCAGGCTGGATTGCGGCTGCCAGTGCACTGGCAGCCGAGAAAGCAGGCGATCCTCCCCATATCATTCTCTTTCCGGAAATACCCTTCATACGAGAAGACTTTATCGCCAAGGTAGAACAAGTCGTTAAGGAGCACGGTTACTGTGTAGTGGTTGCTTCAGAGGGCGCTCAGTATCCGGACGGTGCTTTAATCTCTGGCTCTATGAGCAAAGATGCCTTTGGCCACCAACAACTCGGTGGCGTTGCCCCTACCTTGGCCAGTATGGTGAAACATGCTCTGGGCTACAAATACCACTGGGCACTGGCTGACTACCTTCAACGCTCTGCGCGCCATATTGCCTCTGCTACCGATGTGGAACAGGCCTACGCTGTAGGTCGGGCTGCTGTGGAATATGCACTGGCGGGAAAAAACTCAGTCATGGTCACTATTGAGCGCAACAAAGGCGAAACTTATTCCTGGAGCCTTGGTGAAGTGCCTCTGGAAAAAGTGGCCAACGTAGAAAAGAAAATGGCCCGCAGTTTTATTACGCGTGACGGTTACGGTATTACTCAAAAAGCGCGCGACTATTTGGCACCATTGATCCAAGGCGAGGACTACCCTCCCTACAAAAATGGTATTCCACAGTATGTGCAGCTTACCAAGGTACCAGTAGAGAAAAAACTGAACACGCCATTTGAGATTTAATACAGAAAGGCTCGGTCTTTAACTAGGAGAGTCTTTAGTCAGGAAAGGCTTTAACCAGCAAAGCCGTCAGCCCTCAAGCATAAAAGTCACTGGCCCATCATTGCACAAGGTCACCTGCATATTGGCGCCAAAGAGACCCGTCCCTATGGCCGGACTGGCAGACATTTCCTGTGAGTACTGCTTAGCCCGTGAAACAAAGTAGTCATACAACGTTTCTGCCAAATTCGGCGGCGCTGAAGTCGTAAAGCTGGGCCGTAACCCTTTGCCTGTATCGGCAGCCAAAGTAAATTGCGGCACGATCAACAAATCACCCCCGGACTGCTGCACATTCAGATTCATTTTCCCTTCATCATCGGGAAAAATTCGGTAGTTAAGTACTTTGTGCAACAGCTTGCCAGCATTACTTTCGGTATCTTCCCGCTGCACTCCGAGCAACAAAAGAATGCCTTGATTCACTTCCCCAACGACCTCACCTTCCACTACCACTTTGGCGTAACTAACACGCTGAATCAGACCCAACATAACGCTTTAACTCCCCACTACACGGCAAGGCTTACCTGCCAAGAATGCCTGAATATTTTCAGCCACTTGATCAATCAGCCGCTGGCGAGACTCGCGAGCCACCCAAGCACTGTGAGGCGTCACAATCAGATTAGGCACCTCCTGGTTCAACAAAGGGTTTCCATTTATAGGCGGCTCTTCCGACAGCACATCGAACCCAGCACCACCAATAACACCGTCCTCCAAGGCATCAACTAATGCCTGCTCGTCCACTATCCCGCCACGAGCACAGTTAATCAGCAACGCAGTACTTTTCATCTTGGCCAACTCTCGACGACCAATCAGGTTTCGCGTTTCTTCGGTGAGCGGACAGTGCAAACTGATCACGTCGGCTGTAGCAATCAGACTATCGAAGGGTACCCGCTCTGGATCGTCACCATGCCGCCAAAGAAACGAGGCGATCTTCACCTCCATGCCAAAGGCTTTACCCACTTCTGCCACCCCACGGCCCAATTGGCCGTAACCGACAATACCCAACGTTTTACCGGCTAATTCCCTCACCGGAAAATCTTGTAAACAGAAGAATGGGCTTTCAGCCCAGCGGCCATCGAGGGCCGCCACATTGTAATCCGGTAGCCGGGTCGTCAGTGCTAGAATGAAAGCCCAAGTGTGTTGTACCACAGAGGCTGAGCCATAACCCACCACATTGCTGACCAATACATTACTCGCGCTAGCTGCTGCAACATCGATCACATTGGTGCCCGTGGCCAGGACCCCGATATAACGCAGGCCCGGGGCCGCGACCAATTCTGCCGCTCCAATGGGCGCCTTGTTGGTCAGTACAATCGCCGCATCCGCTATACGTTCCGCTACCTGTTCTCGCTTGCTCGAGCCATATAGCGTCCATTCAACTGGCAACCTAGTGACCGGCCCTAAATCCACATCATCAGGACCAAGGCTATCGGCATCGAGAATTACACCTTTCATATTTTTTGCCTGGAAGCTATCTTGAGAGCTGCTGATTAGGTCGCTATCAACTAATTTAGCATTGCTCTGGGCCCGGTTAATACTATTCCGTTTCTGCTTTGGAAGTGTACCTTATGTCATCAAAACCCTGTATTTCTATCCTCTACTGCATCCGCTGCAACTGGTTACTACGCGCAGCTTGGCTAGCTCAGGAGTTACTCACGACTTTTGCTGATGATCTTTGCGAGGTGTCTCTCAAACCTGCTGATAAAGGAGGGACATTTGAAATCACCCTAGACAATAAAGTCATCTGGGATCGCAATCAGGATGGAGGATTTCCAGAAGCAAAAGTGTTGAAACAACGAGTTCGGGACTGTATTGCCCCCGACCGGGCTCTGGGCCACATCGACCGTTAAGAGCACGAACATTATCAGTATGGTACTGCCCTCTTATCTTCTGTCATAATGCGCGCCTTTCATAATAAAAATCAGAGGGATTACTAGATGTCCAAACGGTTGTTGGGAGTCTATGAAAAACTAATCTTGCGTCGCCCTGTCGCCTCAATAGTGGTGGTATTACTACTCGCCATAGGCATGGCCTTCGGCTTGCCGAATTTCAAGCTTGATGCATCGGCAGATTCCCTGACACTTGAAAACGACGACAGCCTGGCCTATTTCCGTGAATCATTAATGCGCTACGGTAGCAGTGATTTCCTAGTGGTCACCTATACCCCTTACGAGGGCGACCTGTTTGATGACAACGCACTTAATACCCTCAATGAAATGCATGAGGAATTAGCAAAAATTGATGATGTTGCCAGCGTCACATCCATACTCAATGTGCCTCTGCTGTACAGCCCAAAAATTTCCGTCTCACAACTCAAAGAAGCTCCACGCACACTGCTTCTGCCAGATACCGACCGCGACCTAGCCCGTAAAGAATTCCTCGACAGCCCGATCTACCGCGACCTAATCCTCAGCAAAGATGGCCAAACCACGGCCATTCTGGCAACAATGGAGCTAGATGAAAAATATCTGGAATTGGTTCAAGCACGGGATACCTTGCGGATTAAACGAGCCACGGAAGACTTGTCCCCTGAAGAAGTGATTGAGCTTGAACGAATAAGCAAAGAATTCCTAGACTACCGTACACTTCGCGCCGCAGAAGAGCACCGCCGAGTTGCGGAAATACGTGAAAAGATGTCTAGCTTCAAAGGACAGGCCGAGGTGTTCCTTGGCGGACCTAGCATGATTACTGCCGATATGGTCGATTTTATTAAAAGCGACCTGAAAATTTTTGGTACTGGCATCCTGCTCTTTATTATCATTACCCTGGCGATTATTTTCCGTCAACTCCGCTGGGTTATATTGCCGCTGGTCACCTGTGTTCTGTCCGTAGAAATTATACTCGGCTACCTCAGCTGGATTGACTGGCGCCTCACTGTCATTTCCTCCAATTTTGTTGCACTGCTATTAATTATCACTCTCGCGTTAACCATTCACCTGATTGTTCGTTACCGCGAACTACACCGTGAGGCGCCAGACAGAAGCCAGCTGGATTTGGTGCGAGATACAGTGACCTCTATGGCACGCCCGTGCCTTTATACGGTACTGACAACAGTGGTCGCCTTTGTTTCTCTGGTGGTCAGTGATATACGCCCCGTCATCGACTTTGGCTGGATGATGACGATGGGTATTTTGTTGGCCCTCGTTCTGTCATTCATCATTATCCCGGCTGGAATGATGATTTGGGGCAAGGGAAAAAATACAGACAAAGCCGACAATTCTGCTGCGCTCACACTTTACTTCTCGCGTTTTACAGAGAAACACGGTGGACTAGTGCTTGGCTTGGCGCTTTTAGCAGCACTGACTAGTGCTTGGGGTATTTCCCAGTTACAAGTAGAAAACCGCTTTATCGATTACTTCCGCTCTCATACCGAAATCTATCAAGGGCTATCGGTGATTGACGCGAAGTTAGGCGGCACCACGCCATTGGACATTATTCTGGATGCGCCACCTGCGATAGACCATGCCAGCAATATTACAGAAAGTGACGCCTCAGAAACAGGCGATGACTCTTATGGTGATGGCGACCCATTTGCCGACGAAGACCTTGATGATCCTTTTGGCGATGACGCTTTTGCTGACGACGAGTCAGAGGGGTCCCATACGGCTCAAGCTAGCTACTGGTTAACCAGTGCGGGTGTCGAAGATCTAAGAAAACTACACGTCTATTTGGAGTCTCTGCCCGAAATTGGCAAAGTGAGTTCACTGGTCACCGTTACCGACGTAGCTTCTGATCTGTCTGGCCACAAATTCAACGACTTGGAACTAGCCTTTATGTCCAAGATGTTGTCGCCAGAGAATGCTGACCTTCTTCTCAACCCCTATATTGATGAAGATCATAATCAGGCACGGATCACCCTAAGGGTCAACGAAACCCAGAGCGAACTAAATCGCAAAGACCTGCTGGATAAAATTCATCAGTTTGCCATTACTGAAGCTGGTTTTGAAGCAGACCAAGTACATTTCACAGGGCTGTTAGTGCTCTATAACAACATGCTTCAGAGCCTCTTCCGCTCTCAGATCATGACCTTGGGCACCGTATTTCTCGGTATTATGGCCATGTTCCTAGTGCTATTCCGGTCAATACCCATTTCCCTGATCGCTATCCTCCCTAACTTTTTGGCAGCAGGTGTCGTACTTGGCGGCATGGGCATTGCCGGAATTCCTCTCGACATGATGACCATTACCATTGCGGCCATCACGGTGGGTATCGGTGTCGACCACGCCATCCACTACATCACCCGCTTCAAACGAGAGTTTGAGATTGACCACGATTACAGTGCCTCCATGCACCGAGCCCATGCCAGTATTGGGCGGGCGCTGTTCTATACAGCAATCACTATTATTGCCGGCTTCTCTATCCTGGCACTGTCCAACTTTATTCCATCGGTCTATTTCGGATTGCTCACATCGCTGGCTATGCTTGCAGCTCTGCTGGGCTCAATGACACTACTGCCCAAGTTGATTTTGATCTTCAAACCGCTAGGGAAATAATACCGGCTTAACCCTATCAGGGCCTCTTTGAGGCTCTGATAGGGTCGAGCTCTCAACCAGTAAGCAATCTCTTCCCATTACCTGTCTCAACTGAACATTAGTCTCCCTGCTTTAGGTTTTCCCCATCATCACTCTGTCTCTCCTATAAATTTTCCTCTAAACTCTTAATAACACCTTGATTCAGACAGGGATAGAAAGAACCTCATCATGCAATTTCACCCTTGGGAATTAGCGGCGGGCCTTGGCATCTTTCTATTCGGGATGATGACTTTAGAGCAGGCGTTACACGCCCTTGGCACCCACTCCTTCCGACGATTACTCCGGACATACACCAACACGCCTATTAGGGGTGTACTGATGGGGGTTATCAGCACCGCCTGCCTTCAAAGCAGCTCGATGATAGGGCTTATCGTGCTGGCCTTTGTAGGCGCTGGGATTCTAAAAATGTCCAATGCCCTTGGCATTATTTTTGGTGCCAATCTGGGTACGACCTTTACCGGGTGGATCGTCGCCACCATTGGTTTCAAGTTCAACCTCACAGAGTATGCACTTCCACTACTCGCTCTGGGGACGCTGGGTATCGTTTTTATCCACACCGAACACCGCCGACACCCCCAAGCTAAATTATTGCTCGGATTTGGGCTATTACTGATGGGTTTAGAGCTAATGAAAACCAGTATGGGGTTTCTCAGCGAGCTCGTCTCGCCAGACGTTTTTCGGGACTACCCTCTGCTGCTATTTCTACTGGGCGGCCTAATTTTTACCGCGATAATTCAGTCCAGCTCAGCCACCATGATGATTGTATTGAGCGCTATCCATGCAGATGTGTTACCGCTCACCACCGCTGCAGCTATTGTCATCGGTGCAAATCTGGGAACCACCAGCACGGTTTTGATCGGCGGCCTGAAAGGCTTTGCGGCTAAACGAAGAGTAGCGCTCTCCCACTTTATATTTAATCTAGTAACCAGTGTCGTGGCATTTGCACTACTGGTGCCAATGCTTCACCTGATCACCAATACCTTGTCAATACAGGATCCCATGTACGCCCTGGTGTTGTTCCACTCAATTATCAATTTAGTGGGTATTGCACTCTTTCTACCTTTCGTATCACCCTTTTCGCGGTGGCTACAGAACCGCTTTACCAATGGTGATTCATCCGGCTGCCAGTACATCACCAAGGTTCCCAGCTCGGTCCTTGATGCTGCCGAGGAAGCCCTTCACAAAGAAGTATGCCGGTTATTTTATAAGGTAATTATTCTCAATCTTCGCGTGATGAAAATTCGCCCCGAAGAACTCCTCAAGGATTACAAGGCGCTCGCTGTCTACCAACAAGCCAGCCTACAGAAACCCAGTTACGATGAGCTATATTCTGAAATCAAACATATCGAACAGGAAATTCTCCATTACGCCAACAAGGTATTGCAGGAGAAGTCAGAGAAAGGGGAAACCGAAAATATTTCTCGATTATTGCATGCCGCTCGAAATCTGGTTTACAGCGCAAAGAGTCTAAAAGATGTTCGGCAGAATTTTGTGGAATTGAGGCAGCAATCTGACGACGAAGAATTGATCGAAACTATTCACCACGATACCCGAATGATCTATCGCCACCTGCTTAACCTACTCGAGAAAACAGATGCAGTACTAGTAGCAGAGAAACGTGAGCACATTAACTCAGAGATCGCCCTCTCCCATGACCAACTTCATCTACTTATCGTCCATTACGTGGGTAATGACGACATCGGTGTCCCCCTATCTTCTCTACTAAATATCAATCGGGTCATGCTTGTTTCCAACCAAATACTGGCCAGTGCCGTGGGCGACCTGATACCGGCAGACTAATCCCCACCGTCTCAAAGCCCCACCTTTTCCAAAGAAGTGATAAAAATAAGTCATGTGCTATTTCCCCCTCACAAAGAAAATTACTATAGTGGAAACTTGGTTTACCGCAGATTTTGTTTACAGGTATTCCGGTTCGGTTTGCCTCACCTAGGCCAACTGATTATAGTGCTCCGCCGATCGAAAACAGCTCAAATGGAGAAAACCGAAGATGAAAACACGTGCGGCAGTGGCCTTTAAATCAGGTGCACCACTTGAGTTGGTAGAGGTTGACTTACAGGGCCCAAAAGCAGGTGAGGTTCTGGTGGAAATCAAGGCTACAGGTGTGTGCCATACCGACGCCTTCACCTTGTCGGGCGATGACGCGGAAGGTGCTTTCCCCGCTATTCTGGGCCACGAAGGTGCCGGTGTAGTTGTCGATGTGGGGTCGGACGTTAAGAGCCTTAAACCGGGCGATCACGTCATCCCCCTATATACCCCGGAATGCCGAGAGTGCAATTTCTGCCTGAACCCAAAAACTAATCTATGCCAAGCTATTCGCGCCACTCAGGGGCAAGGTGTTATGCCCGATGGCACCAGCCGTTTTTCTCTGGATGGCCGGCCAATTCTTCACTACATGGGCTGCTCTACGTTTTCTAACTACACCGTGTTACCCGAAATTGCCCTAGCCAAAGTCCGGGAAGATGCCCCTTTTGACAAGATTTGTTACATCGGTTGCGGCGTCACTACCGGCATTGGTGCTGTAGCCTTCACTATGAAAGTGGAAGCGGGTTCAACCGTGGCGGTATTTGGCCTCGGCGGTATTGGCCTGAATGTCATTCAGGGTGCCAAAATGGTGGGGGCTACACGAATTATCGGCATAGACTTGAACCAAAATAGAGTCCACTTGGCAAAACAGTTTGGCATGACCGACTTTATCAACCCATCAGAGGTTGTGAATGTAGTAGATCATATTGTCGATATGACCGGTGGCGGTGTGGATTACAGCTTCGAATGTATTGGCAATGTACAAGTGATGCGAGAGGCACTGGAATGCTGTCACAAGGGCTGGGGGCAAAGCTGTATTGTGGGCGTTGCCGGTGCAGGTCAGGAAATCGCTACCCGTCCATTTCAACTAGTGACTGGGCGTTCATGGCGTGGCACCGCATTCGGAGGAGCAAGAGGGCGCACCGATGTGCCTAGAATTGTCGATTGGTATATGGACGGTAAAATCAATATCGATGATTTGATTACCCACACTATGCCTCTGGACGATATCAATAAAGCCTTTGATCTAATGCACGCGGGAGAAAGTATTCGATCAGTCGTGCTCTACTAAATTCAGATTTTAACGGGAAAAAATCGCCATGGACCAAATAGAGGCACATAAATCCTTTGGTGGACAACAACTCCGTTTCTCCCACGACTCGGATACGCTCAATTGCGCCATGACGTTTTCTGTCTATCTGCCACCCCAGGCAGAACAAGGCCCGGTTCCGGCACTTTACTGGTTATCGGGCCTGACCTGCACCGACGAAAACTTTATGACCAAGGCCGGAGCCCAACAATATGCTGCAAAATATGGCATGGCCATTATTGCTCCAGATACCAGCCCCCGTGGTGACGAAATACCCGATGATCCAGAAGGCAGCTATGATGCTGGACTGGGCGCTGGCTTCTATGTGAACGCCACTGCGTCACCCTGGAATAAGCATTACCATATGTACGATTACGTGGTGAGTGAATTGCCCGCGCTGGTGAACCAGCAACTTCCCATTGATGGTACAAAAATCAGTATCTCAGGCCATTCCATGGGTGGTCATGGCGCATTGACCATTGCCCTGAGGAACCCCAGGCAGTACAAATCTGCCTCGGCTTTTGCCCCTATTTGTTCACCCATAAACTGCCCTTGGGGTAACAAAGCATTAGATCTGTATCTCGGTGATGACCAGCAAGCATGGAAACAATACGACACTTCTGAGCTAATCAAATCAAGCTCTCCGTCTCACCACCTGCCAGTTTTGATCGATCAGGGTGATCGAGATGATTTCCTTCAGGAGCAACTGAAAACAGAATTGCTGGAGGCGGCCTGCCGTAGTGCACCTTACCCCATGACTATTCGGATGCAACCTGGCTATGACCACAGCTATTATTTTATTGCTTCGTTTATTGGTGAGCATCTAACGTTTCATGCGCAGTATTTATAGTGGCCTGAACATGAGCAAAAAATGATATGAGTGATCATCGCAACGTGCCTGCTTCTGAAAATATTATTGGCGGCGGAACCAAAAAGGTTCTCTATACACTCAATACTGTCCGAAAAATTGGCCTTAAAAACTCATCCAAGGCGCTGACTTCAAAAAATACCTGTAAGGCCTGTGGGCTTGGCATGGGAGGTCAACGAGGTGGTATGACGAACGAGCAGGGTGAATTTCCTGCTGTCTGCAATAAAAGCATTCAGGCGCAATCAACTGATATACAACCGGCCATTCCATCAGAAATATTCAATCATTCACTGTCCGAGTTACGGGAATTAAGCGGTTACGAACTAGAGCATCTCGGCAGGCTAGGTAATCCCATTTTTAAGGCAAAAAATGCCGACCACTTTAGTGAGGTTAGCTGGGAATGGGCGCTGGCCTATGCCGCTGAAAAATTCTCCACTACTGACCCATCTCGATCTTTTTTCTATTCTTCCGGTAGATCTTCCAACGAGGCTGGCTTTATTTTTCAATTATTAGCCCGTCTTTACGGCACCAACAACGTCAACAACTGCTCCTACTACTGCCACCAAGCCACCAGCGAAGCCTTGGGAGCCACCATCGGCACAGGTACATCTACTGTTGAGCTAGAAGATCTCTCGCATTGCGATATGGTGTTTGTGATCGGTGCCAACCCTGCATCCAACCACCCACGTTTTATCCATCAACTCAAGGGTGTCCGTGATCGAGGTGGTCGCGTGGTAATAATCAACCCAGCCAAAGAACCTGGACTAGTACGCTTTGCCGTCCCCAAAAGCGCTAAGTCCATGATGACTGGCGGCACCTGGATCGCCAGTGAATACCTGCAACCTGCTATTGGTAGTGATATTGCTCTGCTTAAGGGTATTGCCAAATCAGTATTGGAAAAGCGAGGGGAACACACTGACTTTATTGCACAACACACCGATCAATTTGATCTCTTCAGGCAGGATATTGAAAATACGCTCTGGCAAACTATTGAACAGACTACCGGTATTTCTCAGCAACAGATCAAAAAGGTGGCAGACCAGTACATCGCCGCGCAAAACGTAATTTTTGCCTGGGGTATGGGGATGACTCACCATCAACACGGTGTTGAGAATATCGAATACATCTCCAATCTGGCCCTCCTGCGGGGCATGATTGGCAAACCCGGCGCAGGCCTTCTTCCCCTGCGCGGCCATAGTAATGTTCAGGGTATTGGCACCATTGGCGTCAAACCCGTTTTGGCGGAAGACATCTTCCATAAAATTGAATCTGAACTTGGCGTTCAACTCCCCACTACTGAAGGCATGGATACGCTGGCCTGTATAGACGCCGCACATAATCATAAAATAGATACCGCCCTACTGATGGGCGGCAACCTCTATGGTGCGACCCCGAATTCAGCTTGGGCAGCACGGTCGCTGAATAATATCGGCTTCAAGTTATGTTTAACCACGACACTGAATACTGGTCATCTCCACGGCTGTGATACCAGTGAAATGATGATTCTGCCCGTCACCGCTCGAGATGAGGAATGGCAACCAACGACGCAAGAATCCATGTTCAATTATGTACGGCTCAGTGATGGTGGTATCGATCGCCATGAAAACACCCGTCCTGAAGTGGTGGTACTAAGTGACCTTGCACAGCAGTTATTAGTGGACTGCCCCGTAGACTTCAACCAATTTAAAAAACACAAGAATATTCGGGAAGCCATTGCCAAGGTTATTCCCGGGATGGAACAACTGGCCGATATTGATGTGAAAAAACAGGAGTTTCATATCAAAGGCCGGTTAAAACACACCCCGGAATTTAAGGTGCCAGGCGGTCGAGCACGCTTTAGAGTTCAACCACTCCCACCCCGACCACAGAGCTCAAACTACCCCTTCACACTGATGACCGTGCGCAGTGAAGGTCAATTCAACACCATTATTTACGAGGAGACGGACAGCTACCGCAACACCCAAGAGCGATGGTCAGTATTGATGAGCCCCACCACTATCCAGCGCCTGAGCATTCACAATCATGTGGTCAATCTGGTGTCTGCCTATGGCAGGATGGATCACGTTCGAGTTTATCCCTTTGATTTACCCGACAACAATCTGATGGCTTATTTTCCAGAAGCAAATGTGCTTATCGGTTGTGAGCGTGATCCGCGCAGCAAGACACCGGCATTTAAATCTGTATTGGTCAATGTGGAGCCCATATAGTCCGCTCGAACAGTAACAGCTCATTAAAAAATCTACACTCGTAGCCCCAGCCATCTTGAATACTGTTTATATATACAGTATATTCGTGAAGATGAAAACCTCCCCCATACAATTGTCAACCCTCGGCCAATCTGCATCCTTCCCACTATTTAGCGTGGCCGTCTCTGCCGGGTTTCCTAGCCCTGCCGACGATTTTATGGAGACACCGCTGGACATCAGGGAACACCTGATCAAACACCCTTCCGCCACTTTTTTTGCCCGAGCTGAGGGAGATTCGATGACCGGTTTTGGTATTTTTAGTGGTGACTTACTGATTGTAGACCGGGCCTTACAACCACAACACGGAGATGTGGTGATCGCTGCTATTGATGGTGAGCTCACTTGTAAGGTACTGGACATGCACGACCAGCTACTGCGCTCTGGCAACATCCGTTACCCACCTATTGAATTACACGATAACGCTGAATTACTGATTGAGGGTGTGGTTATCCACTCTGTACGCCATCACCGATGTTCGCCTTAGTAGACTGCAACAGCTGCTACGCCAGCTGTGAGCAAATTTTCCGCCCTGATCTTCGCGGAAAACCGGTGGTGGTTCTGAGCAACAACGATGGCTGCATCATCGCTAGGTCTAAAGAAGCCAAGGCATTAGGCATTCCCGACCTGCAGGCCTACTTTAAAGTCCGACCGCTTCTCGAACAGCATCGAGTAGCGGTATTTTCTAGCAACTTCCGACTCTATGGTGATATTTCCCGGCGGGTGATGGACACCCTGCGTCACTTTAGCCCCGACATAGAAATCTACAGTATTGATGAAATGTTCCTTAAGTTATCCGGCATAGACCAAGTACTCAATAACTATGGTCAGACAATGAGAGAAACGCTTTGGAAACAGGTACGGATGCCTGTGAGCGTAGGTATCGCTCCCAGTAAAACCCTATCTAAACTGGCCAATCATGCCGCCAAAAATATCCCCAGCTGTGATGGGGTATGTCTGCTCGACAGCCCCCATAAATGGCAGTGGCTGTTACATCGAGTACCGGTGACAAAAGTCTGGGGCATTGGATCTCGTATTGGTCGACGGCTGGCAGATATGTCGATTCACACAGCCTGGGATCTGGCCAGCAGCAACCCAAAAACCATACGCCGCCAGTTCAATGTCTGCGTGGAGCGCACTATCGAGGAACTTAACGGCAACTCCTGTCTAACGCTAGAAGATATGCCTCCAGACAAAAAACAGATTTACTGCACCCGCTCTTTTGGTGAAAAACCTACCGACATCGCACCTCTGTTACAGGCGGTGAGTCTATACGCCAACCGAGCGGCTGAAAAATTACGACAACAACAACACCTAGCGCTGACCATTCATGTGTTTATCCATACCTCACCCCATCAGCCCAATTACTACAGTAACAGCACAGTGGTAAAGCTACCCTACCCCACCGACGACAGCAGGGTGATAGCAACCAGTGCCAAACAGGCCGTTCGATCAATTTATCGTCCCGGTCACGCTTATCTCAAGGCCGGTGTTGGACTGATAGAACTAACCGCCAGAAAACACCAACAGCAGGATATCTTTCAACCGCCCCAAAGCCCGCGGGCTGATGAATTAATGAAAACACTGGATGGCATCAACCACCGTTATGGCCGGGGAACCGCCTTTATCGCAGGGGAAGGTGTAAAAAAACGCTGGTCTATGCGTCAGGAACACTGCTCTCCCCACTACACCACCAATTGGAACCAGCTGCCAATAGTGAGTATGTAAAAGTAACAACCACTGGGATAGTGAAAATGACAGCTTAGTAAACGATGCACCTTCAACAACTTTGCAACTGCTATAGTGTCCAAGAGGGTGTAAAAAGAAGTGTCCAAGGAAATATCAAAGAGACTGACCATTAGAGCCCGGGCGGAGGGTTAGCGTGAAGCTGGTCATCATATTATTGACAGTCATAGTGACTACGGCAGCACAGGGGCAAACCGTGTATAAGTCTGTTAGCCCTGACGGCACGGTTATCTACAGTGATGAACCGGTGGCTAATAGCGTGCTGGTAGAGACACTGACGCTCAAAAACAGTAGCGATGCTGAGCAAGCTGCCGCCGAGTCTGCCGCACGAATTGAGCAAATGTCGAAGGTGAGTGATCGCCTAAAGCAGGATCGATTGGAGAGGGACAAAATTCGCCAGGCCCAAGAAGAACTGGAATTAGCCCGACAACAGCTCTCGCCTCCTCTGATTTACAGGGAAGAGTACTACCGCTCGCACTACCCCTACAGTGGACGACGCTACTACCGGCCACGACCAGACCACCATAAACCATTACCCGTTCTCCGCAGTGATGACCGACTAAATAATCCGTCAGTGCTCGTACCAAGGTCCAAGCTTTTAACGCCTAGGGGTTCTCAGTAAGCGCGGAGAGCCAACAACCTGCGTTCTCGGTGTAAAAACAGTGCCATTTACCGACAATTGCGTCCCTGATCAACGGTCATTCAGGACTTATGCATCACTCGGCTATATAATGCCCTGTTTCGGAATTTGAACACGTTGGGTCTCATGGATATCAAGCCATATATGCACACATTGGGTCAGCAAGCTCGCGCAGCATCGCGAGTGATTGCGGCTGCCAGTAGTGAGGCCAAAAATTCGGCTTTACTGGCCATTGCTGACGCCCTGAATAACAACCGTGAACACGTGCTATCTGCCAATACCACCGATGTGGAAAATGGCCGCTCCAATGGCCTTGATGCAGCACTGATAGACCGCCTTGAACTGAATGATGCCCGGATCGACGCCATGATCGAGGGCCTGCATCAAGTGGCTACGTTGCCCGACCCCATTGGTGAGATCACCGATCTAACCAAACGTCCAAGCGGTATTGAACTGGGCAAAATGCGGGTACCCCTCGGCGTGGTCGGCATTATTTATGAATCCCGGCCTAATGTGACAATCGATGCAGCAAGCCTGTGCCTGAAATCGGGTAACGCCACCATCCTTCGTGGAGGCAGCGAAGCTATTCTGTCCAATCAAGCCATTGCAGATTGCATCAAGCAGGGACTGACTGCTACCGGGCTACCCGAAGCCATCGTGCAGGTCATCGAGACCACAGACCGCGAAGCCGTAGGCGAGCTTATCACCATGTCCGAGTTCGTCGATGTGATTGTCCCCCGTGGCGGAAAAAGCTTAATTGAGCGTATTAGCCGTGAAGCACGCGTGCCTGTCATCAAGCACCTGGACGGTATTTGCCATGTCTATATAGATGATAAAGCCGACTTGGAGATGGCATTCAATATTGCCTTCAACGCCAAAACTCACCGCTACGGTGTGTGCAATGCCATGGAAACCCTACTGGTAGCCGAAGGCATTGCGACCGACATTCTGCCCCGCTTGGCGAAAGCCTATGACGCAGAGGGAGTGGAACTGCGAGGCTGCGAAAAAACCCGGCAACTTATCCCCAGTGATATTGAGTGTATTGCCGCAACAGAGGACGACTGGAACACCGAATATCTGGCACCTATTCTCTCCATCAAAGTCGTGGCCGACATAGACGAAGCGATCGCTCATATTGCCCGCTATAGCTCGCAACATACCGAAGCGATCGTTACCAATGATGAAGCTAGGGGCCGTCGTTTTATGACAGAAGTGGACTCAAGCTCAGTGATGGTCAACGCCTCCACCCGCTTTGCCGATGGTTTTGAATACGGACTAGGTGCTGAGATTGGTATTTCCACCGATAAGATTCACGCCCGTGGCCCGGTGGGACTGGAAGGCCTGACCTCACAGAAATGGATTGTGTTTGGTCATGGCGAAATTCGTCAGTAATCGACCGGTGCGGGTTTATAAAACATGCAGCTGAACGCTGATGACTCAAAGGGTATTGGCATATTTGGTGGTACTTTTGATCCGGTGCATATCGGGCACCTCAGAGCCTCGGTGGAATTGCGAAAAACACTTGGGCTGAGTGAAATGCGACTGATTCCCAGCGCCAATCCACCACACAAGGCGCAACCCGAGACCAACGCTGAACATCGTCTGGCGATGCTACAACTAGCACTGGCTAATGAACCAGGGTTGGTTGCCGACGCTAGAGAGTTACACCGAAAGGGCCTCTCTTACACACTGGATACCTTGACGGAAATTCGTGCCGAGATCGGTGTTGAAACACCGCTATGCCTCTGCATTGGTATGGATTCGCTGATCGATCTTAATCAGTGGCACCGCTGGCGTGAACTCACAGACGTTGCCCATGTGGTAGCGGCGGCAAGGCCAGGATGGCACCTGCCACAGAGTGGCGAAGTACTGGAATTTGTTCAGGCACATCGCGCATCGGGCGAAGAACAACTCCTGGCTCAGCCTGCAGGCAATATATTAATTAAGGAAATAACCCTGTTGCCCGTATCGGCCACAGGTATTCGTCAAGCACTACAACGCGGAGAATCCATCCGTTATCTGGTACCTGACAGTGTTATTGATTACATTAGGCAGCATCAGCTCTACTCAGATAAAAAAGACAAACCACAACAGGAAATTCAATGAGTAACGATCTAAAAGACATCATAGTTAACGCCCTTGAAGACGTTAAAGGCAAAGATATTGTGACACTTGATGTTAGCGACCTCACAGACGTCATGGACACCATCATCGTCGCCACCGGCACCTCAACCCGACAGGTTAAAGGACTGGCTAACAACGTGATGGATGATGGGAAAAAGGCCGGTTTCCGTCCAATCGGTATTGAGGGAATGGATACTGGCGAATGGGTATTGGTTGATTACGGCGACATCGTACTTCACGTGATGCAACCCGACACCCGCGCATTTTATGAGTTGGAAAAACTCTGGTCGGTCCGCCCGAATGACCGCAAGACCGCCGATGAGGAATAATAACTAGTGCGACTAAGAGTCATTGCCGTTGGCACCAAAATGCCCGATTGGGTAGAAGCTGGCTGCAATGAATACCTGAAACGCCTGCCTTCAGAACTCAACTTCGACATTATCGAATTACCACTGGGTCAACGGGGAAAAGGCGCAGATATTAACCGCGCCATCAACCGCGAGGGCGAAGCCATGCTCAAAGCTATCGGTGAACACGACCATGTCATTGCACTGGATGTACTAGGCAAGCCCTGGGGTACGGAACAACTGGCGGACAAGCTTCAACAATGGCAGCTCTCCGGTGACAACTTCAGCTTACTGGTCGGCGGCCCTGATGGCCTAGCACCAGAATGCTTAAAGCGTGCTAACAGCCGCTGGTCATTGTCAGCACTAACCCTCCCTCACCCCCTAGTGCGTATTTTACTGGTGGAACAAATCTACCGTGCCGGAACCATTAATTCTGGACACCCATACCACCGATAAATCTAGATTTTTTTAAATCATATTGCGCGATTACACCCTATCAAATGAGAAAAATTGACAAGAAAATAGAAAATTCTCTTAGACTCATTCTCACTGAAGTCTGTGACGCTGCTCTCGATAACGTAAAGGGTTTCCGATGGCTTACTCATTTCGCAAACTACGATAACTTCCCCAACTCACTTTCTATTGTTTGTGTTTTTAATACAAATTCGGATCTAGCTGATACAAGGTCATCAAATAAAGATGATTATCTTCGAGATTTAATTAAACAAAAACTAGAGGCTGAAAACATCAAAGTTCGTGATATTAGTCAACATATCAGCTTTGACACTGAAGAAAATTGTGGGCGTGAACACGGGGGAAATTGGCAGAAACGTTTTCGTGACAATACCCTGAGAAACTTTCACTAAAAATATTTATCTACATTACTAGATAATTATTTTTTATCATTCTTTTTATCTTCATTTTCTTTCGAATCTAAAATATCATCGGGCAATTCAAAGCCAAGATTCCCGGCACGCTTAACCCATTTCTGCCTCGCCAGTGCTCGCATATCAGCCACATCATCCGTCTCGTCGACAATATCCATTCCCAACAACGTTTCGATCACATCCTCTAAGCTCACCAGCCCTTTAATGCCACCATACTCATCTACAATAATGGCAATCTGCTGACGGTTGTCGAGAAAAAAATCTAACAACTTAGGCAACAACATGGAATCTGGAATGGTGTGAATTTCTCTCTTGAAGGATTGAAGTGTTAGTTCTTCTCGCCCCGATGGCTTATACAACATAATTTTATCTTTCAGAGCAAAGCCAGTAATGTCGTCGATATTCACTCCATACAATGGTAACCGGGAGAACGGGCAATGCCGCAAGGCCTGTTGCGCCTCGGTGGCTAACATATTCTCAGACAGTGCGGTTATAACGATACGGGGGGTCATAATATCGGTGACTTTTAACGATCTAAACCGAAATAAATTCTTAATTATTTTTGATTCGTGCTCATCAATTTCACCCATTTTTTGACCGAAGCCAACCATGGCTAAAAACTCATCACGACTAAACGGGTGAACACTTTTTCCTCTAGTAATAACTCTGGTCATGCCCTCTGAAGCGACCACTAATGGATACATTATCACTATCAGGATTCGGATAAACACCTCGGTCACCCCAACCAAATTTCGCCAATAAACGGCACCTAATGTTTTAGGAATAATTTCAGACAAGAATAAAATCATTAACGTCATGACCCCTGAGAACAACCCGACCCAGGCACTACCAAAGACAACTGCTGATTGCGCCCCGGCCTCAATGGCTCCAACGGTATGTGCGATGGTATTCATCGTTAGAATTGCAGCAAGAGATCGGTCTATTTTTTCCTGACGCAGTAACTTTATACGATGTGACCGCTCAGGATTTTTCTCTCTCAAACCCTCTATATACGAAGGCGTAATACTCAATAGAACTGTTTCGGCCACTGAACACAGAAAAGAGATAATCAATGCCATAGAGACAAAGATGATGAGGAGAAAAATTGCATTGGATTTTTCTTGAAGAGGCCGTAATGTATTGTCTATGTTAGAACTACCTATACCAACACTAGCATCGACACCTACAGCAAAGGCTGACCCGGCTATGGTCAAAAGAAAGGGTACTAATAATATCCAACCTGCTCGATTAACTTGAGAACTCATATAATCTCCACCACTCGCCCCTGAATACTCTTCCCTAAATAATAGCGGCGGAATTGTCAGAACCAATTCACATGCTGGTAGTTTAACCGGAATAAAGTCAAAGTGGAGGTAGTTAGCACCTTGAAAAAGTACCATGCCAATAACAAAAGGCTTGTCTCTTGCGTTCTATGGCTTCTTAAGTCGTTGGCATATGTCCACAACTTAAATATAAGCCATATACGCAGGGAGGTTTCAGGGTTACTAGGATAATAGGCGTTGGGTGCGGTTGGTCGTAAGCGCCCCCAGGACGCATTTGAGAAAAGAGAACGACTACATTAGAACCATTAAGGAACCTATTAGTGAAAATGGACTAATAGGCATTGGCAAGTTTGGCCAAGCTAAGAGCCACATCTTCCTCGATAAGTAAGCCGTCGTACTCTCCACGAACAATATTTTCCTTCCCAACTTCAGAGTCATGGGAAGACACGAGCGCTTCAGCAAAATGTCCACAGGGTGATTTGAGAATAAGCTCAACATTAGGAAATCGTTTGTTTGCTCTTTCTGACATGATCTCACATTCAGAATACTTAAACTCGATGTCACCAATAACAAGAACAAGATCATCAAAAGAAGCGCATTCAAATTCTGTGGTCATATTACTTACCTTTTAAGCTTTTAATGGGGTTCTACTTAATCACACAAGCTGTAATAGCTGGCAGGCCGGGATATTATATCGATTCAATGGCAGGTTCCACCCCTAACGGTCTGCCCTTTTAAAGCAGAGCAGTTATTCTTCACCATCAGGAATAAATAGTAACGCTTCAGAGTTAATACAATAGCGCAGTCCTGTAGGCCGCGGGCCATCCTCAAAGACATGGCCTAGGTGTTCACCACAGGCAGACACCACTTCCGTGCGCTTTCCCATCCATGACCAGTCATCTTTTAAGCCTATATTCTCGGGCTTATGCATTTCCCAAAAACTAGGCCAACCAGTGCCGGACTTATATTTTTGGCTGGAGTGGAAAACCGGCAATCGACACCCTGCTGTCACATAGGTGCCCTTTTGTTTGTTACTCAGTAGCGCACCGGTAAAAGCATGCTCGGTGCCCTTTTCCCAAAGAATATTAAACTGTTTGGGGGTGAGTAATTGCCTCCAAATCTCTTCGGGAATGGTATCCAGATCACGGCTTTTGGCAATTAACTGCTTGGCTTGATCCACGGTCATATTGGTGTGAGGGCTATCTACGGCAATAGCAAAATTGAACGGTACTGCAAGCAGCACAGTAAGCATCAGAAAAATTCGGTTATTCATAATTTGGCCTAACGTGCGACCTGACCAATAGGATAAAAATCAGGGCGTAAGAGTTTAGTGTGAGGGTTTGACCACACTAAACCGCCGATGTTCATGCACGGGCATTTTCTGTCGTAGTTTTTTTAGGTAATCTAGGTCGATGCCTGCGGTCACCACACCCTGCCCGTCATCCAGTTCGGACAGGATATTGCCCCAAGGATCTACAACAGCGGAACCACCCCAAGTAGGCTGTTTTGGATGAGTACGGTCGCCCATATTCGCACCGATCACATAGCACAAATTTTCAACCGCTCTCGCTCGCAACAGCAACTGCCAGTGAGCCTCACCAGTGGTCGCGGTAAAGGCGGAGGGTACCACCATTATTTCTGCGCCTTGGTCGGCGAGATAGCGATATAGTTCGGGGAAGCGTAGATCGTAACAGACCGTCAAACCCAACTTGCCAAACGGCGTTTCTACCACTACCGGTTGATCCCCATGGCAGTAATTGTCTGACTCGCGATAACGGCCTTTGGCATCATCCACCAGCGCATCGAACAGATGTATTTTTTGATAACAGGCCACTTCTCGACCTTCGTCGTTCACCACAAAGCAGCTGGCCATTGCTCTCTCATCATCAGGGATCGCAACGGGGATAGTGCCTCCCACAATCCAAACTTGATGATAGCTTGCCTGCTCGGCTAAAAACGTGCGTGCGGGACCAGTGGAATACTGTTCTTGCTGGGCAGTGGCTGAAATATCCCCACAACCGTGGTAAGCAAAATACTCGGGAAGCACCAATAGTTTTGCTCCCTGTTTTACCGCCTGCTCAATCAGGCTCTGTGCCTGCTGTAGATTGGCTTCAAGGCTACCACCACTGGTCATTTGCAGCGCAGCAACCTGGCTCACTTTTGACTCTCGTCCGAATCGCCTGATGTGATAATTGTTGGACTGATTGTTGCGGTGCCACTTTTATCATTCGATCTTTTGTTACTGAAGATTTTGTCACTAAAAATTCGCTCAACAACAACCTCAGGTTCACTCCACGGCCCGGTAATTCGATAGCTAATGCTCGATAATCTATCCACCTGCTTCTTGAACACTTTGCCAGTGACATACACCCCCGCTGCCGCAGGAAGACCACCAATCAATGCCACCACCCAGGGTAAATTAGTACCCAAAGGCAATGTGGTCACTAAATGAGCATCGATATCCTCTGATAGCAAATTAGCGGTACCAGACAACTTGACGCGACCTGAGGTTAGTTTTACGACAATGGGGGCATCAAAGGTCATCGTGCCCTGATCAAATACGAGCCCACCCTGCATTTCATCATAGCCCATACCTTCCTGAAACAAATCCGAAAAGTCCAAGCGCAAACGCCGCAGCCAGTTGTCGAAGTTAAACAGGCTGATCAAGCGGATCATCTGCTTGGTCGCACCCTTCGGCGATTGATAAAAGCGTCCTTTTTCCAAGTGTAGTGACATGGCGCCCTTCATTGTTGTCGTCGATATTTCCCACGGTTTCCCCGGCCAGATCATCTCCGCAAAAAAGTTGGCCTCATCACTATCCAGAATCTCAGGTAATCCCCATGCCTCCATGACATCACCCAAATTACCGGCGCGGAACAGACCATCAACCAGCGTATGGTGACTCCCATCCTCATACGTCCATTCCAGGGTGGTTTCATATTCTTTATCGCCCACCTGCAAACCAAGCAGGTTGGCATCGATGCCAGAAATCATCACGCCATTCGACTGAGGTTTCATCAAAAAACTGGCTTCACCAAAAAGCCTATCGCCAACACTCAAGTTTTTTACCGACAACTGCACATGGGGCAAACTCGCCGGATCAAGACTGTCGGCATCACCACCAGCCTCGGTAGGCGTTGGTACTGACAACCTGTCCAAATCAAGCACTATGGGCAACGTTGTATCCTTGGGAAGAAAAACCTGACCTACTGCCAAATCACTATCAATTACAATCTGCCAGCCCTCATCTTTGTGACTTCCTTTTACTGCGGCTTTCTCAAAAGAAAGGCCGGCTACATCAAGCTTCTCAATGTACAGATCAAATACTGGAGACAAAGTCTTACCCGGATCTACGGTATCCCTAAACAATTGCGAATAAACTACCTGCCACTCGGAGAGAACAAAATTTTCAAGATGTCCAACAGCCATAAGCTGCCCTACTTCTGGCAGTGTGGTCTGCTCGCTATCCCGAGCCAGTAATCCTCGAACCAGAACACCCTCTTTCTGAATTAGATGTACCCGCAAACTGTCATCCATTGCCACCTTAATATCCCTGCTATCTGCAAACACAATATCGGCCGTTACATCCCGTTTACTATCAGCCTCTTTCCCAAAGGGCGCGGGGAGGTTAAATACCACACCCTTTAACTGGCTGTGTATTTTCAACTTCAGAGGTAAGGTCACGTCTTCCAGCGGAACCCATAAATTGGCCTTAACGTCTGTTTTTCCCTGAAGGATCTGACCTGATGGCAAATTAAGAAACTTACCCAGAGAGGGCATAGATAAATGCCCCGTCATATTTACAACAAGATCATCCTGCTTAGTGGCGAGATTAGCTGCCACGGGCTCCCCCCAAAAGAATCCTTTAAGATCGTTGGAAAACAAGCCCTTACCATCGCGATAATGGAGTACACCCTGCATTTGTTCAAAAGAAATGTCTGTTTTAGGTAGTGCTATTCGCGCTTGAGAAAGATTGGTATCCACAATATAAGATCCACCCACTGCACCCGCTGACAGGGGGATCGTAAGGTCAAAATTGATCTGGCTACCCCCTGATAACTGCCAACCCGATAGCCCGTTAACACGAGACTTTAGTGGTGATTCGGCAAGCACACCAACAGCATCGCCAACATCAGCAGTCACTACACCATTGATCAGCAACTCTAGGCCCTTTTTTGGAGCAGGACGGACAAGTACGTCACCGTGTTTCACAAGCGTTTTACCGAGTGCGGCAGTTTTTATCTCCCCATCGAGCTCACTATCGTCGAGGGTCACGAGTGCATCCATTTTCTCCAAGGCTGGCCAGTCTGGATGAAACCTCAGGTCACCATTAGTGGTATTGAGGTAAAGCTGAAGTGAATGTAGATTGGCCTGTCCCCTAGACAGCGAGCCTCTCCAGACAAAGCCCAACTCAGGTATGGATATATCACCCATAGATTGATCAAGCCAATCAAGCAACCCCGAGCTTAGATTATTTGGCAAGTAACGGGGTCTATACCGGGAATGAGTATTGCGAACACCGAGGGACAAATACATTTCAGGCTTGTTATCAGGCTGACCAAGTGGAATATCAAGATAGAGGTATGCTGTTCCCTGCCCCTCCTCTCCGCCCAGTTCAAGTGGACCACTGGTGACCGTCACGGCATGGTTTTCTGCATTCCAGTGCCATTTCACCTGTCCCCTGATAGCACTGTGCTCCATGTACTGGTCAAATATTTGAGGGTAATGCATGGCGAAACCATTTGGACTATCCAGCTCGACCAAACCAGAGCCGTTATTGACTTCAACATAACCATTGATCTGACGACTTGCTGGTGCACCATGCCAAGAGGAAACGGAAACATTATCCAAGTTGGCCCGAATTTGGACATCGGGCACCTCATTTTCTAGGGATAAATCTAGGTGGAGGGAACGAACAGTTCCCGCCGGTTGAAGCTCTTGAATAATATTTACTACAGAATCCGGAGCTAGCCCGGTTTTTAGCAGCAAGTCATCCAACAGTGATAAGTTGATCTGGCTAATTGCCAGAGAACCGTTGTACCACTCTGCACCCACTTTCTGAAGGAGGTTAATATCCAATGGGTTTATTTGCAGCTCACCCCAGTCAAAATCCAAACCCTGTATGCGCAAGCCCCATTCTTCACCTGGATTAAACCAACCCGTAATCTCTGTGTTGAAATTAGTTAAAGGCGCCGCATCTTTAAGCCAATTAAGAGGCACTTCTGCAGCAGAAAGTCGACCGACGAGACTCGCGCCCCCGCCTCTTTCAGCATTAATCCATAGCTCCCCATCGATCTCTGTTTCAATATCACCAACACGCTCAACAATTTTGGGGAACCACCCCCTAGCAAGCGCACTGAGCGAACCACTAAAATTAATATGATGAAGCTTCAGATATCCCGATCCCTCAAAATTTTTATAATCTCGATGGTCACCATGACCCTCAGCGATAAGTTTGGCTGTGTGCTCATCCCCTGCCAAATTGACAGCCGCTAGCAGACGATGGAAATCGCCACTGTTCTCTAACAAAATATCGTGCGCTTCCAACACTTCGGACGTTCCAGAGAAAAAATCTAGAGTGAGAGAAACCTGTTGAATTTCAAGGTGGGCGCTATAGAGCAGTACATCTAAAAAATCATTCATGCCTCCATCACCCCCAATCAGAGACAGCCCAGCAATAGTCCAGACACCTGTAGCGTCCTCCTTTGCTATCAGGCTCACACTCCCCAGCTGTAGATCACGCCAAACTAACTGCCGGGATAAGAGACTTTGAACTAGGTCAAGGTCCATGGTTACACGATCTAGCTTAACGGCTGGTTTTATCTGGTCATAACCGTAAATGGACAAATCATTAGCGGACACCTGTGGTGTTAGCTGATGCCATTCACCCTGCAACTCCATGCTAACCAACTCAAGGTCTAGTAACACAGAGGCGTAGTGATTAATTTCTGACCGGTAATCGTCCAAGTTATTAATGGCTTCACGACCCACCGACACCAGCAAGGCAAGAGCAATCACCAGAAATGCCAACAATAGTAGGGTTTTCCGAACGATTCCTTTCAGCAGCCGAACTACATTCAAAATATACCCTTAATCCTTAAATCACTGACAAACTTTGTTAAGGCTGGCTGCATGCTATGCAGAACCCGAAAAGCCATCAAGGAGTAATTGTGCTGGATGCACTTCATACCGAGCCAAATTCCTAAGAGAAAAAATAATGTTGTTGTCATGTTAAGGGCCATGATACGCGAGCAATTACCAAATAAAAAACGATGCGTAGGTCTGATTCACCTACACATCCTATCTCGGCTAGGCGGGAATAATATCGTACTGCTCGGGGGAGTACATGGGTTCAACCTGAAACGCTATAGCTCGACCAACAAACTCTTCCAAATCGGCCACATAAGATGACTCCTCTTCCAGTAACCGATCGACAACCACCTGTGCCGCCAATACAAGAAACTTGTCACATTCAAATGCGCGAGATTCACGAAGAATGTCCCGAAAAATTTCATAACAGATCGTTTCTGCCGACTTTACTCTCCCCTTGCCATCACAGGTAGGACAAGACTGACAGAGTATTTGACCTAAACTTTCGCTGGTTCTCTTCCGGGTCATCTCCACTAGACCCAATGCAGAAATACTGGCAATGCTAGTCTTGGCCCGATCACGTGCCAGAGCTTTTTCCAGTGCACGTAATACCTGACGCTGGTGTTCAACTCCAAGCATATCGATAAAGTCGATAATAATAATACCCCCTAGACTGCGTAACCGTAGCTGGCGGGCAATGGCCGATGCTGCTTCCAGGTTGGCTTTAAATGTAGTTTCTTCCAGATTGTGACGACCTACAAAAGAACCGGTGTTCACATCCACCGTTGTCATCGCTTCTGTCTGCTCAATAACGAGATAACCACCCGACTTGAGCTGGACTGTTTTATCCAGTGCTCGATTGATTTCGTCTTCCACACCATGGAGGTAAAACAGCGGTCGATCGGAAGAGTAGTATTCTATGGCCAACTCCAGCTCAGGGTTGAACTGCCGGGCAAACTCACAAAGCTTACTATGAGCCTTTTTGGAATCTACCCATATCTTTTCCACTTGCGGCTGAGCCATATCACGCATGGAGCGCAAAAACATCGGCAAGTCCTCATAGATAACTGCGGGTGCTTTTAACCCCTTGGTCATCTCAACGATATGCTGCCAAAGCTGATGCAAAAATTTTACATCCCTGACTAACTCTGTTGAATCAACGCCTTCCGCAGCCGTTCGGATAATATACCCCCCACCCTTGTCACTATCCTTTAACACTATATCTAACTGCTGGCGCAGGCGTTCACGCTCACCTTCATCCTCAATCCGTTGGGAAATACCAATATGATCCACAGTTGGCATATAAACTAAAAATCGAGAAGACACGGAAAGTTCAGTGGTGAGGCGAGCACCTTTGGTACTGATAGGGTCTTTCATCACCTGCACTACCACCGACTGCCCCTCGCGCAGGAGTTGCCTTACATCTAGGTCATTACCATTTCCATAACTCGCACTACCAAGCTCATCACTAGCAGGTTTTTTAATATCATCTACATGAATAAAACCCGCTTTATCCAGACCAATATCCACAAAAGCTGCCTGCATACCCGGCAACACCCTAACTACCTTACCTTTATAGATATTGCCAACAATGCCCCTACTGAGAGCCCGCTCTACACCGACTTCCTGTAAAACGCCATTTTCCACCAACGCAACACGCGTCTCCATCGGGGTAACATTGATTAGAATTTCTGAACTCATTCCGGTATCCACCAAGAAATTTCAAACGCTTTTAATAACTGACAAGTTTCAGTTAATGGCAAACCCACCACCCCGGAATAACTGCCATTAATCGCTGTGACAAAAACTGCTCCGAGCCCTTGTATTGCATAGGATCCAGACTTGTCGCAGGGTTCACCTGTTTGCCAATAACGAATACATTCCTCACTATCCAGCTGCCGGAAAGTCACTAGGGTTTCAGACAACACCACCTGCTGCTTATCTCCTTGAATCATCGCCACCGATGATAAAACCCGGTGTGTTTTTCCTGAGAGTCGCATCAGCATTGAAACGGCATCTGCTTGTCCAGAGGGCTTACCAAATATATCGTCACCCAACACTACTGACGTATCTGCCCCCAACACAGGTAATTGTTTATTCTGATTAGCGCTCCAGCCCACTCTGGCTTTTTGCAACGCGATGCGGTTGACGTAATCTTCTGGTGATTCGCCAACTAATACGGCCTCATCAATTTCAGCGGGTGACACCAAAAAATGGCAGCCAATCTGTTGCAATAATTCCCGACGACGAGGGGAAGCGGAGGCAAGAATAAATTCTGAATCTAGCTGCATATAGCCCAATGGCTCAGGCAATGGTTCGTTGCCAAAAAATTTATAGCGGTTCTGTTAACGCGTATTTTCAACCGACAAGCATCGTTCTGCGTGACCAGCTTTATCAATATTTAACGATGTCCAAACTGGCCCGCAATAATTTAATACTCGTGCGACATATCTTGACTTAATTGCGGCGCTCTCAATAGGCGATTCAACAGCCATACCAGCAACGGCCAAACAAGCGCCGACGAAATTGCTGGTGCCAGCACCAGGTCACCCTGCCAGTTCACACGCAACAACAAGGTAATACTGTGTAGCAGCAATTGACTCATGAGCACCAGCAACAATACCAGTGCTGCTTGGTGAAGCACCCTGAAGTGGTGTAGACGCTGCTGTAATAGTTGTAACAGATAAGCACACAGCGCAAAGACCACGGCGTGACGACCAAATAATTCACCGATAAAAATATCAAGTAACAAACCCGCCAGCCAAGCGAAAGCAATGCCGTGCTTAAATGGGTCTCGAAACAACCAATAAAATACGACCAATAATACAAATTGTGGCCGCCAATGGGCGAGAGTCGAACTCAAGGGAAAAATTTGTAGCAAGACCCCCAACATTAGAGCGACGATAGTCCATAGGTAAGATAGAGGCCTAATTTCGGGCATTATCACCAGCCCCCAACTCTTCGACGGTAGAGAACAGCAACAACAGGTGACGACTGCGGTCAATTCGAGCCGAAGGTTCCAACAATACATTCAGGTAGGCACTGCCGCTCACCATATCAACTGATGTCACCACACCCACTGGGTAACCAACGGGGTAGCGGTCACCCAGCCCAGAACTGACCAACCGATCCCCCACTTTGATATCAGTGGTGGGGGACACATGACGCAATCTTAGTTGTTTGAAGTCACCCAGCCCCTCCGCAATAGAGCGCACACCATTACGCAATACCTGAACGGGCAAGGCATGGGAACTATCACTGATCAGCAGTACTTTGCTACTACTGCTGTAGACCTCAATGACTTGCCCCATTAAGCCATCGGCATCAAGTACCGACTGCCCCACAAAGACACCGTTGTCTTCACCTCTGTCGATCAGAATAGTATGGCGTGTTGGATCAGGGGACACCCCAATCAGGTCGGACACTAACACGCTGTCCTGAAATAGTTCTGTGGCATTGAGAAGGTTTCGCAGGCGAACGTTTTCGGCGGCCAATTCAGCCATCCTCTGCATCCGCCCCTTGAGAATTAGCAGCTCAGTTCTAAGGTGTTCGTTCTCTCCCTCAAGAACTGCGCGACCCACCGCGGACTCATCGCCCAGCTCACTGATTCGAGCAGGGATATTCGTCAGCCAATAAATGGGGGTGGTGGCCTCTGCGAGCCAGTATCGGGCCGGCTGCAACCATCGGGTAGAGGTATCAATTAATAGTAATAGCGCCGCGACGATAGCCAGCAACAACATACGTCGTGCGGGCGAGGGGCCTTTGGAAAAGAGCTTCTTGATGTTTCCACCCCGTCAGGATTGAATATTTGTTAAGTCATACACTGACGGCAAACCAATCAGGTCATAACGTGCATATGGCGCTTGTCCATCATATCCAGAGCCTTGCCACCACCTCGGGCAACACAGGTCAGGGGATCTTCGGCTACAAGCACAGGCAACCCCGTCTCATGGGTCAGCAGCCGGTCCAAGTCACGCAGCAGCGCGCCACCGCCGGTCAATACAATGCCGGTTTCTGCAATGTCTGAAGCCAACTCGGGAGGTGATTGCTCCAACACGCGCTTCACCGCTTGCACAATGGCTGCCAATGGCTCCTGCAAGGCTTCAAGAATTTCATCGCTATTCAGCGTAAAGCTTTTTGGCACGCCTTCCGCCAGATTGCGACCACGCACATCGATCTCGCGCACCTCATTGGCTGGGTAGGCGCTACCAATCTCCATTTTGATCCGCTCAGCGGTGGATTCCCCAATAACACTGCCGTACTTGCGGCGAACATAATTACTGATCGCCTCATCAAAACGGTCTCCACCAATGCGCACTGAGTCAGAAAACACCACACCATTGAGGGAGAGAATGGCAATCTCGGTAGTACCACCACCAATGTCCACCACCATTGAGCCACAGGCCTCATCGACAGGCATGCCGGCACCAATAGCTGCCGCCATAGGTTCTTCGATCAGAAACACCTCCCGAGCGCCCGCACTAAAAGCAGATTCACGAATGGCTCGTTTTTCAACCTCGGTCGCAAGACATGGCACACAAATTAGCACGCGGGGACTTGGAGGAATCAGACTGTGTGAGTGCACTTTCTTAATAAAGTGCTGCAACATTTTTTCAGTGACCTGGAAGTCGGCTATTACACCATCCTTCAAGGGACGAATAGCGGTGATATTTCCCGGTGTGCGCCCTAACATCCGCTTGGCTTCCACGCCCACTGCATCAACAATTTTCTGGCCATGATAGTGGCGAATGGCCACAACTGAGGGCTCATTCAGGACAATGCCTTTTTCTCGAACATAAATCAGCGTATTGGCGGTACCCAAATCAATGGAAAGATCATTCGAAAAAACACCACGCAGTCTTTTAAACATCTACCTTTTTCCTTGTTGGTCGCTCCGAGTAAAAACCCCAAACGCCGATAACCCCAAAAACCCGCAACTCTACCAATCACGGGGATTCAGGGCAAGTTTTAAGTCATTCACCCCCGAGGAAACCCCCGACTAAAAGTCACATCTCATCAACCACACAGAGTACCCCTATAAGGGCAGATGTGATACCTTACGCCCCTTATTTTGTCAGGCTGAACGCAGCCAGGCGCTCTCTGTTAAAAGTGCAGAAACTATACCATGACTATCGAACGCGCAGACATCGAAAAGCTCGCAGAATTGGCACGCATTGAAATCAATGAAGCGACCATAACAGAAACCACCCAAAGCATTGCCGACGTCCTAACACTGGTAGACCAGTTACAAGCCGCCGACACTGAGGGAGTAGAACCCATGGCGCACCCTACGGATGCCATCCAACGATTGCGCGCCGACGAAGTTACTGAGACCAACCGTCGAGACGCGTTCCAGGCCATTGCACCCGCCACCGAAGCCGGGCTGTACCTAGTCCCCAAAGTGATCGATTGAGGAATCCCTTCAATCATGGACAACTCAATCATGCACAACAAAACCATTGCCGAAATAATCACTGGCCTCAATGCCGGTGAATTCTCCAGTGTCGAGCTCACCCAGCACTATCTAGAACGTATCCAGCGACTCGACAGCACCTACAACAGCTTCATCAGCGTAACCGACGAAGCAGCATTGGCTCGAGCCAAAGCCGCCGACCAACAGCGTGCGGCAGGTAATATCTCCGCGTTTTGCGGTGTGCCAATTGCCCACAAAGATATTTTCTGCACAAACGGTGTTCGCACCAGTTGCGGTTCGAAAATGCTCGACAACTTTATCCCGCCCTATGACGCCACCGTGGTAGAAAACTTTACCAATGCGGGCGCGGTGGTCCTGGGTAAAACCAATATGGATGAGTTCGCCATGGGCTCATCTAATGAAACCAGTTTTTACGGTCCAGTAAAAAACCCTTGGAACATCAATACCGTTCCTGGTGGATCATCAGGTGGTTCCGCCACAGCCGTTGCTGCACACTTGGCCCCCGGCGCTACGGCCACCGACACCGGTGGATCCATTCGTCAACCGGCCGCACTCTGTGGCGTTACCGGCCTAAAGCCGACCTATGGCCGGGTATCTCGATGGGGCATGATTGCCTTTGCCTCCAGTCTGGACCAAGGTGGCCCAATGGCCCGTACAGCTGAAGACTGCGCATTGATGCTCAATGTAATGGCCAGCTTTGACCCCAAAGACTCCACCTCTATTGACCGCGCTGTGCCGGACTACACGACAAACCTAACCCAGGCGCTCAGTGGTCTAAAAATAGGCGTCCCTACAGAATACTTTGAAGAAGGGCTAAATCCCGGCACAGAGCAAGCTGTCCGCGATGCTCTGACCGAACTTGAAAAGCAGGGAGCCACCCTAGTTAGCATCAGCCTGCCACATAACAAGCTGGCCGTTCCTGCCTACTACGTGATTGCTCCGGCTGAAGCCTCTGCCAACCTATCAAGATTTGATGGCGTACGATATGGCCACCGATGCGAGAACCCAAAAGACTTGCGCGATTTATATATGCGTACCCGCGGCGAAGGGTTTGGCGACGAAGTAAAGCGTCGGATTTTGGTAGGAGCCTACTGTCTGTCCACTGGTTATTACGATGCCTACTACCGCAAAGCGCAGCAGGTCCGCCGCCTGATCAAACAAGATTTTGTGGATGCCTTTGAAACTGTGGATGTCATCATGGGCCCAACCTCTCCCTCACCGGCCTTTGAATTTGGTGCCAAGGGTAATGACCCCGTCGCCATGTATCTGGAAGATATTTACACCATTGCCACCAACCTCGCGGGGCTACCCGGCATGTCTGTTCCCTGTGGTTTTGTAGACAAAAAACCTGTTGGTTTGCAACTCATCGGCAACTATTTTGATGAAGGGCGAATGCTGAATATAGCGCATCAGTTCCAGCAAGCCACCGATTGGCACAAACAATCACCGGAGGGCATAGAATAATGTCTTGGGAAACCGTGATTGGCCTGGAAGTTCACGCACAACTGGCCACCAAATCTAAACTTTTTTCCGGATCAAGCACTGCCTTTGGCGCCGAGCCCAATACCCAGGCCTCAGCCCTTGATTTGGCCATGCCGGGCACTCTGCCCGTCCCCAACGAAAAAGCATTTCGCTATGCCATCATGTTTGGATTGGCCATTGATGCCGAAATTGCCAGAACATCCGTATTTGACCGAAAAAATTATTTCTACCCAGATCTCCCAAAAGCGTACCAGACCACCCAACTGGACAAACCGATTGTTGGCCCTGGCCATATTGAGATTGAGTTGTCGGATGGCGCCAAAAAAACCATTCGTATTCACCACGCTCACTTAGAAGAAGATGCCGGTAAGTCGTTACATGAAAACTTCCACGGCATGTCCGGCATCGACCTAAATCGTGCTGGCACCCCGCTGGTAGAAATTGTCTCTGAACCGGACATGAGCAGCTCGGAAGAAGCCGTGGCCTTCGCCAAAAAACTGCACGGTATTATTACCTCACTAGGCATCTGTGATGGTGAAATGTCCCAGGGCTCCATGCGATTTGATGTGAATATCTCCGTTAGAAAGCCTGGGGAAGAACTCGGTACTCGTACCGAGACCAAAAATCTTAACTCCTTCCGCTTTATGGAAGATGCCATCAAATTGGAAGTAGAGAGGCAGATCGACCTGATCGAAGATGGCGGCAGGGTCATTCAGGAAACTCGCCTATATGATGCCGATGCCAAAGAATCCCGCTCCATGCGCAGCAAGGAAGAAGCCAACGATTACCGCTACTTCCCCTGCCCCGACCTACTGCCCGTGGTATTCGATGACGACTATATCGAGAGCATTCGAAAAGAGCTGCCAGAACTACCCGATGCTCGCCGCGACCGCTTTATAGCACAGTATGACCTCTCCAGTTATGACGCCGATATTCTCAGCGCCGATGCCAACATGGCCCAGTATTTTGAAACTGCCGTCAAGAATAGCGGTGACGCCAAACTCACTGCTAACTGGATAATGGGCGAACTGTCTGCGCGACTGAACACCGCAGACCTCTCAATCAAACACAGTCCACTTAGTGCAGGATTATTGGCCGGTATGATTGTCCGAATTGTGGACAAAACCATCTCCAGTAAAATGGCCAAGCAAGTATTCGATGGCATGTGGAATGGCGATGGTGATGCCGACAGTATTATTGAAGCACAGGGTTTGAAACAGGTTTCCGACAGTGGCGCCATTGAAGCCATGGTGGACAAGGTGATTGCCGACAGCGAGAAGCAGGTAGGCAGCTTCCGCAATGCCGACGAAAGTAAGCGACCCAAGATGCTAGGTTATTTTGTGGGGCAGATAATGAAAGCCTCAAAAGGCCAAGCCAACCCACAACAGGTTAATGAGATTTTGCTGAAAAAACTTAACGACTTACTCTGATAATAGCAACGCTAATAATCGATTAAGTCATCTAAATAAAACTATTTAAATAATGGTTAAAAAATTATGACCATAAAAAAAGACAAACAAAAAGTTCTGGGCGAAGTGTTTGATGATGAACGCATTAAAACCTTCCTGAAATTTGAAGCCCCTGAAGGCGTGAGCACCGACTTCCATTTATTGGAAAAAGCCTATCGCGGAATGAAGATCGAAAACTTCGATACTTTTCTAACTTTCTTTTTGGAAGAGGGACACGATATTAACGCCGAAAATCAGGAGGGGAAAACGCTACTTGCCATTGCCGGTGAACACCGTCATGGCGATGACTACGCGGACGCTCTTCGCCAGCACAACGCCACACAAGTTATAACCTACACAGAGGGCTTCTCACCCCACATTATGGGCATCAAAGAAGACACGACAGCACCTCTACACGAGCGCATTCTTGGCACTTGGAGGATGCTCGCCTGGACACGCCAGCTAGTGGGCTCAAACGAAGAATCTGATGCCTTTGGCCCAGACCCAACCGGTTACATTACTTATGCACCAGATGGTCGCTTAATCGTACTGGCTCTACGCAGCGATAGACCACGACCCTCAGGAAGCCCCCCCACAGAACGTGAAAAAATTGCACTCTTTGATAGTATGTTCGCGTATGCCGGAACCTACACCATCGAATCGAATCGAGTAATTCACACATTAGATGCAAGCTGGAATGAGCTTTGGACTGGCACAGTCCAAACACGGTTTATCTCTTTGAACAATGGGCATCTAGTCTACACAACACCTGAAACTGTCGACCCCATGGATGGAAAATTATGCACATACAAAGTTACCTTTGAGCGAGCATAGTTTTATTTTCTTCCTAGGGGTTTAACCTGTGAAATTCGAAAAACACCTAGACATAAACAGTATGGATAAAACAGCTGTCGATATTCTTGGTGAGTCCACAGAATTAACCAAACGGACCATCAAGCAGGTCATGGCCAAAGGTGCTGTGTGGCTAACCCGAAACAACAGCACTCAACGTATTCGTCGGGTAGATAAAGCACTAAGACCTGGTGACAACTTACATATTTATTTTGACCAGACGATTCTGGATAAGCAACCGAACAATGCGTTACTGATTGCTGACGAAAGGCTCTACAGCATCTGGTACAAGCCCTACGGTATGCTCTGCCAGGGATCTAAGTGGGGGGATCACTGCACCATCAATCGCTGGGTGGAGAAAACCCTGAAACCACAGCGCCCGGCTTTCATTGTTCACCGGCTGGATCGCGCTGCCACAGGTTTAATTATTATTGCTCACCAGAAAAAAATAGCGGCCTACTTTTCAAATTTATTTCAATGTCGCGAGATTGAAAAAAAATATCAGGCGATTGTTGATGGTGCGTTTCCTGTTGAAATTAAACTCACCTCAGAAATAGATAATAAACCTGCACGAAGTTATGCCGAATGCATTGGGTTTAATCCAACAACAAATCAATCTCTGGTTGATGTCACCATAGACACGGGCCGAAAACATCAGATAAGGCAACATTTGTCTGAGGCCGGCTTTCCCATTGTGGGTGATCGGCTATATAACCAGAAGGGGCAGGGTGGTGATGTAGACCTCTGCCTTACCTCGTGTTACCTGTCCTTTATATCACCCATTGATGGCGTCAAAAAAAGCTATCTGTTGCCGAAAAACCTGCGCCTTAAATTTGAAACTTAACACAAATACCTATTATAACTAGCGTGTTGCGAAGCGTTCTCTATAAATTGATGATCGAGATAGAAACTTATCCATGAGCAACGAAATGAATTTTGATAGCGCCTCTAGGTAAACTAGCAAGATGTAACTGCTTAAAAAGCAGGTAGACAGCTTCTGCAATGTCGACGAAAACAAGCGGTCCAAGATGGTCGTTTGCTGACGACAGCTTTTATAAAAAGGCAACAACACTGAACCAACCCTTTGTTTATATACATATTTTTATATATCTCGCCGGAAATGGGTGCCATAAAACCTACAGGCTTCCTAATAGCTTGCCTGCGGACCGGATCTATCGCTACAATCATTCCACTTACTAAAACACGTTATTTACACTTGAATAAAATTACAGGTAATTTAACCATGGATAATGAATCGAATTTCGATGGTGTTTTAACATCAAACTGGAAAGGTATAACACCTCATGAATGCGGCCCAAGCATTACTGAGAGAGTGATGTGGGAAGGTGATAATGGGAAAAGAGCCATTGTCTACGAATTTCTCCCAGGCTCTGTTTTCCCTGGTCTAGATGTCCACGAAGCCGGCCCTGAACAAATTTATGTCATATCAGGTGTCTTTCATGATGGCAGAGAGAACCATGAAGAAGGTTCATTCATACATTTCCCTAAAGGCACGGCTCACATTCCAAAATCAGATTCCGGCTGTGTTTTGTTAGTCCTATTTCCAGAAGGCTAACGTTTTTACACTAAAAAAGCCGCGGCCTACCATGCCTGGGTCGCGGCGGATATCCGTTGACTCCGGGGAAAACTGCTATATACTCGTGTCAGCTTGAAAGTACGTCTTATATTTATGCACACCATTTCGATGTCTCGTCTTTAGTAGCTCGTCCGGTTCTTCATAAGTAATAGCAACACATTTCAGCAAAACCCGCCTTTTTTTAAGGCATTAATTACTATTGATTTATAGGATATGACTATGTCTACTACTACTGGTACTGTTAAATGGTTCAACGAATCTAAAGGTTTTGGCTTCATCGAACAAGAATCTGGTCCTGATGTGTTTGCTCACTTCAGCGCTATTTCTTCTTCAGGATTCAAAACTCTGATCGAAGGCCAAAAAGTTGAGTTTACTGTTACTCAAGGCCAAAAAGGTCCTCAAGCAGAAAACATCGTAGTACTCTAAGTATCAATTCTTAGCGAACTACACGGCCTACATTCAATGTAGTGTGGGCCACCTGATTCTCCCTAGGAGTTGAAGGTAAAAAGGGCAAGACTGACGTCTTGCCCTTTTTTATTGTCTGAACTAATTTATTGCCTAAACCAATACACCTGAACAGTCTGGCCGCTCAAATTTCCGAGCCTATTTAGGTTCGTTGATGAGCAACAAACGTTATGCTGCTCATCATTAACGATCAGTTACCCTCTTGCTTGGGCTCGGCTTGCTCCTCCAGTCCGTCCTCTGCTGGCTCCACTTCTATTGCCACTTCTATTGCCACTTCGATTACCACCACCGGCATTACCCCCAGCTCGTGATCGACCACCGCCACCGCCACCACGATTCTGTCGTCCATTTTGAATTGGCTCGGCTTTTATAGAGGGGTCAGGCGTAAAGCCATCAACGGCTACTTTAGGCACTTCACTTTTGAGAAGGTTTTCAATATCACGCAGTAGCTTGTGCTCATCCACACAGACCAATGAAACAGCTTCTCCTTCATTACCAGCACGACCAGTACGACCAATTCGGTGTACATAATCTTCAGGCACATTGGGAAGTTCATAGTTGACCACATGGGGTAATTGATCAATATCGAGGCCTCGTGCCGCAATATCGGTGGCCACTAACACACGTACAGCTCCCCGCTTAAAGTCTGCCAACGCTCTTGTACGTGCACCCTGACTTTTATTACCGTGAATAGCCGCTGCAGTGAGGCCATCTTGTCCCAATTGCTCTGCGAGACGGTTCGCTCCGTGCTTGGTACGGGTGAAAACCAACACTTGCTTCCAATTACCGGAACCAATCAAGAGAGAGAGCAATTCACGTTTTCGATTTTTGTCAACGAAATGAGCAATTTGGGAGATACTCTCAGCAGTGGTATTGCGACGAGCCACTTCAATCAGTGTTGGGGAGTTCAGCAAGCCATCGGCCAGCCGTTTGATCTCATTAGAGAAGGTGGCAGAAAACAGCAGGTTCTGACGCCCTTTAGGCAACAGTGCTAACACTTTGCGAATGTCATGGATAAAACCCATATCCAACATCCGGTCTGCTTCATCCAGCACCAAAATCTCTACTTGAGACAGATCCAAGGTTTTTTGACCCACATGATCTAAAAGACGCCCAGGTGTAGCAACGAGAATATCAACGCCCTTTCTTAGGGTCGCTATCTGTGGATTGATTTTAACGCCACCAAAAATAACTGCAGACCGCATAGGCAAGTATTTGCCATAGGTTGCAACGCTTTCACCCACTTGAGCAGCTAACTCTCGAGTGGGGGTGAGAACCAAGGCTCGGACTGGGCGATAACCATTAGCTGGCTTTTGCGCACTCAGCCGCTGCAATAATGGCAAGGTAAAACCAGCGGTTTTACCAGTGCCCGTCTGCGCACCGGCCAAGACATCAAGACCCTCAAGTACGGTGGGGATAGCTTTGGCTTGTATAGGTGTAGGTTCGGTGTAGCCCTGTTCGGACACAGCACGAAGTAATTCGGCCGAAAGGCCGAGATCAGTAAACAACATAAAAAATAGAACTCCAGAACCAGCCTACTCTATGCGCTTGGCATAACGACGGTCTAAGGCTGGAAATAATTAAATAGGGCGTCTGGAAATATCGAAAGGAAACTACCAAGAACACTACTTAGAACATAAAGGGTGCCGACCGATGGGCACCACGGGCGGCGACTATAACAGGGCCAACTAAGCAAGTCCAATGAGCTGACACCAGCCAGTCTGGATACAGCGTGATTAATAGGGTTTCCGCACGTAGGTACGACTACTCTGCAGCTCTACTGTCTTCGAAGATATAAACCTCGCTGTTTGGGTGAAAGGCCATCCAGGCAAACCAGTAAGCCGTCACTGCAGCAAGAACCTTGCCCTTATCATCAATAACTCGCGCACTGCGGCTTTCTGCGTTATATTCAATACTCAACACTTCCCCATTAACAGTGTCCGTAAATGGCGTTTTTCCACGGGCCAGTTCCGCAAAAGGGTAGGCTTTGCTTACATTTCTGAATTCTACGCCAATAACCATCTCCTTTGGATGATAACGTTTATCATAATTCGATAGTGGAAATAGAATTCTTCGGCTTTTGTTATAGGCAGGATAAGGACTGGCTCCATAATTACGATAAAACCCTGTATCACCGGATAAAACGAGCGTACTGGGATGACGCTCACGCCATGTTCGCCAAGTGGTGTGCTCTACCGGAAGGCGCTCGAGACGAGCTCCTTTTAAGGGGCCACTAATTGCTCTGCCCTCCATTTGAGACCACAGTGAATTCGTATTGCGGTCATACATCAGTAAATCATTATTATAGAGAAGTCCCGAAACCCCGAACTCTAGCTGATCCCCTTTCACCATGGGATTAAATACCATACCGGTACCGCAGAGAGGGCAATAACTTACGGTAACTGGCTGGCCATTGAATGTGTCGTTGACCAATTCGTGATAATCCAGAATGCCAATGGGAAATGCTTTTTGCACACCATTGAAATCTATACCTAACAATTTGTCATCTGGCGAGAGAAATTCAGCCCCTGAGGCACTAATAAACTTTGGATAATCCAAGGAAGGAATGCCATCTCTAGGTGGGCCACCACCATAGATCTCGTTAATTGGAATCAGCGGTTCACTAATAATAAAACCATTTCTTTCCACAGGAGAGCTGGCTACCAAAAAGAAAAATAACACCAGCAATAATGTGACAATCACCCCAGAGGGTGATTGCTGTAACCCAGCATGCCTCTGTTTCACAAGGCTCATGACTCGATCCCCTCTCTACCTAGCCTGGATTTGCGCCCACTGTTTACTATGGACACCGGCTGGGCGAGATCGTTGGAAAAAGACGGGATAATCTTTAAGGCGGCCCATTTTTTTAGGATATACAGAATCCCGTGAAAATCGGTTTAATCCTATTCGCCAGGGTAAAACTCTCTAGAAATAATGGAGCGGGGTTTAAAGAATAGTTAATCGGTGTGGATATGAGACCGCCCGGCAGAAAGCCGGACAGTCTCTATTATCGGGCAGATTTCAATACAACAGCTCACAACAAAATCAGTCTCTCTTAAACACGCCTTTCCATCCACCCAATTTCTCTTCTGCTTGTTTCTTGAGCTGATCACCCGCATCTTTCAGCGCGCCTGAATTAATCACAGCAGTTGATGCGCTTTTATTAATAGAGGCAAGTATCTGATTGACCACTTCACCGGCAGTAGCTCCGCCGGATTTTTCTCCGATACCGACAAGGTGAATAGCTGGCAGTGCCAAACTCATAGGCTTGCCTCCCAACAGAGCATTACTGTAACTAATTTTACCGCCCGTGATCTTCAAATCCTTAATAATCAATTTCTTGGCTGCGGCTTCATCACCCCCCTCTTCAGATGTAGCACTATCACTACTAGAACCCAGCGCCTGCTCAACATTTTTTTGCAATTGATCGAGGTTGGTGCCACCCTTTCCAGATTCATAGGTAATTTCAGGGGCAATAATACGAATACTATTGATCACAATGGTGTCAGTAGTCAGCGATTTTGGCTCAACAGCCAGAGAAATATCACCTAGTGAAAATGCCGTTGGTGTAGCAAAACCGGCTGGATTACCCACCACCAGACCACGGAGACTACCCTCTCCTGAGGTTAACGATAAGTCCACATCACGCAGTGTTACACTCGATTTAGTCAGCTCAGGTCCTACTTTTTCTACAACCGCCTTAATGCCTTTATCAAGGTTGAGTACGCCGACGATTAATACAATCACCACCACTACCACCAAGCCAGCTAAAATCTTAAATAACGTTTTCATTCATATTCTCCGTTAAAAAAGTAAATCCCTATTTGTTAACTCTAGGCCCAAAATCTTACAATAACATGATATTAAGAGCTAATTTCCCATACTGAATTAAGGATACCTAATGGCACAGCCTCTTCAAAGTGGCCCTGGATATTTATTTCAGGGATTACGGCTCCTCAACCACCCTAGAATTCGCTGGCTTGTCATTGCACCATTACTCATCAATATTTTTCTGTTTATTGGTCTGACGTGGATTGCCATAGAACAATTCGGTACGTTATTAAACTGGATGATCGATAAAATTCCCGACTGGCTCAGCTTTATTACCTGGCTTTTTTGGATCCTTTTTTGTGGCTTTCTCTTTTTAGTCTACGGCTATAGCTTTGCCATCCTGGGAAATATTCTAGCATCACCTTTCTACGGGCCATTAACCGAGCGAGTAGAAGCCGTACTGACAGGCAATGATCGCTCAAGCAAGATGACAGTAAAACAAGCTTTAGCACTAGCAGGGCGATCGGTAAAACGGGAGTTCATTAAACTGGGGTATTTTTTGCCAAGAATTATCGGCGTGCTGCTATTAACACTGACACTCTCGTTTATACCCGTCTTAAATTTACTGGGGCCAACCATTGCTTTTTGCTGGGGAGCTTGGTCACTTGCACTCCAATATCTGGACTATCCAGCAGATAACCATCAAGTTAGCTTTAGTCAATTACAAGAAGAATTAAGGCGGCGCCGCTTAGTTTCACTCAGTTTTGGCGGTAGCGTATTGATCGCCTCCACCGTACCAATTTTGAATCTATTCACTATGCCCGCATCGGTAATCGGCGCCACTTCATTTTGGCTAGAACGTATGGGGTCAACCCAGGACAGGTCGACCCCTAACTGAGCGGTATCGTCTTTTCTACTATCAACCTAACGTCTTCTACTCTACCTCTGTAGCAAGGTCTCATCCGGCTGTTCACAGTTCAGTTTCCTACCCAGTAATTCCTGAATCGGCTCCAACAAAAAGGCATCATCCTCACAGGCAAAACTGATAGAAATTCCACTTTTTCCTGCACGCCCTGTACGACCTATACGGTGTACATAATCTTCCGACTCTTCTGGCAAAGTGTAATTCACCACATGACTGATGCCATCGATATGGATACCTCGACCCGCCACATCGGTAGCTACTAGCACCTTCAATTTACCGGATTTGAAATCTTCCAAGGTTCTAACCCGCTTACCTTGGGGCACCTCACCAGACAGTAGTCCAACACTGAACCCTTTCCCCTTCAGTTTTTCCTGAAGTCGACGACACTGATCACGACGATTAGCAAAAACGATCACGCTTTCCACTTCATCCTGATTGATGATGTTGTACAGCAGTTGAAATTTTTCATCCTTTGAGGTGATAAACACTTTCTGGGTAACGGTATCAGTAGCAATATTTTCAGGCTCAATTTCTACACTGGTAGGATTAATAGTCCACTGCTCAGCCAGGTTCATTACCTCAGGGGTAAAGGTCGCCGAAAAGAACATCGTCTGACGGTTTTCCCGGTGAGGTGTCAAGCGGACTATACGGCGCACTTGAGGGATAAAGCCCATGTCCAGCATCCGGTCCGCTTCATCAAGCACTAGTATTTCGGTGCGATCCAGATAAACATCACGGCTACCCGCAAAGTCCAGCAAGCGCCCAGGCGTTGCCACCAAAATATCACAGAGGCTTTCATGTAAGTGGCGTTTTTGTTTGTCGTAATCCATGCCGCCAACTAAGGTATGTACTTTCAAGTCTGTGTATTTACAAAGATCCTTAGCATCCTCCGCAATTTGCATAACCAGCTCACGGGTTGGCGCAATAATCAAAGCACGGGCTTCACCAGCAAAGTGCTCATCATCCACAGGATTCGTTAGCAACTCAGTAATAATAGTCGAGAGAAAAGCGGCCGTTTTACCGGTGCCCGTCTGCGCTTTACCCACCACATCGTGGCCACGCAACGTGTACGGAAGAGAACGCGCCTGAATGGGCGAGCAGTATTTAAAGCCCAGATCAGCAATGGCTTGCATCAGTGGCAGGGGTAAATCCAGGTCGTGAAACCGTGTTTTACCCACTTCCGGCTCTACCTCAAACTGCGACAAATCCCATGTGGCTTCGACTGCTTTAGTACCCCCACCGCGGCGACGACGACCACGGCGAGCCGATTGCTTCTGTTGATTATCTTTGGGACTTGAACTGGAGTTTGGGTTGTTCTGCTCACTCATAATATTGCCGGTAAAGATGATCCGATCTCGGACCATGGGCTAGAAAGGGTCGAGATTATAGCACGAGACAAGAAAACCGCGGCCCTCTCGGCAATACGGCCTGTATCATGCGGAACAAGGCGAATGTAAGAACTATCACCACATCGCCTAGCTAAGAGGTCATTCCTTAGTTTTTAGTGATCTAACCAGCCAATAATCCACACTGGTGAAGCGACCACCCCCTGTAAACAAGAGACTAAGCAACATAATGAAATAGGTAGCGGCAAACTCTATTCCATTTTTTAATACGGTAAATGAACCCGCCTCCGTCAGGTAATCAATGTTGCCGTGCTCTTCAAGGATAGACACTGCCCGACTTTTACGGTCCAAGGCATCATCGATTAGATCTGTTCGCCATTCCCAAGGTACCGTTAGCTTTGCCTCCGGCAGCGCATGCCAACCCTTATCCCAATGCGCAGTAGTCGCGGCAACAACCATGGTCAGCATCAAAGGAATACTCACCAAGCGTGTCAGTAAACCAAACAACAGGAACCACCCACCCAAAAATTCTGACCAGCCAGCCATTAGAGCCAATAAATCAGGCATTGGCAGGCCGAGCCCCCAATCGGGGTTACCAAACCAGGCGACGACATTTGGATCCGCGGTAAACCTTTCAAAGAACCCAACGCCCTCCGCACCCAGTTGTAACTTGCCGTATCCGGCTTTAATTAAGATGGGAGCTAGAAAAACCCTCAACAACAATGGTGCGATACCTTCAAAATAACGCAAGCCACAACGAATTCGTTGGTGCAATTGGTGACAGACTCCGGAAATACCGTTCATACTGATATCCTTATTATTTTTTCTTATTCACTGGTGAAAAAAGACTGGTGGAAAAGGGGATAATGAAAAAAAGGGTTAACAAATAACATTGCCCTCCCTTAACTGCTCGATCAAGTATTAATTGTTTAGACCCAGTTTTGTAAAAAAGTTTTATAAAAGAAGTTAACACAGCAGTTTGATAGGCACACGACGTGAACCCCAATCACCCGGGGTGGCTTCAAACACACCCGCAATACTAGTGCCACAAACATGACAACAACCATGATTATTCAACCCCCAAAAACCCAATTGATACCAATCCCGCTCAATAATTAATTCCCGGCAGACAGGGCAAAAGGTGCTGCCACCTGACCGGTCATGTACATTACCGGTGTAGGCGTAATGCACACCGTTTTGCATGGCAATTTTCCGAGCTCTGGTCAAGGTTTCTGGAGGTGTAGCGGGTGTATCCTGCATTTTCCAGTCAGGATGGAAAGCAGAGAAATGCATCGGCACGTCTGGCCCCAGATTTTCCACAACCCAAGACGTCATGGCATCCAGCTCTGCATCCGAATCATTCTCTCCGGGAATAACCAGAGTCGTTAACTCTAGCCAAACATTTGTTTCATGCACGATATATTGAAGCGTTTCCAACACATTTTTCAGCTCTCCACCGCAGATTTTTTTGTAAAAAGATTCCGTAAATGCCTTGAGGTCAATATTGGCGGCATCCATGTATTGAAAGAATTCGCGACGCGGCGCTTCATGAATATAGCCTGCACTGACGGCCACACTTTTAATGCCACGGTCACGACAGGCTTTCGCCACATCAACGGCATACTCCAAAAAAATCACTGGGTCATTGTAGGTAAATGCAATACTTTGACAGCCCAACTCAACCGCCGTCTCTGCTAATCTGATAGGCATCGCAGTATCTGCCAGAGTATCCATCTCCCGTGATTTACTCATATCCCAGTTCTGACAAAACTTGCAGGCTAAATTGCATCCTGCTGTACCAAATGACAATACCGAACTGCCCGGCAGAAAATGATTGAGTGGTTTTTTTTCGATGGGGTCCACACAAAAACCACTTGAGCGGCCATAACTGTAGAGCACAATTTCGGCACCCTCACGGCCTCTCACATAACACAACCCCCGCTGCCCCTCGCGTAACTTGCACTCTCGGGGACAAACATCACACTGAATCCGGCCATCATCGAGTGAGTGCCAATACTGGGTCGGATGTGTGGCCGGTGGCAATACAGTCATAAACCTCTCTTGGAATGCTTTGTGCCGGCTTTCAAATTAATACCAAAAGCACTATATAGTTATAGACCATTTCAACATGGCAGAGATCCAAATGCTGAAGAGAAAACCCGCTGTTGCGGGTATGTTTTATCCGGATAACCCTCAAATATTGCAAGAACAGGTGGATGGGTTTCTACAAGCAGCTAGCGGGCCTGACTTTATACCCAAAGCATTGATTGTCCCCCATGCCGGGTATCTCTACTCAGGCGCTATTGCCGCCAGTGCCTACCGGTTACTTCAACCCATTTCATCCAAGCTGACCCGGGTAGTTTTGCTCGGCCCATCCCACCGAGTCCCTCTAAGGGGACTGGCTGCACCATCAGCCCAGGTTTTTAGCACCCCCTTGGGAGAGATCCCTGTAGATCGCGATGGGATCGCTGCGCTATTGAAAATGTCACTGATCAATATCCGGGATGAGGCCCACCAATTTGAGCATAGCCTGGAAGTACAACTACCTTTTCTGCAACGAATGATTGATGACTTTACTTTGCTCCCTCTGGTTGTTGGCAACGCTAGCTCTGACCTCGTAGCAGAGGTATTGCGCTGTGTCTGGGGTGGTGATGAAACGCTGGTTGTGATCAGCTCTGATCTCAGCCATTATCACCCCTATCAGGAAGCCCAACACATTGATCGGAAGACCACAGCTCTGATCGAGCAGTTGGATTGCCGGATCATGGGCTCACAAGCCTGCGGATGCAGTGCTGTGAACGGCTTACTGGAATTGGCCAAAAATGAACGGATGACAATTAAAACGCTTGATCTACGAAACTCCGGAGACACCGCCGGTGACAGGGATCGTGTCGTGGGATACGGAGCTTATGCCATTTATTGAATTATCGGATGAAGATCAGCAAAAATTACTTTCATTGGCCCGAGAGAGCATTCAAGTCAGGCTTTTATTTGAGCGTGATTTACAAATAGATGAAGCCGCTTTCAGTCCTGCTCTGCAACAACAAGCTAGCAGTTTTGTGACCCTCAGGAAAAAAGATAAATTGCGTGGTTGTATCGGCGCGTTAGAGGCCTCCCAACCATTGGTGATGGATGTGGTGCATCATGCTGCGGCTTCCGCCTTCGAAGACCCCCGCTTCCCAGCCGTCACCAGAGAAGAAGTCGCAGAGCTACGCATCGAGGTGTCAGCCCTAACAGAGCCAACACCCTTGTCATTTTCTAGCGAAGCAGACCTGCTATCGCAACTAAAGCCTGACGAGGATGGTCTAATCATTGAGATGGGCCGCCACCGTGCCACATTCCTACCCACTGTGTGGAGCTCAATACCTGATAAGGCCCAGTTTATGGAACAACTAAAACTAAAAGCAGGCCTCTCTGCCGATTTTTGGTCCGACAACCTCAAAGTCTGGCGTTATCATGCCCTCTGCTTTCAAGAGTAAGTTATTTTTATCCTGACAACTATTAGGTTACTCTACTGCCGTCTAACCGACCGACACCCTAAACAACAGGTATCCAAAAAACCCTTGAGACAAACTAATGACTGATGATCACGTCCGCGCCCTGCGCAATGCCATGGGTAACTTTGCCACCGGTATCACTGTAGTCACCGCCATCAATGAACATGGTGAGCCCGAGGGTATGACCGCCAACAGTTTTTCTTCGGTGTCACTTGATCCACCACTAATATCCTGGTGTGTTGGACGGGAGTCGAGACTATTCGGCTTGTTTGAAAAAACGAATCACTTTGCCGTGAATATTCTTCACAGTGGCCAGCAATCCATATCCCAGCTTTTTTCTGGCACGGAAGAGAATAAGTTTGATCAAATCCCATGGTATCCTGGCATTAACGGCGTGCCATTACTCAATGATTGTGCCAGCGTTTTCCAGTGTGAAATGGAACACCGGTATCCCGGCGGGGATCACACCATTCTGATCGGCCGAGTCTTAGACTTTTCTTCAATACCGATGGCCCCACTAATCTTTCACTGTGGCCAATACCAGGAACTCAAATAAGTAGTACTTAAATAATCGGCACCAAAATAAAAATGGCTAGGCTTTGCAACAACACCTAAGTTTTACAACAAATAGTTGCCCGATCCAACCCAGCAAGATCAACGTGTGTTACAACCTCACTAAACCCGGCTTTCGACATTATTTGGCGAATCCCATCACCCTGTTCATAGCCGTGCTCCAAAATCAACCAGCCACCTGATTTCAAGTGTAACCCGGCGCCTGTAACAATGGCATGGAGGTCCGAGAGGCCCAGCTCACTTGCCACTAATGCTGAACCTGGCTCAAACCGAACATCGCCTTGCTGGAGGTGCTCGTCATTAGCGTCGATATAAGGCGGGTTACTGACAACAAGATCAAACTGCTGCTCCCCAAGCTCAGAAAACCAATCGCTCCGAAAGACCCGAACATTCTCAAAGCCATGTTGTTGTCGGTTTCTTTCGGCCAATGCCACAGCTTCTACCACCGTATCAATGGCACAAATACGCCAGAGGGGTTTTTCACTGGCGAGAGCAAGCGCAATCGCTCCCGTTCCCGTGCCAAGATCCAGTACTGTCGCTTGCTCGGTCAATGGTAATTCAAGGGCAAGCTCAACAAGCAGTTCTGTTTCTGGCCTTGGGATGAGTGTTGCCGGTGATACGTTAAGCGAGAGAGACCAAAATTCTCGAGTGCCAATGAGATGAGCAATCGGCTCACCTTTTATGCGACGGTTAAACAATGCCTGAAATGCAGTTTGTTCGTCGGCACTGAGTTGCTGCTCTGGCCAGGTATAAAGGAACGCACGATTTTTTTTCAATACATGACTGAGCAACAGTTCGGTGTCCAGTCGGGAGGTATCACTGACCGTCTCAAGCTCCTTGCTACGCTTTAGAACCCCGGATAGGGAAACTGGCACTGGAATAACGGACTCAGGGGTAATGGACACAGAGAGTTAGCTCGACAATGCGGCCAACTGCTCCGCCTGATGCTCATTGATCAATGGCTGAACCACCTCGGCCAACTGTCCCTCCATCACCTCTCCCAGCTTGTACAGAGTAAGATTGATGCGGTGGTCGGTAACGCGACCCTGGGGATAGTTATAGGTACGAATTCGCTCCGATCGATCACCGCTACCGACCAGAGAGCGGCGCTCCTCAGCAATACTTTTAGCTGCCACCGCCTCTTGAGCATTCTTCAATCGTGCTGCCAACAAAGACATCGCCCTAGCCCGATTCTTGTGCTGTGAACGCTCATCCTGGCATTCAACAACAAGGCCCGTGGGCAGGTGTGTGAGGCGAATGGCTGAATCGGTCTTGTTAACGTGCTGACCACCCGAACCTGACGCACGGAAGGTATCTACCCGAAGGTCACCTTTATTGATATTTATCTCATCCAGCTCATCCGCCTCCGGCATAACTGCTACCGTACAAGCAGAGGTGTGAACCCGCCCCTGAGATTCAGTCTCTGGCACCCGCTGTACTCTGTGGGCACCGGATTCAAATTTCAGCCGGGAATACACCCCCTGGCCCACAATTCGGCTGATAATTTCCTTGTAGCCTCCATGATCACCGAGACTTTCACTGATGATTTCTACTTTCCAACGCTGGCTTTCTGCGTATTTACTGTACATCCGAAATAAATCTCCGGAGAAAATCGCCGCCTCATCTCCACCCGTTCCTGCTCGAATTTCAAGAAAGATGTTTTTTTCATCGTTGGGATCTTTAGGTAGTAGCAGTCTTTGGAGTTCAGTTTCAAGTTTTTCTAATTGGTCTTCGCCGTCCTTCATCTCCTCCTGCGCCATTTCTCTCATATCAGCATCAGCATCTTTGAGCAGTAATTTGGCGTCAGAAATAGCCTCCTGAACCCGCATGTAATCGGCATAGGTTTTCACCACCGGCTCCAGCTCAGCATACTCCTTCGATAGATCACGAAAGCGGTTCTGGTCACCAATAACGTCGGGGTCACTCAACAGTGCGGCGACCTCTTCTTGTCGATCGGACAAAATCTGTAATTTTTCCAGAATAGATGCTTTCATTAATACTCTTTAATTTATCTGAACGATTTATCTAAGTTATTTATCTGAACTTTTTACTTGAACTATTTACTTGAACTATTTACTCGAACTATCTTCATCAGGCTTTTTTAAACCGAAAAGGTCATGGGCCAAGTGAATATGCTCTTTTCGTCCCTGCTCCCCAGCAAGCTTTAGTCGGGCGGTCGGGGTATGCAAGAGTTTGTTCGTTAAATTCCGCGCCAAGCTTTTTAGCACCAGTTCCGGATCTTGGCCTGAATGCAAAGACAATAGTGCCTTTTCTATCTCAAGGTCGCGGGTTTCTTCCACGCTGCTGCGGAAGGCGCGAATGGTATCTACCACGTCCAGCGCTTGTAATTGACTCTGCCAAGCAAGCACGCCCTCCTCAATAATGTCTTCAGCCTTACTGGCAGCGTCCTCTCGGGAGCGCATATTTTCCAGAATAACCTCCTGAAGATCATCCACGGTATAGAGGTAGACATCCTGTAACTTCGCCACTTCAGGCTCAATATCCCGTGGAACCGCAATATCCACCATAAACATAGGTTTGCGCTTGCGTTGCTTGAGGGCGGACTCCACCGCCCCCTTACCGAGAATCGGCAGCTGGCTGGCTGTAGAGGAAATCACCATATCAGCTCCTGAGAGGAACTCGGGGATTTCCGACAGTAAAATGGCTTGGGCGCCGAATTGCTGGGCAAGATCCTGCGCCCGACTCAGGGTTCGATTGGCAACGGTTATGCCACCTATTTGCTTGTCTAGCAAATGCCTTGCCACTAATTCAATCGTTTCACCCGCACCGATAAGAAGTGCATGAACGTCCCTCAGGTCAGAAAAGATTTGCTGCGACAGATTTACCGCTGCATAAGCTACTGATACTGGATTCTGACCAATAGCGGTCTCAGTGCGAACTCGCTTTGCAATAAAAAATGCCTGCTGAAAAAGCTGGTTAAGATGAGTAGATACTTTGCCAGCCTCTCTCGCCACGGCATAGGCAGATTTCAGCTGACCCAATATTTGCGGCTCACCCAAAATCATGGAATCAAGGCCGCTGGCCACCTTCATTATGTGGCGCGCAGCATCTTCTTTTTGATGGATATAGTGGCATTCATCTAAAGCCAATCGAGATATTTGATGGTATTCGGCCAACCAATCCAGTACGTGCTCTGGGTTACCGTTAGCCCCGTATATTTCCGTACGGTTACAAGTGGAAAGAATGGCCACCTCACTAATACCAGCAACCTCACCCAACTGCCGCAATGCCTCCACCATTTGTTCAGGGGCAAAGGCAGCCTTCTCTCGAATATCGAGAGAAGCAGTGCGGTGATTAATTCCTAGGGCAAAAATGGCCATGAATTATGAGCTTGAAGATGAACTGGTAATTGTCCGGTTCTCCGGGTTCAAAGACAAGGGGAATTAAACAACGACCAAAATACAACATACCGCTTTCGTTATTGTCGTAGTATTTAGCTACAATGCTGCAATAAGCCATAACGGTACGATGTAAATAAGCGCCTCTATGAAAAACCCCTGTCTTACACTGCTAACATTGGTATTTTTCACCCTATTAATCTACGGCTGCGCCAATCAACCTGTAGATACCGTAGCCAGTACAGGCACCGCCACATCCAAAGCTGAAACACTTAAAGTTGACGCACCTGAGATCGAAGAAGCTGAATTGGAATATCCCATTCGCCCGTTTTCAACCGAGAGTCTTTATGACTTATTGGTGGGTGAACTGGCAGGAATCAGAAACAATCTCGGCCTATCATTGGAAAAATACCTCGTCCAAGCCAGGAAGACCCGGGATCCGGGTGTTGTGAGCAGAGCCACTCGTATCGCCGCCTACCTCGAAAACAGGGCCGCACTATTAGAAATGTCGCTACTGTGGAGCGAGGTGGAGCCTGAAAACTTGGATGCACATAGCATGGCGTCATTATCCCTTAGCCGGGATGGTCGTTACATCGAGGCATTGCCTCATGCTGAGTTTGCTTTGTTACAGGGAAACAACGAGCCCCTAATGACGCTGATCATCTCCGCCAACCGGGCCACTGATAAACAACGGGAAACCCTATTACAGGAGTACCCTCGGCTTGAAGCCCAATTGCCAGGCGATAGAACTCTAGTACTGACCAAGGCAATGTTGCTGCGCCAACAAGGGCAGCTGCCCGCAGCCATAGAGGCCGTCAATCAACTACTACAAAAAGAGCCCTCCCACGAACCAGCCATCATGCTGAAGGCTCAGCTGCTCCACCAAATAGGCAAAAAGGACGAGGCATCAGCATTTCTAGAACAATCACTACTCAACATCCCTGACAGCAAACGCTTACGACTTCAGCATGCTCGATTCCTGGCTGAAAATGATTTAGAGGGGGCACATCACCAACTCACACAGCTGGTAGAACAATACCCTAACGACCCTGACCTGATCTACACGCTAGCCCTAGCCAGCAGAGGGCTTGGGCTGCGTATTGAGGCTCAACAACTGTTTTTTGAACTGACCAGATATCCAAGCACGGCGTCCTCTGCCCACTTTGAGTTAGGCACCATGGCAGAGCGGGACAATGCTATTGAAGCCGTCCTTCTACACTATCGGCACGTGCAAGCAGGGCCTAAATTTCTGCCCGCAGCAGCTCGTCTCAGTCAGTTTATGGTTAGCCACGGCCAGCTGAAAGATGCCCGCCTTTACCTACAAAAACTACGCCTGAGCAACCCCTCAGATGCGGCTTCACTGTACCAAATTGAATCTGAACTACTGGCAAAACAACAGCAATTGGATGATGCCTACCACTTACTCAGCGAGGCAATTCTTCAAGAACCTAACAACATACCACTACGTTACACACGATCTATGCTAAGTGAAAAAAAGCGGGACTATGCCAGCTCTGAGCAGGATCTTCGTGCCATTCTAGAACAAGACTCAGACAATGCTATGGCGCTCAATGCGCTGGGCTATACCTTGACGGTGCATACTGATCGTTATGAAGAAGCACATGAGCTAATCCTAAGAGCACTTGAATTAAATCCAAGCGACCCCGCCACCATTGATAGTCTCGGGTGGGTGCTCTACCAACTGGGGAACTATGAGGACGCCCTTCGGCACCTGCGTATTGCTATGGAGAAATTACCCGACCCTGAGGTTGCCTCACACCTTGGTGAAGTTTTATGGGTCACCGGACAGCATGAAGAGGCCACATCGGTTTGGCAGACTATTCTTGAACATGACCCGGACAATGAAACTATTCGCCAGACCATGAAGCGTCTACAAACGGAATAGCCTAGTGCGATTAATACTTTCACTATTACTCATCGCTCTCATTACCGCTTGCTCTACACAGGTATCTCACCCCACAACTGTCATAGATTGGGATCAACATCTCCAGCAGCTACAGCGGCTGGATCATTGGCTGCTCGATGGGAAACTGGGTTACCGCGATAACCATGATGGAGGCAGTGCCTGGGTCAGCTGGCAGCAGCAAGAAGATACGTTTGAGGTAACACTAAATGGTCCCTTTGGGGCAGGAGCAACCCGTATTGCGGGGAATAATCATTATGCTGAATTGCAACGAGCAGGTCATGACAACCTGTCGGCTCAATCACCCGCCGCGCTCACCGAAGAATTATTCGGCTGGCAATGGCCTGTTGAGCAATTGCAATTTTGGGTGCGAGGCATTCCTTCCCCCGCATCACCCACAGACAACCAGAGCCATAATCAAGATGGCACCTTAGCCCACCTGGAACAATCCAGCTGGACATTACAGTTTTCGGGTTATCAACAAACAAGCGGCTGGCTATTACCAGGTAAAATAAAAGGCCAGCGAGGCGACTACAGTTTCACTTTGGTCATCAAACACTGGCAGCCTGGCGAGGCTCACCAATGAAATTGACCCTTCCCGCTCCAGCAAAAATCAATCTGTTTCTGCATATCACGGGCCGCCGTGCGGATGGCTATCACAATCTGCAAACCCTCTTTCAATTACTTGATTATGGCGACCAACTGGACTTTGCCATTAATCATGATGGTGAAATTCACCTTTCCCCATCAATATCTGGTATGCCCACAGAAGAAAATTTGGTTTACCGCGCAGCTCGAACACTACAACAGTACAGCGGGTGCACACTAGGCGCAGATATTTACCTGCACAAGCACCTGCCAATGGGTGGAGGGTTAGGCGGAGGCAGCAGTGACGCGGCCACCACATTACTGGGGCTAAATACCCTATGGCAGCTGGAATTACCTCATGAAGTACTACTGGAGATGGCCTCTCAGTTAGGTGCGGATGTGCCTGTTTTTGTACTTGGTCACACTGCTTGGGCAGAAGGGATTGGCGATCAACTTACTCCTGTAGAAATACCAAGTTACTGGTACCTGATTCTGATCCCCAATATTCAGGTCTCCACCACAGAAGTTTTTGCCCATCAGGGTTTGACAAGAAACACTCATCCGATCAAAATACGCGCCTTTCTCGAGCAGGGTAGCCAAAACGACTGTCAAACAGTGGTTGAGGCACTTTATCCTGAGGTAAAAAGAGCCCGCCAATGGCTAGCTCAATTCGCCGAAACTCGATTGACGGGAACAGGTGCCTGCCTCTTTGCCCGCTTTGCGTCGGAGGCTGATGCAAAGTCAGTACTTAAACAAATGCCGGCACCGTGGCAAGGCTTTACAGCCAAAGGGATTAACACATCCCCGCTGTTGCAGAGCCTACCGTCTAACTAAGTAATTACTGGGGTGTGGCCAAGCGGTTAAGGCAGCGGCTTTTGATGCCGCCATTCGGAGGTTCGAGTCCTCCCACCCCAGCCATATTCCTCTGGAAGTCCGGAGAAAAATCACACCCCTGATCAGGAAAATGTTGTGGCTAACTTGATGGTTTTCTCCGGAAACGCTAACCCGGAGCTAGCAAATGAAATCGCCCGCTTTCTCGGCTTTCCGTTAGGCGATGCACTGGTATCCCAGTTCTCCGATGGTGAGATCAATATCGAGATTCGTGAAAATGTGCGTGGCCGGGATGTATTTGTTGTACAGCCCACCTGCGCGCCCACTCACAAAAACCTGATGGAACTGATTTTGATGGTCGATGCACTGCGTCGCGCCTCAGCCGGTCGTATTACAGCCGTAATCCCCTACTTTGGCTACGCTCGCCAGGATCGTCGAGTACGCTCCATACGAGTGCCTATCAGTGCCAAGGTTGTAGCGGACATGATTAACAATGTTGGTGTCGATCGTGTGATGACCGTTGATCTGCATGCCGAACAAATCCAGGGCTTTTTTGACTGCGCTGTGGACAATGTCTACGGCCTGCCAGTATTGCTCGCTGATGTGCAGCGCCAAAACTACCAAAACCCAACGGTAGTATCCCCCGACATCGGTGGTGTGGTTCGTGCGCGCGCCATGGCAAAACAACTGAATACTGATCTGGCTATTATCGACAAGCGTCGCCCCGAAGCCAATCAGATTGAAGTCATGAACCTTATCGGTGACGTAGAAGGTCGAACCTGTATCCTAATGGATGACATCGTCGATACCGCTGGCACACTGTGCAAAGCTGCTGATGCACTGAAGGAGAGCGGTGCCGAGAAAGTCGTCGCCTACTGCACTCACCCAGTACTGTCTGGGAAGGCTATTGAAAACATTGAACACTCCGCACTGGATACCATGGTCGTCACCAACAGTATCCCGCTAAGTGAAGCTGCACGAAATAGTCAATATATTAGGGTCCTGAGTCTGGGCCAAATGTTGGCAGAGGCAATGCGCCGAGTCAGTAATGAAGAATCCATCAGTGCTATGTTTGACTAAACCCTATTTGAATTCAAATAGCTTGATCAAACATCGTATTGGATAACTAACCGCCCAATTTAAGGGCTATTTAAATACCCCTCCTCAGTTCTGGTCGCGGATTGATTTGGGAATAATCAGGAGTCAAGGCAATGTCCAATGATTTTAAATTGAACGTAAAGGTCCGGAACGACATGGGGAAAGGTGCGAGCCGCCGCCTACGTCGTTTGGACAAAGAAGTGCCCGCCATCATTTATGGCGGTAAGAGCGCACCACAAAGTATCAGTCTTTCTCAAAATGAATTTGATAAAGCACTGGCCAATGAAGCGTTCTATTCGCACATTATCACTCTGGATGTGGATGGCAAATCTGAAGACGTCATTCTGAAAGATCTCCAGCGTCACCCAGCCAAGCCTGTCATCTTGCACGCCGATTTTTTGCGCGTAAGCAAGACTCAAAAGCTTCAGACTAAAGTACCGCTGCACTTTATCAACGAAGATAACTGTGTTGGCGTCAAGTTGGGTGGAGGTCTTCTCTCGCACAATATGACGGAACTGGATATCAGCTGTCTGCCAGCAAATCTGCCTGAGTATCTCGAGGTAGATGTCGCAGCAGTAGAAATAGGTCAAATTCTGCATATTTCTGATATCGTGCTGCCCGAAGGCGTTGAGAGTGTTGCTCTAAGCCATGGCGAAAGCCACGATCTACCAATCTTTACTATCAACAAGCCTAAGGCTGTAGTAGAAGAAGAAACTGACGTCACTGACGAAGCCCCGGCTGCTGAAGACGAAGAAGAGAACGGCAGCGAGTAATACTCCCTAGCCCCCTTCTACCAAAGAGGCCCCGACATTGGACACACCTGTTCAACTTATTGTCGGTCTGGGAAACCCAGGCCCTCAATATGAACAAACCCGTCACAATGCCGGGGCCGATTTTGTTTTAGCCCTAGCCCAACATTGCGGCATCCAGCTAAAACAAGAAAACAAATTTTTTGGTGCCACAGGACGAGCGACCATTGATGGTCAACAGGTCTGGTTACTGGTACCTGATACCTATATGAATCGCAGTGGTAAAGCTGTGGCCGCCATGGCTGGATTTTACCAAATCCCTGCTGAGGCAATCCTAGTGGCACATGATGAGCTCGACCTCAACCCTGGGACCGCTCGACTCAAAATGGGAGGAGGACACGGCGGACACAACGGCTTGAGAGACTCCATCCAAGCATTGGCCAATAACCGTAACTTTGCTCGTCTACGTATCGGAATTGGCCACCCGGGTCACGCCAGCGACGTCGTCAATTTCGTACTTCGCAAAGCGCCCCAAAGTGAGCAACAACTGATTAACCAAAGTATCGATGATGCTATTCGCGTCGTACCACTCACCGTGGTGGGCCAGTGGAATAGCGCCATGAAAGAACTGCATACGCAATAGCAACTAACGCTATTTACTAAGCAAAAAAACAGACAAATGAGAAATTAAGCCATGGGTTTTAACTGCGGTATAGTCGGCCTCCCCAATGTAGGAAAATCTACGCTCTTCAACGCCCTGACCAAAGCTGGTATTGATGCAGCAAACTTTCCTTTCTGTACCATTGAACCCAATACCGGGATCGTACCCATTCCGGACCCTCGCCAGGACAGCTTATCTGACATCGTCAAGCCCGAGCGGGTTGTGCCTACCACCATGGAATTTGTGGATATTGCAGGATTAGTCGCAGGCGCGTCCAAAGGAGAAGGTCTTGGCAACCAATTTCTTACCAATATCCGAGAAACCGATGCCATTGCTCATGTGGTTCGCTGTTTTGATGATGACAACGTGGTTCACGTTGAAGGGAAAATTGATCCAGCCTCCGATATTGAGGTCATTAATACCGAACTGGCGCTGTCCGACCTGGAAACGGTAGACAGAGCCTTACAACGGGTAGCCAAAGCTGCCAAAGGTCAGGATAAAGATGCCATCGCCTTAAAAGTGGTACTGGAAAAAATCCAGCCACACCTCAATGAAGCCAAACCGCTGCGCTCGATGGATCTAGACCAAGATGAACTAAAAACGATTAAATCCCTGAACCTTCTGACGTTGAAGCCGACCATGTACATCGCCAATGTGGATGAAGATGGCTTCGACAACAACCCATACTTGGAAACAGTACAGTCCATTGCAGAAGCCGAAAATGCGGTTGTTGTACCCATCTGCAACAAACTTGAAGCCGAAATTGCCGAACTGGATGACGATGAAAAATTAGAATTTCTCCAGGAAATGGGTATGGGAGAACCGGGCCTAAACCGCGTTATCCGCGCCGGTTATTCGCTGTTAGGTCTACAAACCTATTTCACCGCTGGTGTTAAAGAAGTGCGCGCCTGGACAATACCTATCGGCGCCACAGCACCACAATCTGCCGGCAAAATTCATACGGATTTTGAAAAAGGCTTTATTCGGGCCGAAGTCATTGCTTACGATGATTTTATTGCCGGCAAGGGTGAACAAGGTGCCAAAGATGCAGGAAAATGGCGACTGGAAGGCAAGGACTATGTTGTCCAAGATGGTGACGTCGTCCACTTCCGTTTTAATGTGTAACGCCCACCTCTAGCCAGCTCAACGTCTAACTCACTCAAGTGCAGCTACCAACCTGGCTGCCCTGTTTTCCCGAGAATTACTCGGCCCATAATGTCTTCAATGTAGCTTCTACCACATAGCTTCTATAATGAAGCCATGACTAAACCGGTAAGACTGGCACAGCTGGTCGTTCTCATTTTACTGATCCTCTCTCTACTGCTAATCATGGCCGTCCGGTTTGTTCCTGGCCTTCAAATTAGCAGCTATCGGGTACTCATCAACTCACTATCTGGAACTGGCGGCCCATCCGCTACACAGAACATAATAGCGGCACTCACCACAGCCGAAGGGATTGAGCTATCGATATTTGCCGACCACCTGCCAAAAGCCAGAATGCTAAAAATCACGCCAACAGGACAACTACTGGTTAGCTCTCCAAGTACCGGCGCTGTTTACCTGCTGAGTGACGAAAATGGTGATGGACAGGCCGATTCAACCACCCCCGTGATTAACAACCTAAACCGTCCCCACGGTATAGATCTCTACGACGACGGTAAAACCACCTGGCTCTATATTGCGGAAACTAATGCTGTTGGCCGGGTTGCCATGGACTGGAGTAAGAGAAAAGCCCTTGGCCCTTATGAGCCTGTGATCAAAGGGCTCACTGAAGGTGGTGGCCACCGGACCAAAACAATCCGGTTCGGTCCCGATGGCTGGCTATACCTAACAGCGGGCTCCAGCTGCAATGTCTGCGAGGAAACCGACAACCGCCGTGCCGCCATGATGCGCTTTCTTCCCGATGGTACTGAAGGCCAAATTTACGCCTCAGGCCTAAGAAACAGCGTAGGGTTTGACTGGGCACCATGGAATAACAACCTATACGCCACCGACAATGCTCGAGACTTATTAGGAGACAACTTCCCTCCTTGCGAACTCAACAAAATAGAACAGGGAGGCTTCTACGGTTGGCCTTACATCAACGGTTTTGGCGATCTAGATCCCAGCTACGGCCAAGGCAAGGAAGTACTACTCGAACATAGCATTTCACCCAGCTTTGGGTTTCGCGCCCACAATGCACCGCTGGGTATTCACTTTCTCCGCCACCCCTCCCGCCCAGACAAATATCAACGCACAGCACTGGTCGCGCTGCATGGCTCATGGAACCGTAGCGAACCCGACGGCTATAAAGTCATCGCTCTACATTGGGACAAACAGGGGAAAATCACTAGCGAAGACTTTGTCAGCCATTTTCTACAGCCAGATGGACGGGTCATAGGGCGTCCCGTGGATATAGAAGAAGGCCTCGATGGCAGTATCTATATCTCAGATGATTACACCGGTGCTATCTATCGTGTGCTATATAAATAAAAGGCCTGAGGAATAAATAACTGGCCTAAGGGAAATCATTATGTATCTGAAAGAAGAAGCCACAAATCACCTAGTCGAGATACTGTCATTACAGGAGTTATTTGATCCGCTTCATCCTAATATGTCAGCACGATACCACTACGTAGAGGAGGTCCAGGGCCCAGAAATATTTGCCAAGAAAAACCTAGCATTTCTCTCTGGCGAAGCGCTGTCATAATGCTGGCTGAACACACACTACAGAGATCATGAAATAGCCTAGAATAGCTGACAACCAAAGGTCAGAAGCACCTTGACAAAACCGGCCAAACTCGGGAAAATTCCCGCCCCTATTCTTAGGTCAAATGGCTACGTAGCTCAGCTGGTTAGAGCACAGCATTCATAATGCTGGGGTCGGTGGTTCAAGTCCACCCGTAGCTACCAATTTATATATTAAAATCAATTATTTATAGATAAGCTCGTCCTCTGAGAATAACGCTTACTCTTTTAATCTTTAATGGGCAACCTATGGGCAACCTATGGGCAACCCTAGAGCCTAGAAATCGACCCTGTGGTCAGCTTTGCCGCGATAGTTGCGGCCATAGAAAAGTGCGCCTCAGGTGCTTAGT
>DGPB01000014.1 GCA_002390285.1 Cellvibrionales bacterium UBA4451 | reverse complement strand
CTACCAATTTCACCACCTGGGCTCTGCTCGAAGCATTGTAGCTGCTTCAGCGAAGGTGGCGAACTATAGTAATGGCGCCGCCGATTGTCAATTACGCAAGACAAAAAACAGTAAAAGCTAATTATTGGAATGAGGCAAAGCGAGAGACATTACTTTTCTCCAAGGGAGGAGGCTTGCTGGGGCTAGAAGATGCAGTTGCGACCGTTGTTTTTGGCCTCATAAAGTGCAATGTCCACACGGCGGATCAGTTCCTCGTGGCTCTCACCATGCTGATAGGTGGCAACACCGATACTGAGTTTTGGTGAAATTTCCTGGTTGGTAGCTTCTACCATGGCCTTATTGAGTGAGACCATTATTTGTTGGGCAGCCTTATGAGCACCGTCAAGATGGGTGTTGGGTAGAATTAACAGGAACTCGTCGCCACCGTATCGAAAGGGAAGGTCTGAGTTACGAAGCTGGGTTTGAATTGCTTGTGAGACCTGTTTCAAAATAGCGTCACCGCCTATATGCCCTATACGGTCATTGATCGATTTAAAGTGATCGATATCAATCATTAATAAGGACAGGCTATAGCCATAGCGTTGCGCTCGTTTTGTCTCCTTGGGGAGCAGTTCATCCAGAGCAGTCCGATTCATTACCCCGGTGAGGGAGTCGTGAAAGGCAACCTTTTCTAATGCTTGGTGAGCGATAGCATTTTTTAGGTAGTGGACTAAAACGCCAATGCTTTGTTCTTGCGTAAACAAGTCTTGTTCGAAGAAGCGCGTTTGGCTGGTGATGGTGATTTCGCCGAGATAATGTTGTTCAAGGCGAAGCACATAGTGGACGTTGTGATGCTTTTTAGTTCCGGCGGATAGGGCCAGGTTTTCATCTGGGTGAATGTATTCAATACCATCTACTAATTGTTGTTCACTAAGCCAACTGAAGAAACGATTGATTAGGGTGCCAGTATCTAGTGTTCCCTGCAGCCGTTGGTGAAGCTGCAGGAGACACCCCTCGGTTAGTCGTAACAGCTTGTCTTGGCTAGCATTCGACTCGGTGGTCGGGATCGTGGCCACCATATTGGCATTGGTGGTTTTAATTGATGACGTTTTTTTCATAATAAATTTTCTTGTATTTCTTATGCTTAGCAAGAAGATAGCAAGTGCTAGGCTAGCGTATAAATTGCCGATTTTGGCAGAATTATCCGAACGTTAGAGACATTATTAACGAAAATTCTTGTTAATGACAAATAACTGACGGAGGGAGAAGGAATTTTACTGAGAATAAAGGTAGAGAAAAAATGGACGCCGTCAGATTAGCGGGTCAAATCATCCCGCATATAATGCTAGGCCGCTGTATGTGTCGCAGTCTTGAGGTATCACCGAGATTTAGGAAGAGACCCCCTGATACCGGCATTGCAGCGAACTGATGGATCAATATCTGAGGCTAAAAAACAATCTGATGAAAAGGTCTTAGTTAGCAGCTAATCCTGATTGTCGTGAAGGCCCTAGCATGGAACGCTATCAGGGCAAATTTTTCTCTTAAAAGGGATTGGTTTATCTCCGGTCAATATGTTCTCATAAGGGCTGTAGGCATTGTTTCCAGGCCCACAGCCCTTATTAGCCCTAGGCCCTTTCATGAAAAAACATATCCATAAAGATCCTTTTGCCGGTCGCGAGGCAGACAAGTACGATAATCCTATTCCCAGCAGGGAATATATTCTCGACTTTCTCAAGCAGAGTATCGGACCACTTACTTACGAAGAGCTTTGTAAGGCCTTTGATGTGCAGGATGACGACGCACGCGAGGCGCTGCGTCGCCGTGTTTCTGCTATGGAGCGTGACGGCCAAACTGTTCGCAATCGTCGCAATGCCTATGGCCCTCTGGATAAAATGAACCTTATAAAAGGTCGGGTAATTGGCCACCCGGAAGGCTTTGGATTCGTGGTTCCAGCCCAGGGTGGTGATGACCTGTTCCTTTCTAGTCGCCAGATGCGACGCGTGATGGATGGTGATGAAGTATTAGTGCGCGTTGCAGGTGTGGATCGCCGCGGCCGCTCCGAAGCCTCGATTGTCGAGGTTGTGGAACACCGCACTCGTACGTTGGTAGGCCGTTTTTTCATAGAAAGTGGAATCTATTTCGTTCGCCCTGATAACCCTCGCATCATTCAGGATATTTTGATTCCACCAGACCAGCGAAGTGAGGTGGAGCCGGGACAAATTGTGGTTGTTGAAGTGACCACTCAGCCCAGTCGCCACAATCTCCCCGCTGGGCGCATTGTTCAAGTGATGGGTGATCACCTTGCTCCGGGAATGGAAATTGATATTGCTGTCCATAACTATGGTATTCCCCATGAATGGCCAGATGCAGTGTTATCAGAAGCTGAAGCTATTCCCTGTGATGTGTCGGAAGCGGATAGTCAGCACCGGGTTGATTTACGCCATTTGCCCTTTGTGACTATCGACGGTGAGGATGCTCGTGATTTTGATGACGCGGTGTACTGTGAACCTCGCGCTAGGGGTGGTTGGAAACTCTATGTGGCCATTGCCGATGTGTCTCACTATGTGGCAGTGGGTAGTCCTCTGGATAAAGAAGCATACCAGCGAGGAAACTCGGTTTATTTCCCCCAGCAAGTGGTGCCGATGTTACCGGAAAAGCTTTCCAATGGTCTCTGCTCACTGAACCCACAGGTAGATCGTCTGACGATGGTTTGCGAAATATCCCTGGACGGTGATGCTCAGGTGACGAAGTTTCAGTTTTACGAAGGCGTTATCTTTTCTCATGCGCGACTGACCTATACCCAAGTTGCCGGAATGATTGCCCAGAGAGGGGTGAGGGATAGTGGTGTTCGTAAGCAGTTCCATGCGGTGGTTAGTCATATTGACCACCTCTATGAGCTTTACCTAAAGCTGCATCAGTCCAGAAATATTAGGGGCGCGATCGACTTTGAGACTCAGGAAACCCGTATTCTTTTCGATGCCGAGCGCAAGATAGAACAGATTATTCCCGCCGATCGTACTGAGGCGCATAAGCTCATTGAAGAGTGCATGCTCTGTGCCAATGTTTGTGCGGCCACCTTACTGCAAAAAAACAAATTAGTCGGTCTCTATCGTGTCCATGATGGGCCGAGACAGGAAAAACTGACTAATTTGCGTGAGTTTCTTGGTGAGTTGGGATTAGGGCTGCCTGGAGGGGATGATCCTACACCTAAGGACTTTCAGCAAGTGCTCTCTCAAGTGGCTGGTCGCCCCGATGCGAGTGTTATTCAAACCGTCTTACTTCGCTCCATGAATCGAGCGGTATACGATCCGGAAAACAACGGGCATTTTGGGTTGAATTATCCCGCCTACACTCACTTTACTTCACCGATCCGGCGCTATCCCGACTTATTGGTGCACAGAGCAATCCGTTACCTTGTTCGTAGAAAGGGGCGGGCAAGTTATGTGAAAAAGGTTGAGGGTGCGCCGGTTTTGAGTGCTGGAGAGATATATCCCTACGATGAAGCGTGGATGATGGCTAGTGGTGATCAATGTTCAATGACCGAACGGCGTGCAGATGAGGCAACCCGGGATGTTGAGAGCTGGCTCAAGTGTGAATATCTGGTGTCACGGATTGGAGAGGAGTATGACGGTGTCGTCGCCTCAGTAACGGGTTTTGGTCTGTTTGTTCAACTAGTGGATATGTATATTGAAGGGTTGGTGCATATTACTGGTTTGCCTAAGGATTATTATTACCATGAAGCTGCACACCATCGTTTGATTGGTGAACGCACCCACCGAGTATTTCGACTAGGTGACAAACTAAAGGTGCGGGTTAGCAGGGTTAATCTCGATGAACGAAAAATCGATTTTGATCTTGTGGAGGAAGGGCGGAAAAAAGGTAAGAAAGATAGCCAGATGACGCCTAAGGCGCTGAAATTAGCAGCTGAATATGAAGAGGCTAGAGCTAAGACCAAGAAAAAGTCAGCCAAAAAAACAGATGGGCAGCCTGGTCGTAGAAAGAAAGCATCCTCTGGGAAGCTCGCTGCAGGAAAAGCACCCTCGGGAACGTCTGGTAAAAAAGCCAGATCAAAAGCACCTAGAAAAAACCCTCGACAAAGGAAACCCTCCTCCCCGAAGAGTTGATGTAAATAGGTGTGTGTCTTGCTAGCGGAATTTGATTGATGACAAAGAAAGAAACACCTAAAGCCAATAATGATGGCGAGTGGCTATTTGGTTTGCATACGGTGCAGGCCATTCTGAAAACGTCAGGAAGCAAGGTTCAGGAGATACGAGTCCAGAAAGGTCGAGATGATCATCGACTTAAAAAAATTCTAAATCTGGCTGAACAGCAGGATATTCTGGTGACTTGGGTGCTTCGTTCGGACCTGGATTTACTGGCCGATGGTCGACACCAAGGGGTGGCGGCACTCTGTCAGGGCGCAGATGTTCAGGATGAAAATTATCTTTTTGAATTACTTGAACACTTGGTTGGGCCCCCCTTTTTACTCGTATTGGATGGTGTCACTGACCCCCATAATCTCGGTGCGTGTTTGCGCTCGGCCGATGCCGCGGGTGTTCAGGCGGTCATTGTGCCTAAGGATAACTCTGTAGGTATCACCCCTACGGTACAAAAGGTCGCGTGCGGTGCAGCGGAAACAGTGCCATTGATTGTGGTGACCAATCTTTCCCGTACCCTAAAGCAACTTCAACAGCAGGGCCTCTGGATTGTCGGTACCGCTGGCGAAACAGAGCAGCTGGTCTATGATGTTGACCTTAAGGGCCCGTTGGTACTGGTGATGGGGGCAGAGGAAAAAGGCTTGCGGCGGCTCACACGAGAATACTGTGATTTATTGGTAAAACTGCCCATGGCTGGATCAGTGAGTAGTCTGAATGTATCGGTAGCCACTGGGATTTGCCTGTTTGAAGCGGTACGGCAAAGACAATAATATGCAGCGTAAGCGATAGGGCGGGCGAAAGACATCAAACACGGAAAAGTGATTAAAGACCGGGTTATCCAGAACAATCAGGTGGCAACCCAAAACCTCGTGGTAAACCTGCCTAATGTCATCAGTGCTATCAGGGTGGCGTTAGTGCCCGTTCTGGTTCTTTTGGCCATTGAACGAAAAGCGGATGTTTTTTTATGGGTGCTGGCTTTTTCACTATTTACCGACGCTCTCGACGGCTATCTGGCGCGTCGTTTGGGGCAGGTCACTGAGCTGGGTACGCGGCTAGACAGCTGGGCCGATTTAATTACCTATGCGGTGATGTTGCTAGGGTTGAAATTGATTTGGCCTGAAACGTTTGAACGAGAATCGAGCTATTTAGTGATAGCCTTTAGCTCGTGGATAGTGCCGCTGTTGGTGTGCCTAATGAGGTTTCACTGCTTTCCCAGTTATCACACCCTGGCGGCTAAAATTGTTGCCATTAGTATTGCTCCAGCCTATTTTGTTGCTGCGATATGGGATCACTCACTCATATTTCGCGCGGTATTATGTTTCTATCTGTGGGTGGCGCTAGAGCAGGTGATTATTACGTCGATTCTGCCTCGTTGGCAGGGAGATATTGCAGGGTTTTGGCGTGCTGCAGCGATTGCTCGTAGCTCTCACATAGCGAAAGATGCGGACGCTGCGAGCGGTGTATATAATAACGGGCAGGCAAAGTTACAACCCGGCCTACCCGATAACACAGGATAAAAAGGCTATTTAAAAGACACAGTGTTTGGCAAAGTCGCCAGCTTCGTTTGCTGACCAGTCGCCTTTTGGCTTTTCTTTCATATCTGCACACCAGGCTTCACTGCCCACTTTAGCGCAACCTGCCAGAGACAGAACAAATACGGTGGCGAGTAGTAACGAAAGTTTTTTCATTTTTTTCTGCTTGTAGACATGTCCAATTTTGGTGGAGACATCATAGCTTGTCCTTAATGGCGCTTATACTGCAAAACCAGCGGTTTACAGCTTGATATACCCCTCGTATCCCCGTAAAATGCGCGCCCTTGGTCCAGTTGGGCCAATACTCCTTGTTGCATCGCATTGGGCGAGCAGCTATTTACCCGTAAGGAGGTAGAATGCGTCACTACGAAATCGTATTTATGGTTCACCCGGACCAAAGCGAACAGGTCCCGGGCATGATTGAACGTTACACCACCACTATTACTAATGGTGATGGACAGGTTCATCGTCTAGAAGACTGGGGCCGCCGCCACTTGGCATACCCAATCAACAAAATTCACAAAGCCCACTATGTGCTGATGAACATTGAATGTGGTCAGGATGTATTGGATGAGCTGAATTCCAATTTCCGTTACAACGATGCCGTTATTCGCAGCGCCGTATTTAGCGAAGCGGAAGCAATTACTACTGAGTCTTATATCATGAAGGCTGAGAAGTCCGAAAGGTCTGAGCGTCGTGATCATCGTACCGAGGAAAAGCCTAGGAACGAAGAGCGTACTGAAGCTCAGCCCGAAAACACTGCGGACGAAACTCAGGAAGCACCTGTAGTCTCAAAAGAAGCAGTCGTTGCCGTAGCTGAAGCCCCAGTAGAAGAAGTTGCTGCACCGGTAGAAGAAGCTACCGATGAAACCGCGGAAAAAGGGGAATAATTCATGGCTCGTTTTAATCGTCGTCGTAAGTTTTGCCGCTTCAGTCAAGAAGGTGCTGCCGAGATTGATTACAAAGATCTCGATATGCTAAAACAGTATATTTCTGAAACTGGAAAAATTGTACCTAGCCGTATTACCGGTACAAAGGCCAAGTATCAACGTCAGCTAGCAACCGCGATCAAACGCGCTCGCTTTCTGGCTCTGGTGCCCTATACGGACAGTCACAAGTAATTGATAGAAAAGTCTTCTGATGCGAGCCCTAGCTGAGTTTATTATGCGTGGGCGACTACAAGCCGCCCTGGTAGCGTTTTTTGGCAGTTTGTTGCCATTGCTTAGTCCTGCTGCTATCAGTCTGGTAACCCTGAATAAGGGGTTGTCAGAAGGTGGGTTGGTCATGCTTTGGGCGCTACTGCCTCTGCTGATGGCGTTTTATGTCAGCGAGCTGAGCCCAATGATTACATTGGCGTCCATTGCTGGGTTAATTGTTGTTGTTGCAGCCTCGGAATTACTGAGGTCTAGTACTTCATGGTCTCGGACACTGGTGTTTATTGTCGTGATCAGTGGGCTTGCAGCTATAGCTCTTGATGTGCTGTTTACCGAGCAGGCAGATGCACTTGAGCTGATGATTGTTAACCTATTTAGCCAAGTGCAGCAGCAACTAGAGACTGCATTTATACCAGGCCGCACCTTTTTGTTAGGTGTCATTGGTTATGTGATAGCACTCACCTCCATTGTTTGTTTGGTGTTGGGTCGTTGGTGGCAGGCAACGCTTTATAACCAAGGTGGATTTCGTTTGGAATTCCACCAGTTACGGTTCAGTTTAGTATCAGCAGTTACCTTATTAGTTGGTGTGGTTGTTTGTTACTTTGCGCCTCAAGAGTATTCCAGTTGGGCTGGATTGTTGGGATTGCCCCTACTGTTGGGTGGTATAGCACTGGTTCACTATTCAGTGGCTTTTTATCAACTGGGCGCGCATTGGTTAGCAATTTTTTATGTGGGGTTGTTTATGATTGGCCCACTGAGCTTAATACTGGTCGGGTTAGGATTTATCGACAGTATTATGAATATACGTTCACGACTGGCAAGACGTCCGAAAGGACTCTGAACTCAGCGGAGCAAATTGATTTAACTACTTATAGATTTAACAAGAGAGGAAATCCGAGATGGAAGTTATTCTTCTGGAAAGAGTCGGCAAGCTCGGCAATATCGGTGACAAAATTAATGTTAAAGCCGGTTACGGTCGTAACTACCTGATTCCAACAAACAAGGCTGTGTTCGCCACTGCTGATAATCTGGCCTCGTTTGAAGCCCAACGTGCAGAGCTGGAAGCAGCTGCAGCGGAACAGCTTAAAGCAGCTGAAGCTCGTGCAGCACAGTTGGCTGGATTGGAGACTATTACCATCGCGGCTAATGCTGGCGACGAAGGTAAGCTGTTTGGTTCTGTTGGTACTCAGGATATCGCTGATGCGATTACAGCTGCTGGTGCTGAAGTTGTTAAGAGTGAAGTGAAGCTGCCTGAAGGTGCTTTGCGTGAAATCGGTGAATACGATATCGATATTCAGATACACTCTGAAGTAACTCAGGTTATCAAGCTGGCCGTTGTTGCTGAGTAATTTGCTGAGTAATTTGGCAGTTTTCTGCCACGTTAAAATCGGTACAATACGGCACTGCACTTGATGTGACAGTGCCGTTTTTACAGGTGACAGTGTGATGATTGAAGCGCGAGGCAGCGAAGAGCAGCAACTTCCTCATTCCGTTGAGGCCGAACAGGCGGTGCTTGGCGGGTTGATGCTGACTAATGACTCCTTTGATACAGTCGCTTCGGTGATATCCGAGAAGGATTTTTTCGCACAAGATCACCAGTTGATCTTTCAGACCATGCGATCTCTTTCTGGCGACAGCAAGCCGCTGGACGTTATTACCCTTTCTGAAGTCCTTCAAAATAATAAAGATTTGGAGCAAGTTGGCGGTGCGGCCTACCTTGTAGAGTTGGCGAATAATACCCCCAGTTCGGCAAACATTGGTGCTTACGCCCAGATTGTTCTGGAGCGCTCAGTTATCCGGCAACTCATCACTGCCGCCAGTGATATCGTTAAAAAAGGTTTCAATCCTCTCGGTTCAGACAGTAGTGCGTTGCTGGCAGAAGCCGAACGTAAATTGTCCGATATTATCGAGAACCGTCCAAAATTAGGTGGCTTCCAAGATGCTAACAGCCTATTGAAAGAAGCGATTAGCCGTATTGATGAGTTGTTTAATAACGATGCGGATATCACCGGTCTTAGTACGGGTTTTACTGAACTTGATGAGAAAACCTCTGGCTGGCAGAAAGGCGATCTGATCATTGTGGCTGGTCGTCCTTCTATGGGGAAAACCTCGTTTGCCATGAACATGGTTGAGCATGCGGTGTTACACCAGGATAAGCCTGTTCTGGTGTTCAGTCTGGAAATGCCGGCCAACCAACTGATGATACGTATGATGTCATCGCTGGGAAAAATTGATCAGACCAGAATGAGAACAGGAAAGCTCTCAGAAGATGATTGGCCACGATTGTCGAGCGCCGCTTCCCGGCTTAAAGATCGTCCGCTTTATATTGATGATAGGGCGGGTATTACTCCAATGATGCTAAAGAATCAGGTGCGGCAGCTCTCCCGTGAACACGGTGAGCCAGGGCTGATCATGGTGGATTACCTACAGTTGATGAGCGGTAGTATCCCCACAGAAAATCGTACCAATGAAATTTCCCAGATTTCCCGGGAACTGAAAACGATTGCTCGAGAATTTAATTGTCCTGTCATTGCGCTATCTCAGCTCAGTCGTAATTTGGAGCAGCGACCGAATAAGCGACCCATCAACTCTGACTTGAGGGAGTCTGGTGCTATTGAGCAGGATGCAGATGTGATCGCATTTATCTATCGTGATGAGATTTACAACGAACAGAGTGAGGATAAAGGTATTGCTGAGATTATTCTTGGCAAGCAACGTAATGGTCCCATTGGCACCAGTAAACTCGCCTTTTTGGGAAAATATACTCGTTTTGAAAATCTCGCTCGAGATTATTTCGCCGACCAGTAAGTTAGCCGGAACCCTCACTATGCAGATTTTTCATACTATTAAGGGTATCCAGAAGTCGTTGGCAGAGGCGCGCCAACAGGGAAAGCGGATAGGTTTTGTGCCAACGCTGGGTAACCTGCATGAAGCACACATAGAGTTAATAAAACGGGCACAGCAGACCAATGACGTGGTTGTGTGCTCTATTTTTGTCAACCGGCTTCAGTTTGGTCTCAATGAAGACTGGGATAAGTACCCTCGTACTTTTGAGGTGGATTGCGCCAAGTTGCGAGAAGTGGGCTGTGACTACCTTTTTCATCCAGATGACACAGAAATGTACCCTAATGGTCTTGATACTCAGACTCGAGTAGTCTGCGCTACCATGACAGATATGCTTTGTGGTGCTAGCCGTCCGGGGCACTTTGAAGGCGTGACCACAATTGTGACGAAACTGTTCAATATTGTGCAGCCGGATGAATCTGTGTTTGGCATTAAGGACTACCAGCAACTGGCAGTGATTCGTCGGATGTCAGAAGATCTGTGTGTGCCAGTGAAGATTATAGCCGCACCCATTCACCGGGAATCCGATGGTCTCGCTATGAGTTCTCGCAATGGTTACCTGACGGCAGAAGAACGCCCCAAAGCGAATCAATTGAACAAGAGCCTAAACTGGGTTGTCGAACAGATTGAATTGGGTAACCGAGACTTTGTTGTTTTGGAAAAAGAAGCCAACCGGCAGATTGAAGCTGTGGGCTTCAAGCCGGACTACATCACTGTCTGCAACAGTAAAACACTGGAAATGGCAGCAGTGGATGATGAACATATAACCGTTCTAGGTGCGATGTACGCCACCTCAGCACGGTTGATAGACAATATTTCCCTGAATTAGAGGAAGATACTATGTTGAGCACCCTGCTTAAAGGCAAGCTGCATATGGGCACAGTGACCCACGCGGAACTCTGGTATGACGGCTCCTGCGCCATCGATTCAGACCTGCTTGATCTGGCCGGACTGAGAGAGTTTGAGCAAATTGATATTTACAATGTGAATAATGGTGAGCGTATCACCACCTACATCATTCGCGGAGAAGCGGGTTCGGGTATTATTTCCTTGAATGGTGCCGCTGCTCGAAAATGCCAAGTGGGCGACCGAGTCATTATTGCCACCTATGCTCAATATAGCGAAGAAGAAATGGCGAATCATAAGCCAAAACTTGTGTATCTCAACCCTGATAACACAGTGGAGCGTGCCTCCAATACCATCCCTGTACAGGCAGCATGAGAATCACTATGTGATGCCTAACAGCCAAACTCTACACAAGAAATTTTTGGTGTAATTAATGGATAAAAATGACGGTTCATACGCTATTTTTCTTTTTCAAAATGTCATATTGATGAAAAGGCTCATCTCTACATGTTCTTGGCCACTGTTTTTCGTTGTGATTAAGGCTAGCAGGTGACTTACCTACGCAGCCTCTTAGGGTCTTTTGTGCTGAAAGTTGTCGATCACATTTGTGGAGATCGCAACCATAGTCAAACCAGCGGATAGTCGCGCATGACGGTAGTATCCCGTTTTATTGTTAAGACTAATTGAAGCGATTCCGTGAAGTTCGAGATGCTCAATTATAAGACTCTAAGGATTCAAATAATCTGGGCCAACATCCTATATTCGCACCTGTTCAGCTGATGTATACACTTTAAGCTTAGTTTCCAGGGGGCTAGGGCGCCAATTGCATTGATTTGTTAGCCGCTGCAACCTTATTATTAAATAGTTTTTTGAGTGATTGTGATCTCTTCTTATTAACACCCATATCACTATAACCGACTCTAGAAGCTGAGCGAATATGGATTACTTTTCGAGTCGAATCCATCCTTATTTCTAAATCATCCGTAAATTTAAATAGGGTCGAAGTAAAAGTAGCTGCAAGGTAATTGTCACTTTCAACCTGAACATCACCTCCCATCTCTTGAATTATATTTTTTAGAATTGAAAAAGTATCAACTGTGTTGTTTTTAGGAATAATGATCGGATCAATGAAATGATTGGCATCCTTTTTATACTCACTGCATACGCAATTAGGCTTATTCGGACATTTCGACAACACACCTCCAGCTAGCCCCATGGCATTTACTACCTTGGGTATTGACCTGAAAGTTAAAAGTAAGACAATTAAAATGAATAAAACAATGAAAGCTGTTTTCATATGCGTCTTCTTTTAAGGTGCTAACGCTTCAAGCATTGGCTCGATAGCGTCCTATGCATTGACTCGTTCTGAGCGAATAAGCTCACAGGAGCTTCTGCAGTCAATCTTTGCCGTTCAGAACCACTTGGCCGTGCTTCGCAGCAAGTTGGATGAGTTGAGCTCGGTCGGGATTTTCCCATGAGCCTTCTCGATCGAAATCTTCATACATGTGCGATGCTCCCTCGCAAGATGTCATGGAGAGGACCTCTCCACCGCCTGCGCCAAAGCGGTACCAGTGTATCGTGTTTCCTGGGACATGAACCAGTGTGCCGGGCTTGGCATGCGACTCAGCTCCGCCAACTCCGCAGACGACCTCACCGTTAAGCACGAAAAATGACTCATCCCATGGGTGTAAGTGAGGTGTAGGTCCGGTACCTTCTGGTCCTACTTGATGAAAGATTTCGTAGCCGCCGGTCTGCGCTCCAGAAGCCAAGACAGTGATTGAGACTCCGGCAATATTGAGTGGCCGATCGCGTTCTTCGGGAGAAACAATCAGAAATGGTTTTGTCATCTCAGAACCTCCTGTCGCAAATAATGTTTTATGCACCAGTTAGAACGATAAGTCTTCATCATCGACCAGAAGTATGCGCAGCGACTTGGGCTATTCTGGATGTCTCACCGGAGCAGTTATTTTGTTTTCTTTGAGGGCAGCCATCTGGTTTTTTTATTAATGTTGAACCGGGAAGACAACGCCATAATACACGGCTGCAAACATCATACACTTTGAAGCATATTGTTTTTTGGGTCACAGGTAAATAGTGGCTAGCTCATATGACCTCAATCAGCATTGGTCTGGCAGGAATAATCTTTGATCCGTGATCAGCACAATTCCTAGCCTCCGCGGTATTTGGTTTTTAAGCACGGATATTTTGAGTGGATTCCTTGGCTAACATTTCCAATCTATAGATATCCCTTGTGACTCTCTCCACGAATGCCTCTGCTGCGAGCCTTGATTTACGTTCCTTGTGATACGCAATAAAGTCTGGGTTATCCTGATCAATCACCTCAATTTTTTAAGGTGATTAAGAAACCACAATACTCGCCTTCCTCTAGCAGGCAGGGGCTATGTGCCAAATGGTAGGCTTGATTGAAGTGTTCGGCAGCACCATCAAGTAGGCCCAATGCGAGACTGCAAAGCTTACGTTTAGAGTGGTACTTAAGCTCTATCTGATATGCACTCAACCGCTTGTGTTCGAAGACAGGCGTTATCGCTCCAGGATGCATTTTGTTGACCTCGACGTGGATCACCGAATCTATTGACTCCAGTAGGTCAAGGAAATCGTGGAACTGGTTAACCAGTTCAGGGTAGCGTGTATAAAGCGCAGGAAACATATACCTGCCAAATTCAAAAATGAATACCTCCACTGATATATTTCTACGCCTGGCGATATGGGTGATCAGATCAAAAACTTCGTCGTCATCATACAAGGAATATGATGTGTAAATGCCATCACGGCCGCTCTCAGTTAGGATCGAGTTCCACTCTTCCATACTCTGTTGATCTATCACCATTTCGCTCAACATGTTGAGTATGATTCCTTTCATTGATCTTCCCCATCCGTTTGTTGAAGACATTTTTTAGTAATCAACACTACCATTATTAACATGTATAAGCCCGCTTCAATCATTTACGTATAAAGAAAAATCAAAACTGAACTTTACAAGACTTTAACAGAATTTACATGAATATTTTCTGTAATCATAGTGGCGCTCAATACCTAATGCTTCCCTCTAAGTGTTAGAGCGGCACTTACCGGCAAGATCAGCTATTGTTCCCACTGCATCATCCAGCCGATCAACTCATCAGCTGGCATCGGTTTAGCGATCACATAGCCCTGCACTTGGTCGCAGACTTGGGCAACCAACATATCCCAATCTTCCTTAGTTTCGGCGCCTTCGGCGACTACTACCAATCCGAGTGCGTGCCCCAGCTTCACGCTTGACTCAAGGATGGCCTTCGCAATAGGGTTGTGGTTTGAGCCAAAGACGAAAGCACGATCCACCTTGAGTTCGGTGAAGGGCATCTGCTTCAGCTTTTCCATGCTCGCATATCCGGTGCCGAAATCGTCGATCGACAGGCCAAACCCCTTGAGCCGGAGCCGCGTGATAACCTCTAAGCAGATGGCAAGGTCGGAAATCAAGCGGGTCTCCGTGATTTCCAGCACGATCTGGTTTGGTTTGATACCACCCTTAAGCGCGATGTCGGACAACATTTCAGGCAGGTCATATCTCTTGAGATTGTCCATCGAGAAATTGATAGAGATCTTCGGCTCGTGCCCCTGGCGCGCCCACTCGCCCATATGCTCTATCGCTTTAGCGAATACCTTCATAGTCAGATTGTCGATCAGCCCATGCTTCTCAGCCACCGGGATCACGGCCATCGGCGGGACCAGGCCGCGTTTCGGGTCTTGCCAACGCAGCAGGCATTCGGCGCCGACCATGCGCCGCCCAGTGACCGTTACCTTCGGCTGGAAAGCAACCTGCACGGAATCACCTTTCAGGCCGGCCCGGATTTCTGAGGGAGTGAGCATCTGTAGGCCGCTATAGTTGTCAGAGCTTTTGAACGTGCTATCTGAAAGCCTCGCTATAACGGCCGCCATCGCTGCTTTAGTGACTGGTTTTTCAAGCGCGCCAAGAAAGTTCAGATTGTGTTCCAGCAACAGATTGCCAACCGAGTCAAGCAAGCTTTTGTCAGAGCCGGACAAGATGATTATCCCGCCTTTGAATTGCAAATCTGCCAAATGGCGCATGCATTCAATGCCATCCATCCCTGGCATATTGAGATCGCAAATCATCAGACCCGCCGCCTCGGGACTTGATTCGATATGTTCCAGCGCCTGCCTACTGCTCTCGGTGCAGATTACGTTTTTGATATCCAGTTGGCCCAGTACTTCCTCGACGATGTCCAGCATGAAGGGCTCATCATCTACCACCAGGACTTTAAGGGAGGCGAATTTAGCAGGAAGCTCATTTATGCCAGCAGTTATCTTTCCTATTCGAGTCAAAGTAGACCTCTTGCTGTGATAGTTAAGGCTACGATGCACATTTTACAATTTTTTTGTGCTTCACGCCCTTTCTTTGGTATAAGTTATGCCTATTGTGAATATTAGATAAACAAGATTAAGGTTTCCTTAGGCGTGATCCGATCCTTCTCCCAAAAATAGGGAAATTTCATCGATGAGCGGCACCAGTTCCTTCAGCAGAGCCTTTGCCGCAGGCTTATCGTCGGCTTTGCTTGCTTTCTCCAGAGCACGATACAGCTCGGTTGAGCTCAGCGCTCCAACCGAGGCCGCCGACGATTTTTGCTTGTGGCACAGGCTGGCGAGCAGTTCCATATCGCCACTTGCCTCCGCGGACTGCATCTCGGCCAGCGACGCGCGCGACGTCTGCAAATACTTGTGTGTGAATTTGGCAATCTTCTCCGGGTCATGTGCGACTAGATTGCTCAGGACAGAGAGATCGATTGGGGGGGCTTGTTCTCTTTCAGGCAACCACTTGATCAGAGTTCGAAACAACCTTTCTGTGTCGATCGGTTTGGTATCGAAATCGTTCATCCCGGCTGCAAGGCACTGCTCCCGGTCGGCAGCCATGGCATTAGCTGTGATAGCTATCACACATAGGTCTGCCAACTCAGGTGTAGCACGGATTTGGCGCGTGGCTTCGTAACCGTCCATGATAGGCATCTGCAAATCCATCAGTACAATATCGAAGCGTTCTTCAGCCAGTACCTTAAGAGCCTCAGCCCCGTTTTCGCTGATAAACACTACCACGCCCTTACTCTGGAGTATGTCTTGAATTATCAGCTGGTTGAACTCATTATCCTCAACCACTAGGATGCGCGAGCCCTTCAAGCGATAGAGCTGATCGGTCGACAGCGGCGGGGTCGTCTCCGAAGAGTTTGTGACTTTGCTGGAGTCTGTTTTTCCAAATTTTGCTGTAAAGTGGAAATTGCTACCGACCTCGATCTCGCTATTGATCCAGATACGCCCACCCATCAGTTCTGTCATCTGCTTGCAGATCGCCAGCCCCAGCCCCGTACCACCATATTTACGCGTGGTGGACGTATCGACCTGGGTAAAGGCGTTGAACAGCCCCTGGGTCTGTTTCTTGGTGAGGCCAATACCTGTGTCGCTCACGATAAACTCAAGAAGAACGGATTTTGCAGTTGATGACCTCACTGACACGGACAGCTCGACTTTGCCTTTATGGGTGAACTTCACAGCGTTGGATGTCAGGTTCAGCAACACCTGCTCAAGGCGCAACTTATCGCCCAAAAGGTATATTGGTACATCGTGTGCAATCTTCATTTCGAAGAGCAAATTCTTTTGATACGCGAGGAAACCGATACTAGATTGGATACCACCCAAGGCTTCCTTCAGTTCGAACGGCGCTTTTTCCAAAATGAGATTGCCGCTATCAATCTTGGCGAAATCGAGAATATCGTCGACTATCATCAGCAGTGACTTAGCCGCTCTGTACACGTTTGAAATGTATTGATACTGTTGGTCCTTTAGCTCGAGATCCAGACACAATTTCGACATGCCGAGGATGGCATTCATCGGCGTGCGAATCTCGTGGCTCATATTGGCGAGATAATCACTCTTGACTTTGTTAGCGGCATCAGCTTCTTCTTTGGCCGCCACTAATTCCTGATTGACCTTCTCCAATGCCAATTGCTTTAGATAGGTCTCTCTTGTCAGGGCCTCCACCTCAGCCTCGGCCTTTAGTCTTCCTTTATTCTCGCGTTTGTAGGCGATAGCGTAAGCATCTTGTCTTATCATAGTGACACCAAAAATCTAAGATGAATCGTCAAACAGTCAATCTCAGGATAGCCTTTGATTTCGAGTCTTTCTGTGCAGCATAAAAACATAATACCCTCGTATCTCGGGTTCAGCTATTCTTGTAGTGCTTTATTTGTCGCCAAAAGGACGGTTTTATTGATGAGCGGTACCAGTTCCTTCAGCAGAGCCTTTACCGCAGGCTTTGCTTGCTTTCTCCAGAGCACGATACAGCTCGGTTGAGCTCCGCGCTCCAACCGAGGCCGTCGCCAATTTTTGCTTGTGGCACAGGCTGGCGAGCAGTTCCATATCGCCACTTGCGTCCGCGGACTGCATCTCGGCCAGCGACGCGCGCGACGTCTGCAAATACTTGTGTGCGAATTTGGCAATTAGACAATGAAAAGTTTCTTAGCAATGCGCATAAGACCCGAGTAATTATTGGCTGAAGCTAGTTTGGATTAACTTAATGGTAGGCTAAGTCAGGATGAGGGCCTTTATCAACATAATTCTAGAATCAAAGGCTACTTGGCTCTTGGCGTTTCACGAGGTACGCAGAAAGAATAATGATGATTGTTTGATGCTTTTACTGCAGGTGGTTGGGCGGTAGACTATTCACATCACCCTATTTACTAAGCAGGATTTTTTGGATGCCCTCATTTGATATTGTTTCTGAAGTTGAACAAGAAGAAATTCGTAATGCTGCGGAAAATACCCAGCGTGAAATTGCCACTCGTTTTGATTTCCGTGGTGTAGATGCCAAGGTTGAATTCAAAGATGGCGAAGTGACGCTATCGACAGAGGCCGATTTTCAATGTCAGCAACTGTTGGACATGTTGCGGTCAAATCTGGTCAAACGTAAAGTGGACCCCTATGTGATCGAAGCGGATGAGACGGCCTTGCACAGTGGTAAAACATTTTCTCTCCAAGTGCGCTTTAAGCAGGGTATCGACCAGCCCATGGCCAAGAAAATAATTAAGCTAACGAAAGATGCGAAAATGAAAGTTCAGACCGCTATTCAATGTGACAAAATACGTGTCACAGGGAAAAAACGAGATGACCTTCAAGCTGTCATGGCTCTGATTCGAGGCGCTGACCTTGGGCAGCCATTTCAGTTTGATAACTTCAGAGATTGAGGAGTACTGGCGGGCGTCAGGATGTGTGAGTTAATAAATGAAACGTATCAATATGGGCATCGTCTGAAAAGGTATAGGAGCATCGGATATGGTTGACCATCAGTTTCCTCGCTATAGCTTTCTAGCGCTATTTCTTTCTTTGATTGCGATGATATTGTTGCCGCCATTTTTTGGAGATAATTCTGGGTTAATACAGAGACTGGTGTGGATTTGTAATCTTCTGGCAGGGTTGTGGTTGGTAACACATAACCACCGGTTGTTACTGCTTGGTGGTGTTTTTGCGCTTCCCGCTATATTGGTAGATCAGTCTTCTCTGATGGCTGGGCCAGTAATGTGGACTGTGGGATATTTCGTTATATCCATGATCTTTCTGTTGTTCATACTGTACTTCTTGTTCCGCGTTGTTATTGGCGCCAAGCGGGTGAGCACTGATCTTATCTTCGCGTCACTCTGTTTCTATCTATTGCTAGCGGTAGTGTGGACTTATATTTATTTGTTAATAGATCTGGTTATGCCGGGTGCCTTTTCCATCAACCCTGAGATAACACTAGGTTACTCAACGGTGACGCGAGAGTTTATGTATTACAGTGTTGTCACGCTCACCACCCTTGGGTATGGGGATATTATACCGCAGAACGCTATAGCCAAGTCTTGGGCAGCAATGGAGGCTATTGTGGGGCAGCTTTACCTAGCAGTCATCGTGGCACGTTTGATGGGACTTTATATTGCGAATGAGTTGGTAAGTGATCGTTCAGAAGACTCTCAATCTTGATGTTAGGAAAGACGTTGCTCTAAAAAATATTTGTTAGTTAGAGCGGGCCTCGCTCGTTGTATGTTCAGATAGGTATTTTTATTTGACAAATAATTAAGGACAATTCCGTGATTAGGACGCTTCAATTAGTAGTACTCATCCTCTGGGGCTTATCCGGGTGTATGTCCTCTTCCCCAGGTGAGCCTGAGCCCAGTTACGCTAAAAAATTGAGGCCTTCCTCATCTGTTGTCGTCAGTAAGCCTGGGTTTTATCTCCCTCGGGGTGCTCCGATAGGTTGGTATTCAGATGTTATTTGGGTCGATCCTCAGCAGAGGTTATCAAACAAGCCTACGCTACCTAATCACCTTCGGTCAGAAGTGCAGCGTCAAATGTCTAATCGAGGAAATATGTTTGTTAATACCAGTAGTGCCGAATATGTGATGTTGGTTGCGGTTATCCTGGGTGAGTTGTCGACGAGTGTGGTGTGTTCTTATCTACAGAGGGTATGTCATACAAAGGTCTTATAGATACTAGTCTTAATTTAATTTGGTCCGAACCTAATAAATTTTGTACCCTATAAATAATGCTAAACGAGGGCGACTCACATGTCTCAAGAAAATGTTTACCCTGTTCCTGAGAGTTTTGCTAAAGAAGCACATATCAATGCGGACACCTATCAGGAGATGTACCGTCGATCGATAGACGATGCGGATAACTTTTGGTCAGAGCAGGCAGAAAAGTTTATCGACTGGGAACAACCCTGGAATAACGTTAGCAGCTTTGATTTTAATAGCGGTGAGGCGAGTTGGTTTACCGGCGGCAAGCTCAATATCTCGGTGAATTGTATTGATCGTCATCTCGCAACTCGCGGTGAACAAACAGCGATTATCTGGGAGGGCGATGATCCCTCTAGCAGCAGCTACATTACCTACAACCAGTTGAGTCAGCAGGTTAATAAACTGGCCAATATACTGAAGGCGCGTGGCGTCAAAAAGGGCGATAGAGTCTGTATCTACATGCCGATGATCCCTGAAGCTACCTATGCCATGCTGGCCTGCGCACGCCTTGGTGCTATTCACTCGGTCGTGTTCGGTGGGTTTTCTCCAGAGGCACTAAAAGACCGCATTCTTGACTCCGATTGTCAGACGTTGATCACTGCCGATGAAGGCCTAAGAGGTAGCAAGACGATCCTTCTTAAAGCCAATACCGATGAGGCGTTGGAGGGCTGCCCCAATGTTCACACCTGTCTGGTGGTAAAGCATACCGGTGGAAAAATTAATTGGCAGGAAGGTCGTGATATTTGGTACGGAGATGCAGTAGCCGATGCAAGCGATTACTGTGAACCAGAAACAATGGATGCGGAAGATCCATTGTTTATTCTCTATACCTCCGGATCTACGGGTATGCCTAAAGGCGTACTGCATACTACGGCGGGCTACCTGTTACAGGCAGCGATGACACATAAGTATGTGTTTGATTATAAAGAAGGCGATGTTTACTGGTGTACAGCGGATGTGGGTTGGGTGACAGGACATAGTTATATTGTTTACGGCCCGCTTTGTAATGGTGCTATTACCTTAATGTTCGAAGGCGTACCCACCTATCCAGATGCCTCTCGTTTCTGGCAGGTGATTGACAAGCACAAGGTGAGTATTTTCTATACCGCACCCACGGCGATTCGTGCATTGATGGGTGCCGGTGATGACTTTGTTACAAAAACCAGCCGCAGTTCGCTCCGTTTGCTGGGTACTGTAGGTGAGCCGATCAATCCCGAAGCATGGAAGTGGTATTACCGTGTCGTTGGCAATTCAAATTGCCCCATTGTGGATACCTGGTGGCAGACTGAAACCGGTGCTCATATGCTGACCCCTTTTCCCGGTGCTATCGACATGAAACCGGGCTGCGCCACCGTCCCCTTTTTTGGGGTACAGCCAGTATTACTTGATGGTGAAGGCAATGTTATAGAGGGGCCAGGAGAGGGTAACCTGGCAATTAAGTCTTCGTGGCCCTCTCAGATTCGTGGCGTGTATGGCGATGCGGCTCGCTTTAAGGAAACCTATTTTTCACCCTTTCCCGGATACTACTTTACCGGTGATGGTGCCCGCCGAGATGTGGATGGCCATTATTGGATTACCGGTCGAGTAGATGATGTGCTGAATGTGTCCGGCCATCGTATGGGTACTGCTGAAATTGAAAGTGCCTTGGTACTCCACCCCTGTGTTGCAGAGGCTGCGGTGGTGGGCTGCCCCCATGATATTAAAGGGCAGGGCATCTACGCCTACGTGACATTGATGGTAGGTGTGGAGCCTTCGGACGAGCTGCGCAAGGAGTTGATTGCACTCTGCGCCAAAGAGATCGGCCATATTGCCAAACCAGACTTGATCCATTGGGCGCCGGGATTACCAAAAACCCGTTCGGGTAAAATCATGCGCCGCATTCTGCGCAAGATCGCAGCCAATGAACTGGATAATCTCGGTGACACCTCGACACTGGCTGATCCCTCTGTTGTGGATCAACTGATTGAAACCCGCTTAAATCGATAATTAGCCCATCCCCATTAAAAATAGTTTTGGCTAATAAAGGGGTTTCTATTGGCTTCGTTTACCCAATAGCAGCACATGGTCACTGGGCGGACTATCCATTGCTATCTGATTAATAGCGGCTGCTGTGAGTAATCCTGTTTGTGTATCCACGTGCTCCACAACACTGCCCGCATTGCGAGTGGCAGCGTAAAGAGCTCTCTCTGGCCCATAACCACTGACGAGTTGAGCCACAATCGTCGAAGCAAAGGCATCCCCGGCACCCGCCGTTCCCCAGGGCGTCACGTCATTCGATGGACAATAAAAGAGCGTCTTACCATCAAAGAGGTAGGCGCCCTCCGTGCCATCCGTGAGTGAAAAATAGGTAGGCCCAGCATGGCAGATAGTCTCAATGGCGTCTTTCAGCGGCAACCAGCACTCACCTACGTGAAGCCCCGTCTCCATTAAAAGTGGTCTTCGTTCTACATCTATTGTGTGGATGTTTGAGCTGTTATTGCGGCCTGGGGCTAGCTGAGAAAGTAGTGCGACGGTTTCAACTTTATTGAGTGACAGATAGTCGATCTCGTGGGCAACACTGAGAAATTCATCAATGTGATCGGTCAGTTGACCGACGCCGGGATTGGTCGCCACATAACAGCCAGCCTCTTTTGCCCTGCGAACAATCTCCGGGAAGCCTCGGTGGGCATTTCCGGATAGGCAGCCCACGTACACCAGTTGATAGTTCGAAAAATCGATCTTATCCAAATACCGGGTCAGGCAGGTATTGGCTCCTCGGTGGGTGAAAATGGCCGCATTTTGGTCATGGGCATAAATCAGAATCGAGCTGCCGGTTTCTGAATTCGGTTCTGTGATGAAGTGATCGAGACCAATGCCTTCATCACTCAGTGTTTGCCGGATTTTTTTACCGTTATGGTCGTCACCAACCAGGGCCAGAATATCGATATCGAACCCTTGTCGTGCCATTGAAATCGCTACATTAGCAGCACCGCCACCCACATGGTGCGAGATATTCTCGGCATCTATCTTTCGGCCCTGCTCCAGTAATAGGTAGGATTTCCCTTCATCGTGACGGGTGATACGTTCAATATCCTGCGTTGCCACCACCGCAATATTATCGATGGTGACGGAGCCAATAACCAGAATTCGAAAGGGGGTATCTGACATGTTGCTACACCTCATTAATTGCAAAGGCATGTGTTTTCACTATAGCCTTATGTGGTGTTGTCCGCGAGGGTCTATGGGCAGTTCTTTGCGGGTAATGTTCAGGTTTTCACTGCTACTGAGATAACCTGTGGCCATCCTTTTGGAGCCATAAAATGGAAATTGTAAATACCTTTTCATGTTAATGTAAAAGATTAAATGTGATTGTTGATATATTTAATATCAATAAGATATATTTGTATCCTAATGTTATTTATAGATGTTTTTCGTGAAACTTTATTGATACCACGCTATGCACTAGTGTTCTTTTTCTCTGCGAGTATTAGACTGGTGTCGGACGACTCTGGAGCTTGTTATGCCTACCCCTTATCAATGCACCAAACTGGACGTTGAGACGGCCTCTCTCGCTGAAAATACCGTGCTTATCAAACCTGCCTCAGGCCGAGGCGAGACCAATATGGACTATGGTTGTTCGGCGTCACCCTTTGGCAAAATGTGGGTTGCCTGGACGAACGATGGTATCGCCCACCTGGAATTTGAAGACGAAGGGGCTGATGATCTAACTCAGGACTGGGGTATGGATAATCAAGACGTTGAGTTTCACCGCGATGATGCCGGTGCCGCTGTTTTTGCCGAAGAGCTGTTCAAGAGAGAGAACAAAAAACCACTGACGTTACCCGTCGCAGGAACCCATTTTCAGCGTCAAGTCTGGCAGGCCTTGCTGGCTATTCCGAGTGGCACTGTCACCACCTATAGCGATATCGCGAATGCGATAGGCAGGCCTAAATCCGTTCGGGCTGTGGCTAATGCTGTGGGGGCAAACCCGATTGCTTGGCTTATTCCTTGCCATCGAGTGATTCGTCGAGATGGGTCTTTAGGTGGTTATCGTTGGGGCTTACCCCGTAAGCAGGCGATGCTGGCTTGGGAATATAGCTGTATGGGATGAGGGGGGTGACAACGATTTATCCATGGTTGGCAGACGGGGTCGTGATACTCCACCTGTTACTGATTATCTATGGTTTGCTAGGCGGCTTACTCGCGCTTTGGCGACGTTGGGCAATGGCGCTTCATCTACCGTTGGCAATCTGGATATCATTAATTGAATTTACCCAATGGGTTTGTCCATTAACACCGCTGGAAAAATGGCTGCGTGAGCCTGGTGGGGGCGAAGCTTATTCGACGGGCTTCGTGGAGCACTATCTGATACCCGTTATTTATCCACCCGGCCTAATGCCACAGATACAGATTATTCTGGGTTTGGTTGCGGTAGGCTTAAATCTATCAGTGTACAGCTATGTTTTTTACCGCTGGCGACATTCTGGCTGACAGCAATAAGCTAAAACCGCGCTTTTTAGCGCCACAAATAGTATTACAAGCAATCGGCAGGGCTAAGAACACCTTTAACCACATGAGTATAAATTTCTGTGGTGGTTCTATCTGAATGCCCCAGCAGCTCTTGTATGGTTTGTATGTCATAGCCTGACTCCAGCAAGTGAGTAGCAAAACTGTGGTATAAACAACTATGACAAACCGACTGCCCCAGAAAACCTCCTCTACTATATCGACGCTCGATGATCTTGCGAAGTTGGCAAACTATTCTCTCATGGACACGCTCAACTGTGATCCTGACGCGACAGAAAACGGTGCCGACCACGTGCCGCGACAAGTCTTCACGGGCCATTATGTCCCCGTCAACCCTACTCCAATCAAAGACCCAGAGTATGTAGCGCACAGCAAAAACTTTTTTTCCGAGCTTGGCTTCGCCGACAGCATGGCAGAGTCCTCCGACTTCGTCCGCATGTTCTCCGGCGACATCTCTCAGGTTCCAGAGCCGATGCGCAAGGTCGGTTGGGCGAGTGGGTACGCACTTTCCATCTACGGCACTGAATACATCCAGCAGTGCCCGTTCCAAACCGGCAACGGATATGGAGATGGTCGTGCAGTTTCTGTGTTTGAGGCCGTCATCAACGGTCGACGCTGGGAGATGCAGCTGAAAGGTGGCGGCCGCACGCCTTATTGCCGCGGCGCGGACGGTCGCGCTGTCTTGCGGTCGAGTATCCGCGAGTTCTTGGCTCAGGAGCACATGCATGCACTGGGCGTGCCCACATCACGGTCTTTGAGTTTGTACGTTTCAAAAACGGAAAAGGTAAAGCGACCGTGGTACTCGGAGGGCTCGCGCTCGGAGAATCCCGACATGCTTATATCTGAGGCCGTCGCCATCTCGACACGTGTTGCACCGTCGTTCATCCGCGTCGGCCAACTCGAACTTTTCGCTCGCCGTACCCGTAAAAACGAACACCCGAAAGCGATGGAAGAACTCGATAAGATTGTGCTGCACTTGATTGATCGTGAGTACGCTGACGTTGTTGATAAGCAACTCACCACCCCAGAAAAAGTGGTGTTGCTGGCGCGCGAGTTTCGTAGCCGCCTCACGTCACTGGTGGCGAACTGGATCCGCGTCGGCTTCTGCCAGGGTAACTTCAACAGCGACAACTGCGCAGTCGGTGGCTTTACACTTGATTATGGTCCCTTCGGCTTTTGCGATGTGTTTAACCCGCATTATCAACCTTGGACGGGTGGCGGTCATCACTTCTCGTTCATGAACCAACCAAGCGCAGCGCAAAGCAATTTCGATATGTTTTGTTCGGCGTTACGGCCGTTGCTGGCGTCGCATCAGGACTATCTGCTAGAGCTCGACGAGATTCAAAGTGGTTTTTCGAAAGTAATGCACACGCAAATGGAAAAGATGTGGGCTGCCAAGCTGGGTCTTAGCACTTTGAACACAGCGTCTCACAAGGCACTTTACAACGTAATGCTCAGCGAGCTAGTAACACTCATGATACAAACGCCTGTCGATTACACTATTTTCTTCCGCGAGCTCTCGTCGGTACCCGACGACATTGGCCCACTCAAGAAAAGCTTCTACAATAACTCGGCGCATGATACAGCCCCCAAAGAGATGGACAAGCGCTGGGCTGAGTGGCTCGCAAAATGGAAAACGCTCCTCAACAGCGCCAGTGACGCGAATGCTACTTCGCCCCGATCTAGTGAGGAAATCTCTAGGCAGATGAAGCTCGTCAACCCAAAATACATTTTGCGAGAGTGGTTTGTTGTGCCGGCTTATCAGCAAGCAACTGCGGGAAATTACTCTCTAATTCGAGAGCTGCAGGACGTGATGACACAGCCATATGCAGAGCAGTTGAAGGACGTGGAGGATAAATACTATAGGTTGAAACCGCCTGAGTTCTTTGAGGTGGGTGGATTGTCCCATCTTAGTTGCTCGTCGTGATTCTTTGGACTTAAAAAAGTAGTGCCAGATACAACTTAATAGTAAAGGCTAGGTTGGTATTAATAAAAGATGGCTAAAAGTTGAATCTGACCTTACTGATTGGACCCTGCTTATTGAATATATATAGCCACGAGTATTGTCAGTAAACACATAACAAGGCATTTCACGTGGAAGTTAAAAATATACGCTTCGCTTAGGTTTTACCTCCAGTGAATCCGGCGTTACGCGTCTTGACAGTGTTGCGCAACATGCTACACTCTGAGCATGATCAAATCATTCAAGCACAAAGGCCTAGAGAAGTTCTACAACACCGGAACTAAGAAGGGCATTCAAGCTGCTCACGCCATCAAACTAAGGATGCAGCTTGCGGCCTTAGATACTGCTCATTGTATTGAAGATTTGGACATCCCAGGTTACCGGTTGCATCCGTTAAAAGGTAACCGAAAAGGCCTATGGTCTATTACCGTCAATGGTAACTGGCGTCTAACTTTCGAGTTTGAAGAAGGCCATGTTTATATCGTCAACTATGAGGATTATCACTAATGAGTATGCATAACCCCCCTCATCCAGGTGAGTTTATTCAGGCAACATATATGGAACCCTTTGATATTAGCTGCCGCAATCTTGCAAAACATCTTGATGTTGCGGCCTCAACTCTCAATAGGGTTATAAAAGGTCAGAGTGGCATCAGTCCGGAAATGGCTCTACGGCTATCTAAAGCTTTAGGTCGTAGCCCAGAAAGTTGGCTTACCATGCAAGACAATTATGATTTGTCACTTGCAAAAAAGCAGTTAAAGCTCACCAGCGTGTTTCCCCTCGACCTAAGTGCCGCGTAACAAGGCCATCAATTTGAGCGCCTTACGCTGTGCTTCAGTCGGCAAATTATGGCGGCATTAGATATCAAGCATTGAATATATCACCAACATTAAATAATTTATTCATTGCATATATAGAAAAAGGACTAAAGTGGTTAAGAGAAAGTTAATTAGAATTTTTGTTCCGCTACTTATCACAGGAGTGCTTTCCGCACTCATTCTAGTGTCACTCAAGGAATATGTTCAATACAAAGAAATATTTGAAGATGTAGCAGCATGGAGTGCATTTTTTAGTGTTTTCGGTATTGTTTATGCAATTGTGGCAGGTTTTTTATTGGTTACAGTTTTAACAAAATATAGCGATCTTAATCAAGTCATAGAGAACGAATTAAATGCTATTGAGACTGTGAGAGACTTTTTGACTTATTTAAATGACGAAAGAAATGAAATTAAAAAGAACATCAAAAATGCACTTTCTCATTACACCTTGTCACTGCATAATAATGAATGGTCAGAAATGAGTGACCCTCATGAGCCCATGGATTCTGATACTTCCGAAGAATTATACAAAATAATGCGTAAGAGCAAAGAGATATCAGTTGATACAGAAAAAGATGGTATTGTGTTTACTGCTATAATAGAAAATATATCAGATATCACGAAGCTGCGGACAAGAAGGATCGCATTAGCTAATGAGAGGCTGCCTCTGAGGTTAAAGATCCTAATGACTTTCATGTCTATTGTCCTAATCACAGCATTTATGCTATTAGGCGTCCATAATATCTATACACATGTGGCTATACTTGTCAGTCTTTCTGTTTCTATCCATCTTTTGTATATGATCATTGAAGATCTAGATCATCCATTTTATGGAATATGGAATATAAACCGATTGCCATTAGAAGCCTTGGTAATAAGATTCACTAAAGAAAATAGTTTATTGTAGATGTAAATAAACCCTAACAATTACATCAAGTCTTTCGCTACGATCACTGGGGCGCTGCTGACGTCGCGGCCCTTATGCAGATGTTAGGCATAAGAAAAATGAGTCAAATGGAAATTGAATGTCGAAATAACATTATAAAGCTGCATGAATTTATTGAGTGATGATTGAAAGGCACAGTCGATAAATATATGAAAATATTTCAATACTTTGTAGATGCACTTGATAGTAATTTTATTATTGTGCATCCGAGTGGTGACCTTGAATCAAAAGAAGAAGTTACGAATGATTTATGGTATTCCCATAGGCATCAATCCAAAATCTTTAGTATCAAAATTAGTGATATTGAATTTAGAGTTATATCGGATACTATTTATTAAACTATTAAAAACACCAAGAAGGTAAAGAATCATCAACTCGCATAAGCTCGGTGATATTGAAGAAATGTGAAAAAAGTAACAACTATAACTGGTTACATTTTCATGAAACGTGGCGTTAGAGTAAATAGATAACTAATTAAACATAAATTATGGTTCCACAATGAGAGATAATTATAAGTTTTTGAAAGAAATGGTTGAGCCGGGAGTGTTTGCTGAATGGCAGGAAATAGATGTGAAGGTAGATGCTTTTACAGATTTGGGAATAAAAGTAGTCATAAATAATGAGTACATAGGCTTGGTTTATGGGAATCAGGTTTATGAAGAGTACCAAGAAGGGCAAGAACTCAAAGCATATATAAAATTGGTTAGAGAAGATGGAAAAATAGATGTTTCCTTTCATCCGAAAAAAAATAGGCATGTTTTTTCTACTACTGGCAAAATTATAGAACATCTTAAGGCTGCTGGTGGGAAAAGCGGGTTTAATGATAAAAGCTCCCCCGAAGACATTGAACATGCATTTCAAGTAAGTAAAAAAGTGTTTAAGCAAGCAATCGGAAGTCTATACAAGCAGGGAAAAATAAAAATTATAGATAAAGGGATAGAGCTTGTTAAATAAACACAAAACACAGAGAGTAAAAGCTCTAACCAATCGCTCCACTGGACTGCATTCCACGCTCTTCGTGCGTTAATGCAGCCCTTGAACTAAAGCGTTAACTGTCTTCAACTATAAGGGAACAGATTCTTAAATTGGAAAAATATGCAATAGCGCCGTGATTGGCAACCACTTAAAGATCGAGCTAGAATTCACGATCATCGGCATTGCCTCATTACACATAGAGTAGGATACAAATATGGCCAAAGGTATTATTAAACGTTACGACTTTCGCAAAGGCTTCGGCTTTATTGCCGACGACAAAAACGGCGAAGATTTCTTTTTCCACAAAAGTGAATGGCAAGGCGATGGCCCTATCCGCCAGGGTTTAGCCGTTAAGTTCGTCGACAAAGACTCAGATAAAGGCCCTCAGGCTGAATCTGTTATCCCTCTAGACGGTGGCATTAGTAAAGCTTCTAGCAACAACAAACCTGCAGCTAAACCTGCTTCTTTAGAAGATCGCGTAGCATCTCTAGAAAGCTCTGTAGGTACCTGGAAAGTTTTGAGCTTATTAGCACTTGCTGGTGTTATTGCTCTAGGGGTTGAGAAGTTCGTACTTATATAGCGATATTAGTTCTGCTTATGTCAGGATTATTGTCCTATTTAAATGGCCCTTTTTTGGCATTTATATTATACGGCTTTGCTGCAGGTACACTTATAAAATTTAAAGCAGTTAATAACTCAAACTAAAATTGCCCTGCTAGCTAGTAGCGCTAACGCGCGCTTTTGCTTGCGGGGTTACAATCAAAGGTAACGATATGAGCAGTGATGTTATAAGTGGGAGTTGTCTCTGTGGCGAAGCCACATACGAAATTACCGGTAACATGGGGATTTTTCAATATTGTCATTGCTCTCGATGCCGTAAATTTACGGGTAGTACGTATGCATCAAACCTGTTTGTTTCGCCCGATCAATTTAAATGGGTCAAAGGTGAGTCTATTGTTGGTACGTATTCACCAAAAGAGACTAAGTACTTTGCCACAGCATTCTGTAAAAACTGTGGGTCCTCGCTGCCTTGGCGCTCAAAGGGTGGCAAGGTCGTCGTCATACCCGCGGGTACACTTGATGGGAATCCAGGTATAAAACCACACCAGAATATATTCTGTGCGTCAAAAGCTGAATGGTATAAGGCTTCCAGTGAATTACCCGAATATGATGAGCTTCCAAAAAAGTAATGAGTGGTAATTGCTAACAAGGCAATCAAACATCGCCCAAAAGAAGAGTAAAACCGGTGACGAACGAATTTGAAGTGAAATGTGATTGCGGTGCAGTGACGCTAGCGATAAGTGGAATAGCGAAGGTGCATGGGTTTTGTCACTGTGTCGACTGTAGGGATCTCTTGGATATACCCTACCACTCGGTGGCTGTATGGGGGAAAGAGGATGTCACTTTTAAAGAAGGTGAGGGCCGAGTTTCTACATTTCAGCATCCGACTAAGAGGATGAAACGAATTTTTTGCTCTAATTGCGGGGAAGTCCTTTTTAATACCAATGTCTTGGATTGGCGTGTTATATCTCAACAATTGATATCGAAAAATAACAATGGTGCTGTTCCAGATGCATTGATACCGGATAAACATATTTTCTATGAACAACGTATTGTAAGTATTGATGACGACTTACCGAAATATCTCCGAGGCATAAGTGGGGCGCTCTATGAGGAGTCCTCGTAATAGCCTAGCCAGTACCACATGAGGAGCAACTTCTTGTCTTCAAAGGCAGGTGTTAGGAACATACTTCTTGTACGGTGTGTTTCTGGTAATACAGAAAAAAGGTAATAAAAAAACCCGGCATCACCGGGTTTCTTAACATTGCCCTTTATTGCATTAACTTGGGGGCAATTATTTTTTATGAGCCCTTCTTAGACAGTGTGTCTTTAGGTTTAGCCTTCTTCTTGCAGATAGCGCTCACGTGACGCATTGATTTCAGCGCGGGCCGCTTCGGCATTATCCCAGCCTTCAACTTTTACCCATTTACCTGCTTCCAGTGTTTTGTAGTTCTCGAAGTAGTGCTTGATCTGATTGATCAGCAGCTCTGGCAAGTCACTAATTTCCTGAACGTGGTCGTACAGCTTAGTCAATTTGGTGTGTGGCACGGCAAGCAGTTTGGCATCTACACCAGACTCGTCGCTCATATTAAGCACGCCCACTGCACGGCTGCGAATAACAGCGCCGGGCATAACCGGGTATGGGGTGACGACCAATACATCCAAGGGGTCGCCATCTTCAGATAGGGTCTGAGGGATGTAACCGTAGTTGGCTGGGTAGAACATGGGTGTTGCGACGAAACGGTCGACGAAGATCGCATCGGAATCTTTGTCAATTTCATATTTGATGGGGTCGTGGTTGGCGGGAATTTCAATTACCACGTTGATGTCGGTTGGTAGGTCGTTGCCGGCAGGAATCTTGTTGTAGCTCATGTCTTGTCTTCTTTTATATCGGAGTTGCGGGAGGCGGTGGAAATGCACATCCGTATGTTCCAAAGAGCATCGTCAGGTCGGCGTTTCCAAGAGAGGCGGAATTATACGTATGGACACTGCCGATTGCCAGTTACACTTTGGTCTAAACCGGCTGAAGGGCACTGGCAGCTTGATAGTTGATGACTTGACGGGCATCAAGACAGTGTTTGGCTTGTCAGTTACCATGGCGATCTGTCTTTGCTATTCATCAGGACTCAATAAATAGTGACTTCATCGCATTCTATTGTATGGAATCGTCGCCTGATCGACCGTTACGATCTGTCTGGCCCTCGGTATACGTCTTACCCTACAGCACCCCAATTTCATGAGCAGTTTGGTGAGGTGGAGCTACGCAGCGCCATTGAGCGAAGTAACGCCGATGGCCGGCCCCTGTCGCTGTATTTTCACATCCCATTTTGCAGCACGGTTTGCTATTACTGTGGCTGCAATAAAATCATTACGGCCAACCGCAAGCGGGCGCTGCCCTATCTGGAGCGGTTGATCGAAGAAATTGCCATGCAGGGCAAGCTTTTTGATCCGTCGAGGCCGGTCCACCAATTACATTGGGGCGGCGGTACGCCCACCTATATCAGTGATGAAGAAAAACGCCTGTTGATGGCTGCAACCCGTGAACACTTTAATTTACTGGATGATGACACGGGTGAATACTCCATTGAAATTCATCCCGGCGATATGGATGTCAGTACGATTGCCTGCTTGAGAGAGCTCGGCTTTAACCGCCTGAGCATGGGTATTCAGGATTTTGACCCCACGGTGCAACAGGCGGTTAATCGTTTTAACTCGGTGGAAGAGGTTCGCGAGTTGGTGGATGCCGCCAGAGTGGAGGGCTTTCATTCTGTCAGTATGGATTTGATTTATGGGTTGCCACATCAATCGTGGCAAACGTTTAGCGGTACGCTTGACAGTATTATTGATCTTAATCCCGACCGCTTGTCGGTGTTTAATTACGCCCACATGCCGCACTTGTTTAAGGTGCAAAAACAGCTTGATGAGTCGACGCTGCCCAGTGCCGAGGAGAAACTGTTGATGATGGAGCGGATGACCGAGAAGCTGCTCGATGCCGGTTATGTGTATATCGGTATGGATCATTTTGCCAAGCCTAATGATGAGTTGGCCGTGGCCCAACAGTCTGGGGTGTTACAGCGTAATTTTCAGGGTTATTCCACCCATGGTGGCTGTGATCTAGTGGCTTTTGGGGTTTCTTCGATTAGTGCGATTGATAATGTGTTTGCCCAGAATCATAAGCAGATCGATGATTATCAGAATGCTGTGGATGCAGGTAACTTACCCGTGGCACGTGGTTTTGAGCTAAGCGATGACGACGTGCTTAGACAGGAAGTGATCAAACAATTGATTTGCCACTTTGAATTGAAATTTACGGATATTGAAACGCAGTTTTCTATCAATTTTAAAGCGTACTTTGTTGAAGAGCTGGAACAGTTGAAGCCTATGGTTGACGATGGGTTGGTCGAAGTGGGTGAAAATAGTATTCGAGTGAACTTGGCTGGTCGACTATTGATTCGTCGTATTTGTATGATCTTTGATGCTTACATTAACAAGTCTTCCACCGAAATTCGGTTTTCTAAAATTATTTAGGTTTTTTTTAAAACATTTAAACAAGCAGATTGAGTTACCTCGCCATTTAAGTAGAATGGCGGCTTCACCTCTACTCTCGGTAGGTACTACTTACTAAGTGTGGCGTGATTTTCCTAAGGGGAGGCGAAAGCCTGAGACATCGTGAGATGGACCCTTTGAACCTGATCCGGATAGTACCGGCGTAGGGATAGGACGCAACAGTATGTATTTGTTGACTGAGTATCGCTCCCTCCTTTCCATATCCGGGTCTCTTTAACCTACGTTAATGAGGCTCAACCGAATGAACAACAGTACCAAGACCAGTCTTCTGACTGCGATCCTTTTAATCTCTCATGGCAGCTTTGCTGCGGAAGAAGCACTGGTGCAGATGGTGTCAGACACTGCTGCTGGGTCTGTTTCGATAGAAGACAAATCTCTGGAAAAAGAGGCCCCTGAAAAAGAAGCCCTTGAAGAAGCCATTTTTGACGAATCCACTCTTGAAGAAATCGTTGTCACGGCAGATTTTCGTGATATCGCGCTGTTAAACACGGGTAACAGCATTACTGTGATTGATAGCGAAACCATTGCGCGCCGTGAAGCCCGCCATCTCGAGCAGGTACTCAATCTGGCACCCAATGTGAATTATTCCAGTGGGGCATCCAGAGGTCGGTTTATACAAATCCGCGGAATTGGTGAGCGGAGTCAGTTTATCGAACCCTTAAATCCCTCTGTTGGTCTTCTTATTGATGGGATCGATTTCAGTGGCATTGGCGGCGCGGCCACCACGCTGGATTTAAAACAGATTGAAATCCTTAGGGGGCCACAGGGCACACTTTACGGTGCCAATGCCTTGGCCGGCCTGGTTAACTTGACATCGAATGATCCCACAGAGTCATTTGAAGGCAGTGTTGAAACGTCAGTCGCTGAATATGAAACCCGTACCGTAAACAGTGTTATCAGTGGCCCTGTGACCGAGAACCTGGGTTATCGCCTTGCCGTGCAGCAGCATAAAAGTGATGGTTATACCGACAACGATTTTCTCAACCGACACGACACCAACAATATTGATGAGCAGGCTATCCGGGGTAAGCTGAACTGGCAGGTCAATGATGAATTACAGGTCAAATTAACCGGTTTCTATACGGATGTTGATAACGGTTACGACGGGTTTTCTCTGGATAATACTCGCCATACCTTGTCGGATCAGCCCGGAAAAGACCGCCAGGAATCGACGGCTGTTGGTATTGAAACGATCTGGCAAGCAACGGCGCAGTTTGATGTTGTAGGGTCGGTGAGTTACGTCGATAGTGATCTGGAGTATAGCTACGATGAAGATTGGAGTTATAACGATATCTGTGCAGGTGAACCCTGTGATGGTTGGGCTTATTCGTCTTTTGATCGCTATCAAAGGGACCGAGACAACAGCACTGTTGATCTACGGCTGGTTTCGCGGGAAGAGGGCCGGATATTTAATGACACGACAGATTGGGTAGCGGGTATCTATTACCGTGAACAGGATGAGTCGCTATTGCGTGAGTACACTTATGCCGCAAGTGATTTTACCAGCGACTTTGAAACTGAAAATCATGCTGTCTACGGGCAGCTGGGAAGTCAGTTCACTGACAACCTGAGACTGATTACAGGGTTGAGATTGGAGTATCGTGATGCGGATTACGATGACAGCGATGCCGTTAACCATGACAACGGCGAACGACTCTGGGGTGGGCGTATTGGTCTGGAATATCGCATTGCCGACGACACCATGGTTTATGGTTTGGTGTCTCGTGGTTACAAGGCGGGAGGCGTTAATAGTAATTCTGATCTGGCGCCATCGGCCCGCAAATTTGATACTGAATATATGTGGAATTTTGAAACGGGTATTAAGGGCGATTGGCTGGATGGACAGTTGCAGGTTCAATTGGCACTGTTTTATCAGAAACGTCACGATATGCAGGTTAAACAGTCATTAGTGACCCCCATTTCTGGCGATGACTGTCCCTGTAGTTTTACCGATTTCTTCGATAATGCAGCTAAAGGTGAAAATTATGGGTTAGAACTTGAGTCCAACTGGCTTGCTACGGACTGGCTGAGGTTCTACGGTAGTCTTGGGCTGTTGAAGGCAAAGTTTAACGACTTTGATAGCTTCACCCATTCTGACGCAGATGCAGAAAATGGTGTTTCTACCGATCTCAGTGGACGAGAACAGGCACATGCACCGTCCTACCAGTTTTCTGTTGGGGCTGAGTTGACGCTCACCGACAACTTGATGGCCTCAGTGGAAGTCGAGGGTAAGGATGAGTTTTATTTGTCCCCAAGGCATGACGAGAAAACCAATTCTTACGAGTTGATTAATGCCCGGTTGCATTATCAAGTTGAGGCATGGGAATTATCACTGTGGGGGCGTAATCTCACGGATAAGGATGTGATTGTTCGCGGGTTTGGCAGCTTCGGTAATGACCCACGGAAATTCTATGAGACCGAGCCCTATTATCAATTCGGCGAGCCTAGAATATTTGGTGCTACGGCTAAATATCACTTTTAATAGTTATGATTGTTCGTAGGTACTCGATAATAGGTGTAGGAGGTAAGTATGCAATTAACCATTGATGTCAGCATGTACCCTAATCGGGAGGATTTTATTCCTCCTATCCATGGATTTATTGAAAAAATTAATCAGTATGATGACCTGAAGATCACCACCTTTCCCACCAGCACCGTGGTACAGGGAGAATATGAGCATGCCATGAAGGCTGTTCAGGAAACCATAGCAGCCTGTTACAAGGAATATGGCATGGCGGTTTATGTGGTGAAGTATATTCCCGGTTACGAGGCACTATAGCCAGTGTTGGACTGGGCTTCATTTGGTTGGATCAGCTTTGGCTGGATTAGTTTTGAAACTTTGGCGGTGTTGCTATCCATCGCTTATTTACTGTTTGCCCTCAAAGAAAATAGTCTGTGTTGGTACTGTGCTTTTTTCAGCTCCGCCATTTATGCGTGGATATTAGGTGATGTCAATTTGTACATGGAATCCTTGCTGAGCGTCTATTATCTGGTGATGGCCGTCTATGGTTGGTATCAATGGCGGCGTGGCGGGGAGAGTCATCAGGGGATCGAGATCTCCTGTTGGCCCTTGTGGCAACACGGCTTGGCCATTGCTGCGGTGGTTGTCGCTTCATTGATTTCCGGTTACCTTCTGGCTCAACATACCGATGCACGATTACCCTATCTGGATTCATTTACCACTTGGGGTGCAGTGCTAACAACGGTGATGGTCGCTCGAAAAATTCTTGAAAACTGGTTGTACTGGATTGTGATTGATGCGGCCTCTATTTATCTTTATTTAGATCGAGAGCTCTACCAAACGGTGGCGCTGTTTGTGCTTTATGTCATCCTAGCCGTTGTTGGCTACGTTATTTGGAGAAGACACTACCTTGGACAGGGTCAAGACGCTGTTACAGCAGACGCTGTCTGACTGGCAGAGCTGGTCCGATACTTCTGAAACCAGCTCTTCAATAACAACAGCACCTGTTGTTATTGAAGAGCTGCGGGGGGGGAGAACCAATCGCTCATTCCTAGTCAATGCTGGCCCATTGCAGGCGGTGGTGAGAATTAATGCAGAGCATAGCCACAATCTTGGTATTGACCGTCACCGGGAGTCAGACATTCTCTCCCTGCTTCAGCAAACGGGTAGGGTGCCGAAAATCTTTTTTATCACCAATCATGTGTTGGTCTGCGAGTTTATAGCGGGTCGCCATTGGACTACTGAAGACATTGAGAGCAACGTTAACAGTGAAAAAATTTCTCAACTAATAAATACCATTCAGGCCATTCCTTTACCCAAAGACACCAAGAAACGTTGTTACGTAGATTACTGTCAGCACTATATTCAGCAGTTGCCAGTATCATTTCAGGAAGAACAGAGGTCTGTTATTAACGTGCTAGAGTCTGTCGCTCAAGAGGTTGACCAGAGTAGCTGGGAACCGGTCATCAGCCATCACGACTTAATACCAGAGAATCTGATTGAAACGGAGCAAGGTTTATTTCTGCTGGACTGGGAATATGCAGATTATGGGCACCCAGCGATTGATTTTGTCAGGCTTTATGGGGGTGATTATTCACACCCTATTTCTGGAAAGGTACTGCTTTTACAACAAGGGATAGATGAACTCTGGTCTGTCCTGCAAGACTAATTATTGAGCTAATCTTTTATTTCTTCATCTTCATCCTTCGGACTAACTAGTCTGCCAAACACCACCCCCAGTTCAAACAATAGCCACATCGGTATGGCCAGTAGGGTTTGCGAGATAATATCAGGTGGTGTGAGCAACATACCCAAGACAAAACACAGTACAAATACATAGGGGCGTTTTTTGGCCAGATTATTTGGTTCCACTGCACCCATCCAGGAAAGAATCACCACCGCGATGGGGATTTCAAAGCTGAGGCCGAAGGCAAAAAATAGCTTGAGAACAAAATCCAGATAGCTGCGAATGTCGGTCATCACCGCCACATCGTCAGGACCTACACTGGTGAAAAACATAAATATCAGCGGGAATACTATGTAGTAGGCAAAGGCCATTCCACCGTAGAACAACGCGATGCTGGAAAAAAATAACGGTAGAACAACTTTCTTTTCCTTCTGATACAACCCCGGTGCCACAAACGCCCAAACCTGATAGAGAATAAATGGCATGGCGGCAAACAGAGATAGCACCAGCGTCAGTTTAAAGGGGGTGAGGAACGGGGAGGCCACATCTGTAGCAATCATTGAAGATGTTTCTGGCAGATGTAACCGTAATGGTTCTGATACGTAGAGATAGAGCTCGTTACTGAAAGCAAAGAGTCCGATAAAAATCACCAGTACCGCAACTAGGCAGCGCAGCAGACGATTTCGCAACTCGATGATGTGCGCCATCAGAGGCTGATGATGGAATTGATCTTGCTGTTGATCGTCAGTCATGTCTGGCTATCGTCAGAGTCTGGTTTGTTGTGAGATGTGTTGTTCACATCCCCCTTAGTTGTATCGCCAGAAATAGTATCAGCGCGGGTAATGTTTGTGATTTCAGGCATTGAGATAGGGGGAGGCATGACACCTTCAAGTTCAGATTTAGTGGACTTGAGATCACGCATTATTTGCTCATTGTGAAGCTGGCTGCGAATCTCATCCATGCCCACTTCATTTTCAAGTTCTTTTCGAACTGCCGAAAATGCTTGTCGCGCTCTTCCAAGCCATAGTGTGATGGTTCGAACGGCTTGAGGCAGACGTTGAGGCCCCATCACTATCAGGGTGATGACGGAGATAAGCAGCAATTCCATGAAGCCAATATCAAACATGGGCTAACGGGCCTGCGATATTATTAAAAGGATCAGCTTTCAAGGAGAAGGCTTTCTGAGCGGGTAATACATCACCTGTTTTACTCTGCTGAATCTTTCTTTTCAGCGACCTGTTCAGTGGTTTTCTCTGTAGGTTGCTCTGTGGATTGATCCGTATCATTAGATGAACTGTCTTTCGACTGGTCATCGGTTTCATCACTGGATACCGATTCTTTGAAGCCTTTTACAGCACCACCAAGATCGGAGCCTATATTGCGCAGTTTCTTAGTGCCAAAAATCAGTGCAACAATCACCAGAATAATTAATAGTTCTTGCCAGCCAAAGCCCATAAGTGTGCCTCTTTTTTGCGTAACGTAGGACTACATAGCTTAAGCTTACGTAGCTTGGTTTTACGTAAATTGGTTTCGTTAAGTGTGGTCGCGCTGAGCCTTTTCTTCAAGGCCGGATAAATCGAACCGGCGCTCCAGTTCATCGAGTATGGACTGTGCATTCTCACCCAGATGCGACAGCATCACTAGTGAGTGAAACCATAAGTCAGCTGTTTCATAGACCAGCTTGTCAGTTTCACCACTCAACTCGGCGTCACGTGCTGCGAGTATGGTTTCAATGCTTTCTTCACCCACTTTTTCAAGGATCTTGTTCAATCCCTTGTGGTGGAGGCTGGAAACATAGGAATCCTCTGGAGAGGCTTGCCTACGGGCTTCCAGTACTTCGCACAGTTTGATTAGTACATTATCACTCATGAATAAATGTCCCCGGGGTTTTTCAGGACTGGATCGACGGTATGCCATTCACCATCGCGCAGTACCCGGTAAAAACAGGATTCTCTGCCGGTGTGGCAGGCGATGCCGCCTACTTGTTCAATTTGTAGCACGATCACGTCACTGTCACAGTCAAGACGGATTTCTTTTACCTGTTGCAGGTGGCCGGAGTCTTCACCTTTGCGCCATATTTTTTTGCGTGAGCGAGACCAATACACCGCTCTTTGTTCTTGTACCGTCAAAGCCAGTGTTTCTCTTTTCATCCAGGCCACCATTAATATCCGGCCAGTAGCTGCATCTTGTGCCACTGCAGGGAGGAGCCCATCTTCATTCCAAGTGATTTCATCGAGAAAGTCAGTCATGGGCGACATTATGACAGCTATGGTTATGGGGGCAATGGCTTAGGGGTAATATTGATTTTGGCCGTTAGACGGCCATAGTTGAGGCTCTGACGTGACTATGGATGACTACCGGGAGTGACTTCAGAGTCCAAAAAAATGCTTATCGCAGTACTAATAACAATGCACCCAAACCTACCAGAATCAGGCTACTGACAGGCATTTTCTGAGCGATTTCTGCCCAGTGTGGAAAGGCCATGCCTAAACCGGCACCTACCAGTGCGGCACCTACCCAAGTTGTCAGACGGCTCTTGGGAGCCCTAGAAGGACAGGCCTGTACGGCATTTCGGGGCTTAACATCACCCGCCTGAAGTTTTTCAAGGGTTTGGAAGACCATTTGAGGTAGTTGGGGAAACTGTTCCAGCCACTCGGGGCCATGGCGTTTGAGTTGTTCTACCAGTGCATTGGGTTTAAAGCGTTTTTTTAGCCAACGTTCCAGAAATGGGTGGGCGGTTGCCCACAGGTCGAGATCGGGGTAGAGCTGCCGTCCCAAGCCTTCAATATTGAGCAGGGTTTTTTGTAGCAGTACCAGTGATGGCTGTACTTCCATATCAAAACGGCGGGCAGTACGGAATAGGCTGACCAGTAGTAGCCCAAAAGAAATTTCCCGAAGTGGCCGCTCAAAAATAGGTTCGCAAACGGTGCGAATCGCCGAGGTGAAGTCACCCACATTGGTGTCTTCTGGTACCCAGCCAGACAGCACATGAAGCTCTGCTACCTGGCGGTAGTCGCGGCGGAAAATCGCCAGCAGGTTGCGGGCCAGATAGTACTGATCAGCTTCAGTCAGCGTACCCATGATGGCGCAGTCCACGGCCAGATATTTGGGCTGGTCGGGTTTGGAGGCATCGACAAAAATATTGCCCGGGTGCATGTCGGCATGGAAAAAGTTGTGTTCGAAAACCTGAGTGAAGAAAATTTCTACGCCGCGCTCGGCCAGTACTTTGAAGTCCGTGTTGTGTTGTTGCAGCGTGTCTACATCCGTGACAGGGATGGCGTAAATACGCTCCATTGCCATCACTTTTTCGTTGGTGTGTGACCAGTAAATCTTTGGCACATAGAGCATGGGCGAACCATCAAAATTACGTCGCAACATAGAGGCATTGGCGGCTTCACGCTGAAGATTGAGCTCATCAAAAATGGTATTTCGATAATCGCTAACCACCTCGGTTAAGCGCATCCGACGTCCGTCAATAGTGTGGGCTTCCAACCATTTAGCCATAGAGAGCATCAGTTTGATGTCCTGCTCAATGGTTTTTTCAATACCGGGCCGAATGACCTTTACAACCACTTCGTGACCATCAGGTAGTACCGCGGCGTGGACTTGAGCTACCGAGGCCGAGGCCAGCGGCTCACGGTCAAATTGCAGGAACAAGTTGTCGATACTATCGCCCAGTGCGTCTTCTACAATGGCGACAAACTGATCTTTGTCGAAGGGCGGTACATTGTCTTGCAGGTGGTCCAGTTCTTCACAAATATCGGGGGGAATAAGATCCGGACGGGTGGAGAGCAGCTGACCAAACTTGATAAATATGGGGCCTAGGTCTTCCAGAGCACAACGGAGTCTTACTCCTCGAGGTTGTCTTGGTGCAGGCAATAACGTATTGGCCTTAAGTAGCAGCCGTGCTCCTCGTGGTAATTTATCTTTATCGAGAAAAGTATCCAGGCGATAGCGGGTAGCGATCCGGATAATAGTGGCCAGTCGATTAATTCGTGACACGCTCAGCTATCTCCGCTTTCTTGTTTGTCTAGATTGACCTTCAATTTAACATTTAATTTATTTATACGTGCAGCCAACCGATCCACGTCATTAGCCATGTGTTTGACCTCAGTATTGAAATTGTCGACTTCACTTCGGCTTGGTGTAATGCGGATTTCTTCCTGACTGAATTCTGCAGCAGCGGTGCTGGCGCGTTCGGCCACGTGTTGCTGCCAGTTAGTGGATGAGCGTAGGGCCTCGCCGACCAAGTGGGCAGGAACATCACCAATTAACTGGGCCAGTGCTGCCTCCCAGTCTACATCTAGGTTTTTGAGGATTTTTTTGAGTTGACGGAGCAGGTCGTGGTCCCCGCTTACTTCAACACCCGTGTCGAAAAAAGATACTCGGTCTTGGCCATCAGTCGCTAGTGAGGCCAAGGATAGGGCGCTACCTCGCAAGGTGGTATCGGGCTCGCCTTCATACTGGGCCATCAAGGTAATGTCTTTCTCACTATGAATGGCATAGAAGGTCAGGGGAGGCAGGGTGCATTCAATGGCTAGCACCTTGCCCGCTAGGTCGCCAATGGCATTTTGAGTGGCAGGGTCGTATTCCAACGCTTTATTAATAGCCGTCTCAACACCCATTAAGGCGGCACTCCGTAGTGCCTTTAACGGATTCTTTGAAAAGAAATCAAATATCAAGCTTTGAAACCTCGGTGCAGGGCGACAATACCACCCGTCATATTGTGGTATTCCGTATTCACAAAACCGGCTTCATCCATCATGCCTTTCAGGGTTTCCTGATCAGGATGCATCCGGATGGACTCAGCCAGGTATTGATAGCTCTCTGTGTCGTTGGCCACCAGTCCACCAATTTTTGGGAGCAGCTTAAATGAATAGAAATCGTAGGCCTTTTCGAGTAGTCCGTTAGATGGCTTTGAAAACTCCAGAACCAGCAACCGGCCACCAGGTTTCAGGACTCTGTGCATGGAACGCAATGCCAGATCTTTATCCGTGACATTACGCAGACCAAACGCAATGGTGATGCAGTCAAAGGTATTGTCTGGAAAGGGTAAATATTGGGCATCGGCCTGAGCGTAACGTACATTGCCTGCAAAGCCGTTATCCACCAGCTTGTCACGACCCACTTTCAGCATGGAATCATTGATGTCTGCCAGAACCACTTCGCCAGTTGGCCCCACTAATGTTGAAAATTTGGCGGTGAGGTCGCCGGTGCCGCCTGCAATATCGAGTACTCGATGACCGCGCCTAACACCAGAAAGCTCAATGGTGTAGCGCTTCCAGAGGCGGTGAACACCGCCAGACATCAGGTCGTTCATCAAATCGTATTTGCCTGCTACCGAATGGAAAACATCGGCCACTCGAGAGGCCTTTTCTTCAACGGGAACAGTTTTGAAACCGAAATGTGTGGTTTTGTTGTCTTCCATAGCCCTAACGTATTGCCCTAATGCCGAGTTTTTAGAGGTCGATATTGTACACCGGCCCACGGCGGGTGTCCTCGTGGTTGAGCGGGTGAACGGAGGTTTTACTGACAGGGGTCATGAAGGGAGTATGAGGGGGCAGTACCTAGCTGAGAGCGGCTTGGCAGAGAAGAGTCGGTTACTTAGAACGATGCGCTATCACATGAGAGGTTAGTCTATATATCGTTCACGCTTTGACTGTTTCAGTCGGTCCAGGTCAACAATGATCAGGCCATCAACACAGTTAGCAAAATTAGCATCGATATTAAAACCGGCAAATTGTACGCCGCCAGGTTCGCAGACTTCAGTGTATTGCTTATACAGGGTGGGAACACTCAGATTCATATGGGCCAGTTCACTTTTTAATTGAGCGAATTCAGCCTTCTGGTCCTCGCCGGGAAACTTTTCAGTAAGTTCCCTATTCCGCTCAGGGCTAATTCGGTAGGGCAGGGCAGGTTCAGCCAGTTTTTGACCACTCGGATGGCGTTGGCTGTAAAAATAGACCAACATTTCCATGGCCCGTTTTGGGTAGGCATTACTCAAGGTCACCGGTCCGAAGAGGTAACGGTATTGGGGATTGCTACGAAGAAAGGCGCCAATGCCATACCACAGGTAGTCCAAGCTTCGACGTCCCCAGTATTTAGGTTGGACAAAACTACGCCCTAGCTCCAGGCCCCGCTCCAGATAGGGTTGCATGGCAGGGGTATAGCTGAATAATTCACTGGAGTAGAGGGTTTTCTGGCCAAGGGTATCCGCACAGAGAGTGGCATCACAGAAGCGATAGGCCCCGGCAATTTCCAGCTCTTCGTCATCCCACAGAATCAGGTGGAAGTAGTGGTGATCGTAACTGTCGATATCCCGACGGCGTCCCGTGCCTTCCCCCACGGCGCGGAAAGCAATTTCTCGCAATCTGCCGATTTCTCGAATGATCAGCGAATTGGGTTGATATCGATACAGGTAAATCTGTTTACCATCTCCCGTTTTACCCAGCAACTGACACTGTTTTATTTCATCCCTCAGTAATGCCCTATTTTCCGGGTGGGCAATGGCGGTTACGGTGCCGAAAATGCCTTTTCTACTTTGCCCAATGCGATATAAGTGCCGCTTAAATAGTTTGGCTTTTTCCTTGAGTGGCACGTTAATTTTTTGGTAACTGTCATAGCTGATCATTTCGCCCACTCGAATATCCACACAGTTCCGGGCTTGCTTGAACATTTCTCTCACCAGCAGCAGGGTTGAGAGTGGTTTAGCGATCAGTGACACACTGTAAAACAGCACAGAATTTCGACCATCTACAAAAATCGGTAGCACTGGGGATTTGCTGTTAATCGCCATACGGAGAAATCCGCTGCGCCAGTCGCCGTCTCGAATACCTTGCGGGCTCAGGCGTGACACCTCTCCAGCGGGGAAGATGATGACCGCACCATCACTATCCAGATGTTCGCGGATTGACGTAATATTTTGACGGCTGGTACTACCTTCCATGTTGTCTACGGGCAGCAACAGGTTGTGCAGAGGCTTTAGGGTGTAGAGCAGCTCATTGGCCACGACTTTGACATCAGGTCGTGTTTCACTGACTAGCTTCAGCAGCGCGAGGCCATCGAGAGAACCAATAGGGTGGTTGGCGATAATGACGACTCGACCCTGAGAGGGGATTCGCAAACGTTCATCGTCACGAATGGTGTAGCGAAAATCGAAATAATCTAGTACCTGCTCAACGAAATCAAACCCTTCCAGGTATGGGTAATCGGTTTCAAATTGCTGGAAGCTTTTTTCTCGAAACAGCATCCGCAGCACGCGAATTAATGGCCGTGCCAGTCGCGGGTGGCGCTGGTAAAAGCTGGGGTACTTATCCTGAATGAACGTTTCTACATTGAGCATTGGCTAGTGGCCTCCTTTATCTAGCCAGCTTATCGTTATTTTATGACAGTTTTTTTAATATTAGATGTCAAAAATATGTCAGTGTTAGGGTTTAAGTTAGCTGTATATCCCACTAACTTTCAAATACCAATACGCCATCCTCAATTGGATTTTTCTGAATCATTTTTTTATCTTTTCTGTAGTTTTGCGGGTTCGTCCAGGGTTCGTGACTCCCTTGTTTCGGCAGCAAATGTAATGCCCGTTGAAGATAACCTGAAGAGAAGTCTTCAATCCAGGGGCGCTCTGGCATATTTTTATCTTCATCACGCAGCTGAGGAGTGCATTGGCGGAGACCCGTTTTATCCATGTGGTTGATGAGGTTACAAGCATATTCTGCTATGAGATCGGCATGCAGCGTCCAAGAGGCGTTGATGTAGCCGAAGGTCGAAATCAGGTTGGGTACACCTGAGCACATCATTCCCTTGTAGGTATAGGTGTTAGGAAACTCGACAGTCTTACCGTCAACATCAAATACTGCACCGCCAAGTACCACGAGGTTGAGTCCTGTGGCGGTAACAACAATATCAGCCTCTATTGTCTCTTCAGAGGTTAGCTCAACCCCGACCTCATTGAACCTGTCGATATGGCCAGTAACCACAGAAGCTCGTCCTGACTTGATGGCCTTAAATAGGTCATTGTTAGGTACGATGCAAAGACGTTGATCCCAGGGATGGTAAGTGGGCGTGAAGTGGGTCTCGACGTCATAGTCTTTTCCCAGTTGTTTTTGTACCATTTTTAGCAGGTATTGTTTGATCTTTTCTGGGTGAGTGCGGGTGAGATGATAAAAGAGTTGTTGGCGGGCAATATTCTTCCAGCGTGTGATAGCGTAGGCCCATTGTTCGGGTAAAATTTTGCGCAAAATATTGGCAATGACGTCCTTGTCCTGGAGTGATAAGTAGTAAGTGGGTGAGCGTTGAAGCATCACTACATGTTCGGCCTTCTTCGCTATTTCAGGCAATAGTGTCACGGCCGTTGCTCCTGAGCCAATAATGACCACTTTTTTGCCTTGAAAGTTGAAATTTTCAGGCCACTTCTGGGGATGAATAATCTCACCCTTAAACCGCTCACGGCCACTGAAACTGGGAGCGTAGCCACCTTCGTAACTGTAATAACCCGCACACATTAGTAGAAAGTTGCACTTGAAGTGGTCGATGCCACCGGTATCGGTGCATTGGGTTTCAACCGTCCAGGTGGCATCCTCGGTTGACCAGGAAGCCTTCGTCACAAGTTGGCCATAGCGAATGTGTTTGTCAATATTATTTTCTACGGCGGCTTCTTTTACATAGCGGAGTATCGACGGTCCATCGGCGATAGCTTTTTCTTCGCGCCATGGTTTGAAGTTGTAGCCGAGGGTTTGCATGTCGCTGTCGGAACGGATGCCCGGATAGCGAAAAAGGTCCCAGGTGCCGCCCATAGCACTCCGACCTTCCAAAATAGTGTAACTTTTACTAGGGCACTTATTTTGTAGATGATAGGCCGCACCAATACCAGAGAGACCAGCACCGACGATCACAATGTCGACATATTCAGTAGTCACAGGTTGGCACTCATCTGTAGGCTTTAATGACGCTTAGTGTTGGGTATACCCATCTTCCTGGATTAAATTTTTAGCCTTCTCTATATCCAGTTCTTCGATGGGTGAGGCTAAATAATAGGGCAAATCCACGGCTGTTTCGCTCAGTTGGACAATCTTACCCTCCTGCAGTCGTTCGAGCACAGAGTGGAGTGTTTCTTCTAGATTATCAGGTGCTTGTTGATAGCGGCTACTCATGTAATCCACTAACGCCTGAATGGTATGTTTTCCGTCAGCGAGGGATACCACAATGCCCATCTATTCATCCAGCGGTGAGCTGGTTTCTGGTTGATGAATGTCAGCTAATGCGACCTGCTTGTCTTTGCGGGTAAATATAGCGGTGCGATAAAAATACTCTGTGTTATCCATAGGATGAATCATCTCTGCTCTATTAAGGGTTAAAGGCAATTCTAAGGGTTAAAGACAACTATAAGGGCTTAATTTAACGGTAAAACAGACGATAACCTACGGGTTTTGAGCGAAAGTTACCCGTTGTTGGTCATAGATCAACAAGAACCATGCTGGGTGGCCATTTTGATTCTGTTCGTTGCTTTTTGTCATTGGCTCCCACGTAGGGCTTACTTTTCAGTTATTTGTAATAAGCCTATACTGCGGCATCAATTGCATGCATGCGACCCTTGGGTAAATTGAGGCTTCTCGCGTTGTATCGAAAGGATTTTTGTCCCATTAAAACCCTTTAAAATCAAACTTTTGTCCTGTTTTTCAGGGTGAGTAGATGAAAAAAAGAGCATGTTTGGTATGTGTTCGTGATTACGTTAAAAGGAATATCTATGAAATTTTTAAGTCTCTTCATTGGACTCATGTTCTCGGCAGTCGTGTTTTCAACAGCTTCATTCGCCAGTACGCTTGAAGAGGGGTATGAAGCCATTAGAAGTGGAAAGTTGGAAGAAGGGTTCGCCATTCTTTCACCACTAGCAGAACAGGGAGATGCAGACGCTCAGTATGGCGTGGCTATTCTCTACAAAGAGGGCTGGGGCACCGATCAAAATGATCAAAAATCTTTTGAAAATTATGAAAAAGCAGCAAAACAGGGTCACGTTAATGCCATGTTTTATACGGCTTCAGACTATCAGTCTGGTACGGGTGTGACACAGGATTATTCGGCAGCTGCCAAGTGGTATGAACAGGCTTCAAACAAAGGTCACGCCGCAGCAATGTATGGGCTGGGTAGCTTGTACTATAACGGGCTGGGTGTAGAAAGGGATGATCAAGTAGCCAATACCTGGATCACAAAATCAGCAGATGCCGGGTTTGCACTTGCCAGTGAGTTTTTAAAACAACGATTTATGAAATAAGCGGTTTTGTGTCTCGTTGTTAGTTGGCATATAACGCATAGTTTCCCGTTATGAACAGTTTCCAGAATCTAAAAGCAGCCGAAACCCGAAGGATGTGGTTCATCTTTTTAGCCTTTTTAGTGTCAGGTATTATTGGACTAGGTGTGGGGTTAGGGCTTTATTTTTATGTCATCACGGGAACCGTTTTCGCCACAATTATTGCCCTGCTATGCGTTTATTTTTTTGGTATGAGGCTTACTGCTCTCGTTGATGCAAAAGTGAAAATTTCTTGCCCAATATGCAATGCCTCAGAGTTGGAAGAAAATTACACGCTTCAATGCCGACCTGCTCAATATGAATGCAACCACTGCAATAGCGTCTATAGGGACGGGGTTTTGGTGGAAAAAGAAAGCCCCTGAAGATTTTTCCGGGGCTTGTTTCAAGTTAGGTGCTTCTGACGCTAACTGCTTTGGCGGTTAAGCCGCCTGCAATGCAGACACTTTACCTTCTAGGTAGCGGATAATCTCGGAAGACTCATACATCCAGCGAACATCACCTGCATTCTCTTCAATTCGTAGGCAGGGTACTTTGAGCGTTCCGCCGCCTTCGATCAATTCTTGCTTGCTGGTTTCACAGCGTTTTGCATCGACGGTATGGATGTTTAAGCTATGTCGCTTCATTGCTCGGCGTACTTTGACGCAAAACGGACAAGCAGGGTACTGATACAAAGACAAGCCTGCAGTTTGCTGATCTATGGCAGCCTGCAGCTCTGCTTCTCTCTTAATACTTCTGGGGGTGAATGCCCAGTTAAAGAATAAAATTAGAGAGCCTAGAGCCCAGCGAACGACTTTAGTCACAATCTGCATTACAACGCCTATTTAAAAAGTGATTAACACGCAATTAAAAAATGGAGCGGAGTACGAGATTCGAACTCGCGACATTCAGCTTGGGAAGCTGACACTCTACCAACTGAGTTAACCCCGCATTAAGGCGCATTCCTTGTAAACACTTGGTATCTCTACGAAAGCAGAAAAACCATAATACTAATTATCTGCATCAAAAACCATATGTTTCACGGTTGAGTGTGAACGAATCGTGAAAGATAAATACACCTTAAACTGAATTGTAGGATGGGGGGGGGTACATTGCATACCACTACCCCCGAAGATCCTTTTAAGTGCTATAGATAGATTCATTTACATGTCGTACGGGTGAAAAACCCCCTCCCCCTGATCAGCTAACCTCGTAAATAAACGTCGCTTAGAGAAGTATCTGTTTAAAATGGAGCGGATCACTTCGGTTACTTAGGCAACCACTTGATCAGGGTCTGATACAAATGACCCTGGTCGATCGGCTTGGTTTCGAAGTCATTCATCCCGGCCTCTTTACAACGGCGCTCATCCTCGGCCATGGCGTTAGCGGTCATGGCGATAATCGGTTGGTTTGCCAGTCCGGGCATCGTCCGGATTCTGCGCGTGGCCTCATAGCCGTCCATGACCGGCATCTGCACGTCCATCAGCACGATATCGAAGGGCTTCTTGGCCAATATCATCACCGCTTCCCACCCGTTTTCGCAAAGAGTGACCACTATGCCCCATTGCTCCAGTATCTCTTTGATCAGATCCTGGTTGAACTCATTGTCCTCGGCCACCAAAATGCGTGTGCCCTTCAGCGTCGCCAGCATAGTGGCTTCCGGCGGCAAGCAAACCTCGGAATTAATAATCTTGCTCATATCGCCGAGGCGAAAACGCGCCGTGAAGCAAAAAATGCAACCGACCCCGAGATGGTCTTCGACCCAGATAGCGCCGCCCATCAGTTCGACAAGCCGTTTGCTGATCGACAGTCCTAGCCCCGTGCCACCATAAGAACGCGTGGTCGTCGTGTCTTCTTGGGTAAAGGCTCTAAACAGCCTCTTGGCCTGAGAGGAGTTTAAGCCAATACCTGTGTCGCTCACCCGAAACTCAAGCTCAACTGCCTCTGATACTGCTTCCTTCAGTGACACTAACAGGCTGACGCCGCCCGTAGAAGTGAACTTCACCGCGTTGCCCAACAGGTTCATTAACACCTGCGAAAGACGCAGGGGGTCTCCTATAAGAACCGACGGCACATCGGGTTCTATCTTCGTATTCAAGTACAAATTCTTTTCCCGCGCCATGAAACCGATATTGGTGTCGATAAGCTCTATGCTATCCGCCAGGGAGAAGTGAATCTTTTCTAAAACGAGCATGCCAGCATCGACCTTGGAGAAATCAAGAATATCGTTGATGACCGCCAGTAAACTCGAAGCCGATAAACTAACGTTTGATATGTATTTACGCTGCTGGTCGTTTAGTTCGGTTCTCAAGCACAATTGCGACATGCCGATGATAGTATTCATTGGCGTGCGAATCTCGTGGCTCATGTTGGCGAGAAAATCGCTCTTCGCTCTCGTCGCGGCCAGCAGCGCTGACTCAGTCTTATCACGTTTATCTCTGTCTTCAGAGAGCATGCTGATCATCGAATTGATATTGCGCATAAGTATGTTTACCTCGCCCCGGGACTCTGCCGTGATTCTCTGCGACAGATCACCCTTGGACACCGCCATGGTCACGTCGGCAATATTACGCACCTGCAGGGTCAGATTACTCGCCATCGCGTTCACGTTGTCGGTCAGTTCCTTCCACGTGCCGTCGACGTCCGGCACCACGGCCTGCCCACCCAGAATGCCCTCGGTACCCACCTCGCGCGCCACCCGTGACAATTCCTCGGAGAAGCGATTAAGCTGGTCCATCAACGTATTGAGGTTATTGTAAATGGTTCGTTCCCTGTGCGTTTCTCCTGGAACGACCGAGTCAATTTTTTGAGTCAGGTCCCCGCGCGACATGGCATCAAGGACTTTACCCAAATTTTTGTCGAAGATGTTTTCGGATTCTTTACGGATTAAGAGGAGTTCTGTTTCGATAGCTTTCCTATTGCTAATATCCCGCACCACCCCGGTGAAAATGCGTCGGTTGCTAAGCATCGTTTCGTTAACAGCCAGCTCCATCGGGAACTCGCTGCCATTATTTCGCAGCCCGACCACCTCGCGTCCCACGCCGATGACACGGGGCGTGCGCTCCTTGAGAAAACGGCTCAGGTAGCCATCGTGCTCGTCATGATAAGGCTGCGGCATCAGGATGTTCACATTCTTGCCGATCACATCCTCAGGCTGATAACCGAAGACCGTAATCGCGGCCAAATTGAAGCTTTCGATGGTGCCATTCTCATCTATAGTGATGACGGCATCGTTGACAGTGTTCAACGTAGCGTCCAAGCGCAACCGCTGTTCTCGCTCGCTGGTAATGCTTTGACTCATCTCAGCGGCTATTTTAGCGGCGTTTTTCAAAGCCTGTTGCTGATTTTCTGCAAAGTCGTTGATCGACGTGCACAGAATTTGAAATTCCTCAGTGACCGATCCTACATCGCCGCGCACTGACAAATCACCCGCCATCAGCCGTTTTGCCGCAGAGGATAGAATAAATATAGGCGTCAGAATTTGTTTTTTTACAAACCAGAAAAAAAGAAATAAGAAGATCGGGCCGATGGCCACCCCAGAGATCAGTAACCTCTTAAAAAAACCAGAGATGTCTCCATACACCATCTCTTTCTTAACATTGATGGTCATCAACCAGTATCGGCTGCGGTCCGTCGGTGAAAAATAGATTCTGCTAAATCCATCCATCTCACCATCATGATCTTGGTGAATTCTTATTAACGCTTCCTTACGGGTACTGATCTCAGCCAGTTCTGGCTCATCCAACTGAAACAGGGATTTAGTTCCCTGATCGGATCCGAAGGTTTTGTCCGGAACAAAATGACTAAGATAGAAACCCCTCTCATCGACAATAGCTACAGTCTCGTCTTCGTAAGAAATGTGGGTCAATAGCGGTTTGATAGACATCTCGAGCAGCAGTAGGCCTGATATCTGCTGATCGTTGTAGGTCGGGGTAACCATTGTGAGTACTGGCATATGCGGCACCTGAATGATTCCACCTACTCGTTTCAGGGTGATATTGGAAAGGTAGATATCGCCCTCTTCCAATTTGAGCGCTTCGGTCATGAAAGGTTCGCCAGACCAGTTCTGCAGACTATCGAAGGCAGCCACCTTCGCCTTATCAGCCGTCGCTTCAATACGGACCAGTTCTTCACCGACAATATTAAGATAGGACATCTTTTGATATTCAGGATAGGATGATGTTAAGCGGCTGAAACTTGCTTGCAGCCTTGCATTCAAGACCTCTTTCCTAGTAACGGTTATCGGATCAACGCCGACGTCGACAATGCCTTTAGTAAAGACATTACGTACAATAAAGTCTTTCGTCTCTAGTAGGTTTCTATTATGGACCTGCAGACGGGATTCTATTTCTCTCGTTCGCTTGGTGAGCATAACCATTTTTTGCGCTTTGACTTTATCTACGACGGAAGCTTTCTCAGACACATAAATGTTATAAGTGGCGGCAGCCATAATAATTATGAACAGGCCCAGCCAAAGCGCGAATTTTGCACCAAGACCCAATCTAAAATGTAGAAACATGTCGTCGCTCTTCGGTTGGTGAAAAAAACACTTTTATATTACCCTTGTTGACTTAATCTGCGCAACCATGCTAGCTGATGGGTGATGTGTAATTGGATGTCATCCTATTTTTAAGTACTTATACAGCAACACAGTTACTGCTGTCCTTATGCTAAAATGCCGCTGCTCGGGCTAGCCTCTAGCCCCCTGGTCTAACCGGCAGCGACGCTAACCTAACATGCTACGACTCAGCGATATCGAACTACCTCTTGATCATACCGATGATGAGCTGCACGCAGCCATTATGGATACATTGAACATAACGGACGGTGAGTTACAGGGCTTTACCCTGTTTAAGCGCAGCCTTGATGCTCGCAAAAAAAACAATATCAAGCTGATTTATCAGTTTGAGGTGGCGTTAACTGATGCCGCGGAACAGCGCGTGTTGGAGCAGTTCGCCAATCAGTCATTTGTTCGGCCAAGCCCGAATACCGCTTATCAGTTTGTTGCTGAGCCCTGTGAGAGTTTTCCAGCTGACGACCAACAGCGGCCTATCGTGATTGGTTTTGGCCCCTGTGGCATATTGGCAGCGTTGGTATTGGCTCAAATGGGCCTCAAGCCTATTGTGTTAGAGCGAGGTCAGAACGTGAGACAGCGCACCAAGGACACTTGGAGCATGTGGCGTGAAGGCAAGCTCAATACAGAATCCAACGTGCAGTATGGCGAGGGAGGGGCTGGTACCTTCTCTGATGGCAAGTTGTATAGCCAAGTAAAGGACAAGCGTCACTTGGGCCGTAAGGTGTTAACGGAGTTTGTGAAGGCCGGTGCACCTGAAGAAATCATGTACATCAACAAACCCCATATCGGTACCTTCAAGCTGGTGGCAATGGTCGAAAATATCCGCAACGATATTACCGCGCTGGGTGGTGAAGTTCGATTTGGCTGTAAAGTAGAAACCATTCATAGAGAAACGCTTGAATGCGAGCCTGTTGAAGGCGGCTCCCAAAAAGAAGGCTCTCAAGAAAAAGATCCTCAAGAAAAAGGAAGTGGACAAATCACGGGTGTAACTCTGAGCACCGGTGAAACCCTGCATAGCCGGCATATTATTTTGGCTATAGGTCATAGCGCACGGGACAGTTTCCAAATGTTGTTAGAGCAAGGGGTTTATATTGAGCCCAAACCCTTCTCCATTGGTTTTCGTATCGAACATCCGCAGTCCATCATCGACAAAGCACAGTTTGGTGAGCAAGCGGGTCACCCCATCCTCGGCGCAGCAGACTACAAGCTGGTACATCACTGCAAGAATGGCCGCAGTGTCTACAGTTTTTGTATGTGCCCGGGCGGTACTGTCGTTGCCGCCACCTCAGAAGAGGGCAGAGTGGTCACCAACGGCATGTCGCAATATTCACGGAATGAGCGCAATGCCAACTCCGCCATTGTGGTCGGCATAGAGCCTGAGAAAGATTATCCCGGACACCCCTTGGCCGGCATTGATCTGCAGCGTGAACTGGAGACCTTGGCTTATCAACTGGGTGGTGAAAACTACCATGCTCCCGCACAGCTGGTGGGTGATTTTTTAGCGGACAGACCATCGACAACTTTGGGTGCCGTCACTCCATCCTATACACCTGGCGTTACCTTGGGCGATTTGAGCCAAGCCTTGCCTAGGTTTGCTATAGATGCTATTCGTGAAGCGATTCTGGAATTTGAAAAGCAGATTAAAGGGTTTTCAATGACCGATGCTGTGCTGACTGGTGTCGAAACCAGAACCTCAGCACCGATTTGTATCAGACGAGGGAAAGACTTCCAAAATATAAACACCTGTGGCTTATATCCAGCGGGTGAAGGTGCCGGTTACGCAGGCGGCATATTATCGGCCGGCATAGACGGCATTAAAGTGGCCGAAGCGGTAGCGCTGGATATGTTGAAATAAGAATAACTGATTTATTGACGGATAGCGGCCCCTCTAAAAACGTATTTTTAATGCCACTGCCGGGGATCAGTTTGATAGTACTGGCTTAACTCTTCGTATAGCTTCGGGTGTTTTTGGGATAGTTGTTCGGGTTTCTCAAAAAACGTTTCCGTGGCCACCGCAAAAAATTCTGCCGGGTTGGTAGCGCCATATGTATCCATAGTGGTTTTATGATGGCGCAAACTAGCCCATTTGAGCTTTTCAAATTCCCCTGACAACACCTTAGCCCAAGAGCCATAACAATTGAGGCGCAATGGGGGTGCGCCATTGGTTGAACCCGATGCTGAGTCCAGCTGGTGGGCAAATTCATGCAACACTACATTGCGGCCATCGGTAAAATCTGAGGCACCTGAAACCACATCGTCCCAAGACAGAACCACCTTGCCATTACTCCAGGATTCACCCGATAAATTATGAGCGGCGAGAGCTACCGTGCCATCTTCCTGCCGCTGCTCGCGTTCAGCCCTGAACCCATAGGGGTAGACTAGAACAGAATAGAGTTTGGGGTATACGGCCGTTTTGGGGTGATGAAGGAGCAACAAGCAGGCTTGAGCGGCTATGGTAACTTTGATTTCATCGGTCATCTCCAACCCGGCACAACCCACAAAGTGTTTTTTGGCGATAAACAGATTGATGAGTTGTTGGAGCTTGGTCTTTTCGTCAGATGGAAGAACAGAATAAATCGGCAAGTTGGTGACTAATATGACATTCCAATCATAAGGAAAGGGTTTATTGCGAATCCAGCTATTTCGCCATATGGGTATATAGAATGCCAGGAAGACGAACACAATAATAAAGATAAGGAGTAGAGTGGCAATCATATTGGCTCTGTAAGATAGATAGTTTGTTCATCATGTTGATGTCGGTTCAAATGTACTCAGAGCTAAAGCCTATTTTTGGTCAATAGCGTGCAATAGAGTAAATTTGTACCTTTTCCTTACCCTAACCGCTGATGACTCAGCGGTGAATTTCGTGGCAGTTGATACAGCCACCTGCAACCCGACCAGCACGATAATAATCAGCGGGGTCACTAGACGCCGCGGTGCGGGCTTTTCCCACATCTGCCACGAAGTCTTCCATGAAGCCTTGTAGAAAAGGGTGACTTGAACCAGCATCACCAGCTTTCAAACTAGACCCGATACGTTCCATCTTGCGCAGCGCGTCCAATACATGCTGTTGTTGACTAGGTTGCTCAGTATTGCCTTTCACCAGCGCCTTATCCAATACTTGCAGCTGAAATGCCAGTTGTTCCATCTGTGAGCGAAACTCTTGATCGCTTACATAGTTAAAATCCGGTGGATACGTGAATTTACGAGCCGTAGCCGCTATATCGTTGCATCCGGCAATAGCTAAAACGGTTGATAGCAATAAAATCATGCGCAGACCGGATGGAGGGCGTTGTATTTTCATTGATATAAATTCCTCAAAATGGGCAGCGGAAGATCATGACCCCGATTAACAGTATTTAAGCATATAGCTGCTTATTATGTTACGCCACACCTCTCGTTTATTCATCATTTTCTGCTTGGGTTCTTATTGAAGTATACAAATATTTAGCACGTCGGCCTTTGGCTGGCCTTGCACAATGTTGACGGGTAATTCAGTGAGTAATGTTTGTGAGAAACTGGTTTTTTACGGTTGAACATGTGGCAAAAGATGGGTCAAACTTACCCTAATAATCAGATCCTTCATACTCAGGTTGTTTTATGTTCATTTCATTTTCTCAGCAGGCTTCATGGCAACAGTTAATGCCGGAAGCTCGGTGTGAACCGACTATTCTTGATTGTCAGAACACTTCCCTGCCACACGTACTTGACGCCCCATATGGCCACCACCAGAAACGCTAAAACCTGACGGGCCAATGCCAGTGTTAATAGTATATTGATGGGTGAGCTTATTGTATATAAATTGCATAGAGCCATTGGTGGCGAAAAGTCTCATACCAGAATTCTTCTTTATGGTTAAATTATGAGTGCCAGAGATTTCAGGGCTACTGCTTTGAATGACGATTATATTTTCCTTTATTGTGGTGGTAAAAACTCCGCCATTAGTTTCGACCGATTTGCCACGACCTGTCCAATACACGCTGTCATAGCTGCATGAAGACACTAGGTTTTCCTCTGCATAGGTAATGCTTGTTAATAGTGGCGATACAAGTAATGCAATTAACATAATTTTTTTCATAATGAAGAAATCCCATCTCTATTTGTTATCAAATTGATTCCCCTTAGACCGCGACATCTCTTCATTTGCAGAAAAAAGTATTATTTGACACGTTTGGTTGCTTCGTTGTTAGGCAGTTGCCTCTTCCAGTTGAGCTTTTTTTCGATAGAGGAAATAATCATTCCAGCAATGTCTTTCCCTGTGGCAGATTCTATACCTTCCAGTCCCGGAGACGAATTAACTTCCAAGAGTAGGGGGCCAGACTTTGATCTAATAATATCAACTCCAGCTATTTGTAAGCCAAGTACTTTTGCGGCTTTAACCGATAATGCTCTTTCCTCTGGTGTTATCTTTACAACAGCAGCGGTGCCACCTTGATGTATATTTGCTCGAAATTCACCGGGAGCCGCTGTTCTCTCGATGGAGGCAACGACTTTTCCATCAATCACGAAACATCGTAGATCTTTTCCATCGGCCTCTTTGATAAATTGTTGTACCAATAAGTTTGCTCTTAAAGACTTAAACGCATTGATGACACTTTCTGCCGCTTTTTTAGTCTCGGCCAATACCCCACCACGACCTTGAGTCCCTTCTAATAATTTGACGATTAATGGAGCCCCTCCCACCATTTCGATGAGATCGTTGGTATCCATGGACGAGTTTGCGAAACCTGTTGTTGGTATGTCGATACCACTTTTTAGCATGAGCTGTAATGAAAATAGTTTATCCCTTGATTGAGAGATTGCAGACGAAGAATTTGTCGTGTAAATCCCCATGCTCTCAAATTGACGGGCTAATGCTGTGCCATAAAAAGTCACGCTGGGTCGGATGCGAGTGATAATAGCGTCGACATCATTCAATAATTTCCCGCCTCGATAGTGAGCTTCTGGCTCTAGGGCATCTAGCTTCATATAACACTGTTTCACATTGAGAAAGGTCATGTCATGGCCGCGCTCTTCTCCTGCTTCAAGCAGACGTTGATTGCTGTATAACCCTTCATCACTGGCTAGAAGGCCAATTTGCAGGCCGCTCTTAGCCTCCTCCTCTTTGCCGTAGAGTGTTTTTATTGTTTGGTTCGTGACGTGGCCCATCATACATTCGTGAGATGGGTCAACAATAAGACGTTCGTGCATGGCTTCTCTACCAAGCAGCATCCGAAATCCCATGGAGTCACGATTGGCGAGAGTCAGTTCAATATCCCAAAGGTTTTCGCCAAGCTTTAATTGGGCACCAACGACGTAGCGTGTTTCGGAAAGCCCACTTGAACTTTTGACCACCCTTTTATCTATGACGGGCCGTTCGCACCTTATGACTGTTCTGCGATTGTTTTGTATAGGATGAATTTCAAAACTGACCCAGGAGGCGCCCTGTCGACGAAAAGGTTGGATATTGAAAGCGTGTATGGAGGATGTTTTGGCGCCAGAATCGACCCTTGCTTTGATAGCTGGGATGCCAAGCTTGGGAAATGAGCACCATTCTTCACTACCAATGATTTTTTTTGACGTTAGTTCACTCAACGTTCTAGGATCCTGTAAAAGGGTATTTAACCTGATGTTACAGAGAAGGGGCCTTTTAGTATTGCTTTTTTATACGCTTGCTAGCGCTTTATTGCGACCCAATTTCCCAAATAGAGGGCGCCCTCAGATGAACCATAGGTTCAGCTCAATGTGCCTTTGATACCAAGTTTCCATAACCGCCCGTTCTTTCTGTATAATGCGCGACCTATTTTGATTGGTCTATGGCTATGTCGCAGCCGACAACATCTCTTTTCTCCCACCGTAAATACTGGGCCGAGTGCTATGGCACGGCGCCATTTTTACCCATGTCCAGGGCAGAAATGGATGAATTGGGCTGGGACAGTTGCGACATTATCATTGTCACTGGCGATGCTTACGTGGATCACCCCAGCTTTGGAATGGCGGTGATTGGCCGCAGTCTTGAAGCTCAGGGTTTTAGAGTGGGGATCATTGCCCAGCCAGACTGGACCTCAAAAGAGGCATTTATGGCGCTGGGTGAGCCAAATCTGTTTTTCGGTGTCACTTCGGGCAATATGGATTCGATGATCAACCGTTATACGGCAGATCGCCGTATGCGCCATGATGATGCCTATACCCCACACAATGAAGGCGGTAAGCGCCCCGACCGGGCAGTAACGGTGTATTCCCAGCGTTGTAGAGAGGCTTACAAGCATGTGCCGCTGGTGATTGGTAGTATTGAAGCCAGCTTGCGGCGGTTGGCCCATTACGATTATTGGTCTGATAAGGTTCGCCGTTCGGTGCTCGCTGATTCAACGGCGGATATTTTGCTCTATGGCAATGCTGAGCGGGCGATTATCGACATTGCTCATCGTATTGCTGGCGGTGAGAGCGTCTCCGATATTACTGATATTCGTGGCACTGCGTTTATTCGCAAAGCCATTCCTGATGGTTGGCGAGAAATTGACTCGACCCGTATTGATGCACCGGGAAAAATAGATACATTACATAGCCCCTATCAGCGAACCGATCAAAAAGACCCTGAGACGTGTTCTTCAAATACCGAGGCTTCAGATGCAAGCGTGCAAGATGCAGATGTCGTTCAGGTGGTGAATATTTTTCCCAGTTCTGATGTTCAGTCTGCGAAGAATGAGCAGACCTATATTCGGTTACCGTCTTATGAAAAACTCAGGAATGACCCGGTACTTTACGCCCATGCGTCGAGGGTGTTTCATCGGGAAACCAATCCCGGTAATGCCCGGGTGCTGGTGCAACGTCACGGTATTCATGAGCTGTGGGTGAATCCGCCGCCAATTCCACTGGAAACAGATGAAATGGATTGGGTGTTTGACCACGCCTATAAGCGGGTGCCACACCCCGTATATGGGGATGCAAATATTCCCGCCTACGAAATGATTCGGTTTTCCGTCAATATCATGCGGGGCTGTTTTGGTGGTTGTACCTTCTGCTCTATCACCGAACACGAAGGACGCATTATTCAGAGTCGCTCTGAAGATTCGATCATCAGTGAAGTAGAAAAGATTCGCGATATGGTGCCCGGCTTCACCGGAACGATTTCGGACCTAGGTGGCCCCACAGCAAATATGTACAACCTCACTTGCAAGACCAAGGAGATCGAGGAAAGTTGTCGCCGCCCTTCCTGTGTATTCCCGGGTATTTGTAAAAATCTGATTACCGATCATAGTCCCACGACAAAGCTATATCGTCGTGCTCGAGCCGTGCCGGGCATTAAACGAGTGGCGATTGCCTCTGGGTTGCGTTATGACTTGGCCGTGGAAGACCCGGAGTACGTGAAAGAGTTGGTGACTCACCATGTGGGGGGTTACCTGAAAATTGCGCCGGAACATACCGAAGAAGGGCCTCTGTCGATGATGATGAAGCCGGGCATGGGAACCTATGACCGGTTCAAGAGAATGTTCGATAAGTATTCTAGAGAGGCCGGAAAAGAGCAGTATTTAATTCCCTATTTTATTTCAGCGCACCCCGGAACCACCGACGAAGATATGATCAATCTGGCGCTCTGGTTAAAAGAGAGTGACTTCAGGGTAGATCAGGTACAGAATTTTTATCCCTCTCCCATGTGCTCAGCGACTGCTATGTATCATGCAGAGAAGAATCCTCTCAAACGTGTGAAATATAAAAGCGACAAAGTATTCAGCGCGAAAACCAAAGCACAACGTACTCTCCATAAAGCCTTACTCCGTTACCATGACCCAGACAACTGGGCTCTTGTTCGCACTGCCTTGAAAAAAGCTGGTTTGGCTAGACTGATTGGTAGTGGTAAACACCAGTTGGTGCCCTCAGAAGAGGCCGAAGAAAAAAGTAAAGGGAAGCCAATGCAGGGTGGACGCCGTGCACTTACGCAGCATACGGGTTTGCCACTCAGGGGTCAGGCTCCTAAGAATAAATCGCCTAAAAGTAAGGCATCTAAGAAAGCGCGCAGAAGAACTCGGCTAGGATCATAAAAATGAAAGAGTTGAACGATCTTGGCTAAGGGGTGTTCATGTTAGGCATGTCATTCAAAATGACGCCAAAAAATATCTCCGTAAGATTGAATCTGTAATCATTACCCTCATTGATGCCCTTCTATATTTTTATACACTTAAGCGTTCTATAACTAAAATCTGAAGAAACCTCTCATTAGGTTCAATCTGGTAACAGATTGTCCCTTTACTGCGGCATTAGTTTCGCTCATCGATATATGAGCGATCACAATCCTTCATACCCTCTCGTTAGACCAAGATAAATTAAGGGGCTGACCCAGATAACTAAGCCATATTTAGGTTGTCTCTAACTATTCAATTTGAGTATAGAGTATATCCAGTAACAGACTGATTTTGCGCGTGTTTTGATAGGGTGTCTATGGAGTAGGTCTTGGTTGCGCAATGAGGGCTGCGTGAAGAGTGAGAGAGGAGAATAAAGTGTTAGAAGACAATCTTCCCCCGCCAGGACTTATGGGGCGAGACGGTCCTTACATAATCCTAGATAGTTCTGGATAGTTTTTAGGGCTTTTAGATAATGGACAGGGCTTCCTGTACCGATTCATTTTGGAAAAAAACAGCGTGGCCTTTCCCGGCTTTTTTGGCGAGGTACATCGCACTATCAGCGTCATTGAAAAGCTGGTCTATGGTGGTTTTTTCTTCATAATCTAAAAATCGCACACCAATACTCGTGTTGACCTGTAATTTATTCTCATCAAAATCCATAGGTGTCTTTATGTTGTTGATGAGCCTGTCGGCCATTAGTGAGGCTCTTTCTAGAGCTTTTTCTTTGTTGGTACCTAGGTTGCCCATGACGACAATGAATTCGTCACCACCCCAGCGACCGACCATATCTTCGATGCGGGTGACAGACACAAGACGTTTCGCAATTTCCACAAGCATTGCATCTCCGGCCTCGTGTCCGCAGTGATCGTTAATAGGTTTGAATTCGTCTAAATCTAGTACCATCACCGCGCCATAGCTTTTATGTCTAATAGCGTTAGAAAGGGTTTTTTCCGTATGCAGCAATACGAGCCGGCGATTGGCAAGCTGTGTTAATGGGTCGATCCAAGATAGCTGTTGAATTTGATCAATCGCCATATGATGAGCCAGAACAAAAGGCTTGATGACCCAGAAGTAGATGACGGGTGTGGTTAAAATGACCAGCGAGAATATCTTAAGAGCAGCTTCTTGGAATAAGCTTAATTGAAGAGATGTGCTTGAATAAATCGCGAGAACTAAAAATCCCGATGCAGAGATAACACCTGTTATACGGACAGATACTTGTGCTTTAGTTGGAAGCGCTATCATTCAGTATAGTCAGCCTATTAGCGGGGGATTTGGCCCCGAAAGCAATCATGAATTTTGATAGTAGTCTATCCGATTGTTTTCGGACAGGATAGTCTCAACTGTGTTTGGTCTCCATGAATTGCACTACCTGGACACCCGTTACTCGGCATTTTTCAGCCTAATGAAACACGGCTAGATAATTCCCCCAGTATTTTCTGTTATTACTTGTAAGACCTTAGCGTTAACGCCAGTAAGTTGTTTTTTTGGTATGGCCTGTTTCTTGCTTTGTTAAGCTGTAGGAAGGCTGCTTGTGGTGCTAGGCATCACCTAGATCAGCCCATATTTAGCTAACAGGGTGAGGAAAATGAACATGAGTAGAAACCAATCACGTATTCAAGCGATTGCCAAAATTGCAGATAGAGCACCAAAATTGTGCGCTATGCCACGTCCTTTGAGCGAAATCTGGGCATCGGATGTGTTTGATCTGGCCACGATGGAAGAAGCGTTATCAAAAAATGCGTTCAAGGCGATCAGAAAAACGGTTAAAACTGGCGCTCCTTTAGATCCGGCTACGGCGGATATGGTTGCCGCAGCAATGAAAGATTGGGCTTTATCGAAAGGTGTTAAGTTTTTCTCTCATATTTTTTATCCGATGACTAACCTGACGGCTGAGAAGCATGATGGTTTTATCGTGACGAATTCTGATGGTGGGGCTATCACTGAGTTTACCGGTAGTTTGTTGATTAAGGGTGAGCCCGATGGTTCATCATTCCCAAATGGAAGCTTGAGAATGACCAACGCCGCGCGAGGTTACACGGCTTGGGATCCCACCAGCCCGGCGTATGTTATGTATACGGCGAATGGGGCAACGTTGATGATCCCTAGTGTGTTTATGTCTTGGACGGGCGAAGCGCTGGATAAAAAAATCCCATTACTTCGTTCTAACACTGCAATGGATAAAGCAGCGAATAAAGTGCTTTCGTTAATGGGTGAAACAGACATCGCACCGCTCAACTCTAGTTGCGGGGCTGAGCAGGAATACTTTTTGGTTGATGAGTATTTTGCGAATAGTCGTCCAGATTTATTGTTGGCTGGGCGCACGTTATTTGGCGCACCACCCGCCAAAGGCCAAGAGTTTGATGACCACTATTTTGGTGCGATTCCAGAACGCGTTCAGGTTTTCATGCAAGATTTTGAAGATAAACTCTATAAGTTGGGAATTCCTGCAAAAACACACCACAACGAAGTCGCACCTGGTCAGTTTGAACTAGCTCCTTATTTTGAAGCGGCAAATATTGCGGCTGATCATCAGCAACTCTTGATGACAGTGATGAAAAGCACGGCAAAGGAACATGGGTTTCTTTGTCTACTACATGAAAAACCTTTTGCGGGTGTAAATGGTTCCGGTAAACATGTGAACTGGTCAATCGGTAACGCTACGCAAGGTAACCTGCTCGACCCCGGCAGTACTCCGCATGATAATCTCAATTTTTTATTGTTCTGTGGTGCGGTAATACGAGGGGTTCATTTATATGGGCCATTGCTTAGAGCGGTTATTGCTTCTGCTGCGAATGATCACCGTCTTGGCGCTAACGAAGCCCCACCTGCGATCTTGTCGGTCTATTTGGGCGACCAGCTAGAAAGTGTTTTTGAAGATATTAAAGCCGGAAAGCTGCTTGAAAAAGCTGAAGGTGGTGTGATGGACCTTGGGCTGTCGCAGATACTGGCATTTGACCGTGATCCAGGTGATCGCAACAGGACCTCTCCATTTGCCTTTACGGGGAACCGTTTCGAGTTTAGAGCAGTAGGCTCGTCGCAGTCGGTTTCAGGCCCATTGGTGGCTATGAATACGATGTTGGCAGACTCGCTTAACTGGATAGCGGAAAAGCTTGAAGCTGCATTCTCGGATGGAAAGGATCAAACGGCTGCCGTTATTGTGGTTCTTCAAGAGTTGATGGAGCTTCATGGTAATGTGATTTTTGGCGGAGATGGTTACTCGTCAGAATGGCATACAGCAGCAGTGGAAGAGCGTGGTTTAAAGAATATCCCAACGACAGCGGATGCACTGTCAGCCTATAAAGATACTTCGGTGATCAACTTATTTGAAAGTACGGGCGTGCTGTCTCCGAAGGAGTTGGCGAGTCGTTTTGAAGTGTATGCAGAACAATATATTTTAGCGATTGAAGTGGAAGCTAAGCTGGTGATTGATATCGCCACCACTAAAATCTATCCCGCAGCCATCACTTATCTGTCTAACCTCACGTCAGCATCATCCAGCTTATCCAGTATGGGAATTAACCTGGAGAACACTGGCATTGAAACTGTTGTCTCAGAGGCTAATGCCATGATGGCTGCTGTTAGTCAGCTTAGCGCTGCATTCGAGCAGCATAGTTTTGGTTCTAAGGAAGAGCACATGAAACATTGTTCAGGTGCCCTTTGTTCTTTGATGCTTGAAGTTCGCAAGCATGCTGATGCATTGGAAGGACTGGTGGATGATGAGCTGTGGCCATTACCCAAGTATCAGGAGATGCTGTTCATAAAATAATCAGGTTTTGTTAGAGTATAAAATACTAGCGGAACGGCTGACGATGAATGAATTAATTTGTCTCAGCTCTTTTTACCACCTGAATGTGGTCTTTTTGAGGTGTTGAATGTTCAGAGATAAGCTGTGAGGCGAAGCTAGTCATTGAGTGATTGGGCGCCGTTAGATCTAGCTCATTGGCAGATCTACAGTTGCTTGGGGTCTACCAGTTGCACCACTTGAACGTTGGCTTCACGGTGTTTTCCAACCTCATGTAACGCGGCTAGATAATTCTGCCAGTGCTTGCTGTGGTTGGTAGCCAGATCGTAGAGGTAGTTCCAACTGTAGATGCCAGTATCGTGTCCGTCGCTGAAAGTGAGTTGAAGGGCGTAGTTACCGGAGGATTCGAGGCCGGTAATTTTGATGCCTTTTTTGCCATCTTGTAGTATTTCCTGCCCCTTGCCATGCCCGCGGACTTCGGCGCTGGGAGAGTGAATGCGGAGATACTCACCGGTAAGGGTGAAGTGGCTGCCATCACCATATTCAAGTGACAGGCTGCCATCTTCTTTGTGGAGTTTAATTTTGGTCGGGGTCATGTAAGCCTCGTTTTATATTCCTTGTGATGTTCTGGAATACTTCGCAGTTAACCACACTCATATTGAGCACGGGTCTTCGTACTATTGCTGCATAACAGCAACAGTAGGAAGGGATACCTTAGAGAATAAACCGCGAAAGATCTTCATTCTGAGATATATCGTTAAGATGTAGATCCACATAGGTCTGGTCAATATTCACTTTCTCTCCTTTGGCGGCGAGGTCAGCAGCTTCGAAGGAAATTTCTTCCAGCAGTCGTTCCATAATGGTGTGCAGACGTCGAGCACCGATGTTTTCGGTGCGCTCATTTACCTCGAAGGCGATTTCAGCAATCCGTTTAACGCCATCGGGGTGGAAGGTGACACCGAGACCTTCGGTGGCCAGCAGTTCACGGTACTGTTCGGTGAGCGAGGCGCTGGGTTCAGTGAGAATTCGTTCGAAATCTTCGCTAGTCAGGGAAGTCAGTTCTACTCGGATGGGCAGTCGGCCCTGCATTTCGGGGATTAGGTCTGATGGTTTAGAGAAATGGAAGGCCCCGGAGGCAATAAACAGAATGTGGTCAGTTTTGACCATGCCGTATTTGGTAGTGACGGTACAGCCTTCGATCAGTGGCAGCAGGTCGCGCTGAACGCCCTCACGGGATACATCAGTGCCGGAGGTTTCGCCACGCTTAGCCACTTTGTCGATTTCATCGATAAACACAATGCCATTTTGCTCGGCAGCTTCCACTGCACGAATTTTCAGTTCTTCTTCATTGACTAATTTGGCGGCTTCTTCTTCGGTGATTTGAGCCATGGCTTGGGCTACAGTCATTTTTCTACTGCTAGTTTTGTCGCGTCCCATATTCGAGAACATACCCTGGAGTTGATTGGTCATTTCCTCCATGCCGGGGGGGGCCATTATTTCTACGCCGATAGGGGCGTCGCTAACCTTCACCTCAATTTCTTTGTCGTCCAGCTCACCTTCACGAAGTTTTTTGCGAAACAGTTGGCGGGTAGCAGATTCAGCAGGCTCTTCTTCAATCCCGCGAGCGGGTGGTAGTAGAACATCAAGTACGCGCTCTTCTGCCGCATCCATGGCGCGCTGCTGAACCTTGTGCATGTCTTGTTCGCGCAATTGTTTGACGGAAGTTTCCACCAAGTCACGAATGATCGACTCTACGTCTTTGCCCACGTAACCCACCTCGGTGAATTTGGTGGCTTCTACTTTAACAAAAGGGGCTTTGGCCAATCGTGCCAGGCGACGAGCAATTTCAGTTTTACCAACACCGGTTGGGCCAATCATCAGAATATTCTTGGGAGTGACCTCGTTGCGCAGCTCTACGTCGAGTTGCATGCGACGCCAACGGTTTCGAAGGGCAATGGCTACGGCACGTTTGGCAGCATCTTGTCCGATAATGTGAGTGTCCAGTTCGTGAACGATTTCTCGGGGTGTCATGTTAGACATGTTAGTAAACCTTATTTGTGTCTGAAGCGTTGCCCGCTATTAGTAGTCGAGCTCTTCCCTTATGGCGGTCGAGTTTTTCGATGGTGAGTAGTCGAGCGCTTCCCTTTAGTAATCGAGTTCCTCCTTTTAGCAATCAAGTTCCTCGATGGTGCGATTATGGTTGGTGTAGATACAGATATCGCCAGCAATGGCCAAACCTTTTTCCACGATACTTCTGGCGTCGAGGTCAGTGTTGTCCAACAACGCTCGTGCGCCAGACTGAGCAAAAGGACCACCTGAGCCAATGGCGATCAAGTCATCTTCTGGCTGAATCACATCGCCGTTGCCGGTGATGATAAGGGAGGCGTCTTTGTTTGCTACGGCCAACAATGCTTCGAGTTTTCGTAAGATACGGTCAGAGCGCCAGTCTTTAGCTAACTCCACAGCAGCGCGGGTCAGGTTGCCGCGATGTTCTTCCAGCTTGGCTTCAAAACGTTCAAACAGAGTAAAGGCGTCGGCAGTGCCACCGGCAAACCCGGCAATAACCTCGTCGTTGTAAAGACGACGCACTTTGCGGGCATTGCCTTTCATAACAGTGTTACCGAGAGTAACTTGGCCATCGCCACCGATCACGACTTTACCGTTGCGGCGTACAGAGAGAATAGTGGTGCCACGATATTGTTCCAAGGGGGTCTCCTATGGGAATTACTGTTAAATGGCTTGTAGCAAATGACTTGGGGATTAGATGGGGCCGAGGTTCTAAAATTCAATGGTCGGCCCTGGGTTATTCATTTTCACTCTCAGCGGATTTAGCCAATGCATCTTCGGTTAAAAAAACCATACCTTCTCTTACCTCGCAGGCGAGTGATTGCAACGATTTTCCCTGACAGGGGCCCACGACACATAGACCTGTGCCTATTTTAAATAGAGCGCCGTGGCTGGTGCACTGAATGTAACGCTTATCGTAATCCAGAAATTGGTCGGGCATTAGATTTAAGGGTAGCCCCAAATGAGGGCAGATATTGCGATAGAGATAGATTTCCTGCCCTTGGCGCACAGCAAAGCAGGCGTTACCGTTCACTTTTAGCTCCAAGCTACCGAATTCTGGCAGTTCATCCATCGTGCATATGTGTTGGGTCATTCAGGCGCACCTGGTGACACAAACGACCCTTTTCTTGCCGCAGTTCGCAGTACGTTATAGCCCACGACGCAGGGCCTCAATGCGTTCTTCCAATGGTGGGTGTGACATAAACAGGCGGCTCGCATGTTGTTTCCAGCCGCTGGAGATACCGAAGGCCGTGAGGGTGTCCGGCATTTGGTTGGGCACATGTGCTTGGGTTTCAGCTTGCAGTTTTTGTAGTGCGCCAATCATGGCGCCGCGGCCTGCTAACTGAGCGCCGGCATGGTCGGCGCGAAATTCGCGCCAGCGAGAGAATCTCATGACAATCATGGAGGCAAAAATACCCAGTACTACTTGTAGCACCATCACAATAACAAAATAGCCGATACCGCCGCCGCGCTGATTCTTAAACACTACTTTATCGATGACAGAGCCGATAATGCGAGCAAAGAACATCACAAAGGTATTCAGTACCCCTTGTATGAGGGTTAGGGTAATCATATCTCCATTGGCCACATGGCCAATTTCATGAGCCAATACGGCTCGAACTTCTTCCTTGTCAAACCGCTGTAACAGTCCGGCACTGACGGCAACCAGTGCATTATTCTTGTTCCAGCCCGTGGCAAAGGCATTAGATTGTTGTGCGGGGAAAATGCCGACCTCTGGCATATCAATGCCCGCTTTTTTGGCTAAGTCAGCCACCGTTTCCATCAGCCACCGTTCGTCAGGTGTGCTGGGTTTCTCAATAATTTGAGTGCCTGAGCTTCGTTTGGCCATCCATTTCGATATTAGTAGGGATATAAATGAGCCACCAAAACCGAAAAGGGCGCACATAATTAGCAGGCCAGTGAGGTTGGTATATACCCCCTGTGACGCTAGATACTGCTCGAGCCCAAGCGCCTTATACACAATGGTAAACAGTGCCAGTATGGCAATGTTGGTGGCCATGAATAATCCAATTCGTAACACTCAATGTCTCCTTAGTTTGGTCTGTCAGTCTGATATGTGAGTCTGGTGTCAGTGGTTTGCTCACTATAAGATGCGATCTGTTTCGAAAAATTCAATAGCTGGGAGCGAACCTGTGTCTAGCGGTGCTGATTCTACCAGAAGTATTCTCTATGCCCTCACAGCTAACGCTGCAATTGCTGTCGCCAAGGGGGTGGCCGCTATTGTGACCCATTCGAGTGCGATGCTGGCTGAAGCCATTCACTCTCTGGCTGACACAGTTAATCAATTATTACTATTGCTGGGTATGAAGCGGGCCAGGCAACCGCCATCGCCAGATTACCCCCTTGGGTATGGTAAAGAAATTTACTTTTGGTCGTTTATTGTAGCGTTGTTGTTGTTTTCGGTGGGCGGGATGTTTTCTATCTACGAGGGCTGGCATAAGCTTCATGCTCCCAAGCCTCTCGAATCACCTTGGATTGCAATTGCTGTGCTGGTATTTTCCGTGATTGCTGAGGGCTTGTCTCTTCTTGGTTGCCTGAAAGAGATAAACAAGGTGCGCTATGGCCGGACTCTATGGCATTGGTTTAGGGAAACCCGACACAGTGAACTGTTAGTGGTTTTTGGGGAAGAGATAGCGGCATTGTTGGGGCTGACGTTTGCCCTAGTAGCATTATCTGCCACGATGATTACCGGAAACCCGGTATATGATGCACTTGGCAGCATGGCTATTGGCGTTTTGCTGATAGCGATAGCTGTTCTTGTGGGGAGAGAGGTTAAAGCACTGTTGGTTGGGCAGGGCGTAGAGCCCTTAGTGAAAGATGCCATGGTGAATTTTCTTCAGCAACAGTCTACAGTGTCCACTGTTTTTAATATTGTGACTCTGCAGATGGGTTCAGATGTGATGGTGGCCGTTAAAGCAAAAATGGTTCCGGTCAGTAGTGACCGGGCACTGATTGATGAGATAAACCGTGTAGAATCAGCTTTCAGGTTCGAATTTCCACAGGTCATGTGGCTATTTTTTGAACCAGATGTAGAGGACTAGATGAGGAGCCATATATGAGTGCGCCAAGAGCCATGAAGGCAATAAAAGTATGTAGTTTTCTTGCCTCAGCCTGGTTGTTGACCTCGTGCGCCATGTTTTCTCCCAGCTACCAACAGCCGGAGGTTCAATTGACCAATATTGAGCCTCTTTCCCGAAAGGGGCTTGAGCAACGCTTTGCCATAAGTTTGAACATCCTAAATCCTAATGACGCACAGTTAAAAATTGCTGGATTTTCCTATCATCTAAAAATACAAGGGCACAAGGTTGTCAGTGGTGTGTCCTCTGGATTGCAACCTATTCCCGCTTATGGGCAGTCGGCGATAAGGCTGGAAGCATCAGCCAACCTATTTGGTGGATTCAGGGCGATTGAATCACTGTTGAACAGTGATGCTGGGCTTGTTGAATTTGAATTGGAAACTCGTATCAGTACCGGTTGGTGGCGGTGGCCCATCACTATAGTGGAGTCGGGTTCTCTGGACCTCGGTCAGTGATTTTTCAGGTTGATAGGGCGAAGCCTGCTAGATAGTAGTCCAGTTTAAACAGGAGCTTTTCTTTGATGATTCGGGAGCGAGTTGGCCGGTGGTTGGCGAGAAAATTGTCAGAACCGCGTTATGTCAGCCCGGCATCATGCCGTCCTGAATTGTTAGCGACCACCATCCGCCGTGGAGATGTGCTCTTGGTGGAAGGCGTTAGCCGATTTAGTTTAGCAATTAAATACCTTACGCAATCTACTTGGTCTCATGCGGCTTTGTATGTGGGCGACTATGACGGTCAGTCTCGAATGCTCGTGGAGGCGGACGTTCAAGAAGGTGTTCGTCTTGTTACCCTCGATAGCTATAGCAAACTTCATACCCGTATCTGTCGGCCAGTGGGACTTGATGAGAAAGAAATAGATGCTTTGCTGGCTTTTTCTACCGATAGATTGGGGCTTCGTTATGATTTGAAAAATATCATCGACTTGATGCGCTATTTGATTCAGACCCCGCCCGTACCGAATCGCTGGAAACGACGAATGCTCTCCCTTGGTAGCGGAGATCCCACTCAGGCGATTTGTTCATCACTGATCGCTCAGTCTTTTCAGTCAGTTAAGTATCCAATTTTGCCGGAAGTGACGGTGGAAAAATCTATGGACCCGTTATTCCAAGAGACCTATCGAGAAATCCTTAATATCCGACATCACAGTCTTTTTACACCAAGAGATTTTGATCTTTCCCCTTATTTTGAGGTAATCAAACCCACCCTTGCCACTGGTTTTGATCCGCATCTGGTTGATTGGGGGGAAAGGTAAACTGGCGCTATTTATGACGCCAGCTGGTTTCTTCTAGCTCTTTTCGTTGAGCAGTCGCACTTCCCTTTGTGGGAATGGAATAGTAATACCCGCCACATCTAACGCGTTGTAAATCGCATTGTTAACGCTAAAACGAAGTTCGTGAAACCGTTGGGTGGGTACCCAAAAACGTACACCGAAATTAATACCGCTATCACCAAAGCTGTCGATACCGATCAGTGGTGTTCTAGCTTCAGCGACCCCTTGCTTTTTAAGCACAGCGTGTAGCACCTCCATGACTTTTTCTGGGTCAGACCCGTAGCTGACACCAATGGTTGTTTCGGCCAATTTGTTGGCAGCTGAGTTGTGTAATATTTCACCGACGATATGGCGGTTGGGAATAGTGATCCGTACATCATCTTCGTCCTTCAGCACAGTGAAGGCCATGTGGACTTCATCCACTAAGCCGGTTTCACCTTTTACAGTAATGGTGTCGCCAATCACAAAGGGTCGGGTGATGATGATATTGAGTCCTGCGCCGTAGTTGGCCAACAGGCCCTGAACCGCCAAACCAGCACCCAGAGAAATGGCACCAATGGCGGCGACAAATGGAGTGACGCTGACACCTATCTTGCCGAGAGCAATAATAGCCACACCGACAATGATGACAATTTTGACAAAGCTGGCTATAAATCGGCTAAGGGTAATATCCAGCTCTTTCTTTTCGCAGAGTCTTAATACACCACCAGCAACGCGACTGGCTACAATCATGCCAATTAGCACGATAATCAGTGCCCCTAGTAACTGGAAACTATACGTGATAAAAAATTCTACGATGGTGTTGTAGATTGTTTGAAATTGTTCGAGTTCTTCTTTCATGGTAAGCAGCTCCCTGTTGTGCATGCCTATTTTTGTATGGGCTGTTTTAATGGGTACAGCATAGCAAAATAACGCTTGTCATATTAAGGTGCTACAACACGATAAGTGGTGGGTTGGCAGAGAAATACCCTATGCACGTTACATTAGAAATGGTCAGCGGCAAGACCGAAGAACATTTGAGCGAACTGAATGGTGACTGTTTGCTGCATCAGGCGGTGGTAGCCCCATTTCAGTCCCTGCAAGCAGTGGCTGCTGAGAAAGGAATTGACCTACAGGTGGCGAGTGGTTTTCGTTCATTTGAGCGGCAATTGACTATCTGGAATGCCAAAGCCAGTGGTCATCGGCTGGTATTAGATGATCAATCTCAGCCCTTTAACCTGGTCAATATGAGTGAGCGGGAAAGGGCGTTTGCCATGTTGCGTTGGTCGGCGCTGCCCGGCTGTTCCCGGCACCACTGGGGGACGGATATGGATGTATGGGATGCGGCAGCGGTATCTCCGAATTACGTATTACAATTGACCCCAGATGAGTACCAGCAGAATGGTCCGTTCCATAAGCTGAGTTGTTGGCTGGGCGAGCATGCCGGAGAATATGGTTTTGTCTGGCCTTATGAACATGATAATGGTGGTGTGGCCCCGGAGCCTTGGCACTTGAGTTATTCGCCTGTGGCGCAACAGTTTGAAGCGCGATTAAATGCCCAGTATATCCGTAAAATTTTGGATAATAGTGAGCTGGTATTGAAAGATACGATATTGAATTGTCTGGATGAAATTATCCCCAAGTTTATTTTTTCCGCCTGTATCAGAAAATAATGCGTCCCTAACGCGTAAAGTATGAGTAAAGAGAAACATGAGTAAAGAGAAACAGGTGGGACAGAGTAAGAACTCTCAGAGTAGTGATTGGTTGTGGGTAACGATTCAAGCTGAAGTGGCTGTGCTTTCCCAACAGGAGCCCATACTGACTAGCTTCTTTTATGATGCAGTGCTGAGCCATCAGTCCTTGGAAGAGGCGCTGTCCTACAACTTGGCAGTACAAATTGATAATACCGTGTTGTCAGCTCTGACGATTCGGGAAGTATTTATCGAGGCAATGGTAGCCGAGCCAGCCATTGGCGATAGCATGCGCAAGGATTTGACGGCCTATGTGGAGCGGGATCCGGCCTGTGATCAATATTGCTTGCCGCTACTTTATTTCAAAGGATTTCATGCGTTGCAGATATACCGGGTGGCCAACTGGTTGTGGCGAAATGGTCGGCAGTCCCTAGCACTTTATTTACAAAACAGGGTGTCTGAAATTTTCGCAGTGGATATACACCCAGCAGCCCAGATTGGTAGTGGCATTATGATTGACCATGCCACAGGGATGGTGATCGGTGAGACAGCTGTGGTTGGTAATAATGTTTCTATGTTGCATTCCGTTACCTTGGGTGGAACCGGCGCGCACGCCGGGGATCGTCATCCAAAAATTCGTTGCGGCGTGTTAATTGCGGCAGGCGCAAAAATTCTTGGCAATATTGAAGTGGGCGAAGGTGCTAAAATTGGTGCTGGCAGTCTGGTGTTGGAACCGGTGCCTGCTCATACCACTGTGGCCGGTGTGCCTGCAAAAATTGTAGGCCACCCAAGTGAGGCAGAACCTGCCCGTGAAATGGATCAAAGAATTGATGGAGATGGCATTTGAATAATGAACAACCAGGCATTCTCGGGTTACTGAAACGCCGAATGGTGAACGCATCTAACTACTCTCGACAAGGGCTGCTGTCCTGTTTTAAACACGAAGAAGCTTTTCGAGTGGAGGTGGTATTGGCGACAGTCTTAATACCTCTTGCGCTGATAGTGGCAGATACCCCGGTAGAACTGATTTTACTGGTGGGCTCGGTATTGCTGGTGTTAATGGTAGAGCTGTTGAACTCCGCGGTAGAAGCGGTAGTTGATCGGATCGGAGAAGAGCACCATGAGCTGTCTGGTCGCGCCAAAGACCAAGGTTCGGCAGCCGTTATGCTGTCCTTGGGGTTGGCGCTTATTACCTGGTTACTCATTGGCTTCAATTGAGGTTGGTGGGGGGGGTTGCCGCTATTGCAATTCGGTTTTGATCCCGATAAAAAGAAGAGAGGGTCTACCCAATGAAAAATGTTCTTTTTGTCTGTGTTGAGAATTCCTGCCGTAGTCAGTTGGCCGAAGCATTTAGTCATATTCATAAAGCCGATGATGTGGCAGTACATAGCGCCGGATCAAGCCCTTCTGGACAGATTAATTTGAAGGCGATGGCGACCATGGCTGAGTTGGGGTATGACATGGGTGAGCATCGTTCTCAATCATTAGATGAAATGCCAGATATTGACTACGATGCAGTTATTACTATGGGTTGTGGTGACAATTGCCCTTGGGTGAAAGGAAAAATCAGGGAGGATTGGGGGCTGCCCGATCCAAAGCATTTGTCAGAGGATGAGTTTCGTTCTGTTCGGAATGACATTGAAAAGCGTGTTATCGACTTGCTTCGTCGGTTAAATTGATACTAGGATAGTTAACAGACGCCAAATAAATATCAGCGGCTTAACTATCAATGGACGGTAGTGTTACGGGTTAAGAGTGTTATGAGTGAAGCATGTTATGAAGTGATCTTTCGTGGTGACGTACTTGCAGGGCAGCCTGTGGTAGAGGTTAAGCAGCGCCTAGGACAGCTATTTAATGCCGATGCTGCACGCATTGACCAAATGTTTTCCGGCAAGCCCGTTGTAGTGAAGCGTAACGTGGACTTAGCGACGGCTGAACGTTATCAGTCTTCCCTGTTAACAGCGGGAGCTTTGGTTGATATTCGTCCCTCTGTGGTGGATGAAGACGTATCAGAAGAAACACCTTTAGTCGCACCAGTAGTTTCGCCAGAAAGTGGCTCTGGCATTGACCAGGAGGCACCATCTGAAGATGACCCGCAGCCCTTGCAGCCGGTGCTTAAAGAGGTAGATTTTGATGTGGCGCCTGTCGGGTCAGATGTACTTTCTGCAGCGGATCAAAAAGATTTCATTCCTGTTGATATAGACACTTCATACTTGAACGTGGCTGAAGAAGGTGCCGATGTCTTAGCTGATGAAGACAAAAATGTTTTTGTTGCTCGAGATGTGGATACATCAAGCTTGTCTGTTAGTGATCCAGACTAGCTATCTAGAGAAGTGACTGTTTTGAGAGGTGATGTTCAATCATTATTCTTCAATCAATAGCTTTCAATTATTGATGCGTTAAAAATAGATTTAATTCGAATTTAAAAATGATTAACCTGAACAATATTTAATTATTTGTTGGGTGTTATAGCGGAGGAAACTCTGCCAAGGATTTTTTCTGTGGCCAGAGACCTACGAAAGCCCACCAGTGTTATTGCCTATGAGCTTGCCTGAGAGCGGTTTATGGTGGGTGACCTTGAGCGAGAAGGTGTTGCTTGAGTACGATTAAGACGTCAATAACTGCGTATAATGACAGCCTATAATAGCTGCCGCTCATGTAGGCGGTAGCAAGTAGGCCGGTGACTGTGACAGACGACGATACAAAGTTTTTTCATGAAGAAATGGGTGATGTGAAACCGTTGAAAAAAACGGCAGATCGCGCTCATTTGAAAAAAACGGTGGAACAGATACCCGGCTTGGCGATACGTCGACGTGATGCCCAACAGGTACCGCCTCAAAATTGTGATTCGTTGTCTTCAGAAGAATTTATACCTCCAGTTAAACCCAGAGATGTGCTCAGCTTTAAACGCGATGGAGTACAGCATGGGGTCTTCAAAAATCTTCGTTTAGGTAAATACGCCTCCGACTCTCGACTCGACTTACACCGACTGACGGTGGTGCAAGCTCAGCAACAGGTGTTTCAGTTTATACGGGACTGCATTAAGCACGATATTCGCTGCGCGCTGATTACCCACGGCCGTGGGGAGAACCGTGAAAAGCCCGCCTTGCTGAAAAGTTGCACCAATCAATGGCTTCAACAACTGGATGGTGTGCTAGCTTTTCATAGTGCTCAGCCACAGCATGGTGGTACGGGCTCGACCTATGTATTGTTACGAAAAAGTGTGAAGAAAAGCGAAGAGAACTGGGAGCGGCACCAGAAGGGCAAGAATCGCCCTCGATAAATTACCATTTAATGGCGTATTGCTAGCAGACCTCGGCTAGGAGACTACAAGGGAGAGTGCTTACATGCTGGATACCAACAAACTTCATCAGGCCGAGGCAGATTTTCTTAGTCAGTATCCGGGTGGCTTTAATAATCCCGCCATGATTGAGATCGGCAAGAAACACAGAATGGACAAAATGGTCAGCCTGGCCAAAGAGTGTTTTTCCAAGACAGCCTGCTCAAATGTTGAGGCCACAGCCGAAAACATGGTCAAGGTTGTTAGTCGTGCATCTATGATATCCATGTTTGAAAAACCCAAATTCAAGGGGTTTGTAGCGCGTCTAAGCGGCGATGAAAAGGCCTTTTTAGTGAATGCGCTAAGTCAGATGCTTCATGGTAAACAGCAGGCCGGGTTTGAGGCTATGGTCAGTCTTCTCGCCACAGAAACACTGGCCAAATGGAGTATTATTAGCATTATCCCTGAGTACTATGCCCCGACTAAGGAGGTATTTGTAAAACCCACCACGGCAAAAGGCATCCTTCAATATTTTAATATTGACGACCCTGTTTACAAGCCACTGCCTAGTTGGGATTTCTACAAAAAATACCGAAAATTAATCAATGAGGGGAAGAAAGAAGTCGACCCAGGCTTATCCCCTTCCAATGCGGCTTTTTCAGGATTTTTGATGATGACGCTGAAGTTCTAGTTCTAGCCCCTGAGGTTCTAGGTCCTATGGGTAAATCAAAAAGGGTGAGATAACCAACAAAAAGTGAATCAATAAGAAAGGGGTTTTTTACTCATTACGTACTGTTATTTAGATTAGTACATTAGGCACCAATTAAAGATTAATACGTGCCTCAGTCTTGATCAACATTTAAGTCTTAACAAATTTTGGAAGCAATAGTAAACAAACGCCAACCAGAGGCAACGCTACCGTATCCTGAATGAAATAGGGATAAACCATCAAAGCAACACCCGTGTAACGGACAACGACATTGGATTGCTTTTTCCCATATACAAAATAGCCTAGTCCGATAGACCCGAAGATGAGACTTCAGAGAATAACCGCGGTGCTCATGACAAATATTTTGTCGATAACATATTATTTATTTTCCAATCCCTTTCCGCTGATCATAAATCAGCACCCTTTATAATCAAACACTTAATACCGCTTTCCTCTTGAGCAGAAGTCATTAGCTCTTAATATCGACTCCTGATTTAGGGTGTTGACGTGCTAGGAGATGGGGATAACTTGCAGTGAGGAAGACTGAAAATTTAAGCGGCTGTAGTTAGCTGCTATTTAGAAGATAGCCGTTGTTTAGAATACTGTTGAGCTATTTCTTGGATAAGTAATTTAGCAGAGAAGGTATTACTGTTTCCGCTTCAGCAGCAGTGAGTCGATACCATTACCTGATAGTCGACTACGCGCATCGGCCAGTTCAGATCGATCACTGTAGGGGCCTACCAGAACTCGGTGCCAGGTTTCATTCCGGCGAGGACTGACGGTTTCAATACTGGCACTTAGATTCAGTAGCAGCAGTCTCGCACGGAGGCTATCGGCATCATGACTATTTTTAAAGGAGCCTACCTGTAGTAGGAACACTTCATCATCTGCCACGAGTGGCGTTGAGGTGTTGTTGGTGTCGGGGGTATCCGGAACAATAACTTCGGAGTCGCGCAACAGGGTGTAGAAGTCAAACCGGGGTTTGGGGCTGTCGTCGTCATGGGCGTCTTCTCGAGAGCCTACGTTTGCTTCACTCTGGGCTTTTGCTACGTCCTCTGGGGAAATTTCCGTCAGTTGCATCAATCCCATGATCAGAGCGCCCAGCAGTACGCCTGCTAGCAGCCAAAGCCAGCCGGGAGCACCCTGATGACCAGAATGTTTCTTGGTCTTACGGTTGGTGGTTCGGCGGCCGTTAGGCTTTTTGGCGTAGTCCCGGGTCATACTGTTGCCTGTAGTCCTGTTGTGGTCGCCATTGTATTGAGAAGCGGGCTTGTCTTCCAGAGCTTATATGAAGTCTGTCAGCGTCGATATTAAACACGGTTGATGCTATTCAAAGCGTGTCTGCGCTAGGTCATATCTTGAGGGTCAATATCCACCGACCAGCGGACTTTGTTGGCTAGTCGGGATTGTTCCAGTTCCTGACAGAGTATCGTCATCATTCTCTGTAGGGTGGGGCGCTCGGAGCAGATAATACTGAGTTGATGCCGGAATCGACCATTGCGTTTTTCCATCGGGGCGGGCAGCGGCCCCAAATAGCCGATTTTATCGGTGGCGGGTAACAATCGTTCCGCGCATTGTCGAACAAACTTAAGAAATTGCACGGCAGATGCGCTGTTGGCGGCTTCGGAACGAATCAGTGCCATGTGTCGGTAGGGGGGAAGTTGCGTCAGCTGTCGCTCTCTAATGAGTTCTTCACTAAACGCGTTGTAGCCTTGTTGAGTAAGCGTTGCTATTAAGGGGTGATCGCAGTGGTGGCTTTGCAGAACCACCGTGCCTGGCTTATCACCACGACCTGCGCGTCCAGCCACTTGGGTGATCAATTGCCCCATTTTTTCCGGTGCCCTGAAGTCGGGGCTGAATAATCCACCATCGGCATCCAGTATGGCCACCAGCGTAACGTTGGGGAAGTGGTGGCCTTTGGCCAGTAACTGAGTACCCACCAGAATGCAGGGTTCGCCACGATTAACCTGATCGACAATCGCCTGCATCGCTTGTTTGCCGCGAGTGGTATCGCGATCCACTCGGATAACCGGAGTGTTCGGGAACATCGCCTCAAGGGTTTCTTCGCTTTTCTCTGTACCTTGGCCAATACATTGCAGATGAGCACTGTGGCAAAACGAACAACTGGCGGGTACGGGTTCCATGTGTTCGCAGTGGTGACAGAGCAGCCGGTTTGGGCTTCGGTGAACAGTCAGCCTAGCCTCACAGCGATGACAGTTGGCGATCCAGCCACATTCGTGACAGCTGAGTGTTGGGGCAAAGCCTCGACGATTGAGAAAGACCAAGGCCTGATTACCAGCAGCCAGGGTGTCGGTGATGGCGTCAATTAATTCGCGGGAATAACCGCTGGATAAGTTGGCTTTACGTATATCAACCGGTTGCCAGCGGGGTTGCACTGCATTGCCCGGACGGCTTGAAAGCACCAGCTTTGTGTAGCGGTCTTGTTCACAGTTATACAGGGATTCCAGAGAAGGTGTGGCTGACCCCAGAATCAAGGGTATGGATTCTCGGTAGGCACGTATTACTGCCAGATCTCTGGCTGAGTAACGAAAGCCCTCCTGTTGTTTGAAAGAACTATCGTGCTCTTCATCGACAATCAGTAGCCCAGGAGACTTTAGCGGGGTAAAAATGGCAGATCGGGTTCCCAATACAATAGGCGCTTGGCCAGTGCGTGCTGCATTCCAGGCAAGGGCTCTTTCCCTATCGGTAAGGCCAGAATGCAGCACGGCAATGGGGCAGTTAAATCGCATCTGAAAGCGGCGCTGGGTTTGAGGTGTCAGACTGATTTCCGGGATTAGAATCAGAGCCTGTCGACCATAGCGCAGAATTTTTTCAATGGCCTGTAAATACACCTCCGTTTTACCACTCCCTGTTTCGCCATGAAGCAGGTAGGGGTTAAACCCATGCAGGTTGATATTATCCAGCGCTTGCTGCTGTTCCGGGTAGAGGGTTAGCGGTTGTTCAGATAGAAGATTCTCCACATCAAATATTGGGCTGTCTGGCTGAATCTTGACTGTTTCAATCAGCCCTTTTTGTTCCAGTTGTCGCAACACCGAGATGGAGGTGTCGAGCTGCTTAAAATCATCCCGGCTGGCTGTTTTTTTCTCCAGCAACAAGTTCTTCTGCAACAAGTTAAGCGCCTGCTGCTGCTTGGGTGCCCGGCTCAGAGCCGTATCTGGCAGGCCTTTACCCTGTTCGGTCAATTGCCAGTGTGTCTCATTTTTCTCTGGTATTGCTTCACCTTTACGCAGCAAAGCCGGCAGAGCACTACTAAGAGCATCGCCAATGGGGTGCTGGTAATAACTGGCAGCCCACTGGTACAACTCAAAGAGCTGTTGTGGCACTAATGGCTCTATATCAAGCACGCTATCAATGGGTTTTAACTTGGCTAGGGAAACACTGCTTTTCTGGCGGGTACTAACAATGATGCCCACGACCTTGCGCCTGCCAAAAGGGACTAGGACCCTTACCCCAGGCAACAGTGAGTTGGCGCCAGCTTCTGTGCTATTGGTTAGTGGTAAAGTGCTTGTTGGTAGGGTACTTGGAGGTAAATAGTCAAACAAACGCCGAAGGGGTGAAGGCACTGCAACCTGATAAATTGTAGGGGTTTTATTACTGATCATTACCGGTCATTATTACTTGTCGTTAGTCTTTGGTGGGTATTTGTTCGGATACCTTGAATGTCTATTGTTTTCTGGTAGTATGCGCCCTCCGTTTAGAAGGCGGCATATGGTGCTCAACAGTATGACGATTGGGTGGCGGTATGCAAGACATTGAGGCAAAGAGAAAATGAAAACTGAGATTCACCCAAATTACGGCACGCTGACAGCAACATGTAGCTGTGGCACAGTCATTGAAGTAGGCTCTACGCTGAGCGACAGCATCCACGTGGATGTGTGCTCCCAGTGTCACCCTTTCTATACCGGCAAGCAGAAAACTGCTGATAGCGGTGGCCGAATCGACCGCTTTAATAAGCGTTTTTCTGGTCGTCCCGCCAAATAATAACGCCATAATGTTTGCCTTTCGAGGCAGCCGAAAAGCGCTCCGAGCATCTGCTCTGAGCGCTGTTTTCATTTCTGGCTTATCTGCTTTTTGTTTGGTCGCTGGTTGTAGTGCGGACAGCGAATCACCTCAAAGCACGACTCAAAGCACGACTCAAAGCTCAATTCAAAAACCAAATCGTTGTACACCCTTTGCCAAAACCCAGACCGTTCGCGTCGCCAGCGTTTATGATGGGGATACCCTGACACTGTCTGATGGACGTAAGGTTCGGTTAGTGGGAATCAATGCCACTGAGATAGGTCGGGATGGTCAGCCGGACCAGCCCTTTTCCCGTCTTGCCCAAAAAGAAGTTAGCAGGTTTGTGCATCAAGCCCGCCGTATTGAATTGTTATTGGACGCTCAAACCAAAGATCACTATGGCCGTTGGTTGGGACATCTATACAACGAAGCGGGGGAAAACCTTGAGCAGTACTTATTGCAGCAGGGGCTGGCCTACCATGTCGCCATTCCGCCAAACCTAACCCTTGCCAAGTGCTTATCTAAAGCAGAACAACGGGGTAGGGATGCTCAGTTGGGTGTGTGGGACGACAGTATTCCACCCGTACCGGCCGGGCAGCTCAATCAAGGTGGCTTTCAACGAGTTCAGGGAAGAGTAACTAGAGTTCAAACAGCTAAGCACTGGCGGTTAGTGTTGGATAACAATATTACTGTGATACTTTATTCTGAGCATCAGCACCGATTCACCAAAATGTGGTTTGAGCATCTGCAGGGCCAGTATATTGAAGTTCAGGGTTGGGTATACCGTAGCAAGGGAAACTGGCGTATAAAGCTGGAAACGCCCTACGGAATCGAACAATTATAATGACATTGGACTGCTGAATTGGGTGGCCTTGGATTAGAATTATCGTTATTCTGGATTTTTGCTTCAGGCTTATGTTTAATCTCTCACCAGCAGACACAGAGATACTCAACCGGCATTAACTCTTTTGTCTATGAAAGACGCCAAGTAACCAACAATGGTTATGGTGTTTTTAATTTGATGATAAATTCCCTACTCCGTGCTTTTTTCGCCAACCCAAATAAGGAGAATGACTGATGATGAATGAGTATTACTCACAAGAAAATCATGGCCCCTATGATCTTTTTGACCTCGGTGATTTTCAGCTGGAGAGCGGTGGAACCCTACGTAACTGTCAGCTGGCCTATACGACCTTCGGTCAATTAAACCCCAATAAAGATAACGCTATATTGATGACAACCTGGTACTCGGGTACCAGCAAAATCATGGAGCAAGTTTACGTAGGACAGGGACGGGCAATTGATCCCGATAAGTATTTTGTCATCATCGTTAATCAGATAGGCAATGGTTTATCCACATCGCCTCACAATACATCAGGCCCATTAAGCGCGGCTAACTTTCCACATGTGAGAATTGGGGATGATGTTCGGGCGCAGCATATGTTAGTCACTGAAAAATATGGCATCGATTCCCTGGCCCTAGTGGTGGGAGGTTCGATGGGTGCACAGCAAACTTGGGAGTGGGCGGTACGCTACCCTGATATGGTCAAGCGAGCTGCTCCTATCGCGGGAACAGCCAAGAATACACCGCATGATTTTTTATTTGTAAAAACGTTAAACGAAGCGATTACGTCAGATCCGGCCTGGGAAGATGGTTATTATGCAGAACCTCATGCAGTGCATCGAGGATTGCGTCGACACGCCGATCTTTGGTCGGTGATGGGGTTTAGCACCGAAATGTTTAAAAAAGAGTTGTGGCGTCAACTCGGTTTTTCGTCCCTTGAAGATTTTTATGTGGGTTTTACTCAGGGTTATTTTTTATCCATGGACCCAAATGACCTACTCTGTCTTGCTTGGAAGTGGCAGCGCGGTGATGTCAGTAGAAATACTGGAGGTGATCTAGAAAAGGCTTTAGGGCTAATTACCGCCAAGATGTTTGTAATGCCCATTAGTACCGATATGTTCTTTCCTCCTAGGGATTGCGAAGATAATCAGAAGATGGTCGCAAATAGTGAGTTAAGGGTAGTTGAAACTGATTGGGGGCATTTGGGGCTTTTTGGTTTGGAGCCAAAATATGCAGAACAGGTAGATAGACACCTTAGTGAATTACTCGCCACCCCTGTGTAACAAGTACTATTTGGGCGGAGCCGCTACCAGAGAGTTATCTACCAGAGCGTCATCATGTCATCAGACCAGCCATCAAATAAGTCATCAAATAAGTCATCAGGCAAGCTCAACAGTATTGTTGCCGAAGCTCGTCGTTCACGGGAAGACCGAGAGATGGGTTACCGTGAGCGATCGCTTAAAATTTATCCTTGGGTTTGCGGCCGTTGTGCCCGTGAGTTTACCCGTCAAAATCTAAGTCAGTTAACGGTTCATCATCGTGATCACAATCATGACAATAATCCATCAGATGGTAGTAACTGGGAGCTATTGTGCCTCTATTGCCATGACAACGAACACTCACGCTACACCGAAGTGGAGCTTGGTAATACCTCAACGAATACAGAGAAAGCGGCTGCGACTCATAATCCCTTTGCGAGTCTTGGCGATATGTTGAAAGGTAAGAAATAGGATTAAAGAGGGCTTGAGGGGTTGGCTAGAGAAGTTGACTTCAGAGGTTAGTGCGAAGGCTTAACTCAAAGGTTTTTTCCTGGCCTGAAGATTTAATCCCCCCGATTTTTTGTTACTCGTGTTTCCTTCAGTGGGTTTCCGGGCCCCGCTACGTATTTTGTTCTTTATCCCAGATTTCTTGCCCTCAGAATGTTCGTTAGACTGTTTGCTACTATTCAGGCCAGTCTTGGGTTTATTGGGCTTCTTTGGTTTTTTGGGGCGAAGGTTTAGCTTTGATTCAGGGACGTTGTGGTTCGGCTCAAAACCATCAACCAATTTACGTATTAATAGCTGTTTTATCAGTCGTTCAATCTCTGTAAGTTCTTTGAATTCATCGGCGCTGACCAGTGAAATTGCCTGCCCTTTAGAGCCTGCCCGACCGGTGCGGCCAATACGATGTATATAATCTTCCGCTACGATGGGTAGGTCGAAATTAACGACCTGTGGCAGCTGATCAATATCCAATCCTCGTGCGGCCACATCGGTGGCAACTAAAATTTTAATCGACCCTTTTTGTGCGTCAGTCCGTTTAAAGTCAGCCAAGGTTTTAGTGCGGATGGCTTGGCTTTTATCACCATGAATTGCCGCAGCTTTAATACCCTCATTGTTCAAATAGTTGACAAGTTGGTTGGCCCCTTTTTTGGTTTTAGTAAAAACCAAAACTCTTTCCCATTTATTGTGCTGAATGAGCTCGGCAAGCAGTGCGGGCTTCTGCTTCTTGTCTACGGGATGAATCCACTGTTTGACGGTGACTGCGGTGGTGTTCCGTGGGTCGACGGAAATCTCAACAGGGTTGTTGACCAGACCTTTGGCCAGCTTGCGAATTTCGTCAGAAAATGTGGCGGAGAACATCAGATTTTGGCGCTGTTTTGGTAATATTGACAGAATTTTACTAATGTCCTGGATAAAGCCCATATCCAACATGCGGTCAGCCTCGTCCAACACCAGTACTTTCAGTTGTTTAAACTTCACCGCATTTTGGTTGTATAGATCCAACAAGCGTCCAGGTGTTGCCACCAGAATATCAACACCTTTGCGCAGCTTCATCATCTGAGGGTTGATTTTTACCCCGCCATATACCACAGCATAGCGCAGGGGCAAGTTTTTACCATAGGTGGCTACGCTATCTGCAACTTGTGCCGCCAGTTCGCGGGTGGGGGCTAATATCAGAGCACGTACTTGATTGGCTTGGGCGGGCTCACCTTTAGATAGCTTTTCTAGTATGGGTAGAGCAAAGCTTGCTGTTTTCCCAGTACCCGTTTGAGCCGCCGCCATCACATCTTTACCCTGCATTGCTGCCGGTATGGCCTTGGACTGAATGGGCGTGGGCGTGTCGTAGCCCTGTTCGGCGACAGCATCGAGGAGTGGGGCGGATAAGCCGAAGGCAGTAAAACTCATTAATGGATCTCTTGTCGCGAGCATGGGTAAGGATGTGATGCGATGATGAAGTATAAACGGTTAACCGTGTATTATTGACAGAATCTTGACGTGGCTTTTGGCGTAGCTCTCTGTATCGCCCATAGTGTTGAGCTCATGATAAGCTACGGCTGCTTGTCATCTACTTACTATCCAGGCTTGGAGGCCTCACATGAATAAAACTACCGTTCTAATTGGGATCTCGTTGATGGTATTACAATTACCCGTGAGCGCAGGAAGTTGGTGGGATACCGGTAAAAGTGTGTTGGATGGTATTGTTAACTCTGATACGGAGAGCGCTACCACCGGTACGGACGCCACGCTGTCGGGGCTGGGTGTTGACGATCTTAGCGTTCAAGATATCAGTGCGGGCCTTAAAGATGCGCTAAAAGTAGGCACGGAGAATGTGGTAAATCAACTGGGCAAGCCCGAGGGCTTCAATCTTGATGAGGCGATTCATATCCCGCTACCAGCTCAAATTCAACAGGCCAAGGCTTTGCTCGATACCGTGGGTATGGGCGGGATGATGGATGACCTGGAAACCAAGCTAAATCGTGGTGCAGAAGCTGCAACGCCAAAGGCCAAGGAACTGTTTTTGGCCGCTATCACCAATATGAGTATTGAAGATGCCAAGAAAATTTATAATGGTCCAGATGATTCAGCCACGAGCTATTTTAGAGAAAAGATGGGCCCGGAATTAGCGGATGAAATGCGCCCGGTGATTGAAAATAGTTTGAGTGAGGTGGGGGCTGTGCAAACCTACGACACCATTATGAGTAACTACAAAACCATCCCATTGGTGCCGGATATCAAAGCTGACCTCACGGAGTACACGATCAACAAAGGGATGGATGGGATTTTCTATTATCTGGCCAAGGAAGAAGCGGCTATTCGGAAAGATCCGGTCAAGCAAACTACCGCGTTGCTAAAGAAGGTATTTGGTCAGTAAACATCAGATTAGTCAGTCTATAGTTGATCAGTTTGTAGGCAGACCTGGAGAGCCCAGGGAATAATGGCATTTATTGTTAGCCATAATCCCGTGGGCCTTTGTCGTTATAGAGCAAACCTTTTGTTAGAACGAACCTTTTTTGAAGAACAAATCTTCCGGTTACTTCATACGCTCCAATGCATCTGCTACGCCCTTGCCATAGGCCGGGTCTGCTTTAGTGCAGTGATCAATATGCCGCTGTTGAATATCCTCGCTAGCACCGCCAACAGAGCATGCCGTATTCTCAAACAATACTTACTATTTCTCTGGTGTCATCAGGCGGAATAGGGCGCCGGGCTGAGAATAGTAGTCATTGTCTTCCCTGTGATTCCATCGGCCGGCTGCGCCTTCCAAGTCCAATGATGGTTCTGAAAAGTCAGGCTGCTCTTGCCACTCACCATAACTGTTAGGCTCATAGCCCAGGGTGCTTCCGTGGTTGCCATCCACTCTCATGGGACCGTCGCGGTGATAGCTATGAACTGGGCACCGTGGGGCATTAACCGGTATTTGATGATGGTTTACCCCCAATCTATAACGTTGCGCATCGCCGTAGGAAAATAAACGGCCTTGCAGCATTTTGTCTGGAGAAAAACCAATACCCGGTACCACATTGGCTGGATTAAATGCAGATTGTTCAACTTCAACAAAGAAGTTTTCAGGATTTCGGTTTAGTTCCATCACACCAACTTCAATGAGCGGATAGTCTGCATGTGGCCAGATATTGGTAAGATTAAACGGGTGGTATGAGCAGCTTGCCCCCTCTTTTTCGGGCATGACCTGAATCATCAGTTTCCAGCTAGGGAGGCCACTATTTTCTATACTCTCGTACAGATTTTTTGGGTGACTTTCCCTGTCTGTACCAATGACGGTTTCAGCTTCGGCATCAGTGAGATTTTTTATACCTTGCTGGCACTTAAAATGAAATTTAACCCAAACACGTTCGTTATCGGCATTGATCATGCTAAAAGTATGGCTACCAAAACCGTGCATATGACGGTAGCTAGCAGGAATACCTCTGTCGCTCATAACAATGGTGATTTGATGTAATGCTTCAGGAAGTGATGTCCAAAAATCCCAGTTATTCTGAGCGCTACGCATGTTTTTTTTGGGGTCGCGTTTCACCGCATGGTTTAAATCTGGGAATTTAAGTGGGTCGCGTAGAAAGAATACGGGTGTGTTGTTATCCACCAAATCCCAATTACCTTCCTCGGTGTAAAACTTAACAGCGAATCCACGAATATCTCGCTCGGCATCGGCGGCACCGCGTTCTCCAGCCACAGTCTTAAAACGAGCGAACAGTTCTGTTTGCTTGCCAATTTCACTGAAAATTTTGGCGCGGGTATAACGGGTAATATCGCCGGTTACTTTGAAAGAACCGTAGGCAGCAGATCCTTTGGCGTGCATACGTCGCTCTGGTATCACCTCTCGATCAAAGTGGGCGAGCTTTTCCTAGAACCACACATCTTGTAAAAGTTGAGGTCCTCGAGGACCTGCTGTCATCACATTTTGGTTATCAGCTACAGGGCAACCCGCAGCAGTAGTGAGTTTCTTTTTCATAGTAGCGCTCCTGCTCATAACCTGAATAATGTTGTCGAGAGGTTATCAAAGATAACGTTAGCTGTTTTAATTTATCGCTATTCGATGAGTGTATATTGTTTTCCGAGATTACGGGCTTGTAACGGTATTTGTAGGTGATATAGCAGAAAGCGTTCAGTCTCTAGGTTTTATTTACTCTGCCAGAATGGTTTGCATTATTGCTCGAAAATAGCTGCCGGGGATTTTGATGTGATCTGTTCTATTACCCGTGAGTGTTAATTGAAAGCTAGATGTCATTGCGTCAACAACATCGAAAAAATCCATGCTGACAGCGAGCTCCTCCTCATATTTACAGGTGACCGTATCGTTACAGGTAGGACCAGTTTTAGATAAGGTGACTAACGGTAACTTGTCGCCTCCTGCCGAAGCTGCACCGGTGTAGTTACGCCAATCGTCATCATTGTAAAGAGCAGTAATATAGAGCGTGTACTGCTCATCATCGTCGAGGTTTGTTGACCTGACTAAATAAATTTCAGAGAAATTTTCACCCAATGCGTCATTCGAGAGGGCAAAATTGGGACCATAAGCCACTTCTCCCTTCTTTGACTCGAGGGTCAATACAATATGGTCTTTTATTTCTTTTGAGGAGGCCCAGTTTATGCTGGTTTCTTTTGGTGTTTCCGCATAAGCCAGTAGTGCGCCAAGGATAAAAAGAACAAAGCTCAGCGTGAATAATTTCATCTATTAGTCTGATCTCATTTAATGTGAGTTATTTCTAAATTATGTAGGTAAAAATTTTGTTGCGGTGATACTCATCCATGACTACTAGCTCAGAGGTCGCGTACCGTGATTGGTTCACCTTTTGATCGTATCTAACTTAGGGCTGGTTAAGATCCCAGTTGTAATGGTTATCTATTCCTCCCTGAGGGTTGAGTAGATAGTGACGTAACTGCTTCTCTAAATCGGGCTCTGCGTATTGAATCAAGTGAGTTATAAGCGCTTGATCACTCTGACCAAAATCGTCCTTATACCAGTGATAAATACTGGACACATTGAGTTTTTCATTCTCGAAAGTTACGCCGCGCGGGTGATTCACATATTGGTGGGCAGCCTGTTCTAATAGGCTATGGGTATTAGTTGAGGTATAGGCGGAGGCCGACAGATTGGGGCAGCTAATACTGGCGCAATTAACGGCGTAATGAATGCGGTTGTCGTTAAATAATGGTCTCAGAATACCGTGTTCAATATCGTTGAGCGACAACTTATGCCCCTGAATATTGACCACCTTGTCATCCCAGGGACCAAAGCTAAAAATACTATCGCCAAGCTTGGTGATGGATTCCACGGGATAGTTCTTCAGGATGGCTTCTACGGTGAGTGCATTATAGAGGTTGATCCAATAAGCCTTTTGTTCTGCTTGGTTAAATGTTCTAGGGTTAAGCTGCTGCATCTGTTGTAGATAATGGCTTAGTTTCTTGCGATCTTCACTGCTGACTACAGCGTAGTCAAAGCGGTTAATACCACTGGGGTGTTCATCGTCCAGATAAATATCAAGAAGAGTTTGCCAGTCATTATGCTCAATAATACGGGTGCTACTCTCGTTGCTTACTGACCAAAATACCTGCAAGCTGCTGTCAGGAGCGGCTATAGATAGTTGTGAAAAAAAAGTAAATAGTGAGAACCAAACTAGGAGAAAAAGAGTACGAAGCGGTGGTTGAATGGCGGAATTAATATTCATTTTTTACTCTAATAGAAAGCGGTGTTCCCGGCGTGTTGGATTGTTGTGAATATCCATAATGACTGTCCTGTTGTCGAAACTGTCGCCAGCGAAGTTTGACTATCATCGATAAAATCCCAATGCCTGCACCAATGGTGCCTTTCACGGTACCACTGATTTTGGAATGACCAAGGCGGCATAAGGTATCAACGGGGTGCTCTTTTATAGACATCCCCTGTTGAATGGCTTTAATTTGCATCTCAATGGTCCAACCAAAACGTTTATCTTCCATGTCGAGTCGCTTTAGAGCGTCCTGGGATATAGCACGGAACGGACCCAGATCTGTGACCTTTTCCCCCCACAACCACTGAATTAGTACACTAGCGAGTTGGTTGCCAAAACGCTGAGACAGGGTGAGAGCACCTTGCTCCATATGGCCAAGAGTGCGAGAGCCAATAGCCAGGTCTGCACCGTTAGCCGTAGCGTGGATCAGAGGTATTGCCTGTGTGGCAAGAAATGCATTATCGCCATCTATGAACAACAGAATATCCGCACTGCGGGCTTCTTCTAGGGCGCCCAGGCAAGCAGCGCCGTAACCCGGCTGAGGCTGGATAACTACTCGCGCGCCCGCTTGACGGGCAATGGCGGCGGTATTATCAGTTGAGCCATTATCACAGACCACAATATCATCGATGATTGCGTTGCCATTACCATCACGCAATACCTGCAGGTCGTTGATGACCAGCCTTATGGCTTTAGCTTCATCCCGAGCTGGAATGATGCAAATAATGCGTTTTTTCTGATACATCAACTTGGTCCTCGAGCAAGGTTATTCACGGGGGCCAAAATATTTCTCTAAATAATGTACAACGGCTGAACTCTCTTTCTCACTCAAGAGTGCCATCAACTGCTGATCGGAGCAGAGCTGCTGGATAAAATCCTCAGCTTTGGCAGCATCAAGGACGGTATCTGACAATGGACACGTAGCGCATGCTAACTTTCGATGATAGGTAACCTTGCCAAGGTGATATGGATCATCCAATGAGGGCGGAGCCATATTAATAGAGGCCGATGCTATAGAAGCGGGTAGAGCCAGTGCGATTGACAATAGCAGTGCGGGTATACCGAAAAATCGGATTTTCATTGTGCTTCTCGCCTAGTTGTTGAAAGTTGTGAATGACCCGCCTTGTGAGCTGTATAGAGTGTGGGTTGGAGGAATAGTTCTACCCTTTGATCATGATAGGATGTTTTTATAAGCTCATCATGGCACGATCTGCATCATTTTATTCATACTCCTCCTTTGACAGCGGGGAATTCACACCCTACATGAGGTATCTTGTTATTCATCGCAGGAATAAATGATCCTAGATGAAAGGTTCTTAAATGAGAGGTGCTAATTCTGAAAAAAACAACAGAGGTGATGCCCATTTTGTGCGTGTAAAGAGCTTGGGTTTGACATGGCATTTGGATGGCGCAGGCTTCGTATGCGCTATTGCTTATGGCGTATTGGCTTGGTTTTCATTGCAGCCAGAGTTTCTTTCTCTAGGGCTGTTTTATGGCCTCTTGAGTATTTGCCTAGCCGCTACGCTCGTTGCCTTTCGAGGAGCCAGTGAGCAACCCCTAACACCCCTACGGTTATTATTATGGGCAGGCTGTTTTCATGTCATAGGTGTACTAGGCGACCCGTTGTGGGAAGACGATTTTTTTCGCTACCTTTGGGATGGCTATCGTTTTTATGAGACCGGTTCTCCCTATGGAATAGCCCCCGCCACATTTTTTGGTGATGGAACAATCCCAACAATTTTTCAAGGATTGTTGGCTAGAATTAACTACCCAGATGTGCAAACTATTTATGGCCCTACCCTGCAATACACTTTTCTGTTGAGTCACCTTTTATCTCCCGCAACAGTTTGGGTGCTTCAATTATTGTACGCTTTGGTAGACATGGTGCTAATCCTGTTGTTATTGCGCCTGGCCAGTATTCGCTGGGTGTTGCTCTACGCTTGGTCCCCATTGGTCATTAAAGAGCTAGCTTTTACCGCCCACCCCGATGGCGTAGGGGTTTTATTGCTAATGGCAGCGCTGTTTTGTCGGCAGCAAAAGATGTATGCCATTGCTGCTGGGTTGTTGGCATTAAGCGTGGGGGCAAAGGTATTTGCTTTGTTATTAGTACCCTTTGTGTTGTGGCGATTGTCGCTGCGTTATTGGGTGATATTTGCCTTAGTGTTGACTGCATTGTATGGCCCCTTTGTTTGGTTGGGCGCATCGGATACAGGGGGGCTATTAGTCTTTACCAAAGAGTGGCAGTTTAATAGCTCCCTTTATGCTCTATTGCTTCAGTGGTTTGAGCCGTTGAGTGTGAAACTGATGTTAGGTTCTGTTTTTTTGGGTGTGTATATCGGACTGTTCTGGCAGCACAGTAAGGCTGCAAATTGGCAGATGCCACGCGGCGATATTATATTTGGTGTGTTTTTATTGGTTGCCCCAGTGGTTAACGCTTGGTATCTGATTTGGCTTCTGCCATTCGCGGTGATCTTCCCCAGACTGTGGAGCTGGACGTTTTCAGTGAGTGTGTTGTTGTCCTATGCCATTGGTATCAATATGGATTCTACTGACGTCGAACCGTTCTTAATGCCTCTCTGGGCAGTTCTGCTGGAGTACGGTGCGGTGTTGGGTGCAGTGTGTTTGGATATCTGGATAAGAGCGACAGGGTGCAATTGTTTCAGTGGCTCTGCTGTTACTTTAAACAAATCAAGTTCTTGACATTTAGAGTTGTTAAATAACTACAAAGTAGATTATGGTTATTGCCAAAATATTATTCACGTCATTATGACAAGAGGGTTATCGTAGTGACGTTGAGGTGTGTGCTTATATAAAAAGAGTTAGAAATTTGTACATAAGAAAATTAAGAATTTCGCTTTTTAATTGCTTTATCGTTTGAATTAATAAGCTGAGTAGTCGCGGTTGGGGGTGCCCACAATAGGCGCTCCCTTTTTGCTTAACTACTTGGCCTGATTTGTGTAAGTCTGGGTAAGGAGGAAGTGCTGATGATGAAATTAGGTATACCTAAAGAAATTTTTCTGGATGAGCGGCGGGTCGCAGCGACCCCCGCTTCTGTTCAGAAGTTAATCAAACTGGGGTACGAAGTCGTAGTGCAGTCTGGCGCAGGTGAACCAGCACACTATGATGACGATGCTTATATGGCCGCTGGGGCAGCTATCTCGGTAGATGCTCCCTCTCTCTGGGAGCAGTCAGACTTTATCTTAAAAGTTCGGGCTCCAATGATGAATCCGGCTCTGGATAGACATGAAGTTGACATGATGAAGGAGGGTGCCTATCTCGTCAGCTACATTTGGCCCGCCCAAAGTCCTGAATTACTAGAACAGCTTGCTGAAAAGAAAGCCACCGTTTTTGCCATCGATAGTCTTCCTCGTATCAGTCGCGCACAAAAAATGGATGCCCTCAGTGCGATGGCCAACATTGCTGGTTACCGAGCCGTTATTGAGGCAGCGAATCATTTTGGCCGTTTCTTTACTGGTCAAGTCACTGCGGCGGGTAAAGTTCCTCCGGCGAAAGTGATGGTTATTGGTGCTGGTGTGGCGGGTTTAGCTGCAGTCGGTACAGCGAACAGTATGGGCGCTATTGTCCGCGCCTTTGATACTCGACTGGAAGTGAAAGAACAAGTTGAAAGTATGGGTGCCGAATTCCTTGAATTGGATTTTGCTGATGAAGACGGCAGTGGTGGTGGTGGTTACGCCAAGCAAATGAGTGACGAGTTTATCGCAGCAGAAATGGCGCTGTTTGCTGAACAGGCCAAAGAAGTCGATATTATTATCACTACTGCACTGATTCCCGGCAGACCTGCTCCCAAGTTAATTACGGCTGCCATGGTTCAATCCATGAAGCCGGGTAGTGTGGTTGTCGATTTGGCCTCAGAGCGAGGCGGTAACTGTGAACTCACTGTGCCAGGTCAGGTAGCAGTGGATCATGATGTTACCCTGATTGGCTATACCGATTTACCCAGCCGTATGGCGAAAGTCTCCAGCGACCTCTATTCCAATAACTTAGTACATTTGCTGTCTGATATGACGCCGGAAAAAGATGGTCAGCCACAAGTGGATATGGAGGATACCGTGATTCGTGGTGTCACCGTGGTTAACAACAGTGAAATTACCTGGCCGCCACCCAAAATCGAGGTACCGGTGACAGCGCCACCGCCTCCGGGAACAGAGGAGCCGTCACCCGCAGGAGCACAGGTAAGCGAGCCCTCATTTATCAAGAAATGGTTGGGTAAAGGCTCGGTGCTAGCCATAACCGTTGCAGCCCTGTTGGGGATAGGTGGTTATGCTCCCGAGAGTTTCCTTACCCATTTCACGGTCTTCGTGTTGGCCTGCTTTATCGGCTATCAGGTGGTTTGGAATGTGACAGCATCACTGCATACCCCTCTAATGAGTGTGACCAATGCGATTAGTGGCATCATCGTGATAGGGGCCATTCTTCATTTGGTCCAAGCTGGGAATATTGCCGTTGGTATTATGTCCTTTGTGGCAGTACTGATTGCAACGATAAATATAGCGGGTGGGTTCAGAGTAACCCATCGTATGCTCAAAATGTTCCGCAAATAGGAGACACCGATCATGAGCGCAGGATTTGTCAGTGTGGCCTATGTTGTGGCCAGTATATTATTCATTCTCAGCCTCGGTGGGTTGAGTCATCAGGAATCAGCACGGCGCGGTAACTTCTTTGGAATTGCCGGCATTATTATTGCCTTGGTTGCCACTATCGCCAGCGTCAGTATGGGTGCCGGTGGTATTGCTTCCATCGTCATCGCCATACTTATTGGTGCCTCAGCCGGGATGTTTCTTGCTAACCGAGTAGAAATGACTCAAATGCCTCAGCTAGTGGCATTGCTGCACAGCTTTGTTGGTTTGGCTGCGGTCTTCGTTGGGTTTGCGGGTTATCTCGACCCGTTGGTGACAACCCACGGCGCAGAGCACACCATTAAGTTGGTAGAAGTATTCCTTGGTGTTTTCATTGGTTCTATCACGTTTACCGGTTCTTTGATTGCCTGTGGCAAGCTAGATGCTCGTATTTCCAGTGCAGCGTTGACGCTGCCGGGTCGTCATATCATGAACCTGGGAGCACTTGGTTTTACGGTGTTATTGGGTGCGTGGTTCCTGGGCGCTGACAGCGTTACCGAAGGCATGTTTCCTTTGATTGTGATGACTGTGGTCGCTGGCGTTTTAGGCGTCCATCTTATTTTGGCCATCGGTGGTGCGGATATGCCCGTTGTGGTGTCCATGCTGAATAGTTACTCCGGTTGGGCTGCAGCATCCATTGGCTTTATGTTGGGTAATGATCTGTTGATCGTGACCGGTGCTTTGGTGGGTAGTAGTGGTGCTATTCTGAGTTACATCATGTGTCGGGCGATGAATCGTTCGTTCATGAGCGTTATCCTTGGCGGCTTTGGTCAAACTACAAGTGGCCCTGCCGCTGTGGTCGATTCGGATCTGACCGTACAGGAGTCCTCAATAGATGATGTCTGTGAGGAATTAAGTAATTCGGACGCCGTCATCATCGTACCGGGTTACGGTATGGCTGTAGCACAAGCCCAAACTGCGGTGGGTGAAATTACCAAGCTGCTGCGGGATCGGGGTATTACGGTACGTTTTGGTATCCATCCTGTGGCTGGTCGCTTGCCTGGACACATGAACGTGTTGTTGGCCGAGGCAAAAGTGCCTTATGACATTGTGCTGGAAATGGATGAGATTAACGACGACTTCCCTTCCACCGATGTTGTTCTGGTTATTGGTGCCAACGACACCGTTAACCCCGCTGCTATGGATGACCCAAACAGCCCAATTGCGGGTATGCCTGTTCTGGAAGTCTGGAAAGCTCGTCAGGTAGTAGTGCTCAAGCGTGGTATGGCCTCTGGTTATGCGGGTGTGGAAAATCCACTCTTCTTTAAGGAGAATACCCGTATGCTCTTTGGTGATGCAAAGGAAACGGTTGATAAATTACTGGGTGGCCTACGGTCTGCCTAATCTCTCCAGACTGAGCCTGCCCATTTTCGGAGCTCCCGAGAATGGGTAGATTCAATTATTTTAAAAACTCCCTCTAAATCTTATCGGTTGTAGCTTTTAGTGCCTCTAGTGTAGAGGATTGAGGCTTACGCCTGTTCTAGAGGTTAGGATTAACAGAAAATGCGAGATAAGTGGTGGGGGGAGAAACGAGCAAAAGGTATAAATTCTACAAAATAATGTTGATATGTGAAAATATGCACTTTCTTCGTGGTACTCAGGCAAGTACTCCGAACACCTTTCTAGGTCGTTTTCCAGTTATACATTGAGGTAGAGAGGGAAGGGTTGGCTCTCATACTGGCTTGGTGGTTTTGATTTGTATCAAATAACCAGGCTTTCTGCACTGTAGTTTTTTTACAACCTGTAAAGTTCGAACGTTTTTCTGTATGATCTTCACCCAGAATTTACAAGATTTAGCCCATCAGTGACCTGTAGTTATTTTGAGGCCATTCAGACGATTGAGAGAGGGAGTGATATGACCGAACAACAAGCCAAAATCATTTATACCATTACAGACGAAGCGCCAGCACTGGCAACGTATTCTTTACTTCCCATCGTTAAGTTATTCACTGCTACCGCGGATATTGACGTGGAGACCAGCGACATATCACTCGCTGCACGAATTCTCTCAGCCTTTCCTGAAAGTTTATCTGATGATCAAAAAGTACCGGATACTCTCAGTGAGCTAGGTGAGCTGACTCAAGACCCTAACGCCAATATCATCAAATTGCCGAATGTCAGTGCCTCTATCCCTCAGTTGATTGAAGCTATCACCGAACTGCAGTCACATGGTTACGCTATTCCGGCATACCCAGAAGTACCCAAAAATGCAGAAGAAGAAGCCATTAAAGCGAGCTACTCCAAAATATTGGGCAGTGCGGTAAACCCTGTTTTACGCGAGGGTAATTCTGATCGACGTGCTCCGGCAGCGGTGAAGCAATATGCGCGAAACCATCCCCACTCCATGGGGAAATGGAGTCAGTCATCGAGAACACACGTTGCCCATATGCGCAGCGGTGATTTTTATCACAGTGATATCGCCACCACTATGGATAAAGCCGATACCCTGAAAATAGAATTAGTTGAGAACGATGGAAAAGTAACCGTTCTAAAGGAAAATATTGCTGTACAGGAAGGCGAAATTATCAGCGCTATGTATATGAGCACAAGGGCGCTACGTAAGTTTCTGGATGAGGAAATGGAGGGTGCTAGAAAAGGTAATATGTTGTTTTCACTGCATCTAAAAGCCACCATGATGAAGGTTTCTGACCCTATTATTTTTGGTCATGCGGTAACGGTTTATTTTAAGGATGCCTTTGAAAAATATGCTAAAACGCTTAAAGAGCTGGATATTAACCCCAATGATGGTATAGGTAGTGTCTTGCGAAAAATTGACAATTTGCCCTATTCAAAACGGGTAGAAGTTGAAGACGCTTTCCGTCGCTGTTACGAAACACGTCCAGAAATGGCCATGGTCGACTCCGATAAAGGTATTACCAACTTACATGTACCTAGCGATGTGATTGTAGATGCCTCAATGCCAGCGATGATTCGCAGTGGCGGCATGATGTGGAATGCCCACGGTAAGTTGAAAGATACAAAAGCGGTAATACCAGATAGCTGTTATGCCACTATTTACCAAGAAGTGATCAACTTCTGTAAGCACCATGATGCCTTCGACCCAACCACAATGGGAACGGTTCCCAACGTGGGCTTGATGGCCCAAAAAGCAGAAGAATACGGTTCACACGATAAAACTTTCGAGGTTCCAGCTGATGGGACGATGCGTATTGTGGACCAAAGTGGCAACGTGCTCCTTCAACACGAAGGTGTTGGCGAAAGCGACATTTGGCGCATGTGTCAGGCTAAAGATGCGCCTATCCAAGATTGGGTGAAATTGGCGGTAACACGGGCACGCGCAAGTGGAATGCCTACAGTTTTTTGGCTGGATGAGAAACGTGGTCACGATGCTCAAATGATAAAAAAGGTACAGAAATACCTGAAAGATCACGATACCGAGGGTCTCAGAATCTTTATTCTCACGCCAGATAGAGCTATTCGCTTCACCATGGAGCGCTTGAGACATGGCAAAGATACGATTTCCGTTACGGGTAATGTATTACGAGATTATCTGACAGACCTGTTCCCTATTTTGGAATTGGGCACCAGTGCAAAAATGCTGTCTATTGTGCCGCTGATGGCCGGGGGAGGGCTGTTTGAAACTGGCGCTGGAGGTTCTGCTCCCAAGCACGTGCAACAATTTGCAGAAGAAGGTCACTTGCGTTGGGATTCATTGGGTGAGTTCTTGGCGCTTGCGGTCTCACTGGAAGAAGTGGCTGCCAAAACGGGTAATGCGAAAGCACAGATTCTGGCCAACACATTGGATCAAGCCACTGGAAAGTTCTTGGAGAATGGCAAGTCGCCTTCACGTAAAGTGAGGCAGCTGGACAACAGAGGAAGCCACTTCTACTTGGCGCTTTATTGGGCTCAGGCATTGGCTGAGCAAACAGAAGATACCGAACTTCAAACTGCCTTCACCAAGCTTGCACAGGATCTTAGCGATAATGAACAAAAAATTATCGATGAACTCAATACTGCTCAGGGACACCCTGTAGATATGGGAGGGTATTACCAACCAAATCCGGAAAAAGTTGAGGCAGCAATGCGTCCTAGCACTACGTTGAATGATTTGTTGGGAAAGGCACTTTAAGTTGTATTGATATCTAATGTAGATCATAGCTTAGTATTAAGAAGCCCCTATCACTGAATCAGCGATAGGGGTTTTTTGTTTTAGAGTGATTGTTTTTTTAAATATTGATATGATTTTTGTGTTAATTTATTTCTCAACATGATTTAAGTAAGACCATTATTATTTTCAATTTTACTAAGAAGTTTACAAGCCAATAGGCTATGACTATAAAGAATGCGATGTTGCTTATTCTAGTATCCCCTCGGCAAAGGGATACTGACACTGTTAATTTTGTAGCGCATAACGTATCAGGAGATAAGTATGGCCAGTAATCGTGGGATGACGATCTACTTTACTGATGGAAACAAAGCATGTTTTGATTTTCCAGAACAGATGAACCCTTCCACCGTCACAAAGCAGACGGAAGATCTCTTAAAGGGTAATTACATCATGATCGAGGCAGATGGAGCGTTGTTTCTCTACCCGCTCTATAACATTAGATCCATACAGATATATCCAGTACCTGAGGTTCTACCAGCTAATGTAGTAAGGAATGCAAGGCTGTTGTCATAAGGGTTCTCGCTCTTGGTAGGTTTGTGCTCGAAGATATAAAGCACTTCGTACGAAGATTACTTCAGGGGTGAATTGATAAGCGCTTTCCCACATTTAGATATGAATTTTTTGTAGGGTCGTATTTGTGATGCGGGATTAAGAATGTCTAGGGCTAAGTCCAGAAACCAAAAAGGCCTGCGATTGGTCGCAGGCCTTTAGAATGGTGGTGCCCAGAGACGGAATCGAACCGCCGACACGAGGATTTTCAATCCTCTGCTCTACCGACTGAGCTATCTGGGCATTGTCTTGTGACAAGTCTTGCCACATGGCTATGTGGCAAGAGGCGCGTATTAAACCTTCTCGCCTGTATGTCGTCAAGGCTGTGATGAAAATTATTCTGATGGAGGGACGTAACCTTCAGCTTCGTCAAATTCTTTACCTGACAAGAATTTATCTCGCTGTTCGTTGAGGTAGGTTCGGGCTGTCATATCCATCATATTCAGGTGTTTTTCGTTGATCAGCCTAGTCTGGTGTTCGATCCATTCACCCCAGGCCAGTTTGGATATATTTTCATAGATCTCCTGCCCCTTTGGGCCAGGGAATGGCGCGGCATCGAGACCTTCAAGTTCTTTATTTAATTTCTTACAGTGAACCATACGTGACATTGGTGTGTCCCTTATGCTGTCAGTTGTTGCAGAAGCTGCTTCACGGGTTGGGCTGTGCCCACGTCCAGTGGTGAGGTAGGGTTATACCAGACTATGGAAGGGCTATCCATGATGTATGACTGTTGTTTGGCAGTGATCAGCACTGGCCGGTAGTCCAGATGAAAGTGGCTGAAGGTGTGGCGCTTCTGCGGAAGTAGCTGCCAGCTATCCACGTGACAGTTTAATTGGTTACAGATATCTTTGATCTCTGCTTCCTTATCGCACTGGGGAAAGACCCAAAGTCCGCCCCATAGTCCGCTAGCCGGGCGCTGTTCTAGGAGTATTTCGCCCGCCGGATTACGAATGATCAGGAACAGACATTTTCGGATGGGTTGTTCTCGGTGAGGTTTCTTACCGGGATAACTCGTGGGATTGTTGGTCTTGAATGCTTGGCATTCATTGGAGAGGGGGCACTCTTGGCACCGTGGTCGAGTGCGAGTACAAAGGGTCGCCCCCAGGTCCATAATAGCCTGTGTGTAGTCGGCAATTCTTACGCTAGGTGTATGTTGTTCGGCGACAGTCCATAACTGGTTGCTGACGGCCTTCTGTCCGGGCCAGCCATCAATGGCATGGTAGCGGGCCAGTACTCGTTTTACATTGCCATCGAGGATGGTGGCCGGTTTCTGGAAGGCAATGGCACGGACTGCCCCGGCGGTTGAGCGCCCAATTCCAGGTAATGTTTCCAGTTGTTCAACGGAATCTGGAAGTGTTCCCTTAAATTCATTGACGACTATTTGTGCCGTTTTGTGCAGATTTCTGGCCCGCGCATAGTAGCCAAGGCCTGTCCAGTGATGCAGTACTTGATCTTGAGGAGCGCTGGCTAGTGTCTCTATGGTCGGGAAGCTAGCCATAAATCGTTGGTAATAGGGGATAACAGTGGTGACTTGAGTTTGTTGCAGCATGATCTCTGATACCCACACCCTATAAGCGGTAATCCCCCGCTGCCAGGGGAGGTCCTTGCGACCATGCTGATCAAACCAATTCAGCAACTGCTGGGAAAAGGGGTTACTCATTCTTTTTATGGTTCTCTACTCTGCACCCACTATCGGAAAATGCCTTTTAATAGATTCTCAATAACCTGTTGATTGGCGTCTTTTTCTTCTTCTGGAGCAGAGGTATCAGGGCTATCGGTAGTGGTATTCCCATCTGGTTTTTTTAGTAGTTTGTCAAACAGTACATTTTGAAGTTTCTCTTGCAATAATTGGCTGATGAACTGCGAGTCCGGTAGACAATTACCACCACCATCATCTGAGAAAGAGCCTCTGCACCGGAGAGGGATGTCTCGGTTTTGAATTCGTTTACTCTTCACCAGACAGCCCGTTTCGGAGGTGTGATCTCCGTGAAGATTGGCGGTAATCAACATATCGTATGTCTCTTTATCGAGGAAGATCGTGCCATTTCCGGCGATGGCTAGGTTGCCGAGGCCAGTGGTGAAGCCCGGCAAGAGGATATGTTGATCCCGCCATTGGATGTCACCTTGTAAATCACTCAGTAGCGTACTGTTGGGCCAAGTTTGGTTGGTGGTCGGTTTTTTCTCTATCAGTGCGGCCATTTCACAATAACTGCGTTCCACGTTGATGTTGTCGACCTGTAGGTTTTTAACACTGAATTTACCACGGCCATTAACATTGGCTGTCAGTGTTTCTTGAGTATCGCCGTTTGTGGTGCCACTGAAGTCCATGGACAGCGTTCCGCGAACATCAGATTGTTCCGCCAGTGTAGACAGGGTCTGGTGCAGATCGATATCAACTAACTGCTTGGAAAATGTCACAGAGGGTACTTTGTTTCGAAGATCGGCTTTGGTGGTTACTTGAAAGCGACCACCAAAAACCTGGCCAGATAAATCAGTGATATTGACGACCTTGCCGTTGGTAAACAGATTGAGGTGGAGTTTTTCTATGTGTATATCATCACTGGTGAGGCTGGCGAGATTGAGTTCTATGTGGCCTTTGCCTCCCTCCAATAGTGCCAGTGGTGCAAGAATGGGGGTCAGTAAGCCAGTTTGATCGCTACCGCTCTCATTCTCATTGCTAGCGGGTAGTGTCAGTCTATCGCCATTCAAGGTCATCTCTAATTGGCGGGGGCTAGTAAGCTTGAGAGACAATTTTCCACCCACATTGACGTCATCAAGTGACAGTGTCAGGTTATTAAGTTCGATAGATTGTTCCGAGGCGGAAAACTGTGATTGGATGTTGATCTTCCTAAAACCGTCGGGTGCCTCAATGGGTAGCTCCGCTAACAACAGATTTTGAAGCGAAAGTTCACCCGCCACTGCTGGTGAGGACTTCAACTTGACGACGGTCACGTTGCCCTTTATGTCAGCAGAGCCGAGCTTGCCCTGAATTGTATTGAGGGTCAGGGAGTCCTTTTGGCCATCGTAGAGTGCATTGAAGCCAAGGCTCAGCGGTAACTGGTTAAATCCATTTATGGTCAGCTTTGCATTTGATAGTGAGGCCTGTTGCTCCTCTAACTGCAATGTAAGTTGGGTGTTTAGTGCAATACTGATGGGATTAGGTTGGTCTGGTAGGGTTGTCGAAACGGCTAGGGTCATCAAGAAGGGCTTGCCGTCGAGATTTAACCCTTCGCTAGTGAAATTTAATTGTTCGAGGCGTTTATCTGGGGCACCGGGCGTTACCAATACGATGCGGCTGTTTGTCAGAGCTAACTTATCAATGGCTAATTCAAAGGGTAATTCAGTTGACAGAGATGTCTGTGTTGACGCGGCTGCACCGGGTAGGGCAGCTACACTGGCGGCCTCTATGACAGATTCTGCTCTAATATTGGCGCCATCGATGGTAATGGCTCGAAGGCGAATGGTGCGTGATAGCAGCGCTTTCCAGTCCAGAATAAAGTCTGCTTGCTCAAAGTGAATGTCGGGAATGCCTGCTTCTTTTCCGGATAGGGAGGTAGTGCCGGCATGAACGGCCAAGTTGGGGTAGAAAGACCAGCGAAGGTCACCCTCAATGGAGAGTTCAATATTATTTTGATGGGCAAGCTTTTCCAGTTCGGGTTTGTAGGTGTTGGGGTCTACCCCCACCAGTAGATAGGTGATGCCGCCCACGGCGACCAATCCTAGTAGAAAAGACAGAGCAAAAAATAGTTTCAATAACCTCAACACAGACACTCCCTTATAAAAACTCAATGGCCATTGCGAGTAATGATCTTACTCGCAATGGCCGTGATTGTTTACTCTAAAGCGACGTCGACTGTCAGCTAATGGTTAGAAACTTAAACGTGCTCCCAGTTCCAGACTGCGGCCAGGTTCTGGTGCTATTTCTCGTAAAAAAGAGGTGGCGTTGCGGATTTCTTCGTTCAATAGGTTATTGGCTTTGAGGGATAGTATCCAGGTGCCATTTACTGTGTCTAGGTGATAATGAATGTGACCATCGAGTCGGGTATAACCCGTTGTTTTTTCCTCAAATTCACCTGGCTGGTCTTGTTCTTCGACTTCAGTCAACTTTAGCCTAGTACTCCATTGGTCTGCTTGGTAACCCAGCGATAGACCATAGCGAAGGGGTGGGATACGCGGAACATCGCCGCTGTTATCCAGTTCGGCACGTACATGATCACCAAATAATTCTAGTCGCCACGTATCACTCAACTGGAGGCCCATATTGGCTTCAACCCCCTTGAAACTCGCATCCTCTTGCTGAAATTGAAAAATTGACAGTTCGTCATCTGGGTCGACAAGTCCGGTGTTTCTTTTAAAGATGAAGTCGTCGATGGCGTTGTAGAACAGGTTGATACTTAGGTCTATGGCACCGTGATATTGGTAGCCAAACTCGACATTTTGACTGGTTTCCTCGTCGAGGTCTGGATTGCCAATATCAAAGCTTTCACTAGCGTGGTGAGGGCCAAAGGAGAGGAGCTCTTCTACTGACGGAGCTCGCTGGGCATGACTAAGGGATAAGCTCAGGCTTTGGCTATCTGTCATTTGCCATAGTCCTCCTAAGGAGAGGCTTTGGGTATTATGACTAATTTCTGAATTGTCATCGGGGTCAATGGTTTGCCGGTCTAACCTCAGTCCCAGTTCGTAGCTCCAATCACCGTGATTGGTTTCTCCTACCCAAAATAGCCCCCTATTATTAATATCTGATTTTGGAATAAAGGCCTCATCACCAATGGCGGCAAACTGGCGATCTTCAATTTGAAATCCAATCGCACCGGTCCATCCTACAACCTCTTGGTGTAACAGCTCAACTCGAGCCTCAATAGCTTCGTTGGTAAAGCGGGTGCCTTTGGTGCCATTCTCAATTTCCACATGTTCGTAATCATTGTGACTGACTCGAAACCGGCCAAGTTCAAATCCGGGAAGCACGTCGGCCCACTCGGCTTTCAGGTCAAACCGGGTTTGCTCCATATCGATCTGAATCAGTTCGGGTGTTTCATCGTTACGGTAAGACTCAGGAGGAATACCGTAGAAGTTTTCCATCTCACTGATAGAGATACCTACAAAGCCTTTTTCTCCAATCCAGGATAAACCGGCGGTCCCCGCAGTAGCTTGGGTGTCGGTGTTATCGATATAGCCGTGGGTACGTCGATTGTCAGCGGGATCTTCTCCTGGCTCGAGCTGCTGGGCATAGCCCTTGATTTTGGTGTTGTTACTATCACGGTACAGCCCATCCAGATGCCAGGCCCAGTTTCCCACGGGTGTTTCACTTAGTGCTCCCTCGAGCAGCATTACGGTGCTGTTCTGGTCGCTGACCATGTTGTGACGGTATTCAAAAGCGCCGGTGGTTTCATCGGGTAGTTCATCGGGGATACGATTGTCGATGACATTGACAACACCACCGATGGCACCGTTGCCATAGCGGAGTGTGGCCGGACCACGGAGTACTTCAATGCGTTCGGCTAGTAGTGCTTCTGTGGTAATCGCGTGGTCGCCACTTGCTGATGAGGCATCGAGCGTACCTAGGCTGTCTTGCATGACTTTGACACGATTACCCGCTTGTCCACGGATCACGGGTTTACCAACACCAGGACCAAAACCTGAGTTGGTAACACCCGGTTCATCCTGAAGCGTTTCTCCGATGGTCGCTGCAGCTTTGCTATGGAGACTTTCACCGGTTAGCACGCTGACGGCTTGATTGATCCCAGCAGAACTTTCTTCAAGGGGAGAGGCCGATATCACCACCTCATTGAGTTCATATTCGTTGTGCGTGATATTTTGTGCGACGACAGCACAGGGCAGGCTGGACAAGGCCAACGCTGCCATAAAAGCATTTTTCATGGTCAATAAATCCTATAGCAAGAACGTGAGTAAGTTTGGTTCTGTGTTGGCTATAGGGCAGGGGGCGCACGGCTATTGCGTGGTGCAACGGGGGTGAGTATGGGTGCGGAGAAGTTGGCGGCCGCAATAACGTTAGCTGACGACTCAACCAGAAAGGTCGAGGGGGTGGATTCTAGACTGGTCTCACCAGTGTTAGAGCTAAGGCAGAGCTCACAATTAATATTGTCATTATCCAGGTGAATATGCGCGGCAGCCGTCTGGCCTAGCCATAGGGTAGAGAGGGCTAGAAGGCAGGCGAGAATGATGTGGGGGATTCGAAAGCGCATCTTTTTCTGCGTGAACACTGAATAATAACGATCAAGAAGTGTAATCAATTCATGCTTCTTATGGAAGGGCGGCAGTGGGCGCTCTATAATACGCCCACTCGGCTATTAGAGTGTAGAACTGTTGGAGACAGACATGGTGGAACGTAAAGCGGTTGTAAGCCGTGACACCCTAGAGACACAAATTACCGTTGAGGTTAATCTCGATGGTACTGGTCAATCCAGTTTTGATACGGGTGTGCCTTTTCTCGAACACATGTTGGATCAGATAGCCCGCCACGGTCTGATTGATATCAGTGTAAAAGCTAACGGGGATACCCACATTGACGACCACCACACCGTTGAGGATATTGGCATTACTTTGGGCCAAGCATTCCATCAGGCATTGGGTGATAAAAAAGGTATTCGTCGTTACGGGCATGCGTATGTCCCTTTAGATGAGGCACTGTCTCGCGTGGTTGTGGATTTTTCGGGTCGACCAGGCTTGGAAATGTTTGTCGACTTCTCCCGTCCGAAGGTGAAGGATTTTGATGTGGATCTGACCTATGAGTTTTTTCAGGGGTTTGTGAATCATGCAGGGACAACATTACATATCGATAATCTTCGTGGCAGCAACGCTCACCACGAGATAGAGACGATATTCAAGGCGTTTGGCCGCGCGGTGCGTATGGCCATTGAATTGGATCCACGAATGGCCGGAGTGACCCCTTCGACCAAAGGAACCCTATAAGAAAGCGCCTAGTTAATGAAGGCTGCTTTCTGATACAGACACGCTATAAATAGAACTTCTTATGACAGACTTTCGTACTCGTATTGCTGTGCTCGATTATGGCATGGGCAATCTTCACTCTGTGTCAAAGGCACTTGAGCACGTGGCTCCACGCGCTGAAGTGATTGTGACGGCGGATGCCGCAGAAGTGGCTGATGCCGATCGAGTGGTATTCCCCGGTGTGGGTGCTATCCGAGATTGCATGGCGGAAATTCGCCGACTCGGTTTTGACAAATTGGTGGCTAAAGCCATCGAGGAAAAACCGGTTCTAGGTATTTGCGTCGGGATGCAGGCGTTACTTGAGCACAGTGAAGAAAATAATGGTGTTGATTGTTTGGGGCTGCTGCCGGGAAAAGTACGCTTTTTTGGTCGTGATCTCCATGATGCCAATGGTGACAAGATTAAAGTCCCGCACATGGGTTGGAATCGGGTGCATCAAGCCATTGACCACCCCATGTGGCAGGGTATAGATCAGGATAGCCGCTTCTATTTTGTACACAGTTATTTTGTGGATGAAAGCCAGCAAGAGTTGGTGGCGGGTACCTGTGATTATTCTGTGAAATTTGCGGCAGCATTGGTTCGAGATAATCTGTTTGCCGTGCAATTTCACCCGGAGAAAAGTCACACAGCTGGGCTGCAATTACTCAGTAACTTTGTCAATTGGCAGGGGAAATGATCAGCTGTTCAGTTTTGTAGAAGTGGTATACGGCAATAAATAGGGCTGTGGTAAACCCAACCGCAATAAGTCATGAAACAATCAACTTTTAACGTTAGATGTGACAGGAATTAATTCGTGCTGATAATCCCCGCTATTGATCTTAAAGATGGTGAATGCGTCCGTCTTCGCCAAGGCCGTATGGAAGACTCTACCGTATTTGCAGGCAGTCCTGTTGATATGGCTGCTCGTTGGGTAGAAACAGGAGCACGGCGTTTACATCTGGTTGATTTAAATGGTGCGTTTGCTGGTGAGCCGGTCAATGGCGAGGTGGTGACCGCTATTGCCAGGGCATACCCTGATTTATCCATTCAGATTGGCGGTGGTATTCGGAATGGTGAGACGATAGAAGCTTATCTAAAAGCCGGTGTTGAGTTCGTCATTATTGGTACCAAAGCCGTTAAAGAACCTGAATTTGTTACTGAGATGTGTCAGCAGTTTCCAGGGCATATTATTGTTGGTATTGATGCTAAAAAAGGTCTGGTCGCTACAGATGGCTGGGCTGAGGTAACGGAAGTCAAAGCTGCAGATTTGGCGAAACGATTTGAGTCAGATGGCGTTAGTGCGATTGTGTACACGGATATTGATCGTGACGGGATGATGCAGGGCGTTAATGTGGAGGCGACTTTGGCAATGGCTAAGGCATCCTCTATTCCCGTGATTGCTTCTGGCGGCATTACTAACATGGATGACATTGTGGCGCTCAATCGGGTCGCTAATCAGGGTATTCTCGGTGCCATTACTGGGCGTGCTATCTATGAAGGAACATTGGATGTGGCCGAAGCCCAGTTGCTTTGTGATCAGTAATTTTTATTAGTAGTAAGTCATTTTTTTCAGTCGCAAGTCCGCATAATCATCGCTTTAGATCATATCTATCTTTCATAGCACTCTAATCAGAGTGCTATGATTAGTAGCCGCATTTTTTTGAGTTGGATTTTTAATTATGTCTCGAGGTGATCATATTTACGTGCGTCGTTTTGGTGGTATGTATGTCCACCATGGCATTGATGCGGGCGATGGAACCGTTATTCACTACACTAGCAGTTACTGGATGACGCCCAGACTGGTGCGTCGTACGAGTTTGGAGGAGTTTGCTAAGAATGATGATATCTACGTCAGGGATTACACGAAGTTTATTGAAAACCTAGAGAGCGGAGACCTAGTTGATCGAACCAGTCAGGGACTGAATAAATTAATGGATAGCCTCCGAGGTTTACATGTTGACGCACTGGATTTTTCTGTGGAGGCGGTGATGGAGCGAGCAGAAAGTCGCCTAGGTGAATTTGCTTTTGATCTGGTTTTCAATAACTGTGAACATTTTTCTACGTGGTGTAAAACGGGTATTAGTAGTAGTGAGCAGGTCACCGACCTTTGGCGGCAAGCACTAATGGGTGGGGGCATGATGAAACCGTATGCCAAGCTTAACGGGCCCGAGAGAAACGCGGACTAATATTGCCGAAGTTCCTCAAGGCTCTTTTGCACACTGTTTTATTTTCAATGATGAGGAAATTGTTTTCTCGGTCTTTATAGGTATTACCCTACAAAAAGAGAAGAAGCACTGAAATGCCTAGAGGGCCTTATATAATGTGTTCTCTAAAACAGAGAAGTGGTAATAGTGAATTTGATTACTCAAAAAACATGGCTATTAGCTTTTCCAGACGTTCCATGCGGTTTTCTCGGCGAGTGAAAAAATCGACATGTTGCCCACTATCTTGGGCCTTGGAGAGCTTAATTCCCCACAAGGGGGCAATTTGATGGGGCCGGAGTGAATAGCGAATATCGACTATTCCCATGTTGTCTTCAGGATCCTTTCCTAGGTAATCAACAGAGAACCAGCTGAAGCGTTCAAGATCCTTGGCTTGCTGGGAGTTCACGTCCAGCCAGGGAAAGTCCTTAGCCAAATTGATCTTGTCAGTACTACTTCCTACCCAAGTACGCGGTTTAAATATCCCTGGTTTGACTGCATCTACATAAAATTTTTGATCAGTTTCATACACCAGCTTCCACACCACTATATTGGCAAAACTGGGTTTGGCTTCCAGGCGCAATGGTTGGTGTCCCCGTTCTGCGGCAATCTGACGGCCTATATCCAGTGTCCGTTCATGTTGAATTGCCCCGATACTTAGGTAAAGCGTGCCCCAAACCAATGCGCCATAAAGATAGCGCCGGGATTTCAGTGTTGAACACAGCAGTATTAGCAGCAGTAAGGGTAGTGAAAATAGAGGGTCGATCACCGAGATGATATCCCAAGAAAAACGATAGTTAGTGATAGGCCAGAGTAGCTGGGTGCCGTAACTAGTAAATCCATCCAGTACTCCGTGGGTTGCAAAACCTAGCAGACTCCAAAGGTAGATGGACTTAAAACTTAACTGCCAGCGGCCTGCAAACAACGGATAGAACACAAGAGCACATATCAGTGCCCCGAATGGAATAAACAACAGGGAATGGGTAAATTGCCGGTGATACTCCAACGCAAGCAACGGATCAGTGGATGAGCGTATCAGTATATCAAGATCGGGTGCCATACCAGACAGAGCGCCAATCACCCCGGCCTTGGCCAGAGTTTTTGTTTCACCTTTGGTTTGTGCTAATGCTGCACCTACGATGCCTTGGGTTATTGGATCCATGAAAATTCTCTTAGCAACAGAGTACCCATATTTGCCTTCTTCAGGTGCTGATGGTGCTCGCTATGTGTAGTGCTTAGATGTGTAGTGGCTATTGATGCGTCATTTGGTTTAAAAAAAATTCTAACAGTGCTTTTTGTGCGTGGAGCCGGTTCTCTGCCTCATCCCAAACTACGGACCATTTAGATTCCATAATCGTATCGCTGATTTCCAGTCCACGGTAGGCTGGTAGGCAGTGCATAAAGAGCGCGTCTTTATGCGCCAGAGCCATTACTTCTTCGTTGACCTGAAAGCCTGAGAAAGCTTGTTCCCTGAGTTGCTTTTCTTCCTCTTGCCCCATTGAGGCCCAGGTGTCGGTGACAACCAGGTCTGCATCGACTATCGCCGAAGCAGGGTCGCGAACAATGGAGACCCGGTCATTGAATTTTTCGAGCAACGCGGAGGATGGTTCGTAACCTTCAGGGCAGGCAATGATGAGTTGAAAGTCCAGCATATCAGCAGCGTTCATATAGGACTGACACATATTATTGCCATCGCCAACCCAGACTACTTTCTTGCCTTGAATACTGCCGCGATGTTCCATGTAGGTCTGCATATCCGCGAGCAGCTGACAGGGGTGATAATCATCCGTGAGTGCATTGATAACAGGCACCGATGAATAGTTTGCGAATTTCTGTAACTCATCGTGTCCATAGGTGCGAATCATGATGATATCTACCATGCTAGAAATCACTCTGGCAGAGTCTTCGATGGGCTCGCCCCGCCCCAGTTGTGTGTCATTGGGGGAGAGAAATAAGGCACTTCCTCCCAGTTGAGCCATACCTGCCTCAAAGGACACTCTTGTGCGGGTAGAAGATTTTTCAAAAATCATTGCCAGCACTTTGCCTGAAAAAGGTTGGACAGCTGTGCCGTTACGATGTGCCGTTTTAAGATCAATAGCTCTCTGCAACAGTTGTTTTAGTTCTTGTTTTGACAGGTCTTGTAGTGTCAAAAAATGCCTAAGTGCCATATTGTTTTTATCCACGGTCTATAATCCTTGACTGATCAGCGGGCTCAAGATATCTACCAGCTGATCCGCTTCTTCATGATTAATGATCAGGGGTGGTAATAATCTAATGACTGTCTGAGCGGTAACATTGATAAGCAACCCTTGTTCGGCAGCTTTATCTACCAGTAAGCCACAAGGTTCACTCAGCTCAATTGCCAGCATCAAGCCTTGACCTCGAATGTCTACCACATGGGGACAGTTAGCCAATTTACTGGTCAGCTGTTCTTTTATATAGTTACCCATGATCTGTGCTTGTTCACACAGTCCATCGTTAATGATTGTTTTGACCGTCGCTAATCCAGCGGCGCAGGCTAATGGATTGCCGCCAAAGGTAGAGCCATGACTACCGGGTTGCATCAGATCAGCTGCTTTTTCACCTGCCAGACAGGCACCTATGGGCACGCCATTGCCGAGTCCTTTTGCCGTAGTTACCACATCCGGAAGAAAGTCGTAGTGCTGATAGTTAAAGTAACGCCCGGTACGCCCATTACTCGTTTGAATCTCATCGAGCATCATCAACCAGCCTTGGTCATCACAGATTTGACGAATGCCGGGTAGGTAATCTTCAGATGGCGTGTGAATACCGCCTTCACCCTGAATAGGCTCAACGAGTACCGCAACAATATTTTTATTATTGGCAGCAATTGTTTTCAAGGACTTGAGATCGTTGAATGGTGCCCGAACAAACCCTCTTACCAGTGGCTCAAAACCGGCGTGCACTTTGCGATTTCCCGTAGCTGACAGGGTGGCTAGGGTTCGACCGTGGAATGAGTTTTCCATCACGATAATGGCCGGCTCAGCAATCCCTTTTTTATGACCAAAAAGCCGAGCCAGTTTAATAGCAGCTTCGTTGGCCTCAGCCCCCGAGTTGCTAAAGAATAACTTGGTCATCCCAGAGATATCCCGCAGCTGTTCAGCAAGGGCTTCTTGGACTGGAATATTGTAGAGGTTTGAGCAGTGGGTCAGGGTGGCGGCTTGATCAGCAATGGCTTTTGTCACCAAGGGGTGAGCGTGACCAAGGCCGCAGACAGCTATACCTGAAACAGCATCTAGGTAGCGATTACCTTGATCATCCCAAACCCAAACCCCTTGGCCTTTGCTGAGAGTGATTTTCCGGGTGCCGTAGTTGTTCATTAATGCACTGCTGCTCATGCCTGTCGTCCCAATATCTGTCGTTTTAGTGCCACTGGTTCCAATAGACCCCAATACTAAGTCGCATTCGCTTAAAACAAAAAAGCCTCAAAACGAAAAAAGGCAGCCACCTGCTGCCCTAATGGGTGAATGTTATAAGGATTTATGAGTGTTGGCAACGATTGGGCGGGCGGGTACTTATGGGGCTTTGTTAGTTTGGGGCTGGAATTATCTGGAAACGGGAGTAAATAAGGGCCTATTTATGAAAGAGGTATTGTCTCTCTCGGTGAAGCGATAGCTTAAAGGGATGTCTGATTTTAAAAAACAGTGCAGTATACCGGACGGATTAATGGTAGTAGTTTAGTCAATACGGCTTATGAATGCAGCGCAGTAGGTTTTTTTGTGGCGTGAATATAATAGAGACAATGTGAATAAGCAGCTCTCGCGCTACTCCACTGGTGTCGGTTGTGAAGAGGCGAGGTTGGCTGGTCTATTGCAAGATATAGGGGTGTTGGTTACATGTGCTCTTATACCTGAGGAGTACCATGAGGCACAGAATTACTTTTGGCCAAATCATGACAAGTTAATTACAGAAGAAAACGCTATTTTCGGTGTTGAGCACAGTGCTATTGGCTCATATTTGTTGGGAAAATGGGTTATCCCCGTTCCTAACGTTAATGCTGTCATGAGCAGTCATCAAGCTCCTGTGAAAGGACAGGGTGATCTGGATTGGCGTGTGTCTGGATCAAATATACTTGCCTCTTGCATCATTCCTGGTATCGAAAATCATAACTTGTGGGAAGAAGTTCATGAAGCGTTGAATTGTTCTTGGTTGAACGTGGCGCCTGAAGATATAGATGATGCGGCGATTGCTGTATTAGGTTTTGTATCTGAGACAGAGAGTATCTTTGAAATGACGATTCTTCCTGGCGATATAGATAAAATGCTGCAGTATGTTTCAGATGAAAACAGGTAGCTATTAACCGCCGCTTTTACGGAGTTTATTGTGACTGTACCAGGCCCATAGGCCCGTTAAGGCAAGCAGACACATTAATAAACCGATAAAATCTACAAAAAGTACGCCTGCTTTACCAAAAAAACGGCCACTGTGCAGATCGAGAATAAGTGTTTCTAAAGAGATGCCGGGAAGTTCTTCACGCTCTTGTAACTGAGTTGCCAGTTCCAAGGGCAGAGCGGATGGCTTGCTCCAACCCTCTAGCCTGTGTTGAGTTGATACAATGTTCAAGGTGTTAATGTCGAACAACAGTGTTTGTTGGTTTGCATTTATAAATAGCTTGTTGGCATCCGTCTGAATGGCCGAGGCGTCATTTGGTAGTCCGCTTAGTTTATCCAGTTTCTCCACCAGTTCTCCATCTGGGTTGAGAATAACTAATGCGTCCTGACAGAGGGCCAGGAATTGTGATTGAACATAAGCCGCACCCAATAGGGGTGGCTGGCAACTGGCAACAGGTTGGGCATTTAGAAATAGCTCCGTGTGTCCTGAGTGGCTTAACCACTGTCCTTCCAAGTTAAACCCTGTTAACGCTGTCTTTTCAAAACCATACCAATCCATAAGCCAGCTATATCGAAGTGTATTTTTGCTGAGCGACAGGGAGGGTGAGTGATTTAACAGCAGACCGGTAATGGCCAAGAATATCACCATAATGACCACGGATAACCCTATACGCCGATGCCAGCGCAGGTTGAGAATAACGGTTTTACGGAGCTTCAGTGACAAGTTGGTTGCTCTCTTTATCTTGAGTTTGTTTGTTTCGTGCTTGCTTAGATTCTGATTGAGAGACCTGTTGATGGTAGTGAAGCGCGAGTGTGGCGACCTTTGTCACCGCTCGAACTGATAGTGTGGCGCCAGTGATACCATCAATATGTGAATCTAGTTTGTTATAGGGTGTTATTTTGACACCTTGGTACTGAGCCGTAAATGCGGCATAGCGGACTTCCCAGCCACGGCTTTCCCGGAAGGCCAATATTTTGATTTTCTCTATGTTGTCTTGACTTACCACCACGCCAATAGTGATAGGTAATTCTTTACCAATTTCTTCCATAACCCAGACGGTTTTCTCGTCCGATCGCCAGTAGCGTATCCTCAGGCCACGCACGGGGTGGTTAATAATCTCACTGGCGCTGGCTTTTAGTTCTGGCGTTAGCCATAAATAGTCTTGTTGGGGTTCTTCTGGGGCAAAAATCTCGGTAAGAAATTCAGGGACGGTTTGATAAACGCCCTTGCCCAGAGTGGTGCTAGAAAATAATAGGGCGGCAACCAAAAGAAGAGCCACCGATATGACCCTCCTTTTGGGCTGATAATGGAGGTCGATTAGAAGCTCCACCCTATACCCAGATTAAAGCCATGAAATTCATCACCCTGTTCAACATCTTCGTGCATGTAATCTGCCTTCAGAACCACACGCTCATCCAGCCAGTAATTTAAACCAATATCATATTGTTGTTTTTCAGTATCACTGCTGTCACCGGCTTGATTATCCCATTCGCTGAAGCGAGCAAAGATGCCCAGCTTATCGGTGAGCCGGTAGGAGGGTTCAATGTAGAAGCCCTCCTGTTCGTCAGCACCGGGTTTAACGGATTCAATGACGTTATCAATATCCCAGCGAGCATAAAGTGCTCGAAGACCAAAGGGGCCATGGTTATAGATGGTGTGAAACTCCAAGAGCGTCGCGTCGGCATCTTCTTCACCCGCGAATTTTTCACCTTGCCAGACATCTGTCTGATACTGAGCGGACGCTGACAGCTCAAGGCCAGGAATGCCTGTGTATTTAATGCGGCCGGTGTAGGCGAGATCGTCAGCCTTGGCTTTACTTGTTTTTTGGCGACCATCGCGGATTTTGTAATCCGGATCTGGGGCTTCATCAGAATCTAGTTTAGTAGGGTCAATGAACAGCCCTGAGTGGACACCCGCGTCATAACTGAAACCTTCACCAAATTCACCGCTGAACATGGCGCCACCTTCCCACCAAGTGGCAGGAATAATGTTTTTCTCAACAGAATTACGTTCTACCCCATAAAAAGTCTCAGGTTCATGGGTTTCATTAATAATACCTGTGGGCACTAGGAAAACACCGCCTTTGGCGCGATGGTTTTCAGCATAATCCCATTCAATGAAGGCCTGTTCGATTTCTACTTCACCATTTTGATCATCTCCGGCAACGCTATGCTCGACTTCGAGTTCTGAGAAAAATCTGAGGTCATCACTATATTGGTGGCCAAAAAACACAACAAAACGGTGGAGGTCCATTTCATTCTTTGACTCATTAGAATTGTCAGACGTCAGGTTGTTGTAATGTAACTCTCCATAACCTCCAATGCTGGTTTTGTCCGCCCAGTCAGCTAGCTTGGCGACAGGGCCTGCGGAGACTTCTTCTACGGCAGCAATAGTGGCTTCAGCTTTAACTTCCGTTTCGGTGACCCGCTGCTCGGTCGTTTCAAGCTGTGTTTTCAGTTGAGTTATCTCTGCTTGCTGCTGCTGAATTAACTCCCACATTTCTTCCAGGCTTGGTGCTGCTTGGGCCGTAACGGCAAGATTAAGGCCAATAATGGCAGCAAAAAACGTCTTGTTCATGGTCTTCTAATCTCCACAAGCTATGCATAGGTAATGTTTGGCCGTCACTATAGTAATTATCAAATGCAAATGCAAACCATTCTCATTTGCATTTGACTTAGATCATGATTAGAAGTCGATATGTGTAAATTAATAGTAGATTTTTTGGTGAAATGGTTTTAGCTAGGCTGGTATAGGAGTAAAATAGTTGACCTTTATAGTCGACTATTATTACTACAGAGGTATGAATTGATGGATATTATGGAAACCATTCGTGAGCAGGTGGAAGGCAACCCGGTCATTCTGTATATGAAGGGCTCTCCGAGCCAGCCCCAGTGCGGTTTCTCAGCTCGTACTATTGAAGCGCTCACCTCCTGCGGCGAGCGTTTTGCTTATGTGGATATACTATCCAATCCAGAGATTCGTGCGAACCTGCCTAAATACGCCAACTGGCCAACATTTCCTCAGCTTTGGATCAATGGTGAGCTTATTGGTGGTTGTGACATTGTGACTGATATGCACGCTAAAGGTGAGCTGGTCGAGCTAGTAAAAGAAGCGACGCAGGCCGATACAGAATAGCCCTGATGATCTATATGGCATTAGAAAGCCCTTATTAAAGCTATAGCTAATTACAATGAGACAGCTTGTGTCGATTGTGTAACATTGGTTATCTCGAATTTGAACTTGGGGTGTTTGTTGGCCCCAGCTATCTTGAAAATTAACTGATTAAGGAGTTACACATGGGAGTATTAGTAGGTAAGCCAGCCCCGGATTTCACCTCTGGTGCAGTGTTGGGTAACGGCGAGATTGTCGATGGATTTAGCTTGTCTGAAACCATTAAGGGTAAAAAGGCAGTTGTTTTCTTTTATCCCCTGGATTTCACATTTGTCTGTCCTTCAGAGTTGATTGCATTTGATCACCGTATTGAAGAATTTCAGAAGCGTGGTGTTGAGGTTATTGGCGTGTCTATCGATTCTGTTTTTACCCATAACGCATGGCGTAATACGGCAATCAATGACGGTGGCATTGGTCCAGTGAGGTATCCATTGGTCGCTGACATGAAGCATGAAATTTGTCAGGCTTATGATGTCGAGTTTGGTGCGGCAGGTGTTGCCTTCCGAGGTTCTTTTCTGATTGATGAAGAGGGCGTTGTGCGTCATCAGGTGGTCAATGATCTGCCTTTGGGTCGTAACATTGATGAAATGCTGCGTATGATCGATGCACTTAGTTTCCATCAACAGCATGGTGAAGTTTGCCCGGCAGGCTGGAAAGAAGGTGACAAAGGTATGGATGCGTCCCCAAATGGTGTTGCTTCGTACTTGGCTGAGAATTCTGATTCGCTGTAAGTCTGATTCAGTGTAAGTGATGCCAATCAGAAGAGCCGCAGGGGTACCTAATCTCCTGCGGTTTTTTCTTGGGTGTTAACATTTTGACGGGAGGGGGAAGGCTATGAATGATGACCGTTTGGTAGAAGTGGAAACCAAATTGGCGTATCAGGAAGATACAATTCAGCAGCTGAACGAGGTAATTTGTCGACAGCAGGATCAGATTGATGCGCTTCTGGTTCAATACGAGCTTTTGGTTAACCGAATGAAAGAATTAGATACTGATCGACCAGATGGCGATGATTTAGATGAACGGCCTCCTCATTATTAAATGGTCTCCTATTCTTAATTCGTTCTACTGTAAATAACTCTACGGTTTTGGGCTGTATCAGGCATTAAAAAACGCGGCATTTGCCGCGTTTTTTAATGCCTGTATTTTAGTTAACTCTGCTCGGCTTGCGCATGAATATCTGTACCGATCATCGCTGTCATATTCAGTATTCCTCTGCCAGAAACAGAGGGGATCAAAATATGCGCTGGTTTATCGAGGCCATAGAGGAATGGCCCGACTAAGCGAGCATTAGTTAATGAGCGAATTAATCCTAAGGCAATACTGGCAGCATCCATATTGGGCATAATCAGTACGTTGGCGCGGCCACTTAGGTTGGCGTCTTTGCAGATACTCTGGCGAAGTGTTTCATTGAGTGCAGACATGGCATGCATTTCACCTTCGATTTGCACATCGGGTAACTGATGACGCAAGCGTTCGGAGGCGCGTTTCATCTTGTGGGCGGACTCATCATCGTAAGTGCCAAAATTGGAGTGGGACAGCAATGCAACCTTGGGTTTAATGCCAAAGCTTTTTGCAAAGCGGATGGCGTCTTTGGATATGGTTACGATTTGATCCTCGGAAGGGTCAACATTGACGAAGGGGTCAGCCAGAAATAAAGGTCCATCCTCCAGTAGTAGTACGCAGATAGATGACACATGACCGTCTGCATTGCTTGAAGGAATAATACTTTGGATGTTTTTGAGGTGTTCGTCATAGCGGCCCACTTTGCCGCAGACTAGCGCATCGGCATCGCCAAGAGCCACCATGATGGCAGCCAATACTGTGTTGTTGTTATGGATAGCATTTTGAGCAGCTTCCACAGAAACACCTGAGCGGCCCACACATTGGTGGTAATGCTGCCAATAATTTTGGTGGTGGTCACCTTCTTCTGGATCGAAGATTTCAAGATCAATCCCGGGGCGGACCCTCAGTCTCATGTCCTCAATTTTTCGTTTGATGACGGCAGGGCGCCCGATCAAAATAGGCTTGGCTACTTTCTCATCGACAATTCCTTGCATGGAATGTAGTACATCATCATTTTCCCCTTCTGCATAGGCAATGCGGGGTGGGTTTTTGCGAGCCAGTTCAATCATTGGTTGCATGAATAGGCGGCTACGGCTGACATAGGAGTGTAACTTGTTGCGATAAGCTTCCATGTCCTCAATGGGACGTGTTGCCACACCACTTTCCATGGCAGCCTTTACTACAGCCAGTGGCACTTCTTCAATTAAACGGGGATCGAAGGGTTTTGGAATCAGGTAGTCTGGTCCAAACTTTAATTCCTCGCCAGCATAGGCTTCAGCGACGACTTGAGATGTTTCTCTATGAGCCAGGTCGGCGATGGCCTTGACGCAGGCTTGTTTCATAGCGTCGTTGATGACGGTTGCGCCGCAATCAAGGGCGCCACGGAAGATAAAGGGGAAACAAAGTACGTTGTTAACCTGATTGGGGTAGTCGGAACGACCAGTAGCAATAATGGCATCCGGCCTGGCGGCTTTGGCTATTTCTGGCATAATTTCTGGTGTGGGGTTAGACATGGCCAGAATCAGTGGGTTGGCCGCCATCTTCTTCACCATGTGAGCTTTGAGAATTCCGGGGCCGGATAATCCCAGGAACAAATCGGCATCAGCAATGGCATCGTCCAGAGTGCGATCCGTGGTGTCCACAGCGTAATTTTCTTTCCAAGGGTTCATACCGACCTCTCGGCCTTTGTATATAACCCCATTGCGGTCGATCATGCGGACATTTTCTTTCCGTAGTCCCATGCTCACCAAAAGATCTACGCAGGCTATGCTTGCAGCACCTGCACCGGTGACGACCAGTTTTATATCTTCAATGTTTTTTTCTACAACACGCAAACCGTTATAGACAGCTGCGGCAGAGACGATGGCTGTTCCGTGTTGGTCGTCATGGAAGACGGGTATATTCATTCGCTCGCGCAATTTTTGCTCAACCAGGAAGCATTCGGGCGCTTTAATGTCTTCTAAGTTAATGCCGCCAAAGGTTGGCTCAAGGGCGGCGATAATGTCGACGAGCTTGTCAACGTCAGTTTCATCTAATTCAATATCGAACACATCAATATTGGCGAATTTTTTAAATAATACGGCCTTGCCTTCCATAACGGGTTTTGATGCTAGAGGTCCTATATTGCCAAGGCCCAATACGGCAGTACCATTGGTCACCACGCCTACAAGGTTTCCCCGTGCGGTAACACGTGCTACATCGGTCGGGTTTTTTACAATCATTCCGCAGGCATAGGCTACACCAGGGGAGTAGGCTTCGGACAGATCGCGCGCGTTGGCCAGCGGCTTGGTTGGCCGGATTTCCAGCTTTCCTGGAACGGGCTCCATATGATATCTAAGGGCGCTTTCTTTAAACGAGTCAACCATTATTATTTCTCATAAATAGCTTGTTGGGATGGTGTGTGGCTAATTTAGCTGTGCTTCTGGCAGGCCGGTTATTCTACAGCGACCGGCAGAGTGATTCCATGTGAATTATTTTGGAGGGCTCGCCAAAAAAGGTCGTGTAGTATAACTACAAGATGCTGTCTAATCAAGAGGGGTTGTGGGTAGGCTAGTGTTTATTTTAAGTAATGTAAAAGATTAGATATTAACCTTAACAATATGTTTGTAATGATATATAGGTTGTTATATATGTGCTTTTATAATCTATAGTTTTTCTACAGATTGGTCTCATGTTGTTAAATATGTCTGGATAAAGTTAGCTAGGCCTCACTATTCTTCTGTATGATTTTATCGGAAGTTTGGTGAGTGCTGAAATGGCTGGCAGTAGATTGTGCTAACCAGTCAAAGATGTTTATGGTAGAAAAACAGGTGTGAGCTCGGGTTCAAAATGCGCTCTAGTGATACTTGCAGGGGGATGGACTAATTCGGTAGTATTTTTGATTTGAGTATCAATTGAGTTAGATTTTTTTGGACTCTTTTATAGGAGCGGACTATGCCAGTTTTAAGGAAAGACTATGCCAATTATTCACTATATTGAAGCCGATGGCTCTGAATATGAGGCGGAAGTTTCGGTAGGAAGTTCGGTTATGCAGGGTGCTGTGGACAATATGATTGATGGCATTCTTGCTGAGTGTGGTGGTGCATGCCGATGTGCCACCTGCCATTGTTATGTCGATGAACAGTGGTTAGATAGGGTTGGTGCGGCGGAAGGTGTCGAGAAAGAGCTACTTGAAGCGGCGGTCGACATAGAGCCGAATAGCCGTTTGAGCTGTCAAATTGAGGTCACAGAGGAACTGGACGGTCTAGTGGTTCGGCTTCCAGTAACTCAGTATTAGCATGAAGTATGGTCTGGTCGGACGGTTTGCTTTACCACCCATAATACAAAGCCCTATGGGGTTGAGCATACTGTAAAAAATGTGGCACAAACCTTCAAACGTATTCTATGAGGCTTGTTAATCCCAACCGCCCAGATCCTTCCATCGATTGATAATACCGCAGAACAATTCAGCTGTTTTTTCTGCATCATAGGCCGCAGAGTGGGCTTTGCCGCTGTTGAATTTGATCTCTGCAACCTCGCAAGCCTTCGCGAGTACAGTTTGTCCGTAGGCGAGCCCGGCAAGCGTTGCTGTATCGAAACAGGAGAAGGGGTGAAAGGGATTGCGCTTAATGTTATTGCGTGTCACTGCCGTATTGACAAACCCGAGGTCGAAATGAGCATTGTGGGCCACCATTACTGCTCGGCTGCAGTGGGCTTCTTTGACGGCCGCGCGAATGGGTTGAAACAGAGACTTGAGGGCTTCCTCTTCGTCCAGGGCCATACGGTAGGGGTCGTCTGGATTTATGCCGGTAATATCCAATGCTGCTTGTTCAATGTTAGATCCCTCGAAGGGAATAACCGCATGACAGAGGGTTTCATCTGGCATGAGAAAGCCATCTTCATCCATGATTAGGGTGACGGCGGCAATTTCTAGAAGCGCGTCGGTGTCAGAGTTGAAACCGCCCGTTTCCACATCAACCACTACGGGTAAAAAACCTCTGAAACGATCTGAGATAGGTGGGTGCATGATTAGACTACCTGCCAAAGTCGGGTTTCACCGGCACCTAGAGGTGTCAGAGTATGGTTTCCAAACGGTAGTGTCTCTGGGCATGTCCAAGCTGATTTTTTTAGTGTGATGCTGTCGGTATTACGTGGCAGGTCATAGAAGTCGGCTCCGAAATGGCTGGCAAAACCTTCTAGCTTGTCTAGTGCATCTGCCTGTTCAAAGGCTTCAGCATAAAGCTCGATAGCCGCATGATTTGAATAGCAGCCGGCACACCCACAGGCATTTTCTTTTTTGTTCGTGGCATGGGGTGCGGAGTCGGTGCCTAAAAAGTACTTAGGGCTACCGCTTGTGGCAGCAGTGATAAGCGCCTCTTGGTGTGTCTGACGTTTGAGTATGGGCAGGCAGTAATAGTGGGGCTTAATGCCACCCGCCAACATTTGATTGCGGTTATACAAGAGGTGTTGCGGCGTAATTGTCGCGGCCACGTTAGCCGAAGCTTCAGCGACAAATTGGACTCCTTCTCGTGTTGTGATGTGTTCCAGTACAACCTTTAGGTTGGGAAAACTGCTGACCAGCTTCTCCAAATGACGTTCGATAAATACAGCCTCGCGGTCAAACACATCAATATTGCTATCGGTGATTTCGCCATGAAGTAGCAGGGGTAGCGCTTCTTTCTCCATCTGGGCTAACACGGGATAGATATTGGCGAGGTTGGTTACACCTGAGTCAGAGTTAGTGGTGGCGCCTGCTGGGTAATATTTGCAGGCAAATATGTTGCCAGACGCTTTTGCCCGGATGATTTCTTCCGGCAACGTATTGTCGGTGAGATACAGCACCATCAGTGGCTGCCAGTGGCTACCCGCGGGCCGATGTTCCATGATGCGCTCGCCATAAGCTTGAGCTTGTGCGGTGTTAAGAATCGGGGGTGCCAAGTTAGGCATGATAATGGCGCGGCCAAAGTAGCGAGCGGCATCGGGCACGGTGTAAGGCAGGGCGTCACCATCGCGCAGATGTACATGCCAGTCATCGGGGCGGGTGATTGTCAGTTGTGTCATGTGGTCTGCTTATTTCTAAAGGCGGCTACAGGTGAGGATGCTACCGGAATATAGTGAGGCTTTATAGTGTGGCATTTATAGTCGAGGCTCGATGACCTTTCTGTTTGTTTCGGTGCTCTGGGATTATTGCGGGGCAATTGCCCGGCATTCGCTGTGAAACTGGCTGCTGACATATTAGAATGGTGATCACTTTTCATCCCTAAGTTTTACAATCAGGAGTTGTGTCGTGTCCGACATTAAGAAAGTCGTTTTAGCTTATTCTGGAGGTCTGGATACCTCGGTTATCGTTAAGTGGTTGCAAGAGACCTATCAATGTGAAGTGGTCACGTTTACTGCAGATATTGGTCAAGGCGAAGAAGTGGAACCCGCGCGAGCTAAGGCTGAAGCCTTGGGTGTGAAAGAGATCTATGTGGATGACCTGCGAGAAGAATTCGTTCGTGATTATGTATTTCCGATGTTCAGGGCCAACACGGTTTATGAGGGTGAGTACCTTCTCGGTACCTCTATTGCTCGACCTTTGATTGCCAAGCGGCTAATTGAAATTGCTAATGAAACCGGTGCCGATGCTATTTCACATGGCGCGACGGGCAAGGGTAATGATCAAGTCCGTTTTGAGCTTGGGGCCTATGCACTGAAGCCTGGGATTGAGGTTATTGCTCCTTGGCGCGAATGGGAACTTAATTCACGTGAAAAATTAATGGATTATTGTGAAGAGCACGGTATTCCTGTGGATTTTTCTGGGAAGAAGAAAAAGTCACCTTACTCCATGGATGCCAACCTGCTGCATATCTCTTATGAAGGTGGCAACCTAGAAGACCCTTGGTGGGAGCCAGAAGAAGATATGTGGCGTTGGAGTGTGTCTCCTGAAAATGCCCCCGATGAGCCCACCTATATTGAGTTGAGCTATGCAAAAGGCGATATCGTAGCCATTGATGGGCAGGATATGTCCCCAGCCACAGTGCTCACATATTTGAATAAAGTGGGTGGTGATAATGGTATTGGGCGATTAGACCTTGTTGAAAACCGTTATGTGGGTATGAAGTCTCGTGGTTGCTATGAAACACCCGGTGGCACGATTATGTTGCGCGCTCATCGTGCTATCGAGTCATTGACCCTAGATAGAGAAGTAGCCCATTTAAAAGATAGCTTGATGCCAAAGTATGCTGAAGTGGTATACAACGGCTACTGGTGGTCCCCAGAGCGACATATGTTGCAGACAATGATCGATGAGACCCAGGAAGTGGTTAATGGCGAAGTTCGCCTGAAACTTTACAAGGGCAATGTGACGGTCGTTGGTCGGCAGTCTAAAGACAGCCTTTTTGACGAAAAAATTGCCACCTTTGAAGATGATGCGGGAGCCTACAACCAGAAGGATGCTGAGGGTTTCATTAAGTTGAATGCATTACGCCTTAGGATCGCGGCAAATAAAGGGCGCAGCCAGAGTTGATTGTCGTCATGGCTATGCCTAACTTGACGCAAATCAATATCTGTATTTAGCGGTTAATGAATAATACCGGCGGGGTAGAAGTGGGGAGCTTACTTCTACCGCTTAAGGATTTTATAACTACCGGACTAACTACGAGAAAAACAAAATGAGTAGCAATGTCACGACAACCGGGAATGAACCGGTTTATAACACTCGGGTGGTAAAACAATTTGCCCTCATGACTGTGGTTTGGGGGATTGTGGGTATGCTGGTTGGCGTCATTATTGCCGCTGAATTGGTATGGCCAGACCTGAACATGCAATTGCCCTGGTTTCATTTTGGTCGCTTGCGCCCATTGCATACGAATGCGGTCATTTTCGCCTTTGGTGGCTGTGCACTCTTTGCTTCTGTTTATCATGTGGTGCAGCGAACCTGTCATACACCGTTGTTTTGCAATTGGTTAGCAGGCTTTACCTTTTGGGGCTGGCAAGCCGTTATCGTTTCAGCTGCTATAACGCTGCCTTTGGGTATGACCAGCGCAAAGGAATATGCTGAGCTTGAATGGCCTATTGATATAGCAATTACCCTGGTCTGGGTGTCATTTGCAGTGGTCTTTTTTGGCACGATTATCAAGCGCACAACGTCGCATATTTATGTGGCCAACTGGTTCTTTGGTGCTTTTATTCTTGCCGTAGCTGTGTTGCATTTGGTTAACAGTGCTGCCATACCAGTATCCGCTACAAAATCCTATTCAGCTTATGGCGGCGCCATCGATGCAATGATTCAATGGTGGTATGGCCATAACGCGGTTGGCTTCTTCCTTACAGCTGGTTTCCTCGGGATGATGTACTACTTTGTGCCGAAGCAAGCTGGACGCCCGGTCTATTCCTATCGACTGTCAATTGTGCACTTTTGGGCTTTGATCGCAGTATATATTTGGGCGGGCCCACACCACCTGATGTACTCAGCACTTCCCGATTGGACTCAAAGTTTGGGTATGGTTATGTCGTTAATTCTGTTGGCACCATCGTGGGGCGGCATGATCAACGGCATGATGACGCTGTCTGGAGCATGGCACAAACTTCGAGATGACCCAACGTTACGGTTTTTGGTGGTTTCCCTTTCCTTCTACGGCATGTCTACCTTTGAAGGACCAATGATGGCTATTAAGACAGTCAATGCACTGTCTCACAACACCGACTGGACCATTGGCCACGTGCACTCTGGTGCATTGGGCTGGGTAGCCATGGTGACTATTGGCGCTTTGTACCACCTGATTCCCGTACTCTACAAGCGTACCCAGATGTACAGTATTCAGCTGATCAATCTCCATTTTTGGCTCTCTACGATTGGTACAGTGCTTTACATTGCATCCATGTGGGTAAACGGTATTGCACAAGGCTTAATGTGGCGTGCCTTTAATACCGATGGCACCTTGACCTATAGCTTTGCTGAGTCTATTGAGGCGAGTTACCCCGGTTACTATGTGAGGCTGTTTGGTGGTGTGATCTTCCTGTCAGGCATGTTGATCATGGCTTATAACGTATGGCGTACTGTTCGTGGTGACGAACAGAAGCAAGCTGCAACTGCAGACGTTCAGGCGGCTTAAAAGGAGAGCATAATCGTGAAACACGAGATTATTGAGAAGAATATAGGCCTGATGATTGTGCTGATTGTCGTAGCGATCAGCTTCGGTGGCCTAGCTCAGATTATTCCATTGTTCTGGCAGGCCGAGACCACGGAACCTATCGAGGGTCTCAAGCCGTTAGATGCTATGGCTCTAGAAGGTCGTGATATCTACATCCGCGAAGGCTGTCATGTTTGTCACACGCAGATGGTTAGGCCCTTCCGTGCAGAGACCGAGCGGTATGGTCACTACTCTGTTGCGGGCGAACATGTCTATGAGCATCCCTTCCTGTGGGGTTCCAAGCGTACTGGCCCAGACCTAGCTCGAGTGGGTGGTCGTTACAGTGATGACTGGCACCTTGCGCACCTCTATAACCCAAGAGATGTTGTTCCAGAGTCTAATATGCCAGGTTTCTCCTGGTTATTTGAAAACACGCTGACAGGTAAAGATACGGCAGCCAAAATGACTGCTTTGCGGATAGTTGGTGTTCCCTACACCGATGAGGATATCGCTAATGCAGCCGTGCCGTTTTCGAGTGGTGAGGTGAAAGAGGTTGATGCACTGGTAGTTTATTTGCAGCAGCTAGGCACACTGCTGACGAGGAAGCGCTGATGGATCAGGGAACATTACAAGGCATCGGCACAATCCTGACAATGATTGCTTTTCTGGGTGTGTGCTGGTGGGCCTTTAGTAGTCATAAGAAAAAAGATTTTGAAGAGGCAGCACAGCTGCCATTTACTGACGAGCAAGAGTCGTCCCAGAACGAAGATAAATAGAGGTAGAACCTGTTATGAGTACCTTCTGGAGTATGTGGATTATCGTCCTCACAGCGGTAACTATCGCCGGATGTACCTGGCTGCTGTTTGCCAACCGTAAGATTGAAGCTTCCTCGGAGGAAACTGAAAACGGTGAGGCACCAAAAACGGGTCATGTATACGATGGCATTGAAGAGTACGACCACCCACTGCCTGGGTGGTGGTTCAATATGTATCTTGGCACCGTTATTTTTGCCGTGGTCTATTTGGTGCTGTACCCGGGAATGGGAAGTTACGCCGGTGTGTTGGGGTGGACCCAGACGGGTCAGTGGCAGGAGGAAGTGGATGCGGCCGAAGAAAAGTATGCGCCAATTTATGCTCAGTACGCCGATATGTCCGTCGAGGAATTGATTGCTAATCCTGATGCCATAAAAATGGGCCGACGATTATTTAATAACAACTGTTCGGTCTGTCATGGCTCCGATGGGCGCGGCAGTTACGGGTTCCCGAATCTGGCTGACAGCAATTGGTTGTATGGTGGCAGTGCTGCAGATATCAAAGCATCCATCACTCACGGTCGACAGGGTGCCATGCCTGCATGGGGTGCCGTCATCGGTGAAGAAAGTGTCGATAACGTTGCTGAATACGTCTTTAATATCAGTGGCCGAGAGCATGATGCCGCTAAATCAGAGAAAGGAGTCCAAGTTTTTGCTACCTACTGTGCGGCCTGTCATGGCGCTGACGGATCTGGGATGGCTGCGATTGGCGCGCCAAATCTAACTGACGGTGTGTGGCTCTACGGTGGCTCCCCTTCCTTGGTACGCCATTCTATCCGTAATGGTCGCAAGGGTAATATGCCCGCTCAGGCGGATAAGCTTAAGGCAGAGAAAATTCATTTGCTGGCTGGCTACGTATATCACCTGTCTAAAAATCAGTAGTGGTGTAGACCTCGCGCGCAGTAGTGGAAAGCTTGTATGAGTGACGATAAAAAGCCTCTCAATCAGCACGACAATGCTGCACACGAGGAAACAATTAGGGTTCTGGATCTCTATCAGACCCGAGAAAAAATTCAGACAAGAAAGCTGCCGGGCTTTTTTCGAGATTTACGGCGCTGGACATGGATGCCCATGCTCAGTGCCTATTTCTTCTTACCGTGGATTAATCTGGATGGCCGGCAGGCAATCTGGTTTGATCTTCCTGCAAGAAAATTTCATATCTTTTGGATTACCTTCTGGCCACAGGACTTTATGTTATTGGCCTGGGCTCTGATCATCTCGGCGTTTGCTCTTTTTACCGCAACGGTTCTTATTGGTCGTGTTTGGTGTGGTTTTACCTGCCCGCAAACGGTTTGGACCATGTTATTTATGTCCATTGAAGATTTTTGTGAGGGCGATCGTAATCAGCGAATTAAACTCGATAAATCTAAGTGGAATTTAAATAAGTTAAAAAAACGCGGCGGTAAGTATTTCCTCTGGGGGCTATTGGCCTTTGCTACTTCACTGACTTTCGTGGGCTACTACAACCCGGTTAGAGAGCTAGTGCCTGAAATATTCAATTTTACCGCGCATCCAGCAGCGGTATTTTGGACATTTTTCTTTGCAGTGCTGACCTATATGAATGCGGGTTTTCTTCGTGAACAGGTGTGCATGTATATGTGTCCCTATGCTCGCTTCCAATCTGTCATGTTTGATAAAGATACATTAATCGTCTCCTATGATACGGAGCGCGGCGAGCCCAGAGGCACGCGTAAAAAAACTGCGGATTACCGTGCTGAAGGCAAGGGCGATTGTGTCGATTGCTCCCTCTGTGTGCAGGTCTGTCCTACCGGGATTGATATTCGCAATGGTTTGCAATATGAATGTATCGATTGTGGTTTGTGTATCGACGCCTGTAATACGGTTATGGATAAGATGGACTATGAACCAGGGTTGATTAAGTTCACCACTGAACATGCTATGAAGCATGGGGAAACGCATATTCTCAGGCCTCGGTTCATTGGTTATATGGTGGTACTGATAATGATGACGGGTGCCTTTGGTTACAATATTTTTAACCGTATGCCTCTAGAAGTGGACATTATTCGTGATCGCAACGTGATGTTTCGAGAGAGCGCCATGGGGCTGGTTGAAAATATCTATACCCTGAAAATTAATAATATGGATACTAAAGATCACACATACAGTATCCGAGTTGAAGGCGATTACGAGTTTAGCTATAACGGCGCTGAGCAGGTCGTTGTGGTAGAAGGTGAGGTTATGGCCATGCCTGTCAGCGTTGCGCTGGATCCTGGGTTGCTGAAGAGCCCCAACATTGACATCACATTTGTCGTAGAATCGTTGGACGATCCAGCAATCCATGCTATTGAAGAAAACCGTTTTATCGGCCCGCGTCTGCGTCGTTAATTGAGCAGGCTTATCAGGCTAGTTATTACTACAGACTTACGACTAACCGTTATGTGAGGAGTACTCTTTGAGAGATGCTACTACCAAGGATAATGAGCCTTGGTATCGCCAGTTCTGGCCTTGGTTTTTGATCGCGCTGCCGGGCAGTGTGGTTATCGCTGGCCTGACCACAGTTTATATCGCCTTTAATGGTGCAGATACACTGGTTAATGACAATTATTATCGGGATGGCCTAGCGATAAATCAGAGCTTAGAGCAGGAGCATTTGGCAAAAGCCATGGGACTGACTGCAGAACTACGCCTGGACAATGACAGTGGTGAGTTATTCGTTACCTTAGTTGGTTCTGAGGTCAGCGCCAGTAATATTATGCTTGAATTACTTCACCCAACCGACGAGCAAAGAGACCGAGAGTTGTCGATGTCATTGATGGCGCCGAATCACTACCGTGTTGATTTGGAACGTAACCTCCGTCACCGCTATTATCTGCGGCTGACGCCGACCCCAGGACAAGAGTGGCGGCTGAGTGGTGAAATTAATTTCTCCAATAGCAGTCAGGTCACCTTACAAGCTCAATGAGTTGCGAAAGCTGCTATCACTGTGGTCTCCCGGTACCCACCAATTCAAATTTTACGGTTGAGATAGCCGGTGAAAGCCGGGACATGTGTTGCCCCGGTTGCCAGGCTGTAGCCACAGCGATCTGTGATGGAGGCCTGTCGCGGTTCTATCAGTATCGAGCGTCTAATGCCTCTCGGCCTGATCTAACTAAGCATACGGCACTTGAAGCCTACGATTTACCAGAAGTGCAGGCCGATTATGTGGAGCAGCTGGCCAACGGTCATCGGCAAATCCAGTTATTGGTAGGCGGCATTACTTGTGCTGCTTGTGCCTGGCTTATCGAACACCATTTGAAAAAACAATCTGGCATCGTCACCGTTAACGTTAATGTCACCAATCACCGAGCACTGGTTGAGTGGGATTCGAATCAAATCAAGCTAAGTCAGTTGCTCAGTGCATTTATGGCCATAGGTTATGACGCTCGGCCTGCCAGTGATGAAGAAGCAAGACAGCTTCGACAGCACGAGAACCGCCGCTTTATACAGCGTTTGGGTGTAGCTGGTTTTGGCATGATGCAAGCGGGAATGTTGGCAGTAGGTCTTTATGCCGGGGCTTTTCAGGGTATGGACCCAGAGTGGGAAAATTACCTGCGCTGGGTGAGCTTGATCATAGCCTTACCCGTTGTACTTTTCTCATCATTTCCTTTTTTTCAGGCATCCCTGAGGAGCCTGCGTGTCGCTCACCTAACGATGGATGTCCCCGTTTCACTGGCTATTGGACTGGCATTTTTCGCCAGTTGCTGGGCGACGGTCACACGGACTGGTGAGGTCTATTTCGACTCCGTGGCGATGTTTACTTTCTTCCTATTACTTGGTCGCTATCTGGAAATGCGAGTGAGGCACCGTAATGATACTCATGCAGAAGGCATGGGCCAGTTGTTACCCCCTACAACCATCAGAATATCTGAGCAAGGAGAAGAGGCTGTACCGGTCAAGGCATTACAATCCGGCGATTTAATTCGCATTGCGGCTGGAGACACCATTCCTTGTGATGGCGAAATTCATGAAGGCGCCAGTAGTGTGGTTGAGGCGGTGTTAACGGGCGAACAACTACCTGTGTGCAAGCGGCAAGGTGATTTGGTCAGTGCAGGCACTGTTAATAGTGAGAGCCCATTGTTGGTGAGGGTGTTGGCGGTAGGCAATCAAACCCGACTGTCGGCCATTTTGAGATTGGTGGAGCAAGCTAAGACTGAAAAACCAGTGCAGGTAGCCTTAGCGGATCGTGTGGCTGGCCACTTTGTTCTAGCGGTTCTTATAGTCGCGGCTGTGGTCGCACTTTGGTGGTGGCAACATCAACCAGAGCAGGCGCTTTGGGTTGTGTTATCGGTATTGGTGGTGACGTGTCCCTGTGCTTTATCACTGGCTACACCGGCGGCGATGGCAGTGGCAACGGGTGAGCTGCGACGGCGTGGGTTTTTGGTCAGCCGAGGACATGTGCTCGAAGTTCTGTCTTCTGCTGACCAACTGATTTTCGATAAAACGGGCACTTTGACATTGGGAAATATGTCCATTGTCGGTGTCATTCCATTATCCGAGACTCCACCAGAGCGCTTGTTATCGTTAGCCGCAGGACTTGAAACCGGTTCTCGTCATCCCATCGCAAAAGCATTTACTGACATCTCTGATAAAGCTCAGGCGAGAGAGGTAAAACAAGAGGTGGGTGCGGGTATTGCTGGCACTATCGAGAAAACCCGATATGCCATTGGCCAATCCAATTACATTGCAGGATTGTTTGGCTTAGAGATACCAAGCTTGCCGGCGGTGAACTCTGATCAGTTACCTTTATTACTGGCCGATGAAAACCGATCTTTGGGTTGGGTTTTGTTGCAGGATGAACTGCGTCCCGGAGCTGCTCAGGCAATCGATAAACTTAAAGCACAGGGTATAGAAGTATCGTTACTCAGTGGTGACCGTCCAGCTACGGTAGATGAGATGGCTGAGAGACTTGGCGTTGTTCACCGGTATGGTGGTATGTCTCCCCAGCAAAAACTGGAGCATGCAAATAAATTACAAAAGGCGGGCCACCGGGTCATTATGGTCGGTGATGGTATTAACGATGTCCCAGTGTTAAGTGGTGCAGATGCATCAGTAGCATTGGGTGATGCCACTGATTTTGCCCGTATTCATGCGGACAGTATTCTACTGTCTAGTAATCTGGACACGTTGCCCCAGGCAATTGCTTTGGCAAGAAGAACTCGCAGGGTGATTCAACAAAATCTGGGTTGGGCATTGTTCTACAATCTATTGGCGTTACCACTGGCTGCAGCCGGTATGATTCCCCCGTGGGCTGCGGCCATTGGTATGTCAGTCAGCTCGCTGTTAGTTGTGCTCAATGCCCTGCGTCTGAATCACATGGATGGCTAATGCTGATCCTGTATGATGAAGGCCATGCCCTATTCTTATAATGTGTTATTTTTTTGTGGTATCTCCGTAAATGGCTAGTCTTTATCTACTTATCCCTGTCTCCCTGATATTTTGCGCACTGGCCGTGGCAATCTTTTTTTGGGCTGTGAACAGTGGGCAATATGACGACCTCGATGGAGAGGGAGAGAGAATCTTATTTGAGGATGAGACGGATATAGATGTCTCCACGGCACAAAGGCCTCAGGAAAAATCCCCACAAGAAGAACAACGGAATGAGATTGAGCTAGGTGAGTGATCCCGATGTGATGTCAGTGACAGCAATGCTGGTTATTGGCCTTATGGGGGCGGGTCACTGTGCGGGAATGTGTGGCGGTATCGTCGCAGCACTGGGGTTTGCTACAGATGACAATCGGTCACGCTGGCCCATTCTCCTCAGCTATAATCTGGGAAGAATTACATCCTACGGGGTATTAGGGGCCCTTGTCGGGTTGCTCGGCTATTTTGGCCAGCAGTTTCTGTATATCGGCCCATGGTTGCGTGCAATCGCTGGTATCTTGTTGATTCTAATGGGAATGTATCTTGCTGGTTGGTGGCGAGTACTGGCTTGGTTAGAGAAAGCAGGCCAACATTTGTGGCGACGATTACAGCCCTTGAGCAATGGTCTCTTTCAAGTTAGGTCGGTCCGGAAAGGCTTTCTTTACGGCATGTTGTGGGGGTGGCTTCCTTGTGGTCTGGTGTATTCAGCACTGGCTTATGCTGCAACATCTGCAACGCCGGTAACGGGCGCAGCAGCTATGATGGCTTTTGGTGTTGGTACGCTGCCTGCAATGCTTGCTGGGGGGCTTTTTTCTAGTCAATTGCGTGATTGGCTACAGGGAAAGTTACTGAGAGTAATAATGGCTGTGATACTGATTATTTTTGGTGGTTGGACCTTCTGGAGTGCCTTGTCGCACACGCATTTTTCGGATGGAGAAACCTTGCCCAGCTCGAGTCATGAGCATACGCACCATTGACGCCGATAAAAAGTTATCAATGAACATCTCGTAGTTGACATTGGTCAAGTCATGGGATTGACTTCGAGGGTATAAAAGTTACTCCCAAATGGTTAATCCTAGACTGGGTGGTTGACGGATATAACTAAAGAAAAACTATAATTAGAGCAATAAAAATGCGAGGGGTTTTATGATAGGTCACATATTTGGGTTGTTACATGACCCTCAATCTGAGTGGAAAAAAATTGCCGGTCTCCCTGATGAAGAGCTGAAGCGGATGACCATTTATTTTATTTTTCTTGGAATGTTACCCGCTATTGGATTTTATATCGGAACGACCCAATTTGGTTGGACGATTGCAGGTGGTGACCCCGTCCGTATAACCGAGGCCAGTGCCATTCCACTTGCGGTGCTGTTTTATATTGCCCTGATGGGTGCAGTACTCTTTATTGGCCTTATGGTCCACAGGATGTCCAAAACCTACTCAGCTGAGACTCATGCCTATAAGGGATTTGTGTTTATGGGTTTGTGTTGTACCCCGGTATTCTTGGCGGGTATTTGTGCTGCTTACCCAATCTGGTGGCTCGATGTGGTCATAGCCACGGCTGCATGTAGTTATGCCATTCGTCTTATCTATCTGGGCATTCCGCATATGATGAAAGTGCCGGAAGATTTGGGGTTTCTCTATGCCAGTGCTGTTTTTGCCGCTGCGCTGGTTTACGTCGTGTTTGTGCTAGTTGCGACTGTATTGCTTTGGGAGTATGTGGCTGCGCCAGTATTTACCAACTAAAGCGGAGTAATCATAAAAAAACCGGGTATTAATACCCGGTTTTTTTGTCGGACCTTTATGCTAAACCAGTTAGCATAACCATTATGATTTAATGAAATTTTAAGGGATATAAACATGCGGTTACTTCATACCATGTTACGGGTGACTGACTTGGATAAATCTATTGCTTTTTATTCCGACGTTCTGGGTATGCAGGTTTTGTCTCGTAAGGACTACCCGGATGGCTGTTTCACGTTGGTATTTCTTGGTTATGGAGCGGCATCAGAAAATACTGTGTTGGAGTTGACGCATAACTGGAATACGAGCAGTTATGAGCTGGGTGATGGCTACGGTCATATCGCGATTGGTGTAGATGATGTCTATCTGGCCTGTGATCGGATTCGTGAAGCTGGAGGCGTGGTGGTAAGAGAACCTGGTCCGATGAAGCATGGAACAACCGTATTGGCCTTCGTGGAAGATCCCGATGGCTATAAAATTGAGTTGCTCTCTGATGGATAATAGGCTGATGCCCCAATACTAAAACTCATACTCAATTAAGCCCCTTAACGTCATGTTGGGGCTGTCTTCATCTATGCCAAATATGATCCCTGTTTCCCAGTGTAAACTCTTGCGTATGCCGGTTTTGATATTCCCCATGAGAGCTGGCCCGATTGCCCTAGTATCTTGCCCTGTATAAAACTCAAGAGCAGGTTCGAGCCAGCGGGAGAGGCGGTAACGCATCTGTAGGCCTGCCGAACTCTCTATTTCATCTTTAATATCAGAGCCCCATTCCTGGGTGACCACGAGATTGGCTGTACCACTCCATTGCCCCCACTCTTTCTCAACGAGGATACCGGTAGAGAATTCCCAAATATTTTCATGGGATTCTTTCTCTAGCTCCATTAGTAGGCCCCAGTCAGCCCAGTATTCCCCTTGTTCAGTAATCTGCCACTTGGCCTCTAGTTCATACGCTTCTAATTGGAATCCTGTCTCATCGGATTTTTTACCAATCAGGTAGACCTCACCAAACCAGCTGTCGCCGAAAGCTCTACCATAGCCAAAGCGGTAGAGTTGTAAGTTGTCTTCAGCTTCTGGTTGATCATCTTGGTGGATGGCGCGGAATTCTAGTTCTTGCTCGAGTGCATCGACATAAGGATGGTAAATTTTATCCACAACGCTACCGTCAGCCATGCTGTAGTTTGAAATACTCACGCACAACAAAGACAACAGCGGCAGGCAACGTGAAAATCGGAGTGGCTGGGATGTCACTGATGGGGCTATGGCGTGACTCATATCACCTGTTCACAGAAGCGTTATGATCAGTGGTTTTTTGATCCGTAGAGAAAGATATTTTTCGTGAACCAAGATGAGCACACAGGGAGATTAACAACATACCAGCGATATAGCTGAAGACCTGGAGTAATGAGGGTGTGGCTTCATAACCGAAAAGTGCATAAAGCAAATGTCCTAAAATTGAGTTTTCCGGGAGCCCGTCAGAGCTGTCCCACAGTATTTTAGAGTAGGGGAGCCAGTCTGCTTGGGTTAGCAGTTGCGTGGCCTGTGATGCCATATTCCCCCCAACCAGTGACAGCAATAGCAATCCGCTAAGCGCTATCCATTTGGTGGGTAATCCGAGAAGGCCGTAGTAGATTAACACCCCAGCACTGATACCAATGCCAGCGCCAATTCCTGAGCCTGTCAGGGTGGGTTGAGCATGTGACGGGTGACCAATGACACCACTGATGTAGATGAAAACCTCAGAGCCCTCTCTAGTTAGAGACAAAGCAACGAGCAATAGTGTACAGATGATAACCCCTAGGTCTTTCTGGGGCTTGGAGGTGGAATGGGTTGCCCCAGGGTTCTGTGCCACAAAGATTGCCAGTATTAATAGCACGGTCAGCTGAATCGAAGCATTCACTACTTCCTGGCCCATATAATCAAACCATTCAGAAATTGATGCCATCTGGAGAGCAAAAAAATAGGCACCCGCGGAGCCTGCAGCGATGGCCGAAATAATCCAAAAAGGCCTGATACACCGAAGCCTCATAAACACCAGAAGCACACTAATAAGCAATGCAGCCTCTAGTGTTTCCTGGAGAATCAGGACGACAGAATTTAGGAACATGAGAGCTTCTCTCCCGTACTCATTGATCTATTACCACGACTTTTCCCTGAGCAGTTTTGGGGTAAAACTCGCCAAAAAATGGGTATTCTCCTGGCGGTAAGGGACCGATAAAAATAACGGCTTTACGATTGCCTGAAATGACTTTTTCTCGGTTGAGTTCATAACTTTCAAACTCCTCCGCTGTTAGGTCCCGATTGATGACAAGGAGTTTGACCTTGGTATTGGCAGGAATTTCAATCGTTGCGGGAAAGAACAAGTGATCTTTGATTTCTATTTCTATCACCGGTGTTCCGGCAACAGAGTAGTGACCAAATAGCACCAAACCGAGGCCTAGCACCATCATTATTATCCGCCTAAATACGTTTTTCATCGGGGTTAGGCGCCTTTTTGAACAGGATGGAAAATGCCGTGCCGCTGGCAAAGCTGGAGGGTGAAATACTGAGGTCTGCGTGGTGCAAGTCGGCGATATGCTGAACAATGGTCAGCCCTAATCCACAGCCCTGTGTGGCGATGACTTCAGATTTGTTGTTAAGGCGCTGAAAGCGTTCCAGAACCTTACCGTAATCACTGGGCGCTATACCAGGTCCTGAATCCTCAACTTTCAGGCAGATGTGATTATTATTTTCGTCCACAGATACGAGGATGCTTCCCCCTGTGGGAGTATATTTGTTGGCATTACTCAGTAAATTCTGCAGCAGGGTACTCAGGGTAAAGGCGTTACCCTCAATAACATTATTTGATCCCTCAAGCGCCAGAGTCTGATTTTTCCCTTCAAATATTAGATGCTGCTCTGCAATGACATCCTGAGCCAGTTGGTAAAGATTGACGGACGTGAAATGACTTGAGAACTCATCAGGTGTGGAGCGGTAAAGCGATAGAAGTTGTTCTATCAGGTGCTGCATCCTTTCAACGCCGGATTGTAGCTGAGCAAATGATTCATTATCTACGGGTATGTCTTCCTCAAGATTGTGAAGCTGAATCTTGAGGGCGCTGATAGGGGTGCGTAGTTCGTGTGCGGCATCTGAGGTGAAGCGTTTTTCTCGCTCTAAAGTGGTCCCCAAGCGGCGGATCATGACATTGATTGATTGAACCACCTGAGACAATTCATCTTTTAATTCAGGTGTTTCAACAGGAGTAAGGTCGTTTACCTGTTTGTTCTTTAACTGATCAGAGAGATCGCGAAGAGGTTTAAGTCCTCTGCCGATAATGAGCCAGATTAGCAACCCCACAAGGGGAATCCCTAATACGATGGGTAATACCGCTTTGGTAATCACACTTTCCGCTAGTATAAATCGAAGATCAGTTCGTTCCGCTGCGATGATCCAGTTGTCGTGATTGTGATCGAAGTAGGCCAGTGTCCTCCATCGGTAGCCGTCAAAATTAGCATAACCGAAACCGGGATAGCGGTCAGTGATGGCTTCTGATTGGGCATTATTTGATGCGGCAAGGAGTTGATCGTCATGCCACACCTGATAGGCATGAGTGCTCAAATAGTTGAGATTGCTGGTGGTGTTATCCACGTAAAGGTTGGCGATTAATTTGGCGGTCTGAAGCAGCTGGCTGTCAAAGAGTTTCTCTGCTTCTAGTAGGCTGGACTGGTAGCCTTGAAGGGCAGCAACAAAATTAAACAGTGTTAGGATCGCCAATATCGAGGCTAATAGAAATACTCGGATGGATTTCACGCCTGAGTTACCTTATACCCTACACCGCGAACCGTTTTTATAAAGTCTGAGCCGAGTTTTTTTCGTAAGTGGTGAATATGTACTTCCAGAGCGTTACTGCAGACTTCCTCTCCCCAGCTATACAATCGGGTTTCCAGTGTTGCTCGAGTGAGAACCTTGCCTGTATTTTCCATGAGGCTCTTTAAGAGCATGTACTCTTTACGAGATAGCTCCAGTTCATGATTTTGTTGCATCACGACCTGAGTGGCGGTATCAAGTGAAATGTCACCGATGCTAATCTGGGTTGATTTGACGGTACCGAGGCGCCTTTCCAGAACACGTAGTCGAGCCAGCAACTCAGTCACTTCAAAAGGTTTGGCTAGGTAGTCATCAGCACCACAGTCCAATCCCATCACCTTGTCATCGATACTGTCTCTGGCGGTCAAAAGGATGACAGGAAGTGTCATAGATTTATGGCGGATTTTCTTAAGCACTTTGAGGCCGTCTATATCAGGCAGCCCAAGGTCTAAGACGATGATATCGGGTTCTTCAGTGGCAACCACATGTAGGCAGGCCTCACCCGTTTCCACATGGTTGACGGCATAACCCTGCTTTCGCAGGGCTATTTGTAGGCCACAGGCAAGCGGCTTATCATCTTCCACTAGAAGTATCTGCATACTTTTCTCGGTTAGTGCCCTAGTTTTTTGTCAACGAGGGTCAGTGCCTCAGTTATTTCTTTTTGCCTGCCAGCATCGGCTAATGGGCGGTTAGGCCTAGGCCCGGCACTCTTTGCTTTTAGTAGGTAGGTTCTAGCTTCTTGGTATCGTTTCTCATGGATAAGATAGTCACCGAAAAAGTAGTTGGTATCAATACCTTCAGGGTTTATGGCAATGGCCTTTAGAAGCAGTTTCTCGGCTTTTTTGTCATCACCAAACCCGATAGGCCAGCCAGGTACATTAAAGTAGAGTGTTCCCAAACTGGTGTAGGCAGAACCATCCAGAGCCTCTGGATCAATACTTAGGGCTTTCTCAAGGTCAGCTTTGGACGATTTGGCCAGTGATAGTGCACCCAGTCCGCCTTTTGCTCCAGCGTAAGTAGATTTGATAATTCCGCTCCATATCAAGGGTTCAGCAGAAGCTGGGTAAGCCGCTACTGTCTTTCTCGCTTCTGAGGCTAACATTTCAAACCCTGACAGTTGGGTTTTTTCGTGCAACTGATAATTGACCTCAGCCCAGCGGTGCTGAAGTTTCTCGATGTCTTCACTCAGGTCAGCCCAGGCTGATCCGGTCATCAAAGTGAACATAAATACAGTGATGGCGAGAACAGTTTTTGATGAATGTTTCATAGCGGTTGTCTCCTTTAATGTGCTACTTGGAAAATTGTCGGATAACGGGGATTTTTTTGATCAGGGCACTATGTACCAATCCCGGGAATAGGGCGTTTAATCGGACAAATAGTTTTTCTGGCCAGCCCATATACCGTTGATGTTGATTCGAACTCACCAGAGAAACCAATTCATTGGCGACCTGTTCAGGGGAATCGGTTTTATTGCCGAGTGCGTTATTTAATGCGGTGACGGCATCGGAGTTCAGGCTGGTCGCGGTTGCACGGGGTGCTAGGTAAAACACTCGGATTCCCGTGTCTGCCAACTCTCGCCGAAGCGCCTCGGTGAATCCACGCAGGCCGAATTTACTGGCGCAATAGGTTGTAAATCCTGGGTGGCCAATGCTACCGAACGTAGAGCCAATATTGACGATTGCGGCTTCCTGCCGCTGTTTCAGTATGGGGATCAACTTGTTGCAGAGAAGCATGGGCGACACAAGATTCGTGGTCAGTATTTGTTCGATACAAACATCAGATTGTTGTTCAAAAAACTTGAAGTCCAGAATGCCGGCCAAATTGATCATCAGATCGATACCGCCACACTGGATGCATTGCTGGACAATTTGCTCACGACCTTCGGGCGTATTGATATCGGTTATCAGGATCTGGTGGTCGCCTGATAATTCTTGAGCTAGTGTCTTTAGTGCTTGTTCATTGCGGCCTGCTAGCAGTAGCTTGGCACCCTGTTGAGCAAGCAACCGTGCCACTGCCGTACCGATTCCTCCAGAGGCGCCTGTGAGCAAAATTGTGCTGCCATTAAGCCGCATCTTTTATTCCTTTATATGTCATGTGGGGTATGCCGTGATTGCCGTTGATGGAACGGAACATGTCTCCATAAAGTCGGTAGAACATGTTAGCAGCATGGATAATCTGTTCCTGCTCTCTACTATCTTCAATTTGGTTCATCAGGTTTTCAAAAAACTTTATGTGACCCTGATCCAGTGATCCGTGGGAGTAGAGGTAGGAAAATGCTTCCTTGGGGAGTGACAGCGCAGACCGTATTTTATCGGCGGCTTTCTCCGCGATACTGACACTGGTACCTTCCAGTACCTGCACCATCCCAAAAAACCCCAGTGGATTGACACGGTTCACCATATCGTAGGCATAGGCAACCATCAGCTCAGTACTGCTATTGGAGGTGCTGTTGCGCACAGCTTCTTTGTCGTAGCCGCAGGCGGCGATATCATTGAGAATCCACTCTTGGTGGCCTAGCTCTTCTTCAATGTATTCAGCTACAGCTTCACGTAGCCATTCCTTGTCTTCTGGAAGCCTTGCGCCCACCGACATCAATAGCGGAATGGTATGTTTGACGTGGTGATAAGCTTGTTCAAGAAAAGCGACGTAATCGTCTAGAGTAATATCACCGGTCAGACTTTTCTCTATGATTGGTGCGCTGAATAGTACCCGCCGCGCAGCTTCTGTCTCATTGGTCAACGTTTTGAAGAAGGCCATAGGGGCTCCTGATTGGGTTTGTATCATGGGTGTTGTTTATGGAGGGCTGCTCCATGGGTTTGGTTTCGTAGAGTCTCTTAATCTGGGTTTCATAATGACTGAATATAGCGTTTCTTCTGGGCCGGCCATTGTCTGTGATTAACGTCCTATTTGAACTCAGGGACTGAGCTAGTCGATACCATTTTTGGACGCGGGCGTAGTCGGGAAGGCTTTGATTTACCTTATCAATGGTATGTTGTATTTGATCATCAGTGGTGAGTACTGAGCGGGGCGATAGCAGCGCGACACAAAAAGGTTGAGCATCTCCGAAGACCACAAAGTCTGAAAAGACAGGATTCGAAAGAAATTCAGATTCCACCCATTCGGGGCTGATATTTCTGCCAAAACTTGAGATCAGCAGGTTTTTTCGGCGTCCATCAATGTGAAGGAAACCCGCTTCATCGAGTGAGCCCAGGTCACCCGTGTGAATATTTTTTTGTCCCCAACTGTCTGGCTCGTTGATATAGCCCAGCATGCAATTGCCGGATACAACAATTTCGCCATCCACAGTATGGATATCGAGGTGGGGTAGAGGCTTGCCACAACTACCCTCAAGGTGATGGTTAGGCGTATTCAGGCTGACCACTGAGGCGCATTCTGAAAGGCCATATCCCTCGTAGGCCGGTATCCCAGCTTCCCATGCTTTGGCCAGAATATCAGGTGCGACCCTGCTACCACCCACTGCGACAAAACTGAGCGTTGTCGGGGCACGCCAGCCGGATTCTACTGCGGTCACGAGTAGCAATAGGAGCTGGGGTGTGAGTATCAGGCTGTGGGGTTGGATCTCACTGATGAGGTTTAGCATCTTCTGAGCGATGATAGATGAACTTCCGGTAAACCCGATTTCTTCCAGAGAAGGCACAATAACTTCGCCAGATGACAGTATCGGGGTGTACACACCGGCAACATTTTCCAATAGGGTGCTCAAGGGAAGCAGGCAGAGGTGTCGCGGTTGCGGTATCGCTACAGCCTCAGCTAGTGCACTGGCTTGCTTGAGCAGTTGGTCGTTGCTCAGACACACTCCCTTGGGGGTGCCAGTAGAACCCGAGGTGTAAGTGATTTTTCCTGTATTGGGGGGCAGTTGACGAGAATCACTTGAGTTGTTCAATACAATGAGCAAGAGATCATCAAGTAACAAGTGGTACTGAAGGTCACTGATGTCATCAAGCACACAGGGCAGTGCCGAATTGTCGGTAATAATCGCGTCAACTTGGGTTTCCTGCAGGGCGTGTTTAAGCTGTGCTATGGAAAAAAAGGTGGGTAGTGGTAATAGGCTGATTTCAGCATCTTGGCAGGTTAGATCCACCGTTATCCAGTTCAGGCCGTTGTCCGTGTGGAGGGCCAGACATTGAATGGCGTTTTCTTTCAGGGTGCTAGCGAGTGCCTCGCATTGTGTGAGGAGGTCGGCACAGCTCAGGGATTTTTTAGTATCCCTAGCGACAGTCTGGTCGTCTTTGTAAAGGTGTTTAAGCCGCGAAATAATGCTGGGCATAGAAATCGTTATCGTTGGTGACGGGGTTGCGGGTTTGATTGCTGATGAGGTTGGCCATCACATCAATACGGTTTTGGTAGAGAGACAACATGCCTCTTAATACTGAGCGGCTATTGATGGTGTCCATGGCATCGCTTAAATGCCCTGCGACCACCATAGGTTTGGTTTCGTAGTAGCTGCCCCAATCTTGAACTGAAGATTTACTTGAGCGTAACGGGAAGGCTTCGGCGATGGGATACAGTTCAAAGCCTAATTTACTGATGGTTTTCTGCACTTGGGGGGTGGCAGTGAACACCAGCCATTCAAGATTTGCCCGGTGCAAAATTGCAGCGAGCAGGACAAATAATAACTGGCTTGAGCCACGTTGAGTGGCGGCCAGGTTTCCAATTTCTGCGATGTTCGAACGTTTTACCCTGTGAGGGGAAAAATGGCTAATTTCGTCCTCAATGGGGCTGCTTAGATATTGCTCTAGAAATAAGGGATGAGAGCCCGCTGCGCAGATACCGGTCACCGCTGCGAGTTTGTCGTTACACGTTAAGCTGAGAATCAACGGCAGAAAATCACTGACAGTGGCACCGTAGGCTGCCTGGAACTGCTGACCAATATAGCGCTCAACTTCAGCTCTCGCCTGGGTGTTGCGACAGTGCAAATCAAGTTCTGGGCCAGGGCTAAGCAACTGATGAAGTCGTCGATAGGTCCCGGAATTATTTCCGATTGTCTCAATGTTAGCTGAGTGTGTGGACGACATAATTTACCCTTGTAACCGATGATTTAACAACAGGGTAAAGGTGAAGGCTTAAGGGATCCTTAACGCGTGAGCGTAGGGTGAAAAAATGTACAGGGACACATTATTGGGATAGGTCGTCGAACAGATACCAATGGGCGCTAACGTTCTTGGCAATGATGGCTTCTTGTTAGATCTATTCGGCGTGCTTGATTGCTATACGGGTGGCTACTGGGCCTACTATCTCAAATAGGGCTGTGGCTGAGATAGTGACCGCCATAATGGTATCCGCATATTCTGGTAATAACTGGCTAACGATCAGCGCCATACCCACGGCGACCCCCGCTTGAGGCAACATCGCGACGCCAATCCAGCGCGCGTTGGGGCCGTGCATACCGAGTAGCCGTCCGGAGAGCCAGCCCCCAGCGATTTTACCCACCACCCGTAGCAAGATATAAAGCCCGCCAATCACGCCTATCTCCATAAAGTGATCAAAATTAAGAGAAGCGCCGGCGAGAATGAAAAATAGTACGAGAAAAGGGCTCTGAATATTTTTAATGGCATGAAAAGGTCGTGTGTGATGTTTAGCTAGATTAGCGACAGTAGCACCCATTGCCATAGCGGCCAGTAGATAGGAGACCTCCAGCCATATGGCCAGTCCGCCGCATAACATTACAAGCCCTAGCGCCTCGATCAGGGTGGGCTCGCCTTCCTGAATTCGTCCTGAAAGAAAGGCCATGGGAAGACCTACAGCTACGCCTAGCAGTAATGCCCCAGAGATATCCCAAAGGCCGGCCGCAAACGCAGGAACACCATTAGGTGAGGCGGAACCCAAGGCCACCGTGAGGCAGAGGCTGAATATTAATAATCCCCATGCATCATCCAGAGCAACGACGCCCAGCAGGGTTAGACTAAATTGGCTTTTATCCTTGAGTTCGTCGATTACGGATGCCGTGGCTGCAGCGTCCGTCGCTGTTGCAATGGCTGCTAGTAGTAGAACGACCTCCAGTGGTAGCGGGGTTAATAACAGGAGCCCGATTGAAACCACAGCGAGGGTTAATAGGGCCGCGCCTAATGAGAGCCCAACAATCTGTTTTCCGTGCAGCCTAAAAGTATCGCGTGTGAGAGTGCTGCCCAGCAGGAAGCCCACCATAACCAGCGCTAATATAGATATATTCTCGAACCAGAGTTGTCGAGTTTCCTGGAATAAGTCCAGACCACTGGGGCCGATCAGTATCCCCATAATAATTAACAGCGTTACTCGCGGGATAGCACTGAAGCTGCCGAGCCAGAACGTGAATAGCCCAAACAGTAATAAAGAACCCAGCGTGATCAGTATTTCCGGCATGGTTTTTACGTAACCTGTAATGAGTCAGGGAATGTTGAATGGCCGTTAATAGACCAAATAATTATGAACCTCCTTTAGGTTCGATACGACAACTATACTAACCAATGAACTGTTTTGTGTAGGGTGAGGTGATGAACAATGAGTATTTCCCCAGCGCTGGCCGACTATTTAAGCCGGAAGCATGTAGATTATGAAGTGCTTGAGCACTCGGTTACGGCAACTTCTCTGGCAACGGCACGGGAGGCCCATGTCCCAGCAGAAAAGTTAGCCAAAGCTGTCGTAGTTAAGCGGGATGGCAAGTATGCGATGTGTGTTATTCCTGCATCGAACCAGCTGGTTCTCGAATGGCTCAAGTATGGTCGTCAACATGAGTATGAGCTTGCCTCGGAGGAAGATTTGTTGGGTTTGTTTCCCGACTGTAAAGAGGGTGCCATCCCCGGTCTTGGGCAGGCATATCAGATGGATGTCATTATTGATATTGAATTATTGGAAAATAAGGACGTCTACCTTGAGGGTGGAGACCATCACCATCTTCTGCATATCAATCATCGAGATTTCAGCATGTTGATGCGCAATGCCTGGCCAGTACCCATCAGCTGTTTGATGGGTGGACATGAGAGCCAATACATATAGGCTTGATTAGAGTGCTAGCTGATGTTGGGTGATTTGATGGGGGTGGATACCACGCCTTGGGTATAGCTATGTTAGGTATAGCTATGTTGGGTCATTAAATGGTTGAATTACAGCATCTGTAATGGGTGCCTAAATGATAGAGGGGTTTCCATGTGACTGGAGAGACATATGTCCCCTGATGTATTGCCGCTTGAGCTGCGCCACCGAATTCGGCGTGGTGAATTTTCTGGAAATACCTCCGGCTATTGCCCTGGATTTGTTCAGGGTAACGTAGTGATTTTACCTAGTGATTGGGCGACAGATTTTTTACAATTTTGTGAATTCAACCCTAAACCATGTCCACTGATTGGGGTGGCAGAGATAGGTGACCCAACATTGCCTCTTCTCGGGACAGATCTGGATATTCGCACTGATCTTTCTAGCTACCGAATTTTTCAGGATGGCCTGATGGTGGATGAAGTATCAGATATCAGTGGCCAATGGCGCAACGATTTAGTGACATTTGTATTGGGCTGCTCCTTTTCCTTTGAAGAGGCATTGTTAGCAGAGGGTCTAGAAGTACGAAACCTCACAGAAGGGGTCAACGTACCAATGTATCGTACTAATATAGATTGCCGGCCAGCGGGGCGATTTAACGGAAAAATGGTGGTCAGTATGCGTCCATTTTTAGAAGCTGATGCACTTCGTGCCACGCAAATTTGCACCCATTTCCCCTCAGTGCATGGCGCCCCTATTCATAAGGGTGATCCATCCCTGATCGGTATCGGTGACATTCATCGCCCCGACTTTGGTGAGCCGGTCACCATCAAGCCAAATGAGCAACCCGTCTTTTGGGCTTGCGGCGTAACACCTCAGGTCGCGTTGGAGCAGGCCCGCCCGCCTTTGTGTATTACCCACAGCCCGGGTTGTATGCTGATTACTGATGTGAAGAATAGTCAACTAGCCATTCTGTAAATAGCCTGTGATATCCCTATAATGAAAGAGTGCTATCGGAGATAAATAATGCCACTACTGCTCAACTGTGACCTAGGTGAAAGCGCTGGTGTGGGGGTAATGGGCATGGATGAGGCAGTGATGCCCCATATTGACCAAGCCAATATTGCCTGTGGTTTTCATGCGGGCGATCACATGGTGATGCAGCGTACGCTTAAGCTTGCTGGCGAACATGATGTGATGATCGGAGCTCATCCCGGTTATTCAGACTTGGCTGGATTTGGCCGTCGTTCCATTCAGCATTCTCCCGAGGAAATTGTTGCGTTGATGCATTACCAAATTTCAGCCTTGGATGGCATGGCCAAAACCCAAGGGTTGGAGATGCAGTATGTGAAACCCCATGGTGCGCTCTATAACGACATGATGGCGGATGCGGATGTTCGTCGCGCGGTGATGAACTCTATCGCGGCCTTTTACCGCCCGGTTAAATTGATGTTGTTGGCTACGCCGTGGGCAGATGCGCATCGAGCGGAAGCTGAACAGCTTGGTATAGAGCTGTGGTTTGAGGCATTTGCTGACCGCTGTTATGACGATGATGGAACACTGCTGTCACGGGCTAAATCTGGAGCAGTGCATGGCAGAGAAAAGATGCTGCATCAGGCGGCGCAATTGAAAAATGAGGGGGCAGTGATAACGGTCAGCGGTCATAGGCTGATGATTGACGCAGATACCCTCTGTGTTCATGGCGATAATATCGAAGGCGTTCAGGCCATTCAGGATATTAGAGCGTTGATTGACGAATGAATATCACCGTCGCGGGTGAAAATTCTCTGATGGTCTATTTTGGTGAAGATGCCTCTCCAGCCGTTTCCGCCAGGGTTCAGCATGCGGTACATCTACTCGAAGGGGCATTGGGTGATGTACTGATTGATATGGTCCCTTCCTATGCTTCCCTGCTGGTTATCTATGACCTGTTTCGCACGGATTTTCATACCATTCGGCCTCAAATTCGTGACGCATTGGCAGGGCTCAATAATGTTGAAGTACAGGATGGTGCTTTGGTTGAGCTTCCGGTGTACTACAGTGTTGAATCTGGGCCCGACTTGGATGCATTGGCAAATCGGGCCAATTTGAGTGTAGATGAGGTTGTTGCGCTGCATCAGGCCCAAGAATATCGCGTTTACGCCATTGGTTTTGCGCCGGGGTTTGCCTATCTCGGGCAGGTGGATGAGCGTATTGCGGCACCACGATTAGCGACGCCTAGGCAGCAGGTACCCCGTGGGGCGGTCGGTATTGCTGACCGCCAAACGGCCATTTATCCGGCGGCGTCACCCGGAGGCTGGAATCTGATTGGCCTTTGTCCCCAGCCCATGTTTGATCCCAATAATGATCCGAGTATGCCTGTTCAGGTGGGTGATCGTGTGCGGTTTAGGGGTATCGATCGACAGACCTTTTTGGACTTGGGCGGGGAGCTTTAATGAATACCGGATTTCTAGTCAAAAAATCCGGATTGTTAACCTTAATTCAGGATGCGGGGCGGTTTGGTTTTCACTGTCTCGGGTTGTCCACTGGTGGCCCCGTGGATCCACTGGCATTTCATTGGGCGAATCGGCTTTGTGATAATAACTTGGTTGCATCAGCATTGGAGGTCAGTGTCGGTGGCTTGGTGTTGGAAGCAAAGGCCGCTACTCGAATAGCGGTTTGCGGTGCTGATATGCCATTAACGATTAATCACCGACCCAAATCACTGTGGCAGAGCCACCCAGTGCAGCCGGGTGATCAAGTCGGATTGGGTTTTGCCCGCGAGGGTGTACGGTCTTATCTTGCCGTAGCGGGAGGATTCGATATTCCGGGCATATTTGGCAGTACTGCTACCGTTGTTCGTGAATCTATCGGTGGTTTAAACGGTGATAAATTACAGCCGGGGGATTTTTTGCCTTGTGCTGAGACCCAGCACACCGGTTGTCTGATTTTACCTAAGGGTTATCGCCCGGTGTATGGCCACCATGCCATATTGAGGGTTATTCCGGGGTATCAGCAGCACGATTTCAGTCATAGCCAACAGCGTCGTTTTTTTAGTAGTGAATACCGTATTTCTCACCATTCAGACCGTATGGGCTATCGCCTTGAGGGGCCTGAAATCAGCCCTGGCATCGACGGCATACTTTCTGAGGGGATATGTCTTGGTGCTATTCAAGTGCCGCCAGACGGCCAACCTATCGTTCTGATGAATGATCGTCAGACTATAGGTGGCTATCCAAAACTAGGCTCTGTACTTTCTTTGGATTTAGGTCAGCTGTCTCAGCTTAAAGCCGGTGACAAAGTGACGTTCAACCCGATCACCGTGGAGGATGCACACAATATACGCCACTTGGCGGTCAGTTATTTCGACCAGATAAAGCCGGTGCGCTGTTGATACATTGATTACTGTCAGGTTGACTAACTAGGCATAGGTAACCTATGAGTCTATTAAGTAGTGGATGAGGTCATGACACAAGAGTGCCCTTATGACGATGGCAAAGGACTTGGTTCTTAGCGAGCAAATCGAAGACGCATTGGTGGCCCGTAACCTCCGAGGCATGAAGACAGTACAGCCCGCTTTAGCGCCGGGTTATTGTATGCGAGCTGCCAGATTGATACTGGCCTGCAAAGGCACCGTGTTGATCAGTACCGGATTTCCGGTAAAAGACACGTTTGAAACCGATGGCCCCTTGGGCGCCATTGCGCTATATCGAGTAATGGAAGCATTGGGTGCAACGCCTATATTGGTTTGCGGTGGCCCACTGGCCAATGCTATTTGCGATGATTATCGAATACACCATTTGGCTGTTGGCCAAAAGCAGGGCATGGCCCAACAAGTAAAACAGGCTATGGAGGCCCTTCAGCCCAAACTGATTATTACCATTGAGCTACCGGGGCAGGCCGCAGACGGTTGTTACTACAATATGCGTGGTGTGGATATTAGTCCCCTCACCATCTGCTTCGATGATTTCTTAAAAACCGCTAACTGCCCCACGGTGTCTATTGGTGACGGTGGGAATGAAGTCGGTATGGGTAATATTTCTGATGCGTTGTCTTCTCTGGATATTATTCCGTCGGTCACTACCTGTGATGAGCTCATCGTTGCGGATGTATCCAACTGGGCTGCACACGGGTTAATCGCCATGATTTCATATTGGACGGGTGTGGATTTTCTGGAGAATTGGGATAACCGAGCCGTATTGGAATACCTATCACAGCATGGCAGTGTCGACGGCTTGACGGGCAAGAAAACGCTGACGGAAGACGGTCTGCCCTGTGAGCAGAGTGAGGCCCTGATACAGGAATTACGAGATTTAACGGGGTTTTGTCGGCGTTCTTAAACATGAGGCTGAGAGCCCCGGGCATCAATAAGGAATTTACTTTGCCTGATGATGGTCTCACTGATAGTATTTCTGGCTTTTTTTACTGTTAGTTCAGTATCTAATATCCAGAACTTAGGGCAGGGTGATGAGCGTAAAGGGAACAGGCAATAAGGTGATTCGATGAGTATTGTTTATCTGAATGGTTCTTATCTGCCGATGGCCGAGGCAAAAATCTCGCCAATGGATCGTGGTTTTCTATTTGGTGATGGAATCTATGAAGTGGTGCCATCCTACGGTGGTGAGATGGTCGGTTTTTTACCTCACATTGACCGAATGAATAATGGGATGGCGGATATTGGCATTAAGCTCAGCTGGTCACACGATCAGTGGAAGTTGGTTTGCGATACGCTTATCGAGAAAAATGGCACAGGTAATTTAGGCCTCTATCTACATGTCAGTCGCGGGGCAGATACCAAGCGTTTTCATGCTTGCCCGGAAGATATTGAGCCAACCGTGTTTGCTTTTGCTTATGAAATCCCTCCAGCACCCGTAGCAGACAAGTCGAAAGTGATGGGCTATAAGGTTGCCATCGATCATGATCTTCGTTGGAAGCGTTGCCACATCAAGTCCACAGCACTACTCGGTAATGTCTTACATTTTCAGCACGGTTATGAGCAGGGTACAAATGAGACCCTGCTATACAATGACAAGAATGAATTGACCGAAGCCAGTGCCTGTAATGCTTACATCGTCAAAGATGGCGTAGTGATTACACCACCGCTGGATAATCAAATTTTGGCGGGCATCACCCGACATATTCTGCTGGATTTACTTCGTAAAGAGGGCTCCATCCCTGTGGAGGAACGAGTGGTCACCATGGATGAAGTATTCGATGCCGATGAAGTTTGGGTAACCAGTTCATCCAAGGAAGTGGTTCCGGTGATCGAAGTCGATGGTAAATCAATCAACCATGGCGAGATAGGCAATGTGTGGTTGGCCGCGCAGACCGTTTACACCGCCGGTAAATTAAATTATTAGCTTCTTGAGAGCAATACAGATAAAACATTATGTCCAGACCAGCTAAAGCATTGTTAGACCTTAAGGCACTTCGCCACAACTATCAGTTGGCAAATGGTCTGGCTCCCCATTCCCAAAATATGGCCGTTATTAAGGCCAATGCCTATGGTCATGGTGCGATATCTGTCGCCCATGCATTGAAAGACCTAGTCCCAGCTTTTGGGGTTGCCTGTATTGAAGAAGCCATTGAACTACGAGAAGCGGGTATTGAAACCCCCATACACCTCCTTGAAGGCGCATTTACGCCAGATGAAATTGACATAGCGGCAGAGCAAAATTTTTCTCTGGCCGTGGTCAATCAAGAGCAGAAAAGGGCAATCCTTAATGCCAAACCGAGTACGCCTCTGAGTGTGTGGATCTGTGTTGATACGGGCATGCACCGTCTTGGACTATCACCGGATGAGCTGACCTCAACCTATAGAGAAATGGCGGCCAGTGCCAATGTGGCTGGCGATATTATTATCGCTACTCATTTTGCCTGTTCTGATGATCTGAATAGTGACTTTACCTCAATACAGATGTCTCGCCTGGAGCAGGGCACCGGTGACGTGAGCGCGCTGTTGAACGCACCAAAGAGCCTGGCTAATTCTGCGGGTTTAATCGGCTGGCCTGAAACAAGAGCAGACTGGAATCGCCCTGGTATTATGCTCTATGGCAGCTCACCTTTTTCAGTACCACACCCCGATGTTGATCGACTTTTACCCGTGATGACCTTTAAGTCTGCGGTCATTGCCCTTCGTGACATCTTGCCAGGAGAGACAGTGGGCTATGCCGCCACATGGAAGGCGGAACGTCCATCTCGTATTGCTACCGTGGCCATCGGGTATGGCGATGGTTACCCGGTGCATGCGCCAAATGGCACACCCGTGTTAATTAAAGGCCAGCGCTGCCCAATGGTGGGGCGGGTTTCTATGGATATGATCACCGTTGATGTAACAGATCTGCCGGATGTTGCCATTGGGGATGAGGTTATTCTTTGGGGTAAAGGTTTATCCGTCAATGAAATCGCCGCCTGTGCGGGTACCATCAGCTATGAACTATTAACCCGCATGCCTCGACGGACACCACGTGTTTATATTAACGAATAGTTACAGCCCAGCATGGAGTGGCTGAAAAATATAAACACTAGCAATGATCAAATTTTACCGATCTCTTTAACACCGATCCTTTTAACCTCCATCCCTTTACCGAAATCAGGAGCCATAGGCTTCTGTTCACGGAAAAAGTGGTATTAAGTATATAATCTTATTAAGGTGTTGATTTATTATCAGTGGAAAGGGATTGGAAAATAATAACAGGGATTAGGCTTCTTTTGCCAAATGACAGAATTCTCCTGTGTTCTCCAACTGATTGTTTATAAACAAAAATAGCCTTGGCATAAAATCATTGGCTCCGAGATAAGGGGGCCAAAGTGATATAAGGCCATAGGCTTTTGAATAAGCTGTTAGCTGACCTTGAGCTTACACACTAAAACTCGGATGAGTAGCAAAATGAAAGTAAAAAATTATTGATAACGAGTAGCTGGGCTCTACTGATGATAACCAATCTGGGTTGGGCGGAAGAACCGAAAAACATGAAGATGTATACAGACACGCCACCAGGGGTTGCCACCCCCGACGAGCTGAAAACCAGCATTGGAACACTTAGATCGTTCGATGGCGTGCCGGATAGTAAGACTACACAGCTCGTTTACGACAATCTGGATCTGCAGCGAGCTACACAAGCCTTCCTCTCGACGTTACAAGTAGCATCCTTGTACGCCATGAAAGAGGGGCTGCTCGAGTTTGGCCCCGCCAATTACACCGGGTTGCTATTCGAAGACCTGATGGATTCAAAGGCCCTGTGGCTAACGCCAAATACAGTATCGATCTACCAAGTTATTTGGCTTGAGATCGGCGATGAACCGCTAGTCATAGAGACGCCTCCTAATGTGCTGGGTTTTATTGATAATGCCTGGTTCAACTATGTTATGGATTTTGGTAATGCAGGTCCGGATCGCGGCAAAGGCGGCAAATTCCTGCTCTTGCCACCGGGCTACACGGGTGATGTACCTGACGGTTATCACGTGGCGCGCACGACCACTCATGGTAACTGGATGCCTTGGCGGGGTTTTCAAGTGGAGGGCTCAACCAAGCAGGCTATTGACCAAACGAAAAAGTTATTTCGAGTCTACCCACTATCGCAAAAAGACAATCCCCCTAAGATGAATTTCGTCAATATGTCGGGCAAACCCCATAATACAATACACCGCATGGACTTTGGCTATTGGGAAGAGATCAATGCTGTGATTCAGGCAGAGCCCATTGAGGGGCTGGATCCTGAAATTCGCGGTTTGCTTGCCGCGATTGGTATTGTCAAGGGAAGGGAATTTAGTCCCGATGCCCGCATGAAAAAGATACTTACTGAAGCGGCGGCGATTGGCTCAGTCACGGCCCGCGCGCTGACCGCTCGTCCTTCGGACCAGCGTCACTACCTCTATCCAGGTGAACGAGTGTGGACAAACCCATTTATCGATGGACGCTATGACTTTCTGATCGACGGTGCACGCCTGCTAGACTCACGCACCTATATGCACTTTTATGCGACGGGTATCACGCCCGCAATGGCGATCCGCAATGTTGGCAAAGGCTCGCAGTACGCCATCGCTTATCTGGATAAAGCGGGCGACTCGCTAGATGGTAGCAAGACTTACAAAATCCATCTCCCGCCGAATGTACCGGCGAAGGATTTTTGGTCATTTACGCTGTACGACAATCAGACACGTTCCATGCTTCAAACGGATCAGCGCTTTCCGGGGCTTGATAACAACACGGAAGGTTTAAAGTCCAATGCCGACGGTTCGTTCGATATTTACTTTGCGCCTAAACCACCTAAGGGTATGGAAAAGAACTGGATACAGACAGTGCCGGGAAAAGGCTGGAATACTATTTTTCGTCTCTACGGACCGCTAGAAACCTTCTATGACCAAAGCTGGAAGCCAGGCGATCCTGAAATAGTCGAGTAAAGGAATAAGTAGGGTCAGGTACAAATTTATGTCTGCTGGGGAAGTCCTACCGGGCAAAAAACGAGGGCGCCTTGACATGGTTGTATTCTTGTAACCTGTAGAAATATATTTTGTAATTTTATACCATCCAGACAAGACAGAAAAAGTTGTACTTGACCCTACTTTTTTCTACGTTTTTTTGGCTAACGCCTCGCCACTGCTGCGGGCGTTATGTGAGAAAGAGAACTACAATGTGAGTTACACATGTGTTGGTAGGAACCAAAGTTCAATGTTTCTTAGGGTATCCTTTTTCAGTTTGTTATTGATAGCTACATCGGCGTTCGCCAGCCAAAAAGATAACCCATTACTTGATATAAAAAGTAAAATTCGGGTTGAATATCCTACGATAAAATATGTTTCTATCGAGCAGCTTCGCGAAAAGTTATCTGCCACTTCGAGACAATTGCCCTTGTTGTTAGATGTGCGAGAGCCAGAAGAATATTCAGTAAGCCAAATTCACGGTGCAAAGCTAACGCCAAAGATAGAGCGAGTGATGGCTATTTTAGACAAACAAGAAAAGAACCGCATTACTATTCTGTATTGTTCAGTCGGTTATCGTTCTGCATTTCTTGCCAAGCAGCTTCAAGAACGTGGATATAAACATATCTACAATTTAGAGGGTTCAATTTTCGAGTGGGCAAATAACGGGTATCCCGTGTATCAAGGGGATAAGCAGGTTTTTACCGTGCATCCTTATAATTTTTGGTGGGGTCGTTTATTGGATGAAAAGCTTCACTCTGATTATTAACAGTCACAAAAAAGTATGAATAAGTAGTATCAGGTACAACTTATGTCTGCTGGGGAAGCCCTACCGGGAAAAAACGAGGGCGCCTTGATATGGTTGCATTCTTGTAACCTGTAGAAATATATTTTGTAATTTTATACCATCCAGACAAGACAGAAAAAGTTGTACATGACCCTATTTTTTTGATTTTTTTATCGTTATTCAATCAGCCCGTATTGCTTATCGAGTATATCAATAATTTCCGCTTTGGGGTTTTCCGATAGATTGAGTTTTTCGCCGGTAATTTTCTCCGCGATGGAGACATAGGTTGCCGACACGTCCATGAGTACCGATTCCGGCAGGGCGTTATCTCTGGCCAGTGCTTGGCGCTCGTCCATACGGTCTTTGTTGAGCAGGATGTCGGGGTCGGGGAAGTGGTTCAGTAATAACTGACGGAAGCTCTCTTTGGAGTTTTCCACTACTTGGCCATCGCGGTAGCTGGGGCCATCCCAAATACGGGAGGAGTCGGGGGTGCCGACTTCGTCCATATAGATCAGTTTTTGGTTGCCGGCTTTGTCGGTGACGTAGCCAAATTCAAATTTGGTGTCCACAAAGATCTGGTCTAATTTGGCCAGTTCGTCGCTGATCACATCAAAGCCTTCTTTCAGCAGTGTTTCGTACCGGTTGATGTCTTCAATGCCGGTGAAATTAAAGGCTTGGTAGTTATTTTCGATATCGGCACGGGTAATGTTGACGTCGTCAGCTTCAGGTACTCCGGGAAGACCCTTGAGAACCCCTTTGGTGGAGGGGGTTATGAGTAGTTCTGGGAGTTTCTGATCCTTTTTTAAATCATTGGGGAGTTGGATGCCACAAAATTCCCGCTCGCCTTTTGAATAGGCGCGCCACATGGAGCCGGTGACGTACTGTCGGCAAATGGCTTCGATCATCACGGGTTTTGCTTTCTGAACGATCCACACAAAAGGATGGGGGATCTCCAGAATATGGCTGTCAGCCAGCCCTTGCTCACGAAACAGTTTAAACCAGTGGTTTGAAATGGCATTCAATGCCGCACCTTTACCGGGTACGCCATTCATTCCACCTTCGCCGTGCCAGATGCAGTCGAACGCAGAAATACGATCGCTGATGACCATTATGGCCAGTGGTGCATCGGCAGCCACGTCATAGCCACGCTCTGTAATCAGGCGGCGGCTATCATCTGCGGTGAGCCAATAGACGGAGCGTACTTTGCCGCTGTGAACGGGGCCGTCAGTACGAATGGGAAGATCGTTATTAACGGCCAATACTTTGTTTGCGAGACTCATGTCAAACCACCTATTTGGAGTGATCAGCGCCTGACATCTGTTCGGCAGGGCTTGGATAATTTAAGGCGAAGAATTCTACCAGATAGGCGGTGGGTTGCCACATTTTTGCATTAGGCCCTTTAGAGAATAGTTGGTGTGCGTGTTAGCTATTATTCCTTTCTGATGGCATACCTGCCGCTACCCAAGAGCATGATGGCGAGCCCACCGATCAGATAAAGCCCCTGAAGTTCTAGTGCCCAACCTCCGTGTGAGGTGAGTTGAAAGAGTTGGCCGCTGTGGACTAATAGTATGGCGAACACCATATTGAATACCACTAGCAGTCCGCCAACACGGGCGTAGTAACCAAAAATAATCATTAGTGGGGCAACTATTTCGCCCAGATAAACCGCATAGGCCAAGAATGGCGGCAGACCGATATCAGACAGATTTTGGCTGATAAACTCAAGTGTCTCAGGGTGGATGATTTTGGCAGCACCGTGTAACAGGATCAGAATGCCAACAGTGAGGCGTAGTAGTAATTTGGCTATAGATTCTTGGTGGCGCATGGCTTAACTCATCTCTCTCGCGGGCGATTTTTTAATCATATTAGCGTATTTGTTTCCGGGATAGTACGTTAGGCCAAATTTGGCCTAACGTGGGGTTTCAAGTTGTTATGGCGTTTAATACAAGGACATTTCTTGGTCAGGTAGAACCTTCAAGGTATCATTGCGGCCTATTTCAAACTGATTGAATCTAAACTGACAAGCAGCCCGAGAGGGCACCCTGTGGAGATTGGGAATGATTATTAAACCAAGAGTTCGTGGCTTTATGTGTATTACCACCCACCCGGTGGGCTGTGAGGCTAATGTCAAAAATCAGATCGACTATATCAAACGTCAGGCGCCTATTGATGGACCTAAGCGTGTATTGGTGATTGGTTCCTCTACAGGCTACGGGTTGGCAGCACGTATTGGTGCAGCCTTTGGTGGTGGTGCATCGACTCTGGGGCTCTTTTTTGAAAAAGAGGGCACTGAAAAGAAATCAGGTTCTGCCGGTTGGTATAACTCCGCAGCATTTCATAAGTTTGCTGAACAAGACGGTTTGTACGCTAAAAGCATTAACGGCGATGCTTTTTCTGATGAGATCAAGCAAAAGACGATTGAGACCATTAAGGCTGATATGGGGCAGGTTGATCTGGTGATCTATAGCTTGGCCTCACCACGCCGTCAGCATCCCAAAACAGGTGAGGTGTTTAATTCAACCCTTAAGCCTATTGGTAAAGATGTGACGTTGCGGGGTATTAACACTGACAAGGAAGAGATTCAGGAATTTAGTCTTGAAGCTGCCAGTGACGACGATGTCTCCAATACCATCGCTGTGATGGGTGGTGAAGATTGGCAGATGTGGATGGATGCACTGAGTGAAGCTGATGTTCTGGCTGACGGCGCTAAAGCCACGGCCTTTACCTATGTGGGTGAAAAGGTCACGTGGGATTTGTATTGGCATGGCACGATTGGCCAAGCCAAGAAGGATTTAGACAAGAAGGTGATCGGTATTCGTGAAAAGCTGGCTGCTACGGGTGGTGATGCCCGGGTATCGGTATTAAAAGCGGTGGTCACTCAGGCTAGTTCTGCTATCCCAATTATGCCTTTATACCTGTCGCTGTTGTTCAAGGCCATGAAAGCAGATGGTAGTCATGAGGGGTGTATCGAGCAGCTTTATCGCCTCTACACCGAATGTCTATACAGCGATACACCAAGGTTGGATGAGGAGGGTCGGTTGAGGGTGGATGAGCTGGAGCTTCGTCCGGAAATTCAAGATAAAGTAGCGTCAGCCTGGGCTCAGATCACGACGGAAAACCTTGCTGAGCTTACTGACTTTCAAGAATACAAACATGAATTTCTAAATCTGTTTGGGTTTGATATTGATGGCGTGGACTACGATGCGGAAGTAGATCCAGTAGTGGAAATCAAAAATTTAGTTTAAGCAACGTGTGCTAATGGAAGGCATTACACCCGGTGTGTGATGCCTTTTTTATGGGAATCGATTCCTGAGACTTGTGCTCGGGAAACAAGAGTGACACTGAGCTACTGCAATTAAGCATTGAATTTTCATCAAGCTATCCCTATAAATAAGATATGGATACCAATGTTCACACACTTTCAGTGTTATTTGATCAGCTGGGGTTGCCCTCAGATGAGCGCGCTATTGAACGCTTTCTTCTTCAGCACAAGCTATTGGGTGGCGGGATGCGGCTTGCCCAGGCTGATTTTTGGACTGAGAGCCAGCGGGCCTTTCTGCAAGAGTCCCTTGCGGAAGATTCAGATTGGACGGAAGTTGTCGATCAACTGGAGTCTTTGTTGAGAGAGTGATTTGGTTCTAGGGGTGTATTGAGCATTTCAGTCGGGCTCTGTATACCTTGAACATCTGCCTTTCTCTGAACAGTCGTTTTTCTTAGAATAGTTTGCCGTAACATTTGGGCAGCCATCCCTTTTCTCCGCCATCCCCCTTATAATGCCCCCTTTTAAGTATCCTGACATATTGTCTCGGTGGTTCATGGGTAACAATCAACAATTTCAGAGAGCCTTTCTACATCCTCGATACTGGCTGACGTGGCTTGGTATAGGGTGCTGGAGATTGCTAGTTATGTTGCCCTATCCAGTGATGATGTGGCTTGGTCAGCAGCTGGGTACATTGATGTATTCGTTGGGTGGCTACCGTTATCAAGTGGGAGAGATTAACCTCAAGCTCTGTTTTCCCGAGGTGGATGAGTTAGCTCGCCAGCAATTGTTGCGTGATAATTTTACCAGTTATGGTATCGCTTTCTTTGAAGTCGGTATGGCTTGGTGGTGGCCTACTGAGCGCTTGAATAAGCTTATTCAGCTGGAAGGGATGGAAAATATTGACGCATTACAGGGTCGCGGTGCACTGTTAATGGCGATTCATTACACCACGTTAGAAGTGGGCGCTTCGGCGTTGTCCTCAAGACATTCTATTGATGGCATGTATCGTACTCATAAAAATGCAGTCTATGATTATGTTCAGAGTAAGGGGCGGCGTGCGCGAGAGTTTGCTGGCGCTGTTTACCCGAGAGAAGATATCCGTGGGATGTTCAAGGCGCTTCGTAATGGCCGGATTATCTGGTATGCCCCAGATCAGGATTATGGTCGCAAGCAAAGTGTGTTCGCTCATTTTTTTGGTGTGACGGCGGCGTCGGTTACCGCAACAGCTAAGTTTGCGAAAATAGGCAATGCGGCAGTTTTACCTTTTTCTCACGTGCGCTTGCCGAATAATGAGGGTTATCGCGTCACCATTCATCCCCCATTAGAAAACTTTCCCACTGGTGACGATATGGCTGATGCAGAAACAGTTAATCGCAAGATAGAAGCCTTTATCTTGGAACAGCCGGATCAATATCTGTGGGTTCATCGCCGCTTCAAAACGCGCCCTGAGGGTGAATCTCGCCCCTATCCCAAAAAGAAGTAGTGAGTCGGGTAGGCGTCCAACCACGAGTATGTCAAAACTACCAGCAAACGCTTGTGCCGCCTGACGTGGGTCAGTACCATTACGCCTTCGTAAATTTAGACAAATATTGAGGCGCACGATGATCACCGGCAGTATTGTTGCTCTGGTAACCCCTATGATTCCCGATAGTCTTGAAGTGGACTGGGACGGCCTCAAACGGCTGGTGGAATGGCATATTGAAGAGGGTACCAACGCCATTGTCGCGGTGGGAACGACAGGTGAGTCGCCGACTCTTGATGTTCAGGAGCATATGGCGACGATTGCCTCGATCGTAGAGGATGCTAATGGTCGCGTGCCGGTTATTGCGGGCACTGGTGCCAACTGTACACGCGAGGCTATTGAATGGACTCGTCGGGCCCAGCAGGCCGGTGCAGATGCCTGTTTATTGGTAGCGCCTTATTACAATAAGCCTACCCAAGAGGGGCTTTATCTTCACCATAAGATGATTGCAGAGGCCGTGGATATTCCACAAATTCTCTACAATGTTCCGGGTCGCACAGCCTGTGATATGCTGCCTGACACCGTTGTCCGTTTGTCTGAAATCTCCAATATTATTGGCATTAAAGATGCTACTGGTGACTTGGGTCGAGCTCGCGAGTTGATTGATAGTTGCCCTGATGATTTTGCCATTTATTCTGGTGATGACGGTACGGCATTGGCGTTTATTTTAATGGGTGGCCACGGTGATATATCGGTTACTGCAAATGTGGCTCCTCGCTTGATGGCGCAGATGTGCCGTATGGCACTAGCTGGAGAAGCTGAGGCAGCACGGGAAATTAATGCACGTCTCAACCCGGTACATGATGCAATGTTTGTTGAGTCAAATCCTATTCCTGTGAAATGGGCCGTCGCCGAGATGGGCCTAATGCAAAAGGCAATCCGTTTGCCATTGACTGAATTGTCTGCTTGTTACCATGCGCGAGTAAGAGGCGCACTAGAGCAAGCAGGCCTACTGAGTTAAATAGTTAGTGAAAAGAATCGGAGTGCGACAAATGAGGTCGAAGTTTAAATTGATGGTGCTGGTAGCAGCGGCATTGTCTGTTGCTGGTTGTGGCCAGACTGTGATTCGCAATCACAGTAACGATTACCTAGGCGCCGAAGAAATACCAGCGATGGCGATTCCGGATGACAAGGATCAAACGGCTGTTGGTCAGTTGTATCCTGTTCCCGAGATTGCACAGATAGGTGCTGATCCGGATACTTTTGAGGCACCTAGGCCCCAACCACTGTCAGAAAACCTGTTTGAAGAAACGGTAGAGATTCAGACGTTTGGTGATAAGCATTGGATCGCCATCAATAAACCGCCTGCAGAGGTTTGGCCTCGGATTCGTAATATTCTGACTCGAGGTAGTGTTCCTACGGCTCGAATGGATGTGCCCAATGGTGTGTTAGAAACGGGCTGGTTACAGTTTAAAGATGAAGAGAAAGTGAGCCATCGGTTTCAATTTACCATCCGCCCTGGCGTGGGGGTGAAAAGTACTGAAATCTGGCTAATCCATATGCAGGTTGTCGAGGGACAAGAGGTGGGCGCAGGAGCGTGGCCGGAAATGTCTGTGAGCCAGATTAGGGATAACGAATTTACTCAGATGCTGTCGGATGCGCTAGTGAATGATATTAACAGTGGCAGTGTGTCTCTTCTCGCCCAAAATATTGGTGGTGAATCCAGAGTTAACGTAGTAACCCCGGCTAAGGAATCCCCTTATATATCTATGGACATCAGCTATGACCGAGCCTGGGCCGCTGTTATTCACTCCTTGTCCCTTGGTGGGTTTTCGGTGGTGGATAAAAATCAAACAGCAGGAACGGTTATTGTTGATTTTGATGACGCCCCCGTAGTGATAGAGGATCGTTCATTGGTCGGCCTTGTTAGCTCAATCTTTGAGGCTGATGATGAAGAACAAGCGGCGCCTCAATTTCGGGTTAAGTTGATCGAAAATGACAAGGTAGTTGAAGTACGTATTAGTGATAGGAATGATGGCAGTTTAGATAATGGAGAGGCCCTCAAATTACTGAGAGTGATACGCGGTAATTTGTCCTGATTTATGCGTTTCACTTCACTAGGCAGTGGCAGTAAAGGCAATGCTACTGTCGTCAATTGTGGTGATACCCTCATCCTGATTGACTGCGGTTTCTCTATTAGAGAAACCGAGAAACGCCTCGCTAGGGTGGGGCTAGGGGCTGATGACCTTGCGGCGATTCTGGTTACCCATGAACATGCTGATCATATCCGTGGCGTCCTGCCACTGGCAAGAAAACACCAGTTGACGGTGATGATGACCACAGGTACATGCAAGACACTGAAGGATTATTCAGGGGTTAACTTTGAGCCGATAAGTAGCGACTCTGCATTTAGGGTTGGTGGTCTGGATGTGATGCCTGTGTCTGTTCCTCATGATGCTCGAGAACCCGTTCAGTATGTTCTTCGAGGTGCAGGTGTAACATTAGGAGTTTTAACAGATTTGGGCAGCATAACGCCCCATGTTGTGAACAACTTCAGCTGTTGTGATGGGCTTCTGCTGGAAGCCAACCACGATATAGATATGTTGGCCAATGGTTCTTATCCCCAGGCATTAAAAAACCGGGTAGGTGGTGACTGGGGACACCTCAATAATCATCAGACACGCGACCTATTGCATCAAGTACAGCTCAGCCAATTACAGCACCTAGTACTTGGGCATATCAGTCAGCAGAATAATTCTCTTGGGCAAGTTAAAGAGGCAATGGCTGGTCTGGATCAGATGTTACCCCCTACCCATTATGCCAGTCAGGAGCAGGATGCTATCTGGCACCAATTACAAGTGGGATAGTAGGGTTTTCCGGTTTAAGCTCACGTTATTAGGGTGGTTTTAGAGTGGTCTGCTCTACGCTCGTCAGATGACTGATTATCCAAAATTAGTTTTAACTCTCGCTAGGTTGTCCACAATTACACCAATAACTTTATATAATTATTCGGAATGCTCTGTAAGTCATTGATATTTCCATGCTTGTTTTATAACTATCTGATTTATAAGGGTATTTGTGTGATGGTTAAAAAACAACCATTTTGTATGTGATGCCTAATTGAGTGGTCTAGATGGAGTTTAATGAAAGATACGCACAAAGTTATCCACAGATTTTGTGGGTAACTTTGGCGTGGTAAATTTAATAATTTGTCAACCAAATCGGTGCTAATGCGTTTACTTTGCACAGTGGGACGGTAGTTGAACTGAATCGCTGACCTGCTTGGCTAATAGCTGACCATCAGCACAGAAGAGTTGGTCATTACCTTCAAGGTCAATTAGCTGAGGATAAGGAAGAAAAAGTAAGGGTTTGATTTCAACCAAGTTGTTTTGATCCAGATTGATGTGTGTGAGACCTGTAAAGATTTCCAAGCCTTTCAGCTCTGCAATACCAGCACTTGAACAGTTGAGGTTAGTCAGTAGGTTGGCACGGGTCACGTTCTGGTCAAGAATAGCTTGAGCAACACAAGCTTTAAGCGCGGGGTCAGGTATGTTGTAGTCAGTGAATAGTGTGGGGGGATCAAAAACGGGCTGCTCGTTAAATGTATAGAGGTAACCCTCGCAGCCGGTGAGTACAAAGAAGCTGAGAGTTAATAAAGTGTGTAGATGGTTTTTCATAGGCTTGTGAACCATTTTGTTCTAAAAGTGATAAACGGCTTGCAAAGTTTTTTGCTTTGAACAGAATAAAGATCATACCGCTTCCATTATTATAGGGTGTTAATACTCATAACGTTATTTAAGTGTTCATTAAGAGGATATGACATGAAGAAGTTCCTAATTGCAGTAGCCGTTTTTGGATTGGCTGGGTGTATGTCAACTGATCCCTATACAGGGGAGCAGCAGGTAAGTAACACCGCCAAAGGCACTGGTATCGGTGCTGTTACCGGGGCCATTATTGGTGCAGCTGTTTCCAGTAGTGACGATCGAGGAAAAGGTGCACTCATTGGTGCGGCGAGTGGAGCTGCGGTTGGTGGCGGCGTTGGTTTCTATATGGATCGCCAAGAGGCTGCGTTGCGGGCAAAACTTGAAGGTACCGGGGTTCGAGTCGTACGTGAAGGAGATAATATTCGTTTGGTGATGCCTAGCAGTATTACTTTTGGTGTTGACCGTTACGAGGTTCGCCCAGAGTTTTACGCTACGCTGGAATCAGTGGCTATTGTTTTGAAAGAATTCGATAAGACGAATATTAGGATTGCAGGTCATACCGATTCCACGGGCAGTGCCGAATACAACCAGACGCTCAGTGAGCGTCGTGCTAGCAGTGTGGGCCAACTTCTGATTACTCAAGGCATTATGAGTGGCAGGGTTTGGACTACGGGTTATGGTGAGCGCTATGCCATCGCTAGCAACGACACAGACGCCGGGCGCCAAGCTAATCGTCGAGTTGAATTAGAACTTGTGCCCACACAACGCTGATTACCTAGATACCGTTGTTATTCTTGGTCGGCCCGGGTATGAATCTCGGGCCGAGCTTCTTTCGGCCGAACTAAATTTACCGACGATAGCGCCTGAAGACATGTCTGTCCTCAGTAGTGGTTTTACACTCGTAGTAGATCACGCAGGATTGTCTCTTCAGAAAATGGGTGTTGGTGCTCCCGGACCAATACGCTGTGACTTTGCAGAAGGTGCTTTACGACATCGTCGTTTGTACGGTGGTGGCAAAGGACAGGATATTGCTAAGTCTGTTGGGCTAAGTCATAAAGGGTTTAGGCCGCTTGTTCTGGATATGACGGCAGGCCTAGGTCGTGATGGTTTTGTCCTGGGCACCCTGGGGGCGACACTCCAGATGCTTGAGAGGCATCCAGTAGTGTGTGCACTGCTTCAGGATGGGTTAGATCGAGCTCAGAAGCAGGCAGTTACTGATCGAGAACTGGCGGAAATACTAGCTCGTATTTCAGTGTTTGGTCTTGATGGAAAAAATTATTTAGAGCAATTAACGGAAGAGTCTTGCCCGGATGTCATCTACCTTGATCCTATGTTTCCAATGAGGGAGAAATCCAGCAAAGTTAAAAAAGAAATGCAGTTATTTCATCAGCTAGTGGGTATGGATATGGATGCCACAAAACTTCTGCCATTGGCATTGAGCAGGGTGCGCTACCGAGTCGTTGTTAAGCGCCCAACACATGCTCCTTTTCTGGCTGAGAGTAAACCCAGTTACAGTTTGAAGGGAAAATCTACACGGTTCGACATTTATTCAGTACAGAAGCTTCCCTAGTTATTACCACTGGTACCCCACTGAAATAACCCACTCGTCATCTGCATGTTTACTACCATCGCTGGGTTCACCGACATAATCAAAGTCATAGCGCATTTCACTGAATATACCGGCGAAAAGTGGGATTTTGATACCTGTACTGGACTTCAGCCGGTTATTCTCAGCATCTTCGATTAACCATAGTAGCGAATGCTCATGGAAAAGAGTGATATCTTTGTATGAAATGGGCCAGTCTAGCCTCGCCGCCCAGCGGCTGGCGAGATCTTCCTCCGTATTGCCATTTGAGTCTTTTGTTATCAAGTAGCTGGGCCCGAGCTGTAAGTTTAGGTTGAGTTGATTTTCCAGGTAAATTCTTCGGCCAAGACCTACCCCTATTTCGAACTGTTCATAAACAGCACTAAATCTGTCCTTGTCATAATCACCGCGACCGTAGCTAAACCAACGGTCATTAAAGTCATGATTGAGCTGGTAGTCGACTTCGTAATTTTCTTCGTCGATGTTGCCATTAGTTTTTTCTAATTCAGATTTAAGTTTTGCTTCATGACGAAATTCTTCTTGGTTCCATTTGAGTCGTGCCTCAAAGTTAGAATTCATGGAATCAGAATTACCTGATTTTCGATTGGCATTTAATTTAACCTGGCCACTAAAAGGCGCTAAAGGTGGAGGGGGGCTGGTAGCCACTAATTCCTTAAGTTGTATACCGGAAAGCTGTCCTTTTTCACAAATGCCATCAATTGTTTCTGACATGTTCAATGAGCAATTTTCAGCATTATTCGCGTCGCTTTTAACCGTGTGAAGTACCGTTGAGGAAGCAAAGTGCTCAACTTTTTCCTTGGGCAGCCTGAGTTCTCCTAATGTCTCGGACATCCATACGATGGTCTCTTTATTAATAGTCGTCAGTTCGCCATGGAAAACATCACCATTGTATAGGGTTATTTTCCCAGCAATAGCGGGTGTCGATACAGCCGTAGTAATGAGGAATAAAAAAATTACTTTGTATAACGAAGAGTGCTTCATGAGGGTTCCAGATGAATGTGCTGAGTACGTTAAAGCAGTTTTTCTAGTATCCGTTGATAAATAGCACTCAGCGCTTCCAGATCGGTTATACACACACATTCGTCTACTTTGTGGATAGTGGCATTGGTTGGCCCAAGTTCTATAACCTGGCTACCGTAGGGAGCAATAAATCGGCCATCAGAGGTACCGCCTGCGGTGGATAGCTCTGTATCTAACCCAGTGATATCACGAATGCTTGCAACCGTTGCCTCGACTAATGCACCTTCCGGGGTTAAGAAGGGAAGACCACTAAGATTCCAGTTGAGCTCATAGTCAATGCCATGTTTCTTCAGAATTCCTTCGGTGCGAGATTTTAACTGGTCTTCAGTGACTTCAGTAGAAAAGCGGAAATTAAAAATAATGTTGGCTTCACCGGGTATGACATTGGTGGCACCAGTACCGCTTTGAATATTTGAAATTTGAAAGCTGGTGGCGGGAAAAAATTGGTTTCCCTCATCCCAGTTCTCGGTAGAAAGCTCTGCTAACGCTGGGGCAACTTTATGGATGGGGTTATCGGCTAAGTGAGGGTAGGCCACATGTCCCTGCACGCCTTTTACGGTTAGTTCTCCGCCAAGGGACCCACGACGGCCATTTTTTACCACATCGCCTATTTGTGTGGTGCTTGAAGGCTCACCCACCAGGCACCATTCTGGCATGGCATCTTGTGCCACTAACCACTCGACCACTTTTACCGTGCCATTGATGGCAATGCCTTCCTCATCACTGGTAATCAGGAAGGCGATTTTTCCATTGTGATTGGGGTTTTCAGCAATAAAATTTTCCACGGCTGTAATCATTGCCGCCAACGACCCTTTCATGTCTGCCGCACCGCGGCCATACAATAGATTGTCTTTAATGGTTGGCTCAAAAGGTGGGTGTTGCCAAGCATTCTCCGGGCCAGTGGGAACCACATCGGTGTGCCCGGCAAAGCAAAGTGTAGGGCCATTGTCTCCGCGTACAGCCCAGAAGTTTTTCACATCGCCGAAAGGGAGTTTGTCCACATGGAAGCCAATGGCTTCCAGCCGTTCAATCATCAACTGCTGGCAACCAGAATCTTCCGGTGTCACAGAATGGCGGCGAATAAGTTCGCAGGTGAGTTCCAGTGTTGGTGTCATCGTATTGAAGCCATAAATATTTTAACCATAGTGATTATAAACAAACCCTCTTAGCCGGTTAGCGGCGGCTGAACAGTTGTTTGCTATCGGGGGTGGTCGGGACTGAGCATTTTTGAGGTGGTTGCACAGGAAAGCTCAAGCAATGGATCAGGGCAAAAGTATTCACACTCGATGACAGATAAGGAACTTGGCACAATACGGGTTAACCACAAAGTAATCAAAGTTGGCGATTCCAAGTTCCGGATCTATCTCTAAGGAGCTCTTACTCCGGTGTGGCGCTTAGCTGATATAGCATCTGCAGCGCAACGGGTGGTTTCATTCCAAATTTCCCGAACCACTTACCATAAATATCAACAATTTGGCCGCTGCGATTAACCTGAGACAAAGCACGGTCAACAACTAACTGGAAATCCGCATCGCCCCTCTGCATTGCTAGGGCAAATGGTTCATAGGAAAACAGTTGGGGGGACAAGAAGTATTGGTCGGGTGCACTTCGTGAAATGACACTTCCGATGAGGACAACCTGATCAGATGAAAATGCTGCAACTTCACCTTTATCCAATAGAGCCATGCCTTCATCTAATGAGGCTACTGCTACGACTTCACTGTTAATGCCGTTTTCTGACAAGACTCTTTCCAGAGATGTTTTGGTTGTCGTGTTCTCCACCACAGCAACTTTTTTACCCTTAAGGCCTGTAATATTAGAAATAGCCGCATCAGAGCGACTCAGCAATCCACCACCCGTTACAAAGGTCAGTTGCGAAAAGCCTACCTTTTCTGAACGACCTAAGGTTTTAGTCGTAGCACCGCACAAAAGGTCGATTTTTGATGACGCTATAGCCTCGAAACGTGACGCTGCTGTTACAGGAACATAATTTATCTTAATGTTTGTTCGTTCTAGCTTTTTCATAACCGCGGCAACAGCGGTCTCGCAAAGATCTATAGAGTAACCGATAGCATTTCCTGACTCATCGACAAACGACATCGGTGGTTCGCTTTTACGATAACCCAAATTAATTTCACCCGAATCATTGATGCGTTTCAATGTTTGAGTCAGTTCAGCGGCCATGGCCACAGAAACTTGCAAGCACGAAATCACTAGACCTAAAACTAAAGTGCAGATACGCATAATCTCTTCCTTATTGTTTTAAAACAGTATCGTCAGAGTAAATGTAAATTCATTATAGATTGAATTTCAATCACATATACAAACAATATAAAGGGTCATCGGTGCGTTATAACTACCGTGCATCGGGCTAACTTAAGGTGGTCAGTGTGGAGTGGTTAGTACAGGGCGCTCAGCCGTGACTATGTCGTAATAGTGTGTTGCTATCTGTGCGGTAGAAAAATTTCCCATAGATTTCCAATAGGATGGACTGTGAATAGGTGAGGACATCATCTTCTACGGACAACTGATAACGATATGCTGAGGATTTTGCATTATTGCCCATGAACGGTGATTGAATGACGCCCCAATGGGCATCTCCATCTGTTGCAGAAACATCAAGATGCAGCGTTCCGTTTAAGTCTGTAGATGAGATTCCTCCCGCTAGTACGCAGACGTCCCTTGAGATAGTCAGTGATTGAATGACCTGTTTCTGTTCGGCATCCCACATCCAATGACCCACTTGATCATGGAAAACCGTATTGTCAGATAGACGTCAGGCGGTCTGGTGGTAGCGTACTGCCCAGAGTTTTTGTTTTGAGGCGTTAGATACGTCACCAGCCGGTTCGCGAGTTAGTATTTCAGAATAGGGGTTATGTTTGATGCCATCATTTGGCACGGGTGCCACATCTGTACCATTATCCCCTTTCCACACGCCTATAATTCTGGCCAGTGGGCAGTACTCGATATCGCTCATAATGATCCTATTCGTAACGTATAGCCTAATACTCTATAGGCTAACAGTAACGGGAAGTTTGCAGTTGTGTAAATTGATTGAACGAATTATTTTGATAGGGCTTTATAGATTATTTCTGCGGATAGAAAAAAAGTCCGAGCAAATGCCAGGACTTCGCTGTGTAGCTAGTTTGTGGTAGTCAGCTAATTTGATGTATGTAGAGCCTCATTCAGTTCTACGGCTGATTTGTTGGTCAGGCATTCCACTGTGCCAGTGGTGGAATTTCTTCTGAAGAGCAAGTCATCTTTACCGGCCAGCTCTCGAGCTTTTGTCTGCCCAACAACTTGGTTGTGGTCATCAAGCAGTGTTACTTTTGTGCCAGACGTAATATAGAGGCCAGCTTCAACTGTGCAGCGATCACCGAGAGGAATGCCTAATCCTGAGTTGGCCCCCAGTAGGCATTGATGGCCGATAGTGATAATGATATTCCCACCACCTGACAGGGTGCCCATAGTGGAGCTACCACCGCCAAGGTCAGAGCCGGATTTCACAAATACGCCTTGAGAAATACGCCCCTCAACCATACTGGTGCTTTCGGTTCCTGCATTAAAGTTGACGAAGCCCTCATGCATGATGGTGGTTCCTTCGCCAATATAGGCGCCTAGGCGGACTCTAGATGTATCTGCGATACGAACACCAGCAGGCACCACGTAGTCCACCATTTTTGGAAATTTGTCTACACTGTTTACTGACAGATTGCGATTTTCCAAGCGAGCTTGTATTTGACGATCGGCCAGTTCAGCGATATCAATAGCGCCTTCATTTGTCCAAGCCACATTGAGTAATACACCAAATAGCCCGCTCAGGTTGGTGTGGTTGGGTTGTACCAAGCGATGGGAGAGTAGGTGCAACTTCAGGTAACCCTCGGGTACTGAAGCAGGTGCATCATCATTCTCTAGTATCGTTGCTACAGCAGTTCTTGTGCTGTGTTTGAACTGTTCAGCTATAGCGGCAAGTGCGGTTTCACCGGTCTCTTCCAGCGCTTTGGCCAGTTCTGTTAGGGCTTTCTCATCCAAGCTCATTACTTGATTGCCGCCATCGTAACCAATGGCCGCTTTAAGTGCGCTTTTGATACCGTCGTCAGGATTGAGCAGAGGCTGAGGGTAGAAAACTTCTAGCCATTTACCTTCGCTATTTTGGGTGCCTATACCTAAGCCAAAACTATAGAGTGCGGTCATTTTTAGATCTATCTCCAGTAAAAATTACAGGTCGAAAATGATACGGTAGTGGTCTGCCTTGAAACCGATTGTGATCTTACCATCGATATCAAGTACTGGCCGTTTGATCATTGCTGGGTGTTCTAATAATAATGCTGTCACGTTGGCTTCACTGACACTCTGCTGGTTAGCTAGCGCCAGCTTGCGCCATGTTGTGCCGCGCTTATTCAATACGGTTTCCCAACCAACAGACTTGATCCAGTGTTCTACCATTTTTTCTGTCAAGCCATCGGAACGTATATCGTGAAACTGGTAGCTAATGCTGTGTTCATCCAGCCAATTACGTGCTTTTTTTACAGTGTCACAGTTTTTGATGCCATGGAGTGTAATCACGAGAATATTTCTGTCATCGGTTAGTGTTATGAATAGATTAAGACTTTTTTGTAAAAGAGCCTCGTCAATAGAGCTTCGAAATGAGCTTCATTAAAGCGATGCGTAGGATAACAAAATTGTGTCGTGCAATCACGAGAGACTGCTATGAAGAGCATTGCCCTTATTCGTCATGCTAAATCTAGTTGGAGAGATGCCTCTCTTCAAGACTTTGATCGCCCTTTCAATCGGCGCGGAAGGATTAATGCAGCGATGATGGGGGAGCGATTGCTTAAACAGCATGAAAGCGGGTTGAAAATCTACAGTAGCCCTGCAATGAGGGCGAGAGAGACGGCATCCCTGATATTGCAGCCACTTGGAATGTTAGAGGATAAAATTGAGATCATTCCATCTCTTTATACCGTTAACTATGAGGGCCTGCTGGTCTGGTTGCGCTGACTAGACCAGAATGATGACAAGTTGTTGATTGTCTGTCACAACCCTGCGATGACAGATAGAGTGAATTTTCTTGCATTGTCAGATTATGAAAAAACACTTACCTGCGGCGTTGCCATGCTCAAGCTGAATTCAGTGAATTGGGAGCATGTGGGGGGCCGGTATGGGAAATCTTGTCTATTATGATTATCCAAAGAATATCCCCTAGAAGATGACCGTTTTTCTCCCGGTGCTTTTATTCTGAAGAAGGCGGTATTGGCTGTAATATTTCGATTATGCCTTGTTTGCTATAAAGGCCTTTGTTCTGTTTGGGTAACAGGTGGTGCAAATTTCACAGCGTCTTCCATCGCAGCCTCGTGCCGAGCAGTACTCCCTCCCGTAGTAGATGATTTGAAGGTGAAGTGAATTCCAGTTTTCTTTTGGAAATAACCGTTTTAAATCTTTTTCTGTTTGAACCACATTCTTGCCCTTGCTCAGGCCCCAGCGTTGTGCCAAGCGGTGAATGTGAGTATCCACTGGAAAGGCAGGGTGGCCGAAGGCTTGTGACATAACCACGCTGGCAGTTTTGTGGCCCACACCAGGTAATTGCTCCAAAGCCCACATGTCCTCAGGTACGACGCCTTGATATTGGTCGACTAATATTTGTGACAAGGTAGAAATGGCTTTGGATTTTTTTGGGGCAAGTCCGCAGGGCCGAATGATGTTGTAGATGGTTTCTACAGGAACGCGGCACATATCGAAAGGGTTGTCTGCTTTGCCAAACAGGGCTGGAGTGACTTGGTTGACGCGTTCATCAGTACATTGAGCAGAAAGTAATACCGCAACCAGCAGAGTATAGGAATCCTTGTGAGACAATGGAATGGGCTGCTCAGGGTAGAGTTCATTGAGCTTGTTGAGAATGAATTCGACGCGTTGTTTTTTTAGCATGGTGGTGTCGGGGGCTAGTCTCTAGTCGAGTCGTTACACAACATGGTTCTATAAAAATTAAGGCTAAATTAAATACTGAAGCCCTCTTATGTTGCGATAAATCGTTTGATTCGTTCCGCTGCTTCCCTGCATTCATCTATGGATGCTACCAACGCCATTCTTACCCGGTTTTCTCCGGGGTTAACGCCATCAACCAAGCGGGCTAAATAACGGCCGGGCAACACGGTTATATTTTGTTGAGCGAACAGTGCCTGTGCAAAGTCTTCATCACTCCCCTTGTTAGCAGGCTGTATATCTGCCCATAGATAAAAACCGGCATCGGGCAAATGGAGTGGCAGGATATCGCCCAGAACTTGTTGGAACACCTGAAATTTTTGGCGATATTTGTCCCGGTTTTCCCTTACGTGGTTTTCATCATTCCATGCGGCGATGCTGGCAAGCTGGGTAGGCACAGACATGGCGGAGCCATGATAGGTACGGTAGCGCAGGAATGATTGGAGTACCTTGGCATCACCGGCTACAAACCCGGAGCGTAATCCGGGTAAGTTGGAGCGTTTGGATAGGCTGTGGAAGACGATACAGCGATGGTAGTCGTGGCGGTCCATTTTAGCGCAGGCTTCGAGCAGGCCGGGTGGGGGGTTGTGTTCATCACCATAAATTTCTGAGTAACATTCATCGCTGGCAATAATGAAGTCGTATTGATCTGCCAGGGCAATAAGTTTCTGTAGGGTAGGAATATCCAGTACAGCCCCAGTGGGATTTCCTGGCGTACAGATATAGATTAGCTGGCATTGCTTCCAAGTTTCTGGTGTAACAGTGTCGAAATCCGGCACAAAGTTGTTGGTTGAATTGCAGTTAAGAAATCGAGGTTCGGCGCCAGCCAGTATCGCTGCACCCTCATAAATTTGATAAAACGGATTTGGGCTTAGTACTAGCGGCGTGGTGTTGCGATCTATTACTGCTTGGGCGAAGGCAAACAAGGCTTCGCGGGTACCATTGACAGGTAGCACCTGAGACTCTGGGTCCACGTTGTTCAATTGAAAGCGTCTGGTTAGCCAGCTGGCGATGCACTGCCTTAGTTCTGGCGCACCTTTAGTGAGGGGGTACGAGGCCAGGTTGTCCAGTGCCGCTGTTAGGGCTTGTTTAACAAAAGTGGGCGCCAAGTGCTTTGGCTCACCAATGGAGAGTGCTATGTGTGCCAGTTTAGCCGGTGGAGTGATGCCAGCCTTGAGTGCGTTGAGTTTTTCAAAGGGGTAGGGCTTCAGTTTGTCGAGATCAGTATTCATGGATTCTTTTTGAGTTGTTAGTGGATATCGTTAGTTGCTGCTGCGGTTATTATGTCATTGCCATAACTTCATTTTTTGAAGGGTTTCACCTTCAATGTCTTCTTTATTGCGTGTATCCAGCTCGTTACAAATGGCATCCCTTAACTGCTTGCAGAAGTTGGCGTCGCTCAGCGGCTGGTAGTCCATGTCAACTAAGTGGAATACATCCTCAACCCGTTCGCCCAAGGTCGAGATTTTTGCACTGAGTAAACGTAACCCAAAGCGCATAAATATACGCCCTAGATGAGCAAGTAGGCCTGCCCGGTCTGGGGTGATAACTTCAAGTATGGTGGCATTTTTTTCGATGTCATTACTGATACAGGCAATGGTGCGGAGGGTGAAATGTTTGAGGTGCCTTGGTGTGCGTCGCTGTACTTTGAAGGTGGATTGTTTGGGTTCCTTTAGTGCATCGGATAATGTGCTTTGGATGCGAGCCAGCATCTCGGTATTGTGGCCGAAGGGTTCATCGTTGTCATCGAGCACGTAAAAGGTATCGAATGTGTTGCCCTCTGTGTCGCTGTGAAGGCTTGCATCCTGAATAGTTAGCTGTAACTGATCCAGAGTGGCTGCGGTAATAGGGAACACGTTACTCAGACCGTTGGTGTGGATAAATATTTGGGTGGCGACCGGAATTTCTACCCCCGCATCCTGAATGAGTATTACGGGCTCGGGGTCGTCTCCACGTGCCGCAATGGCGGCAGTGTAGGTGGCGATATCATCGGCGTTTTCCCGGAGAAAGAATTCGTCGTCGAGGTTACCCCAAATCGTTTTGGCCTGAGCTTCGTTAATATTACTTTCAGCCAATTTTTTAATGGCGTCGAGTTTACTGTTTTTTACCCAGCCATCGCGGTCTACTGGATTTTCCAGGCCGCGTTGTAGCGCACTGCGGGTTTCTGAATAGAGCTGCCGCATCAGAGAGCCTTTCCAGCTGTTCCAAAGTGTGGGGTTGGTGGCGGTGATGTCAGCAACGGTCAGTACAAACAAGTAATCCAGCTGTCGTAGATTGCCGATTACTTTGGCGAATTTGTAGATCACATCGGGGTCGGAAATATCCGATCGCTGAGAGGTGCTGGACATGAGTAGGTGGTTTTCCACCAGCCAGGAGATGAGTTTAACTTCCTCAGTAGGCAGTCCGTGTCTTATGCAGAAATCAGCGGCATCGACTGCCCCTAGAACAGAATGATCGCCACCTCGACCTTTACCCATGTCGTGATATAAGCCCGCTATAAATGCCAGTTCTGGTTTAAATAAATTTTTGTAGATATGTGATGATAGCGGAAATTCTTTTGCAACCTCAGGGCGGTCAAGGTTGCGCATATTTTTTATCAATTGCAGGGTGTGTGCATCCACCGGGTAGCGGTGAAACAGGTCGTGTTGTATCTGTCCTATAATTTTTCCAAATTCTGGTAGGTAGCGTCCGAGTATCCCGTAACGGGTCATTCGTTGTAGTTGTATGCTTAGTTTATAAGGGCAGCGAAGTAACCGTAGAAACAGTCGTTTGTTTTGGGGCTCGTTGCGGAAGTTATCATCAATAAGCTTGCGGTGTTGACGAATCTGCCTGATGGTAGCAGCGCGGATGCCGAGTATCTCTTTGTTTTCTCCCAGTAAACAAAAGATCTCAAGCAGTGCAGAAGGATATTTTGCAAATACATACTCTCCAACGGTTTCAATATGCTGGTTGCGCACCTGAAAGTGCTCGTTGAGGCTGTAGATTTTCCCCGCTTTGTCTTTGTGAAGGATGACTTCGTCGAGGTACTGGAGCATTACATCATTTAGTTCGCGCATTGAGAGCACTACTTGGTAGTAGTGTTGCATAAACTGCTCAACGCCTAGACGTTCGTCATTGTCGTGGTAGCCTAGCAAGGTCGCGATTTTTCGTTGGTAATCGAACTGTAAGCGCTCTTCAGGCCGGTCTGCGATTAAGTGTAGTTCGTAGCGAACTCGCCACAAAAAAGCCTCCCCCCGTTTTAACTGCAGATACTCATCCATCGTCAGAAAATCTTTGCCAACCAGTTCTTCGAGGGAGTCCACTTTGAAGTGGCGTTTGGCCACCCAGTTGATCATCTGAATGTCGCGGAGACCGCCTGGGGCTTCTTTGATGTTTGGCTCGAGATTGTATTCTGTATTGCCGTGTTTTTCGTGGCGCTCGATCTGTTCGTCCCACTTTGCGCGGAAGAAAGCATTCGACGACCAGATTTTTCGTGGCCCCGTTTTTTTTAGCATGGATAGGCGAAGCTTGTCGTCCCCTGCAATTGTACGAGTTTCCATCAAATTGGTTGCCACGGTAATGTCGATCCTCGCCTCATCAACACTTTGTGATAGGGAGCGAACACTGTGACCAATTTTCAACTGGATATCCCAGAGAAAGGTGAGAAAACCTTCAATGCTCTTTTGGTAGCGTTTGGGACTGCCCCGTCGAATCAATAGCATCAGATCGATATCTGATTGAGGGTGAAGCTCACCTCGACCATAGCCGCCTACCGCTAGTAGGCATATATGTGGACTCCATTCAAACTGCTGCCATGCGTGACGAAGAATTAGATCCATAAAAGAGGCGCGCTCAAAAATCAGGGTGCGTGTCTGCTCTCCTTCACGGAATCGGTCATTGAGGTTTGCATTGGCTGCTTCGATAGCATTTTTAAACACATCGATAGGGTCTTGTGTTTCCAGATCCTCAAGAAAACGGCGCTCGTCAAAGAAAAAGAGTGGTTTTGGCGTGCTCATTAGATAGGGGCCATTGTTTGATTGGTCATGAAAAATTTTCTTCGTGTCGAGCCGTGAGTACCTCGACGCCGTCAGCAGTAACGGCCAGTGTATGCTCATACTGGGCGGACAGTCTCCCGTCGCGGGTCTCTACTGTCCAGCCATCGTTTTTAAGCTTGGTGTGGTGTTTGCCAGCGTTTAGCATGGGTTCGATAGTAAACGTCATTCCTTCTTTCAATTCCATGCCGGTATTGGGGAGGCCAAAGTGGAGAACTTGCGGATCCTGATGAAATTCAGTACCAATTCCGTGGCCGCAGTATTCTCTCACCACGCTGTAGTGATTATATTCAGCATACTGTTGAATGACGTGACCGATATCCCCAAGGCGGGCACCGGGCCTGACGACTTCAATGGCCTTGTAAAGGCTTTCCTGGGTTGTTTGAACCAGTCGTCTCGCATGGCTGGGCGTGTCGCCTACGCAGAACATCTTGCTGGTATCACCATAATGACCATCTTTAATAACAGTAATGTCGAGATTGATGATATCGCCATTTTTCAGCACCTTTTTGTCAGACGGAATACCATGACAGATTACGTGGTTAATTGAGGTGCAGATTGAATTGGGAAAACCATGGTAATTCAGAGGCGCGGGAATGACCTTTTGAACATTAACCATATAGTCGTGGCAGATACGATCAAGCTCAAGGGTGGTGATGCCAACGACGACATGGGGTTCAATCATTTCCAAAACGTCGGCCGCTAGCCTGCCAGCTACACGCATTTTCACAAGCCCGTCGGCGTTCATCATAGCTATAGCCATAGTTTGTTCCTGGAGGTCTATAAAAGTGGACTATTGTAATGGATAGAAGCTAATTGTAACGGATTGAAATGAACTGTAACAAAAAGAAGTGAAACGAATAGAGCTGTGGGAGGGCTTCATGGTTCTTTACCCCGTAATTACTTCAACAAACAGCTGGTTTATGATATAAAGCGCACCGCTCTCAGATCATGTGTCTGGAGCTAACTTAAAATTTAACGTCGCACACATATCGACACACCTGTCTGGGTGCTCGCATTAGCGGGTTGACTGGTGGGATATGTGGAGGCCTAACCCTATCAAGGAATTATTATGACAACTGTAAGCATGCGCGAGATGTTGCAGGCCGGTGTTCACTTCGGTCACCAGACTCGCTTCTGGAACCCAAAAATGGATAAATTCATTTTTGGGGCACGAAATAAAATTCATATTTTGAACCTAGAGAACACGGTTCCTGCGTTCAATGAAGCGCTCGAAATTGTTCGCCAGATTGGCGTTAACGGTAATAAGGTTCTCATGGTTGGCACCAAGCGTGCCGCGCAGAAAGTGATTGCCGAACAAGCCGAACGCGCTGGTATGCCGTATGTCAGCCATCGCTGGCTGGGCGGCATGCTCACAAACTATAAAACCATCCGTGCATCTATCCGCCGCTATCGTGAGCTGCAGACCCAGAGCCAGGATGGTACGTTCGATAAGCTGACCAAAAAAGAAGCCCTGATGAGAACCCGTTTGATGGAGAAGCTTGAGAAATCCATCGGTGGTATTAAGGATATGGGTGGTCTGCCAGATATTCTATTCGTGGTCGATGTGGATCATGAGCGTATCGCCATTCAGGAAGCCAACAAGTTGGGTATTCCCGTAATCGGTATTGTGGATACCAACAGTAATCCTGATGGTGTTGATTATGTTATTCCAGGTAATGATGACGCCATTCGTGCTATCAAATTGTTTACTACGGCTATCGCTGATGCGCTTCTGGAAGGGCGCGCGGAAGCAAATAATGTCACCAGCAAGGATGAATTTGTTGAGGTGACTGCTACTACTGTTGAGGCGGTAGCAGTGACGACTACTGTCGAGGCGACAGCTGAGGAAGTTGGAAAGCCTGAAGCAGGGGCTGCAGCCGAATAAGCTCCAGCAATATTTTTGCGAGTACGACTGTAATATAAAAGGGGGCTTTGCCCCCTTTTTACCAATCTATAAAGTAAGACTAAGAGGAGTCGACAGATGGCAGCAATTACTGCATCTATGGTAAAGGAGCTGCGTGAGCGCACAAGCCTTGGAATGATGGAATGTAAGAAGGCACTGGTTGAAGCCGGTGGTGATATTGATAAGGCTATTGACGACCTGCGAAAATCTAGTGGTATGAAGGCGGCCAAGAAGGCTGGTCGTATCGCAGCTGAAGGTGTTGTTGCCGCTAAAGTAGCTGACGACAATAGCTACGGCGTGATGGTTGAAGTGAATAGTGAGACTGATTTCGCGGCCCGCGATGAAGGTTTCCTGGCATTTGTTAATGACGTTCTGGAAAAGGCATTTGCTGAAAAACAAACTGACTCAGCGGCGTTGGCTGCTGGCGTAGAAGAAGCCCGGCAAGCATTGGTTCAGAAGATGGGCGAGAATGTCAGCGTCCGTCGAGTCAGTTTAATAGAAGCCCCTATTGTTGGCGCTTATGTCCACAGTAATAACCGCATTAGCGTATTGGTTGCTCTGAGTGGTGCTGATGGTGAGGTGGCGAAGGATGTTGCTATGCATGTGGCTGCGGTAAATCCACAGGTCGTGAAGCCTGAAGATATGCCGGAAGAGATTGTGGCGAAAGAAAAAGAGATCTTTGTTGTCCAGGCTCGTGAAAGCGGCAAGCCTGAAGAAATTATCGAGAAGATGATTGCTGGTCGAATTAACAAGTTCTTGTCTGAGTCCAGCTTGGTTAATCAGCCTTTCGTTAAAGATCCTGATACCAAAGTGGGTAAGCTGGTCAAGGATGCTGGTGCCGAAATCCAGTCTTTCACTCGTTTTGAGGTGGGTGAAGGGATTGAGAAAGAAGAAGTGGATTTTGCAGCGGAAGTGGCAGCCCAAGTTGGTGCTGCTAGCTGATTTGAAGACGGGGGCCTCGGCCCCCGTTATTATATATGTTGAGATAACCGATCACCCTGGAGAAAAAGGATATGCCTGCTACCAGAGATAAAAAGTACAAGCGTATTCTGCTCAAGCTGAGCGGTGAAGAATTAATGGGGTCAGAGGGATTTGGCATCGATCCCAAAGTTCTTGACCGTATGGCGCTTGAAATCGGACAGCTGGTGGGTATTGGTGTCCAGGTAGGATTGGTCATCGGCGGCGGAAATCTGTTCCGTGGTGCGGCACTTCATGCCGTAGGGATGGAGCGAGTCACTGGCGATCATATGGGCATGTTGGCAACCATGATGAACGGACTTGCTATGCGTGATGCTCTGGATCGCAACAATATTTCTGCACGTGTTATGTCAGCGATTCCCATGAGTGGTGTCGTTGAGCATTACGATCGGCGCACTGCTATGCGCTACCTCGATAGTGGAGACGTGGTGATTTTTGCAGCAGGAACGGGTAATCCTTTTTTTACCACAGATTCAGCAGCCTGTTTGCGCGGTATTGAAGTCGGCGCTGAGATTGTGTTGAAAGCGACGAAGGTAGATGGTGTATTTTCTGCCGATCCCATGAAAGACCCTAACGCTACCATGTATTCTCGCCTGACTTATGATGAGGCTCTGGAGAGAAAGCTCGGAGTGATGGATTTAACTGCAATTTGTCTTTGTCGCGAGCAAGAGATGCCGTTGCGAGTGTTCCGTATGTCGAAACAAGGCGCATTGTTGAATATTGTCGTCGGTGGTGAAGAAGGAACATTGATCGAGGAGAGTCACAGTGATTAATGAGTTAAAGCAAGATGCTGAAGTGCGGATGACCAAGAGCATTGATGCACTGGGATATGCGTTTAATAAAATTAGGACTGGTCGGGCACACCCCAGCTTGCTGGATGGTCTGATGGTGTCTTATTACGGTGTTGATACGCCGCTGAGTCAAGTGGGTAATGTTTCCGTACTGGATGCGCGCACTCTGTCTGTCTCCGTCTGGGAGAAAAGCCTGGTGCCAGCGGTGGAGAAAGCCATTCTAAAGTCGGACTTGGGGCTCAATCCGGCCACTTCCGGAGAGCTGATTCGCATTCCCATGCCTCAATTGACTGAAGAGACGCGCAAAGGTTTTATTAAGAAAGCGCGCTCAGAGGCTGAATCTGCCCGGGTGTCTATTCGTAACATCCGCCGAGATGTGCTGTCGGATATCAAAGATTTACAAAAAGAAAAGGACATCACTGAGGATGAAGAGCACCGTGCTCAGGATGACATCCAAAAAATTACTGATAAGTATATTCAGCAGGTTGACAAGGCTCTTTCGATAAAAGAAGTCGACCTTATGGAAATCTAATTGGCCCTCTTGGGGCGGTTACCTTCACAATGAGTACACCACTAATTAGGCCCTCTCAAACTCATCCTTTGCGTCACGTGGCGATCATCATGGATGGCAATAACCGCTGGGCCACACAGAGAGGGTTATCTGGTGCTGCCGGTCACGAGGCTGGTGCGGAGCGTGTCAGGGATGTCCTGGATACCTGTCAGAAGCATGATATTGAAGTGCTCACATTGTTTGCCTTTAGTAGTGAAAATTGGAAGCGGCCAGAGATAGAAATCAGGGCATTGATGTCATTGTTGGCCAGCTACCTGAAAAAAGAAGTAAAACAACTTAAGGAGCGAGGCGTTAGGCTCCGTGTGATTGGTCGAAGGGATCATTTTAGTGTCCGGTTAAAAAAACTGATCGCGGATACTGAAGCTGCCACAGATAAAGGCGAGAGGACGTTGGTTCTTGCTCTTGACTATGGTGGGCGGTGGGATATTACTGAAGCTGCCCGTGAGCTCTCGCGTCAGGTGCAGAGCGGTCGTTTGCGGCCAGAGGATATTACCGAAGAGCTGATGCAGCAGAAAATGAGTCTGCCCGATCTCCCGCCTCCTGATCTTTGCATCCGCACGGCTGGTGAGCAGAGAGTCAGTAATTTTTTGCTATGGCAGATGGCCTATACGGAATTCTACTTTGCCGATTGTTATTGGCCTGATTTTGATGGCGCTGCTTTTGATATCGCGATTAGAGAGTATCAGAGCCGTCAGCGGCGCTTTGGAATGAGGGATGCGGAGATAATCAGGGCGGAGAAAGAAAATGCTTAAACAACGTGTTATCACTGCGATTGTTATTGCAGTGGTTTTTCTTTTGGCATTGTTCAATCTTGACGCCTATTCACTTTCATTGGCAGTGGCCGCCATTGTTATTTATGCGGCTTGGGAGTGGTCAGATTTATCGGGTATTTCTGGTGCACCATGGAGACTGCTCTATACGGCGGTGCTGGCTCTTTTACTCGTATCAATGGCGTATGTGTTGGGATTGTCTCGGACAGGAGCCTTGCATCTGGAAGTGGGGCGTAGCTTGTTGATGACAATGGTACCCTGGTGGGCAATTGCTTTGCTCTGGGTTCAAGGATACCCCAGCAGTGCCGTGTTATGGGGGAGTCGATGGGTCCGAAGTGTGATGGGTTTTCTTGTACTAGTACCCACATGGTCGGCGATGGTGCTTCTGATTCATACCGCTCATGGAGAGCTACTTATTTTACTGGTTGTGTCGATTGTGGCGCTGGCCGATATCGGCGCCTATTTCTCCGGGCGCCGGTTTGGTAAGCACAAGCTGGCACCTAGTGTCAGTCCAAAAAAGACGTGGGAAGGCCTGTTAGGTGCTGTTGTTATCAACATCATTGTCGTGATTGTTCTTGGCGTGGTTTTTAAACTGGACTCAGGCAAATGGTTGCTGCTGACACTGATGATTATGACAACGGTACTTGCTTCCGTGTTAGGTGACTTGTTGGAGAGTATGGTTAAACGTCATCGAGGTGTTAAGGATAGCGGTAACATCCTGCCGGGTCACGGGGGAGTGCTTGATCGAGTAGACAGCTTGACGGCAGCGTTGCCTGTGTTCACGTTGATCTTTATCAATAGCGGTATTCAGTTCTGAGCCTATGCAGAAATTAACGATACTTGGTGCTACAGGCTCCATTGGCGTCAGTACCTTGGATGTGGTGGCACGCCATCCAGATCGATTTCAAATCTATGCTCTCAGTGGTCACTCTCGAGTGGTAGAGCTTGCAGAGCAGTGTCTGACGTATAAACCTCGCTATGCGGTAGTGGCCGATCAGTCCAGCGCTCAACAATTACAACAACTGTTGAGGCCTGGTAGTCCCGAGACCGAGGTTTTATATGGAGTAGAGGGATTATGTTATATAGCCTCTGCGCCTGAGGTGGATACGGTGATGGCCGCGATCGTCGGGGCGGCTGGATTATTGCCAACCTTAGAGGCTGCCAGAGCTGGAAAGAAGGTTCTGCTGGCGAATAAAGAATCTCTGGTGATGGCAGGCAGATTGTTCATGGATGCGGTGAGAGAGGCGGGAGCTATACTTTTACCAATTGATAGTGAGCACAATGCGATTTTTCAGTGCCTGCCGTCGGGTTACAGTCCTGATCATCGTGCTGGCGTGCAGAAGGTTTTGTTGACGGCGTCAGGTGGACCATTTAGGACTACACCTTTGGAGGCCCTGAGTGCTATTTCGCCAGAACAAGCCTGCGCTCATCCAAACTGGGATATGGGTCGAAAAATTTCAGTAGACTCAGCCACCATGATGAACAAAGGGCTTGAGCTCATTGAGGCCTGCTGGTTGTTCGATTTAAGCCCTAGCCAGATAGAGGTAGTGATACATCCTCAGAGTGTAATTCATTCCATGGTCGAGTATGTGGATGGCTCAGTACTTGCTCAATTGGGTAATCCAGATATGCGTACACCGATTGCCCATGCTATGGCTTGGCCCGAACGGGTTGATTCAGGTGTTTCCCGCCTCGATATTATCGCTACTGCAAGACTAGATTTTGAAGCGCCAGACTTGGAGCGTTTTCCCTGTTTGGTGTTGGCGATGGAGGCCGCCCGTCTGGGGGGGGGTGCACCTACGGTGCTTAATGCAGCTAATGAGATGGCGGTGGAAGCTTTTCTGAATGGCGATATCTCGTTCACACGGATTGCTGAAGTTGTGGCGGTTGTGTTGGCTGGAACAGTTACCACTGAACCCAACACACTTGAGGCTGTCCAATCGATCGATCAATTGGCCCGACAGTATGCGGTAGATGTAATTCAGCGGGCTCACTAGGATTTTTTAATGGAATTATTACAGACGATTTTTTACACATTGGTTGCTCTGGGTATTCTTGTGACATTTCACGAGTTTGGTCATTTCTGGGTGGCCCGTCGCTGTGGTATCAAGGTTATTCGTTTCTCTGTGGGGTTTGGTACACCACTACTCCGCTGGAAAGACAAGCTGGGTACTGAGTTTGTGGTTTCGGTATTGCCACTGGGCGGTTACGTAAAAATGGTCGATGAGCGTGAAGGCGACGTCGCTGAGAGCGACTTGCCATATGCCTTTAACCGAAAGTCTGTGTATCAGCGTATGGCCGTAGTAGCGGCAGGCCCCTTGGCCAATTTTCTGCTGGCAGTTATTCTTTATTGGGTTGTCTATTCTTTGGGCGTGACCGGAGTAGCGCCTGTTGTTGGGTCTTTAGTGCCGGGCTCTGTAGCGGAGAGGGCCGGGCTTCAGCCAGGCCAAGAAATTGTAGCAGTTGACGGCAAGCTAACCCCCACATGGCAAGCCCTGAGTGGTCAGCTGATTCGACGTATAGGAGAAACCGGTCCGGTGTACTTCAGTGCCAAGATGCCAGGCGAATCAGCACAGTATGAGTATCAGGGGCAACTGCAGGACTGGTTGATGGCGGCGGAAGAGCCAGAGCCTATCAGCAGCATTGGATTGGTGCCTTATTCGCCAAAGCTACTGCCAGTTGCTGACGATGTCGTTGCCGGTGACCCTGCTAGCACAGCAGGTCTGATGACTGATGATCGGGTGTTATCCGCTGACAGTGTGGTTATGGAAGATTGGTCGGCGTGGGTGACGTATGTTCGTGCTCGGCCCGACCAACCAATTGAGATTGAAGTCGCCCGGGGTGAGCAAACTTTTCTTGCGATAATCGTGCCCAAGAAGGTGGTTGTAGAGGATGGCACTGTTATTGGTCAGGTGGGGATGAGTGTCAAGATTCCAGAGTGGCCGAAGGGCATGATTCGCAAGATGGACTACGGTCCGTTGGAGGCGGTAACTCAGGCCTTTCAGCAGACTTGGGATACCTCTGTATTGATCCTGGATTCCGTCAAAAAGATGATGATTGGATTGATTTCTGCAAAACACTTGAGTGGACCCATTACCATTGCTAAAGTGGCGGGCGCCGCCGCTCAGTATGGTCTATCGACTTACCTAGGATTTTTGGCATTTCTGAGTGTCAGTCTGGGGGTTTTAAATCTGTTGCCTATACCAGTACTGGATGGTGGCCATTTGATGTATTACCTCATTGAGATCGTGAAAGGTGCCCCTGTTTCCGAAAAAGTCCAAATGATTGGATTCCGGGTGGGGATGTTTTTGATCGTTGGGTTGATGATGTTGGCCCTATACAATGACTTGATGCGGTTATAGCCAAGATAATAAACAAAAACTAAGAGAAAACCGGTCTTCAATGAAACACTTTTATCTGTTGTTATGTCTGATACTGTTTGCCGTCACTGTTCGAGCGGAAGTATTTCAAGTCGAAGATATCAGGATCGATGGTCTGCAACGGGTATCGTCGGGTACGGTGTTCTCGTCTATACCGCTAAGTGTCGGTGATTTGGTTGATGGTGACACGGTCCGTCGGGCTACGCGCGCACTCTTTCGTACTGGTTATTTTGATGATATTCATATAGCTCGTGATGGCGGTATGCTCATTATTGCTGTGACAGAGCGGCCCGCTATTGCAGAAATCACTATTCAAGGTAATACAGCACTTCCTACGGAGGAGTTACTTAAATCCCTTCGTGAGAATGGTTTGGCCGAGGGGCAGATTTTTCGTCAAGCCATTTTGGATGGCATCTCAATAGAATTAGAGCGGCAGTATGTGGGTCAGGGTCGCTATGGTGCGGCAATTGAATCTGATGTGGTTGAACTTCCACGTAACCGAGTGGCTGTCAATATCAATGTCGACGAAGGTGATGTCGCTGCGATCAAGCATATCAATATTGTCGGCGCTAATGATTTTGATGCCGATATGATGATAGCCAAGCTTGAGCTAAAGACCACGGGGCTGTTGTCCCCGTTTATGAATGACGATAAATATTCGCGTGAAAAATTATCCGGTGATCTAGAGAACCTAGAGTCCTTTTATCTAAATCAAGGCTACCTCAAATTTTCGATAGATTCGACTCAAGTGGGGATTAGCCCAGATCGATCGGGCGTGTTTATCACCATTAATATCACAGAAGGTGATGTCTATACCGTTGGGCAGGTTGAATTAGCGGGTGACCTTGTGATTTCTGAAGATGAAATCAGGAGCCTTCTGGTACTGAACGAAGGACAAACTTTTTCGCAGGTATTGATGGTGAATTCCACAGAAAAAATCACCCAGCGTCTGGGAAATGAAGGCTATACCTTTGCTGAAGTAAAAGGTGTCCCCGAAATTAACGAAAAGGATAAGACGGCCAAGCTAACGTTCTTTGTCGATCCTGGCATGCGAGCCTATGTCAGGCGCATTGAGTTTCGAGGCAACACCAAGACAATGGATGAAGTGTTACGCCGTGAGATGCGGCAGATGGAAGGCGCTTCTGCATCAACGTCAAAAATGGACCTTTCTAAAGTTCGCTTGCAGCGTACGGGTTACTTTAAAGGAGTTGAAGCTCAAACCCAGCAAGTACCAGGTACCGATGACCAAGTGGATGTATTCTACAGCGTTGAAGAGCAACCTTCTGGGAGTGTTGGTGCGAGCATAGGTTTTGCTCAGACCTACGGCCTTGTCCTTGGTGCCAATATATCCGAAAACAACTTTCTGGGCACCGGTAAATCTGTGGGCCTCGGACTGAATCGAAGTGGTTATATGACTAACCTTTCACTTAACTACAGTGATCCCTATTTTACCCGGGATGGTATCAACGCGGGCTTTTCGCTATTTGGCCGCAAAGTTGATTATGATGAAGGAAACGTCACAAACTACCAAACGAATAGTTATGGCGCGATCGTTAATTTTTCATATCCTCTATCTGAAATAGAGAGTATTGGTTTTGGGTTTGGTTATGAAAATTTGCAGATTGATGTAGGACCTTATGCCGCAGCTGAAATCGCAAAGTTCATTATTGATAACGGTGACGAATTTGATATTTTAACAGGGAATTTGAGATGGGGGCGGTCTGCTCTTAACCGCGGTCGTCTGGCGACGAGGGGTACATCACAGATGGCCAGTATGGAAGTATCGGCGCCCGGCAGCGACTTGGAATACTATAAATTTAGCTTTGCTGCTCAGTATTATCGTCCGTTTATGAAGACTATGACTGTGCACCTACGAACAGACTTGGGTTATGGCGATAGTTATGGTGACACCACTGAGATGCCGTTTTTCAAGAATTATTTTGCAGGTGGTTTTGGCTCAGTTCGCGGTTTCAAAAAGAATACTTTGGGGCCACAGTCTAGACGAGTCTACCTCGATGGTGATCCGCGCGACGATTACGATCCCTTCGGTGGCAATGTTTTGGTGGAAGGTAGTGCTGAGTTACTCTTCCCTCTACCCTTTATCAAAGATCAGCGCAGTATCCAGGCTGTAGTGTTTTTGGACGCGGGTAATGTCTTTGCAAAAGATTGTGGCATTAAAGATGAGGACTATTGTTCAGAGCCAGATCTGGCTGAGCTGCGCTACTCTTTGGGCTTCGGGGGAACCTGGATTAGTGGTTTTGGTCCATTGACTTTTAGTATAGCAAAACCACTGAATGCTGGTGATGAGGATGAAGAAGAGGTATTTCAGTTTTCTATGGGTCAAACTTTTTAGAACAGTTAATTTAATCAATGGAGAGTTAGTGTGCGTATAACAAAGACATTATTGTTTACCTTGGCGACCTTGTTTGCCATAACCGCAGTTGCCGCTGAAGGAAAAATCGCGGTGGTTGACTTTAGTAAGGCTCTTTTTGGTACTGATGTTGCCAAGGCTAGATTGAAACAGGTGGAGTCGGAGTCCGACTATACAGCGATGCAAGCTAAGTACGAAAGCACCGTGGCAGACATGAAGGCATTGAAAAAAGATGTTGATGCCAAAAGTATGACTTGGTCAGATGAGCAGAAGCAAGAAGCACAAAAAAAGATGGAGTTTCTTCGTGCTGATCTTGAATTAACGACTCGAAAAGTTCAGGCTGACCAAAAAGCATTACAGCAGAGTATTGTGCAGGAATTACGCCCCAAAGCGGGCGAAGCATTACAAGAGCTGATTAAAGAAGAAGGTGTGGTGTTGCTGATTAATGCTGAAGCAGTCGTTACTGTTGCGCCTGAACTTGATTTAACCGCCAAGTTGACTGATCGCCTGAACAAAAAAACCAAGTAACTATTTTCAATAAGTAATTATTTCCAACAAGTAATTATTTTCAAGTAGCAATGTGAAAGGCCGGTTGATAGATGAGTTGTAGTTATTCGCTGAGTGATATCGCTGCCCATATTGGTGCCGAGTTGCGAGGCGATGCCGATAGTTTGATAACCGGCCTTAATACGCTTCGTGAGGCGGATTCCAGTGAGTTGGCCTTTTTAACTAACCAAACCTATCGCCAACACTTGGCTGAAACAGCGGCTGGTGCCGTATTACTGAATGCAGAAGCTGCGGCTGACTATTCCGGCAACTGCTTGGTGATGGATAATCCCTATTTAGGTTATGCGTTAGCATCAGCTCTCTTTGATAGTAGCCCTGTTCCTCAACCAGGTATTCACCCCACCGCTGTAGTGGCTGTCTCTTCAGAGATAGGTGATGGCGCCTCTATTGGGCCTCAGGCCGTGTTGGGTGAGAATACCGTTATTGGCGCTAACAGCCAGATTGGTGCCGGTGTGACCATTGGTGATGGTTCGGTAATAGGGGATAACTGTCGGATTTCAGCTAATGTGAGTATTTACCATGATGTCACTATTGGTGATCAGGTCACTATTCATAGTGGTGCTGTGATTGGTGCAGATGGCTTCGGATTTGCTCACTCTGAAGGCCGTTGGGTGAAGATCTATCAGTTAGGTGGCGTCGTCATTGGTAGCCGGGTCGAAATTGGCGCCTGTACCACCATTGATCGTGGTGCGCTGGAGGACACTGTTATTGAGGACGGTGTTATTCTCGATAACCATGTTCAGATTGCTCACAATGTGCGTGTTGGCGAAAATACGGCCATGGCGGGATGTTCAGGGGTATCTGGTAGTACTATTGTAGGCAAGAACTGTATTTTTGCTGGCCAATCTGGTGTTGTAGGTCATGTCACACTCTGTGATGGTGTTCATCTCACGGGTGGTACGATTGTGACTAAATCATTGACTGAGCCGGGTTCTTATTCCTCCGGGACGGCGTTCAGCAAAACCGATGACTGGCGAAAAAATGCAGTTCGCTTTAACCAGTTGGACGACCTAGCTCGTAGGGTCAAGCAGCTTGAAAAAAAATGATAACTATTAGCATTATTTAAACTTTGCTACACCTTGGGACCATCTGATGGACATTACTGAGATAAAAAAACGATTACCCCAGCGTTACCCTTTTTTATTGGTGGATCGCGTTGTTGAGGTGGAGTTGGGTGACCGTATTCTTGCGTATAAAAATATTACCTGTAATGAAGACGTTTTCAATGGGCATTTCCCAAATGCTCCTATCTTTCCTGGCGTCATGATTATCGAGGCTATGGCTCAAGCAGCAGGCATACTTGGGTTTCTAACCGCAGATAAGGTGGTAGATGATAATGTTCTTTACCTATTTGCTGGAGTGGATGGTGTGCGCTTTAAACGTCAAGTTATTCCAGGTGACAGGCTGATGCTGGAAGCAAAGATTGACTCAGTCAAACGTACTATATGGCGTTTTAAATGCCGGGCATCCGTAGATGATGAGCTGGCCTGTGAAGCCACTATTCTCTGTGCACTTAAGGCAGATTGATTACGATGTCCCTAATTGATCCACGCGCAATTATTGATCCTTCGGCAGTATTGGAGGAGGGTGTAGAGGTAGGACCATGGACAATGATTGGTCCCGATGTGACGATTGGTTCCGGTACGGTTATCAGTTCCCATGTGGTTGTTAAAGGGCCGACATCAATTGGTAAGAATAACCGGATTTTTCAGTTTTCTACCATCGGTGAAGATACCCCTGATCTAAAATATAACGGCGAGCCAACCCGTCTAGAGATTGGTGATAACAACATCATTCGTGAGGGCGTTACTATTCATCGTGGCACTGTTCAGGATCGCGGCCTCACTTCAATCGGCAATGACAACCTAATGATGGCCTATGTTCACATTGGGCACGATTGCACTGTGGGGGACCACTGTATTTTGGTCAACAATGCTTCACTGGCAGGCCATGTGAGTTTGGGTGATTGGTCAATTTTGTCAGGTTATGTGCTAGTCCATCAATTTGTTTCCATTGGTGCTCATACCATGATTGGTCCCGCAGCTTTTCTACCTCAGGATGTCCCTGCTTATGTAATGGCGTTTGGGTCGCCCGCCGAACCCAAGACGATCAACTCTGAAGGCCTGAAACGGCGTGGTTTTGATAAAAAAGCCATTGCCGCCATTAAGCTGGCATACAAAATTTTGTATCGCCAGGGTCTTTCTCTTGATGAGGCATTGATAAAATTAGACGAACTCGCATTAGATCACCCTGATGTACTTCCTCTCGTCGATTCAGTTCGAGCTTCTACTCGCGGCATAATCCGCTAACCCATGTCTCGACAGCTTAGGATAGGTCTGGTTGCCGGCGAAGCCTCTGGCGATCAGCTTGGTGTTGGGTTAATTCGGGCATTAAAGTTACATTATCCCGCTGCCATTTTTGTGGGAGTTGGCGGCAGTAAAATGCGGTCAGAAGGATTTGAGTCGCTGTTTCCAATAGATCGTTTATCAGTCATGGGGTTTTTGGAACCCTTGAAGCGCCTGCCCGAGTTGCTAAGGATTCGACGTACACTATTCCATCATTTCTTGGATAACCAGTTTGATCTAGTGGTTGGTATTGACTCGCCTGATTTCAATCTGGGCCTGGAAGAAAAGCTCCGTAAAAAAGGAATCAAAACGGCCCACTATGTCAGCCCGTCGGTTTGGGCCTGGCGTCAGGGGCGGGTAAAAAAAATTGCTCGTGCCGTCGACCTAATGCTGACACTGTTTCCTTTTGAAGAAGCCTTCTATCGAGAACACCATGTTCCCGCAACATGCGTCGGCCATCCGTTGGCAGAAACACTGTCGATAGAGACCGATACATTGTCTGCCCGACAACAGTTAAATCTTCCTGTCGACGGCCAGGTGTTGACCGTTATGCCGGGCAGTCGTGCCTCTGAAGTAGCAACGCTAGGTCAGTTGTTTTTGGAGGCGAGTCAATATTGCGAGGCTCAGTTGCCAGGACTGCAGATAGTGGTTCCTACTGCCAGCCCGGAACGACGAAAGCAGTTGGAAGTTATTCTTGAGGATTATCCAGACTTGCCCGTCATGTTATTGGATGGTCAATCCCTCACGGCAATGGCTGCAGCAGATGTGGTGCTGTTGTCTTCGGGAACGTCAGCGCTTGAAGCTATGCTCTTGAAAAAACCAATGGTAGTAAGCTATCGAATGGGAAAATGTACCTTTGCTCTTGTGTCCAGAATGGCTAAGGTCTCCTTTGTTGCACTGCCTAATCTACTTGCTGGTAAGGCGCTAGTACCAGAATTGTTACAAGATGCCGCTACAGTAGAAAACCTCAGTGAGGCTGTGCTGGGTTTCTTTTGCCAGCCAGACCGAGTGGCTGAACTGGAAAAACGATTTACCCAGCTTCACTATTCTCTCAGGCACGGCGGTAGTGAAGCGGCGGCCAAAGCGCTGGCTCAATTAATTGAGGCTGAGTGATGACAGCGAATTTTGTCTTGAGTTATCAGGGTGATCTACTGGCTGGTGTGGATGAGGTGGGGCGTGGTCCTCTTGCGGGTGACGTGGTGACAGCCGCTGTTATTCTCGATCCCGATAACGTTATTGAAGGTTTGGCTGATTCAAAAAAACTGACGGATCGACGGCGTCAGCAGCTTGCAGTGGAAATTAAGGAGAAGTCACTTTTTTGGTATATAGCCCGTGCCTCTGTTGCAGAGATTGACCGCTACAATATTCTCCAGGCCACCATGATGGCGATGGTACGGGCAATGGACGGACTAGAGTGTAAACCTGAGTACGTGGCGGTGGATGGTAATCGTATGCCAGCCTGTCGTTATAACGGTGAAGCCGTTGTTAAAGGTGACGATAAGGTGCCAGCGATCAGTGCAGCATCGATTATTGCCAAGGTTTGTCGAGATGCTGAAATGTGCGCTTTTGATGAACAGTACCCGGGCTATGGATTTGCCTCGCATAAGGGCTATGGTACCAAGCAACACATGCAGGCTATTGAGCACTTGGGCCCAAGTCCTATTCACCGTCATTCTTTTGAGCCGGTGAAAAGTATGTTAGCTGCAAGGCAGCTGACAATGACATGAGTGAACACGAGGTCTCTTGAATCTTCATTTTCCTAAATTATCACCTCCGTGCAATTACCTTTAATCTGTTTACTTTTCGATGTAATAAATGACATTGAGTCACTTCATTTTTCTGATGTTATGGAACGACTAGAAGCCATACAGTAGGATAGTCGGAACTATATAGCTTTGGATGGTAGCCTTGAAGTTGTCTCACAAAAATCTGTCATGTAATGGGCGACACTGGCAAAAATGAAGTCTTATAGTTAGCCCACTAACACCTTGGTGGTTCGCTAAGTCTATCTGAATATTAGTCCACCCGAATAATAGGAATAATACCCAGCTTATGGAAGTACCCTTCGTTCATCTCCGCTTGCACAGTGAATATTCAATGATGGATGGCATTGTGCGCATAAAGCCGCTGGTTCAGCAGGCTGCTCAAATGGGGATGCCAGCCATTGCGTTAACCGACGTTACAAATTTTTTTGGCTTGGTTAAATTTTATAAAGCGGCTCAGAGTGCGGGTGTAAAACCAATTTGTGGTGCAGATCTTCAAGTGTTAAACCCTATTGAAGATGGAGTGTCCAGCTGGGTAACACTGCTGGTTTTGAATCAAGAGGGCTATCGTAATCTTACAAAATTAATTTCTCGTGCTTATCAGGAAGGGCAAGTTCAGGGTAAGCCTTTCGTACAGCGACAGTGGATTAGTGATGCCTCAGACGGTTTAATCGTGCTCACAGGGCGAGAAGGTGATGTGGGGCAGTCATTGCTATCCAATAAGCTTGAACAAGCCAATGAGCTGTTTCAGGGCTGGTTGCAGGACTTCCCTGATCGAGTCTATTTTGAGTTGACAAGAACAGGCCGTGCTCAGGAAGAAGACTTCAATCATGCAGCCATTGCCTTGGCCTCTCAGTCCAATTGTCCTGTAGTAGCCACCAATGATGTGCGATTTATTGCCTCTGATGAGTTTGAGGCCCATGAAGCAAGGGTCTGTATTGGCGAGGGCCGGGTACTGGGCGACCCACGCCGAGAGCGCCGCTACAGTGATGAGCAATATCTGCGTTCACCTCATGAAATGGTTGAGTTGTTCAGTGATATTCCCGAGGCGTTGGAGAATACGCTAGAAATTGCTCGTCGCTGTACTATTGATCTCAAGCTCGGTGAGCACTTCTTGCCGGCATATCCCATTCCAGAAGGCATGACCACAGATAGTTTCTTCGAGAAGCTGTCTTTTGATGGACTAGCTAACCGCCTCGATAAAATTCTTGATAAATCAGCTACTGATTATCAGCTTCGACAGCAGACTTATTTGGACCGCCTCCGTTTTGAACTGGGTATTATTATCCAGATGGGGTTCCCAGGTTACTTTCTGATCGTGATGGATTTTATCCGTTGGGCCAAGGAAAACGATATCCCCGTGGGGCCCGGACGTGGTTCCGGTGCGGGTTCATTAGTGGCCTATTCACTGGGTATTACTGATCTTGATCCGTTGGAATACGACTTACTGTTTGAGCGGTTCCTAAACCCAGAGCGGGTCTCTATGCCCGACTTCGATATCGATTTTTGCATGGATAACCGGGACAGGGTGATTGCCTATGTTGCAGATCGATATGGCCGTGATGCTGTGTCGCAAATTATTACCTTTGGCACCATGGCAGCCAAGGCGGTAGTCCGTGATGTGGCTCGTGTTCAGGGAAAGCCCTATGGCTTGGCCGATAAACTGTCGAAAATGATCCCTCCCGATATCGGGATGACCCTAGAAAAGGCGCTGGAGCAGGAAGAGGTACTAAAAGAGTTTTTGGACAATGATGAAGAGGCTCAGGAAATCTGGGATATGGCTCTACGGCTCGAAGGCATTACACGCAACGTGGGAAAACATGCGGGTGGCGTTGTCATAGCGCCGACAGTGTTGACCGATTTCTCTCCCCTGTATTGTGATGAGGCGGGTGAGGGGCTTGTCACCCAGTTTGATAAAGATGATGTCGAGTCGGCGGGGCTGGTCAAGTTCGACTTCCTGGGTTTGCGTACACTCACCATCATTGACTGGGCTGTGAAAATGGTGAATGAAAAGCGTCATGGTGCGGGTGAAGATACCCTGGCCATCGACGCTATCCCATTAGATGACCCTGAAACCTATGGCCTGATGCAGAGAGCTGAAACTACCGCCGTTTTTCAGCTTGAATCCCGTGGAATGAAAGATTTGATCAAGCGGGTCGAGCCCGGTTGTTTTGAGGATATCGTTGCGCTGGTGGCACTGTTTAGGCCCGGCCCGCTTCAATCGGGCATGGTGGACGATTTTATCAACCGAAAACACGGGCGAGCAGAAGTTGCCTACCCGGATGCCAAGTTTCAGCATGAGCGTCTCAGGCCCGTTTTAGAACCGACTTATGGGGTGATCGTCTATCAGGAACAGGTGATGAAAATCGCTCAGGTTCTTGCCGGTTATACGCTGGGTGGCGCGGACATGCTACGCCGGGCCATGGGTAAGAAGAAACCTGAAGAAATGGCCAAACAGCGTGCTATTTTTGAAGAGGGTGCAAAAAAGCAGGGCATTGATCCAAACCTGGCCATCAAAATTTTCGACTTGGTAGAAAAATTTGCGGGCTATGGCTTTAACAAATCTCACTCAGCCGCATACGCGTTACTGGCCTATCAGACTGCTTGGCTAAAAGCCCATTATCCCGCTGAATTTATGGCGGCGGTACTTTCAGCCGATATGCAGAATACGGACAAGGTAGTGACACTGATCGATGAGTGTCATGCGCTCAATTTGCCACTCTTACCCCCGGACGTGAATCGAGGAAAGTTTTCCTTCACGGTGTCCAAGCAGAATGAAGTGATTTATGGGCTCGGTGCTATTAAAGGTCTCGGTGAGGGACCTGTAGAGGGGATTATTGTTGCCAGGGAGGCAGGCGGCCCCTTCAAAGACCTATTTAACTTCTGCTCGAGAGTGGACGGGAAGAAGATTAATAAGCGAGCGTTAGAGGCGTTGATCCGTTCAGGAGCACTGGACGACATTGGCCCGGCAGGCGATATCGGTTACCGCCGAACTGTGATGCTGGCGGCTATGGAAGAAGCGGTGAAAATGGCAGAGCAGCTCACTCGTAACACGGACTGTGGTATGAGTGACTTGTTTGGTACGACGCCACAGGAGAGTGCTCCGGAAATTGGTTACCAAAGTTTCCGTCGAATTCGAAGTAGCACCGCTAAAGAAAGATTACGAGGCGAAAAAGAGACGCTCGGGCTTTATCTTACGGGTCACCCGATAGATGAATATAAAGAAGAATTGGCACATTTTGTTGGCGGCCGCATTGTTGATCTGAAACCTGGCAGAAACAAACAGATGGCTGCCGGTCTTGTGGTGGATCTACGGGTGATTAAAACTCGCCGTGGCGACAACATGGCAGTGATCACACTGGATGATAGTAGTGGTCGGATAGATGTGGCCATCTTTGCCGATGCCTTTAAAGAATATCGCGATAAAATTGTTAAAGACGCACTGCTTGTGTTGGAAGGCCAGGTTACGGAGGATGATTACACGGGCGGTCTTAAAATGCGGGCTGATCAAGTAAAAAGCCTTTTCGAAGCACGGGTAAATTATCTGAAAGGTATTTCCATAGAAGCGAATCAGGAAAAGCTCAATGGCTCCGTTGTTGGGCAATTGGCAGATATTTTAGCCCCTTATCAACAAGGTGATTGTCCGATACGTATCAGTTATGACTCCGGTTCTGCTCAGGGTGAAATAGCGTTGGGAGAGCAGTGGTTGGTCGTACCAGAGGATGATTTGTTGCATAAACTCCGGGAGCTATTTGGTACTGACAGCGTACATCTTCGGTTTTAGTACAGGGTCATTGGCTATGAATTACCCTGCACTGTCAGTACAATTAGTGGAATCCTACCGAGGGTCGCAGAGTAGCTCACTCAGCCACCCTCATTCGGCTGTAAATACTATGGACAACGCGGCGATATGAACCTGAATTATCTGGATTTTGAACAACCCATTGCAGAGCTTGAAGCCAAGATTGAAGAACTTCAGCTGGTGGGTAACGACAACCAACTCAATATTACTGATGAAGTCGCAAAACTCAGGGGCAAAAGCCACAGGCTCACTGAGAAACTGTATTCAGACCTAAGTGCCTGGCAAATTGTACAGGTAGCCCGCCACCCGCAACGCCCCTATGCTACAGACTATATCAGCCGGATTTTTACTGATTTCGAGGAATTGCATGGTGATCGTCACTTTGGTGATGACAAGGCCATCGTTGGTGGGGTTGCCCGTTTAGACGGCAAGCCAGTAATGGTCATTGGTGAAGAAAAGGGCCGTGGCGTCAACGAAAAAGTTTATCGCAACTTTGGCATGCCAAAACCTGAGGGGTACCGAAAAGCGATGCGCCTGATGGAAATGGCAGAACGTTTTAAAATGCCAGTATTAACCCTGATCGACACACCAGGAGCCTATCCTGGTATTGATTCGGAGGAGAGGGGTATCAGTGAAGCCATTGCTAAAAACTTGGCTGTCATGTCACGACTGAGGACGCCAATGATCTGTACCGTGATTGGCGAGGGTAGTTCAGGTGGTGCGCTGGCTATTGGCGTAGGTGATTACCTTAACATGCTGCAGTACTCGACTTACTTCGTCATTTCCCCTGAAGGCTGTGCCAATATTATTTGGAAGACCTCAGATAAAGCGCCTGATGCGGCTGAAGCCATGGGCGTAACGTCATCGATACTGCAGGATCTTGGTATTGTGGATGAAACCATTCCCGAGCCCCTTGGTGGTGCGCACCGTGATATTGAAGCCATGGCGACTACTCTTAAGGAGCGCCTCATTATTCAAGTAGAGAATTTACAGAAAATCCCATTAGATGAGCTTCTGGAAAATCGTTATCAACGACTCATGAGCTACGGTAATTCTTGATTGTCATTCTCTGAGGCATCCTTGTCTTTCTAGAGCGTGCCCCCCCTGAAGAATCATGTCTAAAATCTCAATAGCTTGTGAAGTAAGCTATTGAATATGGTTGTCTGTGGGAAAATAATGATTCAGCTTGAAGTGGAAAGCTATCAGTGATGAACAGACAGGACAATTAGCGTCCCCACCTCACGGTTTTTGAGGTTGATAGGAAGACGTAACGGCGTGTCCAGCCATTCTGGTGTATGTGTTGATGAAACTGGCGCATCGAGATCCAGAGCGGTAACACGGCATTGTGGCGTTAGTATTAAATCAGCGCCCAGTTCCTCAAGCGCCTGGTGTGCAAGTTGGTTGGCTTTCACTAACCGCCCACGCCGGTCAAAAACTAGTAGGCCCTCATTTTTCCAACCATCAAACATATTCTTGGTGGCGTCAATGACCTGCTCGCGCGATCTAAAATAATCACTGGCTAAATTAGCTTCGATCAACCGGGTAGCCATAATGGCAAAAGCCAAGGCATTGCTTTGATAGGAATCGGTTAAACCAGATAGGTCTACCGCACCTAAAATCATGCCATCATGGGGGTCTCGTATAATATCAGCAGAACAGGTCCAGTGTTTAATCCCGGCACAGAAATGCTCTGCACCATATAGTTGTACTGGTTCAGCTGCCGCCAGTGCCGTACCAATTGCATTGGTGCCGGCCACTTCTTCGCTCCAGACACCACCCTCAATTAAATTGATATTTCCGGCACTAGTGATGACATGTGGATCTGCTTTTACATCCAGAATCATCCCTCCTGCGTCTGCTAGAAGGATCAAACTATCGGAGCGATACAGGTGCTCCTTGGCTCGCTCTAAAATAGGCCGCGCAGCATTCAGCAAATCTGAGTGAAGGTAGTGTGAATACTCAAGCTGCCCTTTGTCAGAAACAATAGGCGCATGGTGTAGTTCGGGGTCAAGCTCAAATTGGTGACAGCGGCGCCATGAATCTTCCACTACTGGGCGGATTAAATTCGTGGGGTAATCTTGGTCGAGTACAAAACGTTCCCAAGCAGCGAGCAGCTGGTTGTGTTGCAACGGGTTGCTCAGCATTTGTGTACGAGCAATTAACTGTGCTGTGGCCAGCGCAGCTTGTTCCCGTGTATAGAAATGCCCAGTTTGACGGCCGTCACTTTACCGTTTTCTAATCGCGACTCCACCACTTCATTCGGTAAACCGTCCAGCACATGCATCGGTGCTTCAAGGCCGTTGGCAAACTTGGACGTGTGCGTGATGCCTGTTTCCATATCATAGAAAGCAGGCTTGAATCCAAGTACCTGATTTTCCGCACTAATACCGCCACTGCCACGGAATGTGTCGTTTTCCTGCTGCAGCGCACTAGGTGTCAGCTGAGTCCTTACAGATGAGTCCGGCGTTGTGATAGTGGTTTCTACAGACATCTGCACCTCCTGATCATTAATTTCTCGCGTTGTATTGCAATACTTTTTAGAACCAGTGCAGTTGAGGCCGGGCCTAGCCCTTTAGAGGTAACCTGCAAGAAACAGCCAAAATATGCCGCTCTGATTCCCTGCTACTAAGTATAGACACTGAATTGACGAATTTTGCACAAATACAAAAGAACCTGGATGTCCTCACAATGCGGGTTGGAATACTTAAAGTAGGCAGTTACTTCGCATAGATAACAAGAAGTGGCATGGGTGCTGACACGGAGAGATTTTTTTAGTGCTGATGTGGCTGAAGGTAAGGCGCAGCGTTGATTAGAGAAAACGACGGAAGGCATTTATTTAGCTCTAAAGGGGGGTGGTAGATTGGGGCCATAGCTATGAATTCCTGTATTTATTGCGTATCTTGTAACGCTGTATTTCAGTAATTGGTTGCAGGATTAATATGTCATTTACCCCTGATCACCTTGCCCCCCATGTACCCAAGATACGTGCAGCCGGTCACTGCTTTATCGGCTATAGCGGAGGGTTAGATTCGCATGTGCTACTTTCTGCATTAGTGAAATTGCTAGGAGGGACGTCGATCACGGCAGTCCACATCAATCATCAGCTGTCGAAGAATGCCCGTGCTTGGCAGCAGCACTGTCAGTCTCGCTGTGATGAAATGGGTGTGGCGATGGTGACCGAAACAGTCACAGTTGAGAATAGTGGTCAAGGTTTGGAGCAAGCGGCCCGAGAAGCTCGTTATTCTGTATTTGAAACATTATTGACACCCTCCGACTTGATGTTACTAGCCCATCATGCCGACGATCAGGTGGAAACGGTACTGTACCGACTATTGCGCGGTAGCGGCCCAAAAGGGCTCGCAGGCATGCCCCAGAACCGGTCACTCGGTAAGGGCGAATTACTGCGGCCCTTGCTGTCATTTAGTCGTTCAGAGCTGGAGCAATATGCTAGAGCGGAAGGATTAAGCTGGATCGAAGATGAAAGTAATCAAGACATTTCCTTTGACCGCAATTTTTTGCGTAACAAGGTGGTGCCGGTTATTGCAGAACGATGGCCCGATTACCCCTCAAGAGTCGCGCATAGTGCTGCCCTTTGTGGTGAGTCTGATCAGTTGGCAGAGGTGTTAGCTGCTCAGGATTTGATAGCCGTTTATGAGCGACATGAGCGTATTGGCTGGAGTATTGCACTGGAGCCGATGATGGCACTGGATGTCTCTCGTCAGGGAAATCTTTTACGGCACTGGGCTGGGCAGCATCAATTACCCCAACCGGGTCACCGCATCGTAGATACTGTATTACATGAGTTATTGCCCGCTCGTCAGGATGCCGAGCCTTTAGTTAGTTGGGCCGGTGTGCAGTTGCGCCGTTTTCATCGGCGGCTCTATTTATTGCCTGTGGATGTTGATACACCAGATCAGCTACCGGCGTCTCTGGAGTGGAATACTAGTGAGGATATAGTGCTGCCCGATAAGAGCGAACTTCTTATTACTACCGAACAGGGAAGAGGATTGAGACTGCCAGAAGAGGGCATGGTCGAGATTCGGTTTCGTGGTGGTGGCGAACGCTGTACGCCGGTTGGCCGTAATGGCTCCAACACCCTAAAAAAGTTGTTTCAGGAATATGGCCTGGAACCTTGGTTGCGTAATCGAGTGCCGCTTATCTATGTGCAAGGCCAATTAGCGGCTGTGGGTGATTTGTGGGTGTGCGATAGTTTTTCCGTGACTGAGGGTGAGTCAGGTCTTGCCATTCAATGGCGCTTTCCTTTGTCAATTTAGTTTCAGTAACGTTTGTCTCAGAAACCTCGGTGTTAGTAACTTGAGCGTCAGTAATAGATGCCAGTTATAAATTGAGACACTTATTGATTGAGACAAAAAGCACTTTCTGGTAGTCTGACACCCCATCTTGAGAGAGATGGCCGTCGGTCTTAGTCTTGCCTTGTCGGCAACAATCACAGCCTTTCTTTTCAATGACTTATTTGCTGTTCGGCAAGTTTTAAGTTGCGTTTTTTAAGTGTTCGGAAGGGTCTAAATGACACGTTATATTTTTGTTACGGGCGGTGTTGTATCTTCTCTTGGGAAGGGTATCGCCTCAGCATCACTGGGCACAATTCTTGAGGCCCACGGCCTCAATGTGACTATTCTTAAACTGGATCCGTACCTGAACGTCGATCCGGGTACGATGAGTCCTTTTCAGCACGGTGAAGTTTTTGTCACCGAAGATGGTGCTGAAACAGATCTCGATCTTGGTCACTACGAGCGTTTCTTGTCTTCAAAAATGAGTAAGCGCAATAACTTTACCAGCGGTAAGGTGTACGAAACTATTTTGCGACGTGAGCGCCGTGGTGATTATCTGGGCGGTACTGTTCAGGTCATTCCTCATGTAACAGATGAAATTAAACGCCGAATACTGGCCGGAGGCGAAGGTCATGATGTGGCTATCGTCGAAGTTGGCGGTACGGTTGGTGATATTGAATCACAGCCTTTTCTGGAAGCGATTCGTCAATTAAGAGTGGAAATGGGTTACAGCCGCTCCATCTTGATACACCTGACGTTGGTGCCCTATATCGCCACCGCAGGTGAAACTAAAACAAAGCCTACCCAGCACTCAGTTAAAGAGTTGCGCTCCATCGGCCTTCAGCCAGATATTCTGTTATGCCGCTCTGTCGTCGAACTCGACGAAGGCCAACGCAAGAAGATCGCGCTGTTTACCAATGTGGAAGAGCGGGCGGTAGTCACACTACTGGATGCCAAGACTATTTATGCTATTCCTCGTGATTTACAGACTCGCGGACTAGATCAGATTGTAGTGGAAAGGTTGCGACTGGATTGTGGTGAAGCCGATCTAAGTGACTGGGACTGGGTTGTTGAAAATCAATCGAACCCGCAGCATGAAGTCACCATTGCCATGGTAGGCAAATATATGGAGTTGCTGGATGCGTACAAATCGCTCAATGAAGCATTGATCCATGCCGGTATTCGCAACAAAGCCAAGGTGAATGTGCGCTATATCGACTCTGAGGATCTTGAAAAAGACATGTCCTTGGTAGACGGCTGTGATGCAATTCTAGTGCCCGGTGGTTTTGGTGAGCGCGGCGTTGAGGGCAAAATCATGGCCGTCAATTATGCTCGGGTAAATAAGATTCCTTACTTAGGGATTTGCCTGGGCATGCAAGTAGCAATGATTGAATTTGCCCGCAATGTTTGCGGCATAGAGAACGCTAACAGTACTGAATTTGATAAAAATACGCCGGACCCTGTAATCGGGCTGATTACCGAGTGGGTCGATACCCAAGGTAATGTAGAAAAGCGTAACAAAGATTCTGATATGGGTGGAACCATGCGGCTTGGCGCGCAAAAGAGCTATCTGGTTGATGGCACTATGGCCAAAGAGATCTATGGGGCGGACGACATTCTAGAGCGACATCGTCACCGCTACGAAGTGAACAATAACTATGTACCGAAACTGCAAGAAGCCGGTTTACAAGTGGGTGGATGGTCAGAAAACAAGACGCTGGTTGAGATTGTCGAAATCCCAGACCACCCCTGGTTCTTTGCGTGTCAGTTTCACCCTGAATTCACCTCTACGCCTCGTCAAGGCCACCCGCTATTTAGCAGCTTTGTTAAGGCGGCCTTGAAGCAGTCTGAGGGAACCTAAATTATGTCCCAGCCTAGTGTGACGATTGATGTCAGGGGAATACCTGTCGCTAACGACAAGCCCTTTGTCCTTTTCGCCGGGATGAATGTTCTTGAGTCGCGTGATCTAGCCATGCAGGTGGCTGAGCATTATGTAGAAGTGACGAATAAACTGGGCATTCCCTACGTATTCAAAGCATCGTTCGACAAGGCTAACCGTTCTTCCATTCACTCCTATCGTGGGCCGGGTATGGACGAAGGGCTCAAAATCTTCCAAGAAATAAAGCAAACCTTCCAGGTGCCGGTAATCACCGATGTTCATGAAATACATCAGGCTCAACCGGTTGCCGAGGTTTGCGATGTGATCCAGTTGCCGGCATTTCTTGCTCGCCAGACTGACTTGGTGAAGGCTATGGCCGAAACCGGGGCTGTGATCAATGTGAAAAAACCGCAATTTTTGAGTCCCTCCCAGATGGGCAATATCGTGGATAAATTCCGCGAATGTGGTAACGAAAAAATTATGTTGTGCGAGCGTGGCGCTTGCATGGGTTACGACAACCTTGTGGTCGATATGCTTGGGTTTCGTACGATGAAAGAGATTAGTGGGGGGTTGCCTCTTATTTTTGATGTAACCCATGCCTTGCAGTGCCGTGATCCTATGGGTGCTGCTTCCGGTGGGCGACGGCATCAAGTAGCTGAGCTGGGTCGTGCTGGAATGGCGGTCGGCCTGGCTGGTTTGTTTTTAGAAGCACATCCGGATCCTAATAATGCCAAATGTGATGGTCCTAGCGCGCTGCCGCTGGATCAACTAGAACCATTTTTGGCTCAGATGAAAGCCATTGATGACTTAATCAAATCTCAGCCCGAACTTGATATTGAGTATTGAGACGTAATTTTTAGACTCAATAGCACTGATAACCCAATAACACGTGGGTTTAAACAAGCTTCTACACTGATAGAAAAAACTGAACAATGACAAGCCGCGCGCGACAACGCAGCCGCTTTATGACGGAGAAATAAATGAGCAATATTGCCGATATTCGTGCCTACGAAGTACTGGATTCCCGTGGAAACCCCACGGTCGAAGCCGATGTTATTCTGGATAATGGCATGGTGGGATCTGCCTGTGCACCATCAGGGGCATCCACCGGTTCTCGTGAAGCACTGGAACTGCGAGACGGCGACAAAGGCCGTTATCTGGGAAAAGGCGTACTGACGGCAGTAGCGAACATCAATATCACCATCAAAGCGCTGTTGGTTGGTCGGGATGTGGCCGATCAGCGTGGACTTGATCAAGCGATGATTGATGCCGACGGCACCGAGAACAAAGAAAAACTCGGCGCCAATGCGATTCTTGCCGTCTCGCTGGCGGCAGCAAAGGCCGCTGCTAAGGACAAAGGCATTCCTCTCTATGCACATATTGCCGATATCAATGGCACTCCTGGCCAGTACAGCATGCCGGTACCGATGATGAATATCATCAACGGCGGCGAGCATGCCGATAACAATGTCGATATTCAGGAGTTTATGATTCAGCCGGTGTCGGCCAAAACCTTCACTGAGGCACTTCAAGTGGGTGCGGAAATATTTCACTCACTGAAGAAAGTGCTGAGCAGCAAAGGGTTAAATACGGCAGTAGGTGACGAGGGTGGCTTTGCTCCCAACCTAGAATCAAATGCAGAGGCACTGGCCGTAATTAAAGTGGCTGTGGAAGCCGCCGGTTACACACTGGGTAAAGATGTCACCTTGGCTTTGGATTGTGCCGCTTCAGAATTTTATAAAGACGGCCAGTACGATTTGGCTGGCGAAGGTAAAGTTTATAGCTCAGAAGGGTTCAGTGATTTTCTGACAACATTGTGTGATCAGTACCCGATTATTTCCATTGAAGATGGCTTGGATGAGTCTGATTGGGATGGCTGGAAGTATCAAACAGACAAGCTGGGTGATCGTATTCAGTTGGTTGGTGATGACCTGTTTGTCACTAACACCAAAATTCTTCAGAAAGGAATCGAAATGGGCGTGGCCAATTCGATTCTGATCAAATTCAACCAAATTGGTACCCTCTCAGAAACGCTTGATGCCATCAAAATGGCAAAGGACGCGGGCTATTCAGTCGTGATTTCACACCGCTCGGGTGAAACAGAAGATACCACTATCGCTGATTTAGCCGTGGCTACCTCTGCGGGTCAGATTAAAACCGGCTCCCTGTGTCGTTCTGACCGAGTGGCTAAATACAACCGTCTGCTGCGCATCGAAGCTGAGCTGGATGGTAAGGCTGCCTACCGCGGATGGGGCGAATTCAAGTCCTGACCGATACGGCTATTCTAAGCAGTCGTCAGGCGTTGATCCCCAGCGCTGACGGCTGTTTTTGTTTTATCTCGTTAATTTCGTTTCATCTCTCTTCTGATCTCGTCTCGTTCTCCGCTGACGTTCGTTCCTTTGTTCTGTAGAATCTCACGATGCGCTGGCTATTAGTCATTTTCACCCTGCTTTTTTTGATCCTACAGTATCGTCTGTGGGTGGGCGATGGCAGCATGGCTCAAAGACAGGTACTTCAGCACAAAGTGAATATGCAGCAGGAAGAGAATGAAGCACTGCGTGAACGCAATAACATTTTGGCCAGCGAAGTGAATGACCTAAAAAATGGGCTAGAAAGTGTTGAAGAAAGAGCTCGAACTGACCTAGGGATGGTCAAGGAAGGCGAGACCTTCTACATGGTAGTCGATAAGGAGCAGAAGTGAATCGCTGGATTATCGTACCTGCCGCTGGAACGGGTAGTCGTTTTGGTGGGGACGTACCCAAACAGTATCAATTGCTTAATGATAAAAAAGTGATTGAGCATACGCTCGAACGTCTGTTGGCGGTTGATGAGTCGGTTATCGTGGTGGCGGTCAATAAAGAAGATGACCGCTGGCAGCAACTTGAGGTATTTGATCACCCACGGATTCGTACGGTTCACGGTGGTGACGAGCGTGCCGATTCAGTCAGGATGTCATTGGAATGTCTACAGCGGGAAGCGCACACGGACGATTGGGTGTTAGTACACGATGTTGCTCGTCCCTGTGTCAGGGTTGCCGATATTAAAAAGCTTATTGATAGCCTGAAAGATCACAAAGTGGGCGGCGTACTTGCCACCCCGGTGAGCGATACCGTGAAGCGAGTGACGAACCCCTTTGATATCGATTCAACGGAAGACCGAACACAGCTATGGGCCGCACAGACACCACAAATTTTCCGTTACGGCGTGCTGAGCTGGAGCCTAAAGACCGCTGTGCGGGATCACTGGAAGCCCACAGATGAGTCTGCGGCCGTTGAGCGGCTGGGTCATACCCCGCAGGTGGTTGAGGGTAGCAGAGATAACATCAAAATCACCCGGTCTGAGGATATGGCCATCGCCTCGGCGATTATGAACTACCAGCAGGAAAAACCATGAGAATAGGTCTGAGGTTAGGGAAATGAGAATAGGTCAGGGCTACGATGTTCACGCCTTCGGCGAAGGTGATCATATTATTATTGGGGGTGTGACTATTCCTTATGAGAAAGGACTTGTGGCCCACTCAGATGGCGATGTTCTGATCCATGCCCTTTGTGATGCATTACTGGGTGCCGCCGCCCTCGGCGATATTGGTCAGCACTTTCCTGACACGGACCCACGCTACAGTGGCGCAGACAGTCGTGAGTTATTACGTGAAGTGGTCTCGCTCATTAATAATAAAGGTTATAGCCTAGCCAATACCGATATGACCATCGTGGCACAGGCACCCAAAATGTCGCCTTATATTGAACAAATAAGAACGAACTTGGCAGCAGATTTAGGTTGTGATATTGGCCAAGTTAACGTCAAGGCGACCACCACAGAAAAGTTGGGTTTTGAAGGGCGTGGTGAAGGAGTTGGTTGTCAGGTGGTGGTATTATTGAGTTGATTCGCTTTTTTAAAAAATCTTACCCGATAGTGAAAAACTGCGCCCGATGATAGATTAAATGAATTTTCAGCATTTCTTTATCCAATTAATGTATTAGAAGAAATCTTCATGATCTTAATAATTTCTTAAGCGCAAGTTAAAAACATTATCATCTGTTCTGGTTGGGCTTGGCGGGTTATATACGCTTCGTGGTTCACTATGTTTGTTCTTGCTCCTTACAGTTGGAAGAAGTGCCATCCACCATCATTTTGTAACGGAGACGTTAACGTATATTGGTGTAGGTGGATTGCTTTTAGGTACACCCCTTTTATGTGCAAACTTATTCCTAGGAATGTTTTGTGATACAAATTAATTTGCTAAATATGGCGATGAAATAGGAAATAAAGATGCACCCACACCCGTTGGAAAACTGGCAACACAGCCATGAGTTTTCGGTAAAAAATGAGAAAGGAGAGCAGCGGACACAATATGTTCTAGTGCTCACCGCCATAACGATGAGTGTTGAAATTGTTGCTGGTAGTGCCTATGGCTCAATGGCCCTTCTGGCAGATGGCTGGCATATGGGTACGCATGTGGCAGCATTTTTAATTGCAATCTTTGCGTACCGTTATGCACGTAAGCACGAAAATAATCCTGCCTATTCATTTGGTACAGGAAAAGTTAATGTACTTGGTGGTTTTGCTAGCGCGATAGCTTTAGCTGTCGTAGCTCTGGTTATGTTGGTGGAGTCATTGCAGAGAATAGTAGACCCGCACGCCATTCATTTTAACGAGGCTATTGTTGTTGCCTGTATTGGCTTGCTCGTTAATGTTGTGAGTGCCTTTCTTTTAAAAGATGACCATAGTCATGCTCATCATGACGACCACCAACATCACCATGATCATAATTTAAAAGCCGCGTATCTACATGTGTTAGCAGATGCGTTGACATCCTTGCTTGCCATCGTGGCATTAGTGTTAGGAAAATTTTTGGGCTGGAATTGGCTTGACCCAATAATGGGGGTGGTGGGTGCAATCATTATCACTCGGTGGTCGTACGGTCTGCTGAAGCAGACAAGCCCAATATTACTCGATGCAAGTATTGAAGAAGACTATAAACAGGCAATTGTGGAAATGATTGAGCAAGATGCTGACAATAGAATTTCTGATATTCATGTATGGAGGGTTGGTGCAAATCACTACGCAGTAATACTTGCATTGGTAACACACACCTAATTCCACCGACCACTACAAGAGATTATTAAGTGGTTTTCATAAGCTCTCTCATATCACTATTGAGGTGAATGAGTACAAAACTGAGCCTTGAATCGTGCCAAGAAAAGATAGTATTTAACTCATATGTGATTTTTCTAAATAGCTCAGTACTGTCGTCATTATTTTATTAACGTTTTCAAATCGTTTTGGTTGCGAAAGCATGTCCTCAGCACTTTGAATATATGGGCTGTTGCTCAGGTCATCTTTGCAGTGAACGGTCAACTCTAAGGCAGGTTGTGGTGTCGTTTCTAAGTGAAATTGTAAGCCTAAAACGCTATCGTCGATGATATACCCCTGATTTTTACAGGCGCTACTGGATGCGAGCGAGATAGCATTGTCAGGCGTCGAAAACGTATCTCCATGCCAATGAAAGACATCAAATTCAGTGGGTAGGGCAGAGCCTAACTGTGTTGCTTTGGCTTGTTCAGTAAGTTGAATGGGAAACCAGCCAATTTCTTTGTGGGGGTTTTTAGTCACGCTGGCGCCGAGCACATCGGCCATCAGCTGCGCCCCTAAACAGATGCCCAACACTATTTTTTCTGAGTCAGAGCTTGTTTGATAAAGTCTTTTTCTGCGGAGAGCCATGGGTAGTTTGTTGTATCCTCGACGCCCATGGGGCCACCCATCACAATCAACCAGTCAATATCATCCAAGGCTGGCAGCTGCTCATTGTTATACAGGCGAGTAACAGTGATGCGGTGGCCTCGATTGTGTAGCCAGGCTTCGATGCTTCCCAAACATTCAAAGGGGACATGCTGTAAATAATGTACGTTCATAATGGTAGGGCTTTTTCACTGACCGGTTGAATTTTTTATTGAAGCAAGTGGGGGTTTGACTCTTGTATGGATGTTCGTAAACTGCCCTGGCATAGCCGACTTTGTTTTTGGCCATAGTCGGTATTATTTTTGGCCAATGATAGTCTTTGGCTAACATCCTAGGATAGCTATTATTAGTAAGCAATTTTCGTTAGATTTTCCTTTTGCCTACGGTAGTCCCAAGGCGATCGCGCAATTCCGCGTTGAGCCGGAGGATTTTCGGGTAGATGAAGTATTAGATTTTCCGTTTTCCGGCGAGGGGGAGCACCTCTGCCTGCATATTGAGAAGCGGGGTGAGAATACGCGTTGGCTCGCTCAATTATTGGCCCAATTTTATGGGGTTGATGAGGTGGCGATTGGTTATTGCGGAATGAAGGATCGTAGAGCTGTGACGCGGCAGTGGTTCAGTGTTCATTTACCTAAAGAGGCTGGGGTGGAGCCTACATTGCCTGAGGCGCCTAGTTATAAGGTGCTATCAGTTGGGCGTCATAACAAAAAATTGAGGCGTGGCGTGCATAGCGCTAACCATTTTGTGATACGCCTCCGTCAGGTGAAGGGTGATCGAGAGGAGTTGGAGTCTCGTTTACAGCTAGTTGCAGAACAAGGTGTGCCCAACTATTTTGGTGAACAGCGCTTTGGTATTGAGGGTGGAAATTTACCAGAGGCAGACCGTTTGCTGGCAGAACAATATGGTGGTGGTCGTCAGAAGGGGCGGCGCAAGCGTGTTTCTCCTCGAGGGGGGATCTATCTGTCGGCTGCTCGCTCTTATCTGTTCAATTTGGTGCTTGCGGAGCGCATAAAGCAGGGTTCTTGGGCCTATTCTCTGGACGGTGAAGAAACAGCTACTGGCCCACTGTGGGGCCGAGGGCGGAGTGCCGAGTCGGAGGCAGTACGAGAGATTGAAGCGGCAGTGCTATCGGATTGGCGTGATTGGACTAATGCGCTTGAATTCAGTGGGCTACAGCAGGAGAGACGATCTCTGGTATTAAAACCTGAGGGGTTGAGTTGGCAGTGGTTTTCATCCACAGAAGAGAGTACGAACAAGCTTGATCTCGAATTATCGTTTGCGTTGCCCTCTGGTGGTTATGCCACCTCGGTATTGAGAGAACTGACACAATTACAGACGCCGCAGGCCGGTGTTGCAGCCTAAGTGCTGTGGTATAGTTCGGCTTTAAAAAATAGCAGGGGTTTATAGGGTGAATTCGATTGAATTGGGTGGCATTGGCATGACGTCCCAGAGGACCCGGGAACGTATGATCGATCGACTCAAAGAGCAGGGTATTAGCAATCAGCGGGTAATGGATGTGATGCGGGTAACACCACGTCACCTGTTTCTCGATGAAGCGCTCTCGCACCGTGCTTACGAAGATACCGCACTACCCATCGGCTATGGCCAAACGCTTTCTCAGCCCTATGTCGTGGCGCTGATGACAGAAATTCTGCTTTCCCTTGGACCCCGTCAAAAAGTACTGGAAATTGGTACTGGCTCTGGTTACCAAACGACCATTTTGGCGCAACTTGTTGGGCAGGTGTACAGCGTTGAACGCATTAAGCCATTGATTGATAAAGCTCGGGAGCGGCTGCGTAAGCTTGGTTTGCGGAATGTCCGGCTATCTCATAGTGATGGGGGGTATGGTTTTCCTGACAATGCACCCTACGACGCCATACTCAGTGCAGCTGCACCCCATGAAGTGCCTGAAGAGCTTCTTCAGCAGTTGGCTCCTGATGGCATTCTTGTTATTCCTGTGGGACCTGGCGATGTCCAGGAGTTGCGAGTCATTACTCGACAAGGCGACAGTTCGAATTTTACAGAGCGAGTAGCGGAACAAGTTCGCTTTGTTCCACTACTTAGCGGCGTCACTCGCTAACCCTCTATTAGATGCTTCCATGGACAGAATAAAACTGCAGTTTTTGCTTTTCCTTAAGGGCGTGGCCATGGGCGCGGCTGATGTTGTCCCCGGTGTTTCCGGCGGTACCATCGCATTTATCAGTGGTATTTACGAAGAGCTTTTAGATTCGATCCGTTCCATCAATATTCATTCGTTAAAGGTACTAAAAAACGAAGGTTTTGGTGCTTTCTGGCGTGCGATCAATGGTAATTTTCTGATCGTTTTGTTTAGTGGAATTCTTCTCAGTATTGTTTCACTTGCCCGAGTGGTGAGTTATTCACTGGCGCATTACCCGATTCTGGTTTGGTCATTTTTCTTTGGTCTTATCGTCGCTTCAATTATTTATGTTTTTCGCCAGTTGCCTCACCTTCGTTGGCAAGAGTGGCTGGGTTTGTGGATTGGTACTGTCATTGCGTTGGGAATATCTTTTGCACCACGAATGCAAGGCTCCGATGATTTGGTCGCCATATTTTTTGCTGGCGCTGTGGCCATTTGCGCCATGATTCTCCCGGGGGTTTCTGGTAGTTTTATCTTGTTGTTGTTGGGTATGTACCCAGTGATGATTAGTGCCATCAGTGAATTTCAATGGCAAATTCTGCTGGTATTTATTCTGGGTTGTAGTTGCGGGTTGATGGCATTTTCTCGAGTATTGTTCTGGCTTTTACATCATTATTATTCTGTCACGATGGCGGTTCTGACAGGCTTTCTTCTGGGTTCACTATTGATTGTTTGGCCCTGGAAAGAATCACTGGAAGTGATGGTTGACCATAAGGGTAGAGAAATCGTGTTATCCCATCATTTACTGATGCCTGCAACCTATGGTGAAGTGACGGGCATCGACCCTAATACTATTGTGGCTCTGGGCTGTATGTTGTTTGGCTTGATTTTGGTGCTTGCGCTGGAATATCTTGGTGGACAACGAAAAACGCTCTAATAGTGGAGATGATAACTCTATAGGAACATGCAGTTTGCTTTGTCAGCTATGCCGAAAGATGTCACCTCGATGGATCCGCATGATTGTATGGGTCGGGCTGATAGTGCTGGTGGGTTGTCGTACACCACCACCTGCACCAGTTGACCAACGTCCCCAGCCGCCCAGTGAAAAAATTAATGACCATCTCGTTTCGTCTGGTGAGACCTTATTTTCGATTGCTTGGCGTTATGAAAAAGACGTACATAAATTGGCTCGGGCTAACGGTATATCTAGGCCTTATACCATCTACAAGGATCAACGATTAACGCTTGATACCAATCGACTTCCTCCTGTTGTTAAGCGTCCTGCTGTGACGACGAGTAAACCTGCTTCAGCAAGTAGGTCAGAGCCAAAGTCGACGACAAGACCTATTACAAAAGCCCAGCCAAAAGTGACCTCGCCACCCCCACCAAAAGCACCTGTTTTACCCTCTAACTGGCGTTGGCGGTGGCCGACAGCAGGCAGTGTTTCAAAGCGTTTTAATAGTTCAAGCCTTTTTAAGGGAATTGATATACAGGGCAATACTGGTGCGCCCGTGGTAGCGGCAGCGCCAGGTGTCGTTGTTTATTCTGGCAGCGGACTACGTGGCTATGGACAGCTTATTATTGTAAAACATAGCGAAGTTTTTCTCAGTGCTTACGCGCATAATCGCAAGATATTCGTCAAGGAGGGACAGGTGCTGAAGGGTGGGCAAAAAATTTCAGAGGTAGGCGGCGACCCATCAAATCGAAAACGACTTTATTTTGAAATTCGCAAGAACGGAAAGCCCACAGACCCCATGCGATACTTACCGAAACGCTAATTAATTTCTGCGCTATGCTCAGCCCAAATCCCTTTCAATTTTTGTGGATATATATAATATAAGTATTTGACCTGCATAATAAATAAATTATTTTCAATTGTTTTATATATTACCATTTGGTGGTAAGTTCTATATGGTAGTTGGCAGAAGGTGAGCTATAAGTATTGTTTTTTTTTGCATGCTTTAGCCAATTAAAGCGATTGAGCCTTGACCGTGTTGACTCTTCGAAATGAGGCCGGCCGGTAAAGGTGACATACAACGTGGAGTGAAATATTCACTGTGACAAAAGATATCTATTTTAAGATTGAGGCTTCAGAAGAGCAGCTTGCGGAGAGCAAGCGGGAAAAAGTGCTCGATGCGACCAGTCTTTATTTGAAAGAAATTGGATATGCTCCCCTGCTTACTGCCGAGGAAGAAGTTTACTTTTCTCGCTTGATTCATAAAGGTGATGAGTCAGCCCGCAAGAGAATGATTGAAAGTAACCTTCGACTAGTGGTGAAAATAGCTCGCCGTTATGTCAATCGCGGGTTGTCACTCTTGGATCTGATTGAAGAGGGTAATCTGGGTTTAATGCGGGCTGTTGAAAAGTTTGATCCAGAGCTTGGTTTCCGTTTCTCAACCTATGCCACTTGGTGGATTCGACAATCCGCTGAGCGGGCACTAATGAATCAAACTCGTACTATTCGTTTGCCCATTCATGTGGTCAAAGAGTTGAATATCTATTTAAAGGCTTCACGTCGGTTGGCTCAAGAGCTTGAGCATAATCCTTCAGCAGAAGAAATCGCCCAATCAATGGATAAGACGGTCGCGGATGTATCACGGATGTTTCGACTCAACGAGCTAGTCAGTTCTATGGATGTCCCCTTGGATAAGGAGGGGTATCGAACGTTCGTAGATACTATCGCTGATAGTCACCCGAGTGATCCGGAAGAGTTAGTGGAGGATGAAGACCTTATTAGCTCTATAGAAGCTTGTTTGACTGAGCTATCTGACAAGCAGCGAGAAGTGATTGCTCGTCGTTTTGGGCTTAGAGGGAATGACACCTCAACGCTTGAGGAGGTAGGCCGAGAAATTGGTCTTACTCGAGAGCGTGTGCGTCAGATTCAGGTTGAGGCCTTACATCGATTGCGTGATATTTTGCAGAAGCAGGGTCTGGACGGCCAGATTTTGTTTGAGGATAGCTAGCGCTATCCTCTGATAATCGAGCTAGTCGTGATATTTGATCTATTTTAAATAACCCAGATGTTTTTGCACTACTTGCAGCGTGGGTTTGAAGAGTTTGGGTGTAGCGCACACAATGTTGCCGCTCTCCATATAGTTGTCGTTACCTTGAAAATCACTCACTAAACCGCCGGCTTCCTTTACCAGCAAAACCCCAGCTGCGATGTCCCATGGCTTTAGGCTCATTTCCCAGAAAGCATCAAATCGGCCCGCTGCCAAATAGGCCAAATCTAGGGAGGCTACGCCCAATCGACGAATGCCAGAGGATTGTTCTGCCAGCTCAGTAAGGCAGGCTAGGTAGGGTTCCATGTGGTCAATAGAGGGGCTGTTGAACGGGATGCCAGTGGCGACAATTGCCCCGTCGAAATTCTTGCGGCCGGAGACACGAATCCGATTACCATTGAGGAAGGCTCCTCGACCACGACTGGCGGTAAATTCCTCACGTCGCATAGGATCCAATACAACGGCATGCTCCAGCTTGCCTTTGTAGGTGCAACCGATAGAAACAGCAAAATGTGGAATGCCGTGAATAAAATTGGTGGTGCCATCGATAGGATCAATAATCCATTGATAATCATTATCTTCGCCTTCAAGTAAACCGGATTCTTCGCCAATGATGGTGTGTTCGGGGAAGGCCTTGCGCAGGTGGTAAATAACCTCTTTCTCGGCTGCGTGATCAATGTCGGTGACATAATCATTGCGGCCCTTCTCATCGATCTTAATCAGATCAGAGCGCTCTGAGGCGCGAGCAATCATATCTCCTGCCTTTCGTGCGGCGCGGAGGGCGATATTGACCATGGGTTCCATCGTGAGAGATTCCAGCATGAAGAAAGCGCGGCATTGTACCAGACAGGGGTTGGTGCGGGGAGGGTAAAAACCATGATTTAAGCAGTTCTTCCTGCTAGAATTCGCGGCGCTTCAATGCTGGGTTCTTCACAGCTGGGCTATTCGCAAGCCTGTTTGTAAATACCCAGGCTGCAATAAGTCTGAAGGTTAAGCCACGTTTAGTCATATATCGTCTGGAAAATCATTTCATGAGCAACTTTGACAACATTCGTATCGTATTGGTTAACACGAGTCACCCGGGAAACATCGGGGGAGCGGCGCGCGCGATAAAAAATATGGGGTTATCTCGTTTGTATCTGGTCGCACCTAAGGAATACCCCGCTGATAGGGCGGTATGGCGTGCTGCCAATGCACTAGATGTTCTGGATAACGCGGTAGTAGTAGGTGATCTCGATGAGGCTGTCGCTGGTTGTGGTCTAGTGGTGGGAACCAGTGCCCGTGGGCGACGTATTACCTGGCCGCTGCTTAACCCGCGGGAGTGCGGTGAGCGCGTTTGGCGGGAGGCTGAACAGCATGATGTAGCCATTGTGTTTGGCCGGGAAGATAGAGGGCTTACCAACGAAGAGTTGCACAAGTGCACCTACCATGTACATATTCCGTCAAACCCTGATTACAGTTCTCTCAATCTTGCGGCTGCCGTTCAGGTGCTTTGTTACGAAGTCCGAATGGCCTCTATGGCTGATGCTGAGGGTACTTTGCCATCGTTTGATGAATGGGATCAGCCTCCGGCTAAAGCACAGGATTTGGAAATGTACTTTCAGCACTTGGAGCAGGCCTTGGTGGATATTGGTTTTCACGATAGGGATAACCCCCGGCAAACCATGACTCGATTGCGTCGGCTCTATGGACGCATCCGCCTTGATGAAATGGAGTTGTCGATCCTAAGAGGTGTGCTAACCGCGATCCAGAATGCGGCATACAGAATGAAAAAGGCAATTGAATCAAAGGGATAGGGCGTGATTCTTTTATCCATAATAACCCACTAAAAGAGTATGTTATTTACTTGACTAAAATGGTAGGTTTTTACATAATAACCACTGAAATGATATCTAATTAAGGTAGATGTGAGGGAAACACTATGCGGCTGACAACACGAGGCCGGTACGCGGTCACTGCCATGCTGGATCTTGCTCTCCATGGTGAAATCGGACCAATTAGCTTGGCGGATATCTCCCGGCGACAGGGCATTTCCCTGTCGTACCTAGAGCAGTTGTTTGCCAAGTTGCGTCAACAGGAGTTGGTTCGCAGTGTGCGGGGCCCTGGTGGCGGTTACCGACTGGCCCGTAGTGGTGATGATATCCATGTTGCGGAAATCATTGATGCTGTCAATGAATCTATCGACGCCACCAGTTGTGGTGGAAAGGGCAACTGTAATAGTGGTGAGGTTTGTCTCACCCACCATTTATGGAATGACCTGAGTGAACAGATACACCAATTTCTTAGTGGTATTACATTGGATGGCCTTATGCATCAAAACGAAGTGCAGCTGGTGGCTCTACGTCAGAGCGAACTGATTGAGGTTAATGCTAATGTGCAAATCTGACAGGAGAATTTGAATGAAACTACCTATTTATCTGGACTACTCTGCCACCACTCCGGTTGACCCTAGAGTGGCTGAGAAAATGGCAGAGTGCCTGACAAATACCGGTAATTTTGGTAACCCGGCTTCTCGATCTCATTCATTTGGCTGGCAGGCAGAGGCGGCCGTGGAAGAGGCGCGTGGACAAGTTGCTGCACTACTGAATGCTGACCCTCGTGAGATTGTTTGGACGTCTGGTGCCACTGAAGCGAATAATCTGGCAATTAAAGGATGTGCTCACTTCAATCAGAAAAAAGGCAAGCACATTATTACCTCGAAGATCGAGCACAAAGCAGTGCTTGATACCTGTCGTCAGATGGAACGTGAAGGTTATGAGGTGACTTACCTAGATCCAGACACTGATGGAATTATTCACCCGGAAGCAGTGCTTAACGCTATTCGAGAAGACACAACGGTGGTGTCGTTGATGCACGTTAACAACGAAATTGGCACTATCAATGATATTGCCTCGATTGGTGAAATTTGCCGCCAACATAAAGTGTTTTTTCATGTTGATGCAGCCCAGAGTGCCGGCAAGGTAGGCATTGATATGGAGGCGATGAAGGTTGATCTGATGTCGTTGTGTGCACACAAGATTTATGGCCCCAAGGGTATCGGCGCCCTCTATGTACGTCGCAAGCCTCGGGTACGAATTGAAGCACAGACACACGGCGGTGGCCACGAGCGTGGTATGCGTTCAGGAACCTTACCAACCCACCAAATTGTTGGTATGGGTGAAGCTTTTAGGATTGCCGGAGAAGAAATGGCTGAAGAGAACCAGCGTATTCTGGCATTGAGAAATCGGTTATGGGATGGCATTTCCAGTATGGAGGAGGTGCGCTTGAATGGCTCTTTGCGGCAGCGAGTCACTGGAAATCTCAATGTGAGCTTTTCTTTTGTGGAAGGTGAGTCGCTGATTATGGCGCTAAAGGACCTAGCTGTTTCTTCAGGTTCTGCTTGTACGTCTGCCAGCCTTGAGCCTTCTTATGTGTTGCGGGCCTTAGGGTTGGATGATGAGCAGGCTCATAGCTCCATTCGCTTCTCTATGGGTCGTTTTACTACAGATGAGGAGATTGACTTCGCGGTAGATAAAATTCGTGATGCGGTAGTCAAACTACGTGAATTGTCCCCATTATGGGATATGTTTAAAGACGGCGTCGACCTGAGTCAGGTTGAGTGGGCCGCACACTAAAGTTGAGGATTTAAATCATGGCTTACAGTGAAAAAGTACTCGATCACTACGAAAATCCACGCAACGTTGGCAAGTTAGATGATAAGTCCAGCAATGTAGGTACAGGTATGGTGGGCGCACCTGCCTGTGGCGATGTCATGCGTTTACAGATTCAAGTGGACGATAATGGCATTATTGAAGACGCAAAGTTCAAGACGTATGGTTGTGGTTCCGCCATTGCGTCCAGCTCCTTGCTGACTGAGTGGGTCAAGGGTAAATCGTTGGCGCAAGCGGCGGAAATTAAAAACACAGAAATTGCTGAAGAGCTGGCGTTGCCGCCTGTGAAAATTCACTGCTCGGTGCTGGCCGAAGATGCCATTAAGGCAGCAGTGAGAGATGTACGACACAAGCGCGGCGAAGATAGTGAATAGACTGAATATAGTAAAAGAAGATGGAGTGGAATGATGGCAATTACCATGACAACTGCTGCTGAAGAGCATGTGCTTAAACATATGTCGCATCGCGGGCATGGCCTTGGTATTCGCTTGGGCGTTAAAACCACGGGCTGTTCCGGTCTTTCTTATGTGTTGGAGTTTGTTGATGATCACGAGCCGGAAGATAAGATGTTCGCCAGTGGTAATGCTAAACTTTTTATCGACCCCAAAAGCCTCGCTTATCTCGATGGTACGGAATTAGATTTTGTTCGGGAGGGTTTAAATGAGGGTTTTCAGTTTAATAATCCCAACGTTAAAGATGAATGTGGCTGTGGTGAAAGTTTCCACGTGTAGCCGATACTGATCTTGACGAAACTAATCGGTAAAGCGGACATACTAAACTTGGTAGTTGTGGGCCTAGTCGTTTTCTGTTGGTCTTATGCTATTTGCTAAGTTAGGTTGATTCACCGTGGATTTCACTAGCAACTATTTTGAAATATTTGGTCTGCCCGTGGGATACAAGATTGATCTACGGTTGCTGGCAGATCGTTACCATCAAATGCAGCGCAAGTTCCATCCCGACCGCTATTCCACCAAACCCGCTCAAGAGCAGCGTCTTGCCGTACAATATGCGGCAGTTATCAATCAGGCATATAGCGAGTTAACGTCTCCACTGCTTCGAGCACAATATCTGCTGTCTTTGAGCGGTATTGAGGGTGAAGGCGAGACAAGTATTACTCGAGATCCGATATTTTTGATGCAACAAATCGAGTTGCGCGAAGCGTTGTCGGAGGTAAGAGATGCTACTGAGCCGCTCACTGTTCTTGATCAAGTGGCCGAAGAGGCTCGAGGGCAGTATGACGAGCTGCAACAACTGTTTGGTCGGCAATACGTGCAAGCTGACATTAAGAATGCTGTTGATACCGTGGCTAAGATGCAATTTTTTAGTAAATTGCTGAATGAAGTGGAGCAGCTTGAACAAGAACTAGACGATGATTAAGTGGTAACTAAATAGTGGTCCTGTTACAGATTTCCGAACCCGGTCAATCCCCGGAACCCCATCAGCGTCGACGTGCCGTAGGTATTGACCTCGGTACAACTAATTCACTTGTGGCGACAGTGAGGAGTGGTACCCCCGAGACTCTACTGGATAGTGAAGGCCAGCATCTGCTGCCTTCAGTAGTACACTACAGTGCTACAGGTGAGGTCACTGTAGGTCGTAGAGCGTACGATCGGTCGGCAGATGACCCTCTCAATACTCTGGTTTCCGTGAAGCGTTTCATGGGGCGTGGTATTGAGGATATCAAAACGCTCGGTAGCCAGCTGCCTTATGACATGGTTGCTAGTGATAGCGGTATGCCCAATTTCAAGACAGTCGCTGGGGAAATTAGCCCTGTGGCGGCATCCACTGAGATTTTGAAGGTGCTTGTTGAGCGAGCGGAATTGGCTTTGGATGGACGGCTTGAAGGTGCTGTCGTCACTGTCCCAGCCTATTTTGATGAGGCTCAGCGCCAAGCGACCAAGGACGCTGCCACTTTAGCGGGCGTCAAAGTATTGCGTCTTCTCAGTGAGCCCACAGCGGCGGCTGTTGCTTATGGATTGGATCAGGGTGGTGAGGGCGTTATTGCAGTTTATGACTTGGGTGGCGGCACCTTTGATATCTCTATCCTTAGGTTGTCCCACGGTGTTTTTGAAGTACTCTCAACGGGCGGTGATTCAGCCTTGGGTGGCGATGATTTTGATCGTGCGTTAGCCCAGTGGTTCGGCCAGCAGGCAGGTTTGGGCGATGATTTGAATCCTTCAGTGCAGCGCCAGTTGCTGATGACGGCCCGTAGCGCGAAAGAGTCGCTATCTACCCAGCCCCAAGTGGCAGTGTCGGTAGCGGGCTGGACGGGTGAGTTGAAACGCGAACAACTCGATAGCCTGATTGATCCTATGATTGATAAAACCCTGAGGGCTTGCAGGCGTTGTCTGCGGGACGCAGGGCTCAAGCCGGAAGATGTTGCCAATGTGGTGATGGTTGGTGGTTCGACCCGAACCCTTCGGGTGCGTGAAAAAGTAACCGAAGCATTTGGTAGGGAGCCGCTGGTAGATATTGATCCGGATAGAGTGGTGGCTATCGGTGCTGCCCTTCAAGCCGATGTGCTTGTGGGCAATAAGCCCGGCGATGAAATGTTGTTGTTGGATGTGATTCCACTGTCTCTAGGCATTGAAACAATGGGCGGGTTAATGGAAAAAATTATTCATCGAAACACGACCATTCCCGTGGCCAAAGCACAGGATTTTACCACCTTCAAAGATGGCCAGGTCGCCATGGCTGTTCATGTGCTGCAGGGCGAACGTGAGCTGGTTTCTGACAGTCGTTCCCTTGCTCGTTTTGAATTACGTGGAATACCGCCTATGGTCGCAGGGGCTGCCAAAATTCGGGTTGGTTTTCGAGTGGATGCCGATGGCCTACTGAATGTTTCAGCTAAGGAGCTGATCAGTGGTGTGGAAGCCCATGTCGAGGTAAAACCCTCCTATGGGCTTAATGATGAGGAGGTTACTCGCATGCTCAAGGAATCCTATACGCATGCCAAAGGCGATATGCAGGCAAGGGCACTACGTGAACAGCAGGTTGATGCTGATCGAATGTATGTAGACCTACAAGCTGCATTAGAACAGGATGGCCGCGCGTTGCTCAATAATGAAGAATACCATTGTCTGGAAATGGCGTTGGTCGACCTAGAAAGAGTTCGGAATAGTGAGAACCATCGAGAAATCGCTCGTCACATAGAGGTGGTATCCAAAACCAGTGAAGAATTTGCTGCCCGCCGTATGAATGCCAGTATTCAGAAAGCACTAACCGGGCACAGCCTTGATGAAATAGAGCGGGGTATGTGACATGCCAAAAGTCGTATTTCTACCCGATGATAACCTCTGCCCTGAAGGGGCCGTGGTTGATGTAGAGCCGGGCAAAAGTCTTTGTGAAGTGGCATTAAGTGAAGGTATTGAGATTGAGCACGCCTGTGAGATGTCTTGTGCTTGTACCACCTGCCATGTGTATATTCGTGAGGGGTTTGATTCGCTCGAGGAAGCGGATGAGCTGGAAGAGGATTTTTTGGATAAAGCGTGGGGGGTAGATCCTGACTCCAGGCTCAGTTGCCAAGCAGTTGTTGCTAATAAAGATTTGGTAGTAGAAATCCCTAGATACACCATAAATATGGTGTCTGAGAAGCATTAGGAGGTCAGTTGTGTCACTTAAGTGGACAGACGTACAAGATATTGCCATTGAGCTATCGGAAACTCATTCAGAGACTGACCCGCACTACATCAACTTTGTTGATCTTCGTAATTGGGTGTTGGCATTAGCAGATTTCGATGATGATCCCGACCGATGTGGTGAAAAGATTCTAGAGGGAATCCAGATGGCATGGATTGACGAACTCGATTAGAATGTAGCCAAGCTGTAATAATGAATTAAGGGGTATTAATGAGCTCTAAAGAAGAGCTTTATAAAGTGCTGGTTGAATCAGTCCCCTACGGCACTCTTTTCTTTGCTTACGGCGTCTGTGTCGATGCCAATAAAAATGCGCTTGAGCTTCTTGGGTGTGAACTTAAACAGCTGGTTGGCGCCTCTCTCGACAGTATCACTGGTGACGAATCTACCCCTTTGGTGGATCTTAAGCTGCAACTCAAAAAAGCACTTCGAGACCGTAGAGAAGACGTTATTTGGCGGTGTCCCTCGGTTGGTGGTCCCTGTGAGATAACCCTTAATATTGTCTATGTTACGGAGGATGGCAAAGAGTTGGTCGTGATGCTGAACCGACAGCAGTCAGAAGTTGAGCCAGTTCTTGATACCCAGATCCGGTCTAACTCGGCTGTTGCTTCTCCCTTAGCAGCAGAGCAGCAGCTCACTGCTGACCCCAAAGATTCTCAATCGCGAATTGATCCTCTACAACCAGACCCTCTACAACCAGACCCTCTACAACCAGATCCTTTACACGTTGAGCCTGAATTAAAGTCTCAGCCGATAGAGGGCGACATCATTTTAGAAACAGAAGATGTTGAGACGCCTATTCTGACTGAGCTGGCACCTGACACCGAGAGTCAACAGCCATGGGAGAAAACAACCCGGGATCACTACTTTGACACGCTAACCAATCTGCCTAATCGTCAGATGTTGATTCAGACAATAGGCACTTTCCTGAAAGACCAGCAGGGTCAGCAGGTGTGTGGTGCAGTAATGATGTTGGATCTGGATCACTTCAAGGATATCAATGACTCTTGGGGCCACAATGTCGGCGATCAGGTGATAAAAAAGGTTGGTAGAGCAGTTGCCAGCCTAGTGACCGGTGAAAACATGCTGGCTCGTATGAGTGGTGATGAGTTTGTGTTGTTCATTCCCCAATTGTCAGGCGGTATTTCGCAAGCTGCTTGGGATGCTCAGGCGGTCGCTGAAAAAGTGGGTGAAGCCGTAGCTACACCGCTATTTCTAGATGGTCATGAAGTTATTCTTACTGCCAGCATCGGCATTGCTCTGCTGACAGATTCTGACACCACAGCAGACCGTGTATTGCAGTATGCGGATACCGCCATGTATGAGGCCAAGCGAAAGGGGCGTAATAGCATTGCCTTCTTCGATCCTTGTATTACAGAAAAGGCTCAACGCCAAATCGCCATGAATACCCGGTTGAGAAAAGCCATGGATAATCATGAGTTTGTGCTCTATGTACAGCCTCAGATTTGCGTGCAAACGGGTGCTCTTATGGGGGGGGAGGCTCTGTTGCGCTGGATGAATGCTGACAAGATCACCAACATGCCCTCTGAGTTTATTCCGGTTCTGGAGTCCTCAGGGTTGATTGTGGATGTGGGGCGCTGGGTTATTCGTACCGCCTGTGAGTATGTGCGTAACTTTCTTGATCAGGGAATCTGGGCTGATCATATGAGGCTGAGTATTAATATTAGTCCTCGTCAGTTTCGCGACCCCCAATTGTTTGAAATCGTTCAGCACAGCATGAAGAGCTATAATGTAGACCCCAAGTACATCAACTTTGAAGTGACAGAAAACTTGGTGATTGAGGATGTAGACGAAGCTATTAAAAAGATGGAGGCGATTAAGTCTCTGGGGTCGATGTTTTCAATTGATGACTTTGGCATAGGTTATTCTTCCATGATCTACCTTAAACGCTTGCCATTTGACCACCTTAAGATCGATCGAGAGTTCATCCGCAACATCCATCGCGATCCCGAAAGTAGGGGGGTAGTAGAAGCAATTATGGCGGTTTCCAAGCAATATGGTCTGCATGTGACGGCTGAGGGTGTAGAAAATAAAGAAGCCCTTGAAATACTGAAGGAGTTGGGTTGTCACTCTTATCAGGGTGCTCATTTCAGTATGCCGGTACCCTGTGCCAGTTTTACTAAATTACTGGCTGCTTGAGTCATATTTTTGATCTAATAGTTGTCTACGCTATTCCTTGTAACCCTTTGTATTTGGGGGTAAAATCCCCACCCTTTTGATAGGAGAGCTGGGCCGTTGGGCGGTTTCAGCTCACTATATTGTATAAACCCTCATCATGGAGACCCTTGATGGCTATTGAACGCACCCTTTCCATTATTAAACCCGATGCAGTTGCGAAGAATGTTATTGGCAAAATCTATGACCGTTTTGAAGAAGCCGGATTGAAAATCGTTGCTTCAAAAATGCAACAGCTTTCCGAAGAGAAGGCTGGTGGTTTCTATGCCGAACACAAGGAACGCCCATTTTATGCTGACCTAGTCGGTTTTATGACTTCTGGGCCGGTTGTTGTTCAAGTGCTGGAAGGTGACGATGCTGTTATTAAAAATCGTGATTTAATGGGTGCGACAAATCCTAAAGAAGCCGCTGCTGGGACTATTCGTGCAGATTTTGCCGAGTCTATTGATGCCAATGCAGTTCACGGCTCTGACTCCGTCACCTCTGCAGAGCGTGAAATAGCCTATTTCTTTAGCAATGACGAAATTTGCCCACGTTAAGAACGTTCAATGAGATATATTTTATGAGCGCAACCAGCGCTGAAATAGCTCAAATTGCGGAGCCCCAGAAGGTCAAAGTAAACCTCCTGGGGCTTTCTGCTGAAAAGCTCACCCAATTTTTTGCCACTATTGGTGAAAAACCATTTCGCTCGACTCAGGTTTTAAAGTGGATCCATCAGATGGGTGTGGATGACTTTGATGAGATGACTAATTTGTCAAAGGGCCTTCGTGAGCGTTTAAAAGAAGTAGCTGAAATTGTGGCACCGGAAGTCGTCAGCCAGCAAGATTCTGTTGATGGGACCTGTAAGTGGTTGATACGAGTTGAGGGTGGGAGCTGTATTGAGGCTGTATTTATTCCTGAAAAAGACCGCGGTACGCTCTGTATTTCTTCGCAGATTGGTTGTTCTCTTGATTGTAGTTTTTGCGCAACGGGCAAACAGGGATTTAACCGTGATCTGACAGCCGCAGAAATTATTGGTCAGTTGTGGATTGCAGCCAAATTTTTTGGGTCTCTCGGACGCAAGGCCGACAGGGTTGTGAGTAATGTCGTGTTGATGGGGATGGGCGAGCCGTTGTTGAATTTTGACAATGTGGTCGATGCCATGGGCCTGATGCTCCACGACAATGCCTACGGGCTATCAAAGCGTCGCGTAACACTCAGCACTTCAGGGGTTGTGCCAATGATAGACCGGCTTGGCGATGTCAGCGATGTCTCGCTGGCTATTTCACTTCATGCCCCCAATGATGAGTTACGCAATGAGTTAGTGCCAATCAATAAAAAATATCCTATTGCAATGCTTTTGGATTCAGCACGCCGTTATTTGGATAAGATGCCTGGTAATCGTCGCAAAATTACCATTGAATATACATTGATGGATCAGATTAATGATCGCAATGAACATGCCCATGAACTGGCAGAGTTACTCAGTGATATCCCTTGTAAGATTAATTTGATACCGTTTAATCCTTTTTCTGGTTCGGATTATCGGAGAGTGTCCAATACCACCTTGAACCGGTTTAGAGATATTCTGCATAACGCTGGTCATACTGCGACCATAAGAACGACTAGAGGTGATGATATTGATGCAGCTTGTGGTCAATTAGCCGGTACAGTGAATGATAAAACCCGACGTAGCGAACGATATCAACGCCAGAGTCAAGAGCGGCCCGTCAGGTTTGTGAACTGAACATTATCATGGATAACAGCATGGTTATAGCAATGAAAAAAGGGTCGATACCATGCTTGGTTTTGTGGGCTTTGTCCTCATTATTAATGGTGGGCTGTACTACCACGTTTACTACGGACGGTGTAGATGAAATACGCGTCGATAACCAAAAAATACTGGATAACCGTATACAGTTAGCATTGGGCTACTTGTCTAAAGGTGATCATGAAGGAGCTCGGCAAAATTTGAATAAAGCGATGGAGGTGGATAGCCGCTCTCCAGAGCTTCACGATGTTTGGGCACTGTTGTATCAGAAGGAGGGAGAGTTGGGTGAGGCCGAAAAGCATTATAAAATGGCTCTGAGTTACGACCCGTTATTCACCCGAGGCCGAAGCAATTATGGACTTTTTCTGCTTAGGCAGAATCGTTACGAAGAGGCTTATTTACAGTTTTCTAAAGGTGCGGAAGACATGGGTTACCCTAGGCGAGCTGAGTTGTTCTACAAAGTCGGCATCGCTGCATTACCGCTGAATAAGCTGGCTGAGGCCGAAAATGCATTCACTCGAGCTGCAACATTAAACCCTCAGCTGTCGGCAGCTTATCTTGAGTTGGCCGACCTCGCTTACAATCGTGGTGAGTATCCAAGAGCTAAGCAATTATTAAATCAGTATAACAATATCAAGGACCGTCCAATTCCGAGGGGGCTTTGGTTGGGTGTTAGATTGGAACACAGTTTAGGCAATCAGGATGCTGAAGCCAGTCAGGGCTTAGCGTTACGACACATGTTCCCCGATTCCCGTGAAAACCTAGAATATCAGAACTGGCTGAAAAATGAGCAAGAACAATAACAACAAAAAAGAAGAACAGCTCCCTGGTCAAGTAGATAAAGTTTCCCCAGGGGAATTGTTACGCCGGGCTCGAAGGGAAAAGGGCATGGCTACAGAGGAGGTCATTCTTCATTTGGGCGTGACTCAGCGTGTTTTAAGCGCACTGGAGAAAGATGAATATGATCACCTGCCAGCGCCCCTCTATGTGAAGGGATATATTAGGCGCTATTGCTTAATACTCAGTATTCCCGAGAATGAGGTATTGGCAGGTTATGAAGCCTTGCTGCGAGATAAGGGTATATGTCAGGAGGAACCAAAACCAAGGTTGATGGGAGAACCCAAAAAGAAATTTTCGCTATGGAAGCTGATCGTACCTTTTGTGTTGGCCTTACTGGCCGCTTTGATCTTTTGGATGGTGCAGCATAGCGAGGGTCTGGAGTTAGATTTTTTCTCTGATTCGTCATCGATACTAACGGAGCTGCCTCAGAATAAAAATTTAAACCTGACACCACCACTGCCAGTAGAATCTGAGGATAACGAGGCGCCACTTTATCATGATGACGATAATGTAGATGCATCCGTCACATCTGAGCTTGTTGTGCCTAGACTTCAAAAATTACAGATAAATATCATCCAGCAGAGCTGGGTTGAGGTGCTGGATTCGCGATGTGATGTTCTGGTAGCAGACCTGAAACCCTCTGGTTCCAAGGTTGATGTGACCGGCATACCACCATTTGATGTTGTTCTGGGTTATGCGCCAGGTGTAGAGCTAAGCTATGCGGGGCAGCAAATAATCGTGGAGCCTATTACGACCGATAATACCGCTACGTTGAAAGTTGGCGGTGAGAGCTAAGCGGAAATAGATTGGAGTATATAGGTTGAGGAACAGAGTTTAATGCATTTTGAATCGCCAATTATCAGAAGAAAGTCACGGCAAATCATGGTTGGCAATGTTCCTGTGGGGGGGGATGCACCCATTTCGATACAGAGTATGACCAATACTGAAACCACCGATGTTGAGGCGACGGTGGCCCAAATTGGCAAGTTGGTCACTGCGGGTGCAGATATCGTACGTGTGTCAGTACCGTCTATGGATGCAGCGGAGGCATTTGGTGCCATTCGTCAGAGAGTAGACGTACCCTTGGTGGCCGATATCCACTTTGATTATCGTATTGCCCTTCGCGTGGCTGACTTGGGCGTAGATTGCCTACGGATCAACCCGGGTAATATTGGTCGCGAGAAGCGTATTCAAGCCGTGGTGGACAAGGCCCGAGACCTTAACATTCCTATTCGAGTTGGCGTTAATGCTGGCTCCCTAGAAAAAGATTTACAGAAGAAGTACGGTGAGCCGACGCCCGATGCATTGGTAGAATCAGCAATGCGTCATGTGGAAATTCTCGATAGCCTCAACTTTCACAATTTCAAATTGAGTCTTAAGGCCTCCGATATCTTTATGGCAGTGGCGGCTTACCGAAAAATAGCGACCATGATTGATAATCCTCTCCACCTGGGTATTACCGAGGCGGGCGGTTTGAGGGGCGGCACTGTGAAGTCTTCCATCGGTCTGGGGTTATTGCTGATGGATGGCATTGGGGACACCCTTCGGGTTTCCCTAGCGGCAGATCCGGTAGAAGAGGTGAAAGTCGGCTGGGATATGCTGAAAAGTCTGAAATTGCGTAGCAAGGGTATCAATTTTATCGCTTGCCCCAGTTGCTCAAGACAGAATTTTGATGTGGTCAGTACGATGAATGAACTAGAGACTCGGCTGGAGGATATTACGGTACCAATGGATGTAGCGGTGATTGGCTGCATAGTGAATGGCCCCGGCGAGGCCAAAGAGGTGGATTTGGGTTTAACCGGCGGTACGCCTAATAATCTGATTTATATAGATGGTAAACCCAGTCAAAAGTTATCCCAGGAAAATCTGGTTGATGAGCTTGAACAACTGATTCGTGCCAAGGCGCGAGAGAAAGCCGCGCAACAAGAAAATCTGATAGCGAAATCCTAATGAAAAAAATCCAATCAATTCGGGGCATGAATGACTTGCTCCCCGACGACTCTCCCCGTTGGCAATATCTAGAAGAGACAATAGCGCATTTATTGTCCAGTTATGGTTATCGAGAAATTCGGTTTCCCATTTTAGAACCCACAGAGTTGTTCAAGCGTTCCATTGGTGAAGTTACCGATATCGTTGAAAAGGAAATGTATACTTTCGGCGATCGGAATGATGACAGTGTAACGCTTCGTCCGGAGGGTACCGCTGGTTGTGTCCGTGCATGTGAACAGAATGGTCTGATCCATAATCAGATTCAACGCCTATGGTATCAAGGGCCCATGTTTCGTTATGAACGACCTCAAAAAGGTCGGCTTCGTCAATTCCACCAAATTGGTGTTGAAGTGTTTGGGTTGGAAGGGCCAGATATTGACGCAGAATTGATTACCATGACATGGCGGATGTGGAAGCAGCTGGGCGTTAACAATGTTGTGACGTTACAGCTTAATTCGTTGGGAACGACTGAATCACGTGGTCGTTATCGTGATGCTTTAGTGGAATATCTACAACAGCGCAAAGAGCAACTAGACGAAGATAGTCAGCGTCGTCTTGAAACGAACCCAATGCGCATTCTCGATAGTAAAAATCAAGAGACACAATTACTACTTAATGACGCACCGGTACTACATGATTTTCTTGATGATGAATCTGAGCAGCATTTTAAGGAACTTTTGGGGCTGCTAGATGCTGTTGGTATACCCTACCAAATCAACCCTAGGTTGGTGCGTGGACTCGACTATTATGGCAAAACAGTCTTTGAATGGGTGACAGACTCATTAGGCGCACAGGGGACTGTATGTGCCGGTGGTCGCTACAATGGATTGGTGGAACAGCTGGGTGGTAAGAGTACACCTGCGGTAGGTTTTGCTATGGGTCTTGAGCGGTTAGTATTGTTGCTTGACGCAGCTGGTGTGGTACCCGATAGTATCGCCCGGCAATTAGACGTCTACCTAGTGGTAGCGGGTGATGTTCAGGCATCGGCGCTCGAGCTGGGTGAGTCCTTGCGCACGAAATGTCCGGACCTGAGATTGCAAAATCACTGTGGTGGTGGCAGTTTCAAAAGTCAGATGAAAAAGGCAGATAAAAGCGGTGCAGTAGTAGCGCTTATTCTGGGTGAAGACGAAGTGGCTAGGGGAGAGGTGTCTGTTAAATTTCTGCGGGAAGATAGACCTCAGCAGACGTTGTTAACAACTGATCTGGTAGCCTTACTAAATAACGAAATTTTAAATTAATAACGGGGATAGACCGTGGCAGAACATCTCAGTGATGAGGAGCAGTTAGAGAGCTTCAAGCGTTGGTGGAAAGAGAATGGTATTTTCACCATCGTGGCAGTCGTGCTTGTTGCAGGTGGTTATTTCGGCTGGGAGTTTTGGATAGACCACCGACAAGAGCAAGCAGAATCTGCCTCTGTTCTGTATCAAAATATGATGGTATCTGCCGATGTGGAATATGGAGACCAATTAAGTTCGGAGCAGCAAACTTCCATTTCCCAGCTGGCAAATAAATTGAGAGCAGAGCATACAGGTAGCCAATATGCTCGTTATGGCGCATTGTTGCTTGCCAAGCTCGCTGTGGAAAAAAATGATTTGGATACTGCCGCAGAACAACTGCAATGGGCAGCTGATGGTGCTGAGGAAGGGTTAGCATTAATTGCTCAATTACGCTTGGCTCGAGTTGAGGCTGCACGGGGGAATCTTGACCTAGCTATATCCATGCTTAACGTGGAGGCGAAAACATTGGCTTCTGCTTACGCTGAGACTCAGGGAGATCTTTATCTCATTAAAGGTGATAAAAAAGCCGCCTATGAGTCGTATCAACTGGCGTTACAAACAGTTTCTTCAGCTGATAGCCGATCGCGTTCTATTCTTGAGTTAAAACTGAATCAGGTGGTACCCAATTCTGAGACAGCTGTGAAACAACCAGAAATCTCCGAGGAGGGAGCCTGATGAAGCGACTGTCTTGGCTTTTGGCCTCTGTCTTGCTCTCGGGTTGTAGCACTGTGACAGACATGGTTACTTCGATTACAGCCCCGGATAAGGCTAAACCGGCGGAATTGGTTAATTTCGACCATGAGGTTAAAACGATCAAGTTATGGTCAACCAATTCGGTGGGTGCTTATCGCCTAGTGAGCGGTGGTTTGAGGCCGGCACTCAGTGGTGGCATGATATTCGCCGCTGACAACGAAGGACTGATCACTGCGATCGATACCACTACGGGTAACATTATTTGGAAAGTTAAACTGGATAGCCCTTTAGGTGGAGGCGTTGGTGTCTCTGAAGATCTGGTGATGGTCGGTAGTACTGATGGTTACGTGTACGCCCTAGAGGCCTCGACGGGTGCAGAGCGTTGGCATGTCATGGTGTCCAGTGAGGTGCTTTCTGCGCCAGCAGGTAATAAAGACGTTGTTATTGTTCAGACTCAAGATGGCCGTGCTATAGGGCTCAGTGCTCAAGATGGCGAAAAACAATGGCAGTTTAAGTTGGACGTGCCTGTATTGACCCTTCGTGGCACTAGCGCTCCTGTTATTAGAGGTGACACTGTAGTCACGGGTTTTGCTAACGGTAAGGTTTATGCGCTCTCGGCAAATTCAGGTACGGTGATCTGGGAAAAACGTATCGCAATACCGCAGGGGCGAACTGAGCTGGAGCGACTGGTGGATATTGATGGACAGGTGTTGATTGCAAACGATATTGTCTATGCAGTGAGTTATCAGGGGCGGATTGGTGCTATAACAAAAGCCGGTGGGCGTGAACTTTGGTATCAGGATAGCTCCAGCTATCATGGGCCGGCCTATGGCTTGGCGCAGGTCTACGTAGCTGAGAGTGATGATACAGTCAAAGCCATGCGTGCCAGTAGTGGCCAAATACTTTGGACCAACGATCAGCTTTCTAATCGCAAACTTAACCGTCCCTCTGTTGCAGGTGGATATCTTGCGGTGGCTGATGGAGAGGGTTATTTGCACGTCATGTCCCAAACGGATGGCCGTTTTGTCGGTCGCACCATGGTGGATAGTCGCGGCGTCAGCGCTCCAATGGTGAGTGACGGTGAAATTCTCTATGTACTCGATGATAATGGCCGCGTTAGCGCTTACAAATTTGAATAAGGTGCGGTCAGTTTTCGTGTAGAATGCCGCCTCTATCAACAGAAGGCGGCATTTCTGTCTATGGGCTCTACTATTTTGGGGTCGAAGCAGAGCTTATTCCTGTAGCGCGTTAGAGGGTCTTCAATACCTACCCCTATAAACGTTTACCCAGACGAGGTGGTGTTGTAGCTAACATGCCGATTTTTTTCACATATACAGAGCGAAATAAATGATCCCGGTATTTGCCCTAGTGGGCCGCCCAAATGTGGGTAAGTCGACGCTTTTCAATCGATTGACCAAGTCGAGGGATGCGCTGGTTGCCAATTACCCGGGTCTAACCCGCGATCGTAAGTATGGCGAAGGAGAAATGCTGGGGCGGCGTTTTATGCTCATTGATACCGGTGGTATTACCGGTGAAGAAGAAGGCATTGACTCTGCCATGGCCGAGCAGTCAATGCTCGCCATTGATGAGGCAGATGCGGTATTGTTTATCGTGGATAGCCGTGATGGCCTGACACCCATTGACCGTCAATTGGCTGATTATCTTCGTGAAAAACAACGCAAGGTCTACCTTGTAGCCAACAAGATAGACGGTGTTAACCCCGATATTGCCACAGCAGAATTTTTTGAACTGGGTCTTGAGAATGTCTACCCGACTACGGCCACCCATGGTCGTGGTGTCAAATTACTGATGGAATCAGTGCTGGAGGCTTTTCCCGAAACCACCCCAGAGCATATTGAATATCAGGGTGAGCGGGGTATAAAAATTGCCGTTGTTGGTCGCCCGAATGTAGGTAAGTCCACCTTGGTTAACCGGATGCTGGGCGAGGATAGGGTGGTCGTATTTGATCAACCAGGCACTACCAGGGACAGTATTTACATTGACTATGAACGCGAGGGTAAAAAATACACGCTGATTGATACAGCGGGTATTCGTCGTCGTAAAAATGTTTCACTCAGTATTGAAAAATTCTCTATTGTTAAAACCTTGCAGTCAGTAGATGACGCCAATGTGGTGGTGCTTCTGATTGATGCACAAGAAGGCCTTGTGGATCAAGATATGCACCTGATGGGCACTGCCATTGACTCCGGCAGGGCTTTGGTTGTGGCCATTAATAAGTGGGATGGCCTAGAAACAGACAGCAAAGACTGGATTAAGGTAGAACTGAAGAGACGCCTTCGATTTGTGGATTTTGCTGACATTCATTTTATTTCTGCACTACACGGCACGGGCGTTGGTAACCTGTATAAGTCTATTGAAAAGGCATACTCTGCAGCTACAGATAAACTGGGTACCAATAGGCTGACTACCATCCTTCAGGATGCGGTTATTGAGCACCAGCCACCTATGGTGCACGGTCGTCGTATTAAGCTGCGCTATGCCCACGCGGGTGGTCAAAACCCACCAATTATCGTGATTCACGGAAATCAAACTAAAGAAGTCCCTAATCACTATACCCGCTATCTGGAGAAAACCTTTCGTAAGGCTTTAGATCTTCATGGAACGCCGGTCAAAATAGAGTATCGCTCGGGTGAAAACCCTTTTGCTGGTAAAAAGAACAAGCTCACTTCACGTCAGATATCGAAAAAACGTCGGCTGATGAAGCACGTCAAAAAGAAAAAATGACAACACCTTAAAACCTAGTAGGCCTTGGTCGAAACGAATAGGGTGTTGTTTGTGCCCGCAGGGTCAAGCAGCGGCTTTGTCTTGCTCTTGAATTAGTGATTGATAGTTGCTGACAAAGTCGGCCACGGTACCTTTAGATTTCGGGTGAAAGTGACGATGCCAGAATTTTCCTAACGCTATCAAGTTGTGAGCATTTGGTAGATCTTGTTCACCTCGACGATAAATCATCCATGCTATTGCTGTGGCATATTTTAGGTTGGTAACCAATTCACCGTGCGGGGCTTTCAGAAAGCTGTGTTGCCCCGCGATACCGCGAATTTCACTCGCTAGTGATGGGTTATGTATCAAGTATTTATCCCAGACGGCTCGATGCATTGCAGGCGTTATATGATAAAGCCCTACACGTCTTCCCTCATGCCAGCCTCCCAAACCAGATTCTTGCGCAGCAGTGCCTAACAAAAGATTTTCGGCCGTGAGAGACCAGTCGTCCAGATAATTGAGTGTTTCCCGGATGACTAAGCGACGGAGATCGTCTGCGGTAAAAATCATGGTTTGACTCCCGAGTATTATCTTGTCGCCTTCTGGCTATTCTTATTTTGTTTATTTTTTAACAGGTTATGAGTATATATTCAACTAAAAATTAAAAAAATAGCATAACTATTGTCAATTCATATCAAAGATGTACATTTATTGATCATATTCTGAAAGGTTGAGCGACAGACTGACAATCTGTGAATGAAAACAGACGGCTATAAACTATGGAGGGAGTTATCCTGGATAACCAGCCAATTTAAACCCTAACCTATTGACCTTGCTGTTTTAATTTACTCTTTGGGGTGCTGTTGCTAAAACGCACTCATATTCCTTTAAAAACAACGGGAAATGTTCGCGTGGCACCCCATTAAAACGGCGTAAATGATTTTCTACAGACAAGACCACAGCTATTGCGGTGTCTAAAGTCAGACATGCTCTTGTGGAAAACTCTACAATTGAAAGAGTGGTTTTTTGTTGTTTTAATGAGTCGATGATTCAAGTCAGCAAGACTGAATTAGCACAGTTGAGCTAATAGTTTAAGAACATTGGAAGTGAAACAATAGATAAGGGATTTGTCATGTTAATGGGAAGTATTTTTCGAAGCTTGCTTATCTTAATTTTCGTCATGGCAATTGGCTGCTATTTATTTTACTTGAAAACGGGCTCATTCCCGGTCTCTCCCAGTACTTTTTTTCCGGACATGAGCTCTGGATCCTCGAATCTTAGGCGACTGTCTGAAATACCAGCACTTAATAGTGTTGAACCTCCTGATGACGTGAAAACTACCCATAAATGGCAGGATGAAAATGGTAATTGGAATTTTTCTAATCAACAGGAAAAGTAATAGATAGTCTCTATCTGGTTAACACTCAAATATAGACATATGCTTAGGGTGTCGATATTAAAATAGCCGACATCAATTATCGGCACATTTTAATTCGTCTTGCTCCTGAATATTCGGGAGTGAAAAATTGATGAGTGGGTGAGCGCTATGTCATACCGAATAGAAAGTGATTCTCTCGGCAATATAAAAGTACCTACTAATGCACTTTGGGGAGCGCAGACCCAAAGGGCCATTGAAAACTTCCCTTACGTAGACTCGCCTATGCCCGAAGGGGTTATTCAGGCGTTGGCTTTGGTAAAAAAAGCCGCGGCTATGGCCAATACCGAATTGGATGATTTGGCCGAGGAGCTCAAAAAACCGATTATTCAGGCTTGTGATGAAATATTAGATCATCAACATGACGATCAGTTTCCTCTATCTGTGTGGCAAAGCGGTAGTGGAACGCAGACTAATATGAATCTAAATGAGGTGATAGCAAATCGCGCCAATGAGATTTCTGGTCATCGGCGGGGTGAGAAATACCCAGTGCACCCCAATGACCATGTGAATATGTCGCAATCATCTAATGACGTGTTTCCTACAGCGATGCATATAGCAACACTGTCTGCTCTGGAGCAGCATCTGATCCCAGCATTAACGGACTTGACGTGTTCTTTGGAAGAAAAGTCGAACGCTTTTGAGGATCAGTGGAAAGTAGGTCGCACTCACATGATGGATGCTGCTCCTATGACACTGGGACAGGAGTTTTCGGGGTATGCATGTCAGATTGATTACGGGCTTCAACAACTTGAACAGGTAAAGCAAGATCTTTACTTACTGGCTATTGGTGGCACTGCAGTGGGCACGGGTTTGAATGCGGGAACGAGATGGGAAGATACCATCATTAATCACCTCTGTGTTCTGACCGGGTTTCCCTTGACCTCTGCTCCTAACAAATTTACGGCCCTCTCTACTCATAATGTTCTACTGAGGGTGAGCGGTTCATTACGACAGGTTGCTTCAGATTTTTTAATTATCGGTAATAACTTGCGCGTGCTGGCCAGTGGGCCAAGGGCCGGATTATCCGAAATTATATTACCTGCCAACGAGCCGGGTAGCTCTATCATGCCCGGCAAGGTCAATCCTACACAAATTGAATCACTGACGATGATTGCCACTCAGGTGATGGGAAATGATACCGCCGTTGCAATGGCCTGTTCTCAGGGCCATTTACAGCTAAACTTATTTAAACCGGTCATTATTAGCAATATATTGTCATCGATTCGGTTGCTGAGTGAAGGCGCTCTTCACTTTGCTAAGTATTGTGTCAAAGGCCTTGATTGTAACCACGCTCAATTATCGAGATACCTTGAAAGATCTTTAATGATTGTGACGGCCTTAACACCACGCGTCGGTTATGACCGAGCGGCAGAAATTGCTAAATATGCTCAACAGCATGATTTGACTATTCGTCAGGTTCTTGTAAAGAAAAAGATTATTTCTGGAGAGGAGTTTGATGAGCTTGTCAGACAACACGTTTTAACGCATTGATGAATAACGAGACGAATTTATCCGGAGTCACATCTTTCAATCAAACCAATGTTTCAGTTTTTGGCTGGCTTTAGCCTTAACGTCATCGTCAATATAGTTTGCAATCGTTGTGACTGCTGTCGCGATAGCAGCCATATCATCGGTATAGCCACTGATGGGTATAAAGTCGGGAATGGCGTCAGTGGGGAGAATAAAATAGGCTAGGGCACTCTAAACAACGGCCTTTGCCCATGGCGGCGTGTTATGGTTTCTCGCGGCATAATAGAGCCACAGGCTTTTCTCGACCAGTTCGTAACCCGCAGCTTTCGCCGAGTGTTTCAGTTTTATCCAGAAATCAGTGCCAGAGTAATAGTTACCTGAGCTGGATTCTTTTAGAGCGCTGAGGGCCTGTTTTACCATTCATAAAGGTTAGCGCGATTCTTGGTTTTGTCAAAGATTTTTGAAAGTGGTTACAGGGTCTTTGTTAGAGCAAAGTATTCCTAATAGGTGACCTTACATCTGCTCCATGACTTCAATCCCCAGTAAATCTAGGCCCTGCGCTAAAATTCGAGATGTGAGCTGGCAAATGGCCAAACGGCTATCTCTTATTTCAGAAGGGATATTTTCTTTAAGGATTGGACAGTGCTCATAAAAGACCATATAAGCACTGGCTAGTTCATAGAGGTAACTACAGAGTATATGGGGATAGGCATCATCGGCCACTTGCTGGAGCACTTCGCCAAACTGAAGAAGTTTAAGGGCCAGTATTTTTTCCTGATCTTCGCTAATATTGATACGTTGACTGACGTCGCTGTATTTCGTTCCCGCTTTGCGAAAGATACTGCGAATGCGGGTGTAGGCGTATTGTAGGTAGGGTGCTGTATTACCTTCAAAGCTGAGCATGGTCTCCCAGTCAAAAATGTAATCATTGGTCCGAGTTTTACTGAGATCTGCGTATTTTACAGCGCCAATACCCACTTTTTGGCCAATTTCTGCCATTTCGTCTGCAGAAATTGCTGAGTTCTTCTCTTTTACCAAGGCACAGGCTCGCTCAACAGCTTCCTCCAGCAAGTCCGTCAGTTTGACGGTCCCACCACTGCGGGTTTTGAATGGCTTGCCATCCTTACCCATCATGGTGCCAAACGGGAGGTGTTCTAGTGAGATATTACCTGTCACATACCCGGCTTTTGTTGCCAGGGTAAACACTTGCTTCATGTGTAGTGATTGACGAGCATCGATAAAGTAGAGGATGCGGTCAGCCTTGAGGGTGCTGCTTCGGTAACGTAGGGAGGCTAAATCGGTGGTGGCATAAAGGTAGCCGCCGCCTGATTTTTGCACAATAACGGGGCTAGGATTACCCTTTTTATCCGCCAACTCTTGGAGAAACACCACTTGTGCGCCCTGATCTTCCACTGCAAGTTGCTGTTGCTGTAGATCACTAAGGATGGTGGCTAGGTCGTCGTTATAGGCGCTTTCCGGGCGAATATCAGTATGCTTTAGGGTGACATTGAGATCGCGGTAAATAGCTTCACTGTGGGCCACAGAGATATCAATAAACTGCTGCCAGAGTTTACGGCAGTGGGCATCACCAGACTGTAGTTTTACCACGTAATCGCGGGCTTTATCGGCAAAGCCTCGGTCTTCATCGAAGTGTTTTTTAGATTGTTGATAAAAGACTTCTAGATCGCCCAAGGCAAGCTCAACTTGTTCACCTTCACCCAGCTGTTCTTCCAGTTCGGCAATCAACATGCCAAATTGAGTGCCCCAGTCACCCATGTGATTTTGGCGAATGACACTGTGGCCAAGATATTCCAGGGTTCGCGCTACCGCGTCACCGATAATAGTGCTGCGCAAGTGGCCTACATGCATTTCCTTCGCCAAATTGGGGGAAGAGTAATCCACCACTACGGTTTGGGGTGTAGGTGTATTGGCGCCAAGCTTTTTATCGGCACTCAAGCATTGTAATTGTTCGCTCAGAAACGCCGGTGCCAGATGGATATTGATAAAACCTGGGCCGGCTATTTCTACCTTGTCAGCTATACCACGTAAGTCTAGGTTTTCGACAATCTGTTGGGCCAATTCGCGGGGGTTTGTTTTAAGCCTTTTTGCAGCGGCCATGGATCCATTGGCTTGAAAGTCGCCGAATCCAGTGCGAGAGCTGATCGTAATATTAGCTGGGCATTCCCCGGGAATATTTGCTGCCGCCATGGCAGCCAAAACACGTTGGTCAAGTAGCGATTTAATACTCATATATTGTCAATGGCGTATCAGTTTCGAACGAATGCGGGATTGTAGTCTCCCAACCATCAAAAGTCAGTGCTACCTTGAATATATTGATGGAAACTCGCACAGCCAGTATAGTCTTCTGAAGGGTGACGCCATAAACGGTGTGCCCGAAACGTTAATCATATGGGATAGCTGTATTTGTTGAGTGAACTAGTGATGGGTGAATTAGTAATAGGTGAGACATGACAGACCCTTTACTGCAACAAGGCCTAGATTTGATGATCTATGGCATGAGTACGGTGTTTCTCTTTTTGACATTGTTGGTCACGGTTACGGCTATATCATCAAGAGTCCTCGGATATTTTCTCCCTGAATCGACAGAAGCTAATCTACCAGAAACTAAAGCTGATCCTACCCATTCTTCTTCTACCAAAAGAGCAGTAGACCGAAAGCTGTTGACCCTACTTCAGAATGCTATAGACCAGCATCGCAATCGATGATGATTGGGAGGCGGATGTTGGTCTGCTACTCCCCAAGAAAATTGATTCAACAAGAGCAGTAATATGATGGATAGGAATACGCCTCTTGGTATCACGGAAGTTGTCTTGCGAGATGCTCATCAGTCACTGTTCGCAACTCGTATGCGAATTGACGATATGTTGCCCATTGCCGAAAAACTGGATCAGGTTGGCTTTTGGTCACTGGAGACGTGGGGTGGTGCTACCTTTGATGCCTGTATTCGCTATTTGGGGGAAGACCCGTGGGACCGTCTTCGCCAGTTAAAAAAGGCGATGCCCAATACACCTCAACAAATGCTATTTCGCGCACAAAATATTCTTGGTTATCGTCATTATGCAGATGATGTGGTTGAAAAATTTGTAGAGCGTGCAGCGGTAACTGGTGTTGATGTATTCCGGATATTTGACGCGATGAATGATTTACGCAACCTGGAGACATCCCTAAAAGCGGTAAAAAAACAGGGAAAACATGCGCAGGGCACCATGTCCTATACGGTCAGCCCAGTGCATACCATAGACCGCTGGGTCGATATGGGGCGGTCTCTTGAAGATTTGGGTGCGGACTCCATTTGTATTAAGGATATGGCTGGACTGCTAAAACCCTACGTTGGTTACGATCTAGTCTCTAAGCTCAAAGAAGCCTGTGAGATACCTATTCAGCTGCATTGCCATGCCACAACAGGGCTATCTACGGCCACGATTGTGAAATGTGTGGAAGCGGGAATAGATAATGTCGATACCGCGATTTCATCAATGTCGATGACATCAGGTCATTCTGCCACAGAGTCCATTGTGGCCATTCTCGAGGATACGCCTAGAAGCACCGGGCTAGACATGGGCTTACTCGAAGAAATTGCCGCCTATTTCCGTGAAATGCGTAAGAAATACGCCGTTTTCGAAGGTTCTCTCCGCGGAACGGATTCTCGTATTTTGGTGGCCCAAGTACCGGGTGGCATGCTGACAAATATGGAAAATCAACTGCGTGAACAGGGTGCGGAAAACAAGTTCGACGAGGTGCTTAAGGAAATTCCTCGAGTGCGTGAGGACTTGGGGTTTATTCCTCTGGTTACACCCACCTCTCAGATCGTAGGTAGCCAATCGGTACTGAATGTATTGACCGGAGAGCGCTACAAGAGTGTTACCAAGGAAACCAAAGGGGTGATGAGAGGGGAGTACGGTGCGACCCCAGCCCCCGTGAATGCAGAACTACAGTCTAAAATACTGGAAGGCGAAGAGCCGATCACGTGTCGGCCGGCAGACCTCTTGGAGCCAGAGCTGGACAAGCTTATTGCTGAATTGGATGTTCTTGTCGTTGAGCAGGGCATTGAGTTGGCAGGAGGGGATCAAAAAATTGATGATGTTTTGACCTACGCATTATTCCCTCAAACTGGTTTGAAATTCCTGAAAAACAGAGGGGATCCCTCTGCTTTTGAGCCAAAGCCAACAGAGGCGGGGAGTAGCTCCGTTATCTTGGACGCTGGCGAGGAAGTTTATACGGTTACCGTTGACGGTGTCCGTCATACAGTGACTGTAGCTAGCGGTGGGGATATAACGGGTATCGTTCCCATTGACGTTACGTTACGTTACGAGGAGGGTTGTCCCCCCGGAGTGCCAGCCGACCCACTTACTGCACCCTTGGCAGGCAACGTGATCAAAGTGTTGGTTGAGCCTGGTCAACAGGTGGCAATGGGAGAGAGCGTGATTATTCTCGAAGCAATGAAAATGGAAACGACCGTCTGTGCTCCTAAGGAAGGTGTTGTGGCCGGTGTTAATGTTAAAGAAGGCGATACGGTTTCAGTGGGTGATTGCCTGCTAACCATCGCCTGATTGTCGCCACAAGGATAAAGCGTAGTGGAAAAGTTGTTTGGCCTATGGCACGATTCAGGCCTTAGTCAAATGGAGCCGGGCCAGGGTGTGATGATCCTGATAGGGCTTTTACTGCTGTTTCTTGCTATTCGTAAGGGGTTTGAGCCTCTATTACTCGTGCCGATTGGTTTTGGTGCTGTACTGGTCAATATTCCTGGTGCCAACTTTGATGCAGCCCCGGTATATGATGCCCTTGGCCATCTGGAGAGTCCTGGTGGTTTAATGTACTACCTCTATCATGTGGGTATTGCGACGGGCATTTTCCCTCTTTTGATTTTTATGGGGGTTGGAGCCATGACCGACTTTGGGCCCATGCTGGCCAACCCCAAAACGCTATTTCTTGGTGCGGCAGCCCAGTTTGGCATTTTTGCCACCGTCATGGGTGCTATTGGACTAAGTTATGCCGGAATTTTGGATTTCAGTATTCAAGATGCCGCTTCCATCGGTATCATAGGTGGTGCCGATGGACCTACCGCCATTTATGTGGCCAGCCTGTTATCGCCTGATTTATTGGGAGCTATTGCCGTAGCAGCCTATTCCTATATGGCGCTGGTGCCGATTATTCAGCCACCTATCATGAGAGCACTCACCACAGAGAGTGAGCGCCAAATTAAAATGGAGCAGCTACGGCCTGTATCCAAAATTGAAAAGATTATTTTCCCTGTAACGTTGTTGTTACTGGTGGCCCTATTGCTACCCACTGCTGCACCTCTGCTGGGGATGTTTTGTTTTGGCAATCTAATGCGAGAGTGTGGGGTAGTTTCGCGGCTCAGTGATACGGCTCAGAATTCACTGATTAATATGGTCACTATTTTTCTTGGGCTAGGTGTCGGTTCAAGAATGAGTGCAGGACAATTCCTCAACCCTGAGACGTTGGGTATCCTGATTCTTGGGGTGTTGGCATTTTGTATTGGCACAGCTTGCGGAGTGCTTATGGCCAAACTGATGAACAAGTTTAGCAAACACCCGATCAACCCCTTAATTGGCTCTGCAGGTGTATCAGCCGTACCCATGGCGGCTCGTGTGTCTAATAAGCTAGGTCTGGAATCTAATCCTCATAACTTCTTGCTAATGCACGCTATGGGTCCCAATGTGGCCGGTGTCATTGGTTCTGCGGTGGCGGCGGGAGTGATGATTAGTTTGGTGGGCGGTTGAGCTCAAGATAGTTGTTCATAAATTAGGTGACTCAAAACAAATGGTTCAAGAGCAGATAGTCCAGAAACAGATAGAAGATAAAATAACAGCTGCACTCTCACCGTCATATTTGGCGGTGGTCAACGAGAGTCATATGCATGCAGTACCGGCCAATTCTGAAACGCACTTTAAGTTGGTTATTGTTTCCTTGGAATTTGAAGGGAAGCGAGCTGTTCAGCGTCACCAGCTGGTGTATAGGCAGTTAGCAGAAGAATTGGCGGGAGAGGTACATGCGCTAGCTTTGCATACCTTTACTCCTGAAGAGTGGGATGCATCTGATAATGCCCTAGAGTCACCAATATGTTTGGGTGGTGGTAAAAGTAGCTGACTTGGTAGCCTCGTCAGCGGTTCTAATCAATCTGTATTTAAATAAAACAATCTGTAATTAGAGGTAGAGCATGAAAATCATTACCGTACTTATGGCCATCACCGCCCTGTCCTTCACTTCATCATTGCTCGCTGGTGCGACACCGGCTCAAGATGGTGCTAAAGCCTATATTATTTCTCCGGTTGATGGGGCGACTGTCAGTAATCCAGTGACAGTACGTTTTGGCTTGTCCGGGATTGGTGTTGCCCCCGCCGGGGTGGAGCGTGATAAAACTGGGCACCACCATTTGTTAATCGATGTAGAAACACTGCCGGATTTTAATAGCCCTATACCGAGTGACGAACATCATCGCCATTTTGGAGGAGGCCAGACGGAGGTGACCCTCGAGTTGGTACCAGGAAAACATCGCCTGCAATTATTATTGGGTGACCATCACCATGTGCCCCATAATTCGCCGGTGTTATCTGAACCGGTTTTTATCACCGTGAAATAGTTGACGGTTATCAATTTACAGCCATTTATTTAATCCAGATCAAGTCATCTGAGTACCACTATTGATTTAATGCACTTGGATTTTGGTACTACCCTTTTTGGAGAAGGTAAATGGAAAAGAAGAAGGCTTTATCGCTGGCAATAAACACTGTTTTGGCCGGTAGTCTGTTACTAGGCACTGCGGCGGCGACTGCCTATGAGCCAGGGGATATTATTGTTCGCGCTGGTGCGGCAAATGTTGACCCCAATGATGATAGCAGTAAATTAAAGTTGAATGGCACAGCCTTGCCGGGGTCGGGAGCTGAAGTGGAAGATGATACCCAGCTGGGGTTAACACTAACCTATATGCTGACAGACCATCTTGGTGTGGGCTTATTAGCAGCGACACCCTTTGAACATGATCTTAAAGCTGATCTAGGTGCTTCTACAGTTGATGCCGGATCTGCGAAACAGCTGCCCCCGACAGTGACTCTTCAGTACTTTCCTATGAATGCGGCTTCAAAGTTCCAGCCTTACGTGGGTGTTGGTGTCAACTACACCAAGTTCTTTGATGAAGATATAGATGGTGAGTTGGAGTCCGTATTGGGCAAAGGCGATCTAGAGTTAGATGACTCTTGGGGTTTGGCTGGCCAGATTGGCGTCGATTATGCAATTAATGAGCACTGGTTGCTGAATGCTTCCATTTGGTATATCGATCTTCAAACGGATGCAAAATTCAAATTCGATAGTGGAAATGTTGTCAAAGCCGATGTTGATGTAGATCCATGGGTTTATATGATTGGTGTTGGTTATAAGTTCTAAATTTGCCGATTTCGACCAAAATTAGAACATAAAAAGCCGGGCATTTGCCCGGCTTTTTATTTGTTAGATAGCGTCCTAGTTTGCTAAAGCACGTAATTTGTCAAAATCTAATACTTCAATTTCTTTCTTATCCACCTTGAGCATATCTTGTTTTTGGAAGCGTCCAAATACCCGGCTGACTGTTTCTACAGTTAGGCCAAGGTAGTTACCGATATCAGCTCTGGACATCGGTAAACGAAAGCGAGTCCCTGAGAGTTGGCGGCGGAGATTGCGGTTGGAAATACTGAGTAGCAGCGTAGCGACTCGCTCTTCAGCACTATTTTTACTGAGCAAGGTGATCAGCTGCTGATCATTGGTGATTTCTTTACTCATTAGCTGGAAAAAGTGACGCTGTAGCGATGGAATTGCAATACTTAGATCTTGTAGCTTTGAAAAAGGAATTTCACAGACAGCGGCCGTTTCCATTGCCAGGGCCGAATTGGTGTAGTGGTTATGCGCGATGCCGTCCATGCCGAATATTTCACCGGGAAGGTGGAATCCAGTAACCTGTTCCTGACCATCATTACTGACGGTGTAGCTTTTTATCGAACCGCTACGAACGGCAAATACTGATTTGAATTCTTCTCCGGCGCTGTAGACATGCCGATCCTTATGGAGAGGGCGGCCGCGCTGAATTTTCATCAAGCCGAGCCACTTCAGTAGCTTGAAGTGCTAGAGGTAGGCAAAGAGCATTCATACGGCAATCGCCGCAATTCGCCTCGGTATTATGGGGGCACTTGGCATCCATTGACGGCATATCTCACCTTAATCAAGGTGGACATTATATCGATGATATTGATCTAGGTCATCTTAATGGATGAGGTTAGTTTTTAGCACACAGCAAGTTTCGGCAAATTTCTCGGAGGTGATTGAGTCCCTGGCCACTGACGCTTAGATAGTTTCCATCTTCAACCATCCAGCCCTTATTACAGGCTTGATGAAAGACCTGGTAAGCCTTAGGGTTATCATTGAGGAGAGATAGATTATTTGGATTTTGAGTCCTATGGAGGCAGATTAGCTGTTCGATCAGTGTCCAGAGGGTTATGTCATCGTTTGGATATTTTCCACTACACTGAATAGGCAGCTTGCCCTGAGTTAAGTTTGATTGATATTCGGATTCCGTGTCTGTGTTTTGATAAAAACCGCGACCTATTTTACCAAGAGCACCAACACCAAGCCCCACCCAGTTCTTAATCTGAGGGTGTGAAAGCCCCCACGGGGTATATTGCAATGTACCCAAATGTTTTAGTTGCAATAGCGGGTGACCCTCAAGCACGAAGAAACGATCGCCTATTAGTGCGTAGCCACGTGGCGACATCAGTTTAGCCAGTTGGTCGAGCATGACGGGTTCAGTCATCTCCTCCAGCCCGTGTAGCTCGATAAGCTGTGGCTGGCCGACGATCAGACTCTCTAGCCAGTGATGTAACGTGGCGGCATCAGAGGCACTGGTATCCAATCGAAACTGAAGTTCCGGGAATTTATATTGTTTGATCAGATCTAGATGGGGCCAAAGTTGTTGCGTCTTAGGAGCAAGCGATGCATCAATATTCAATAATATCGTGGTGAAGCGTAGTCCCTTCATTAGTGCCAGATTATTTTCCTTGATGTCAGAAAAGGTGCATTCAAACCCATACTCACTATAAGTTTCTTCATCCATTTGAAAGTTACTGGCAGAGAGGAAAACAATCTCAGTTATTTCTGCTGCACTTAAGCACGTAAGAGGTGTGCCTCGCAGCCAGGTTTTTGCTGCTCGTTGTGGCCCGAATCTTTGTGCATAGAGCCTGATTTCTTGAGCGATTAGGTGGAGGTAAATCGAGCTAAGGCCTTCTTGAAAGTAAAGGTTAAGGGCAATAGGTGCAATCTCTGGTTTATGTTTGAAAAGTGTATCCAAACTACAGTTGACCAATGGGCTTAATAGTTCAGACTCAGCGCTTGAGTGAATTTTAAAAGCCACGTTTGATGATTGTCTAGCGTGCATACCGACCTTGGTTGCCCAGCAACTCCAATTAGAGCGATAAATCCTAACTCTTGGAGTACGACCGGCACATGATATGGGTCAATTTAGACTCGTGTTCAAGATGACTACATTCAACAGATGAGCCAAGGAAGTTGCCCGAATGACGATAAGTTTCGGTTAAAAGAAACGGTTAGACACAGCCCTAGAATGGCAGTTCTACTCCCTGCCAGAGTTCCTCTAGTCGATTGTCACGTCTGCAACCATGACGGTAATAGCGGTAGCGAATCGGGTTCTTTTGGTAGTAATTCTGGTGGTATTCTTCGGCAGGATAAAATACACCAACGGGACGTATTGTTGTGACAATGGCTTGTTTCAGTACCTGACTAGCCGTTAGCTTGTTCAAACTCTCTTCTGCGGCTTTTCGTTGTGCGTTATTTTGATAAAAAATAGCACTTAGGTACTGGCTGCCACTATCACAAAATTGCCCAACAGCATTTGTTGGGTCCACATTTACCCAAAAGACCTCTAATAATTCCTGGTAGCTAACTTGTTCTGGGTCGTAAAGCACCTCAACCACTTCCACATGCCCTGATCGCCCGCTTGAAACAGCTTGATAGCTGGGGTTGTCTAGGTGACCACCCGTATAGCCAGAGGTGGTGCTGATAACACCTTCCAACTTGTCGTAGGGTGGTTCCATACACCAGAAACATCCGCCAGCGAAAATGGCTTTTTCGGTAGCGGCCAGTGTATTTCCAGTGAACAGAATGGTAATAATTATCAGGGGGATTTGTTTAAGCACGGCGTACCCATTCATCTGGTTTATTTATTAGGATGACCGTTTGACCTAATGTAAGTCATAGGGTTCCGTTGCTCTTGAATGAGCTTGCTTAGAATGGTTGTAATGAACAGAACCTAGCAAGAGGGGTACGTATTGTTTATTGCTACCACATCAAATCATCAGGAATTTTGAAATCAGCATAGTAATCATCCTCATCAGTTTCATCTTTACTGACTTGGTTCTGAACGATCACGATACTCTCGTCTCGTTGGCTGATTTTGTCAGCGACGGCCACTGGAACCAGTTCGTATTGGTCGTGTAGGCGGACGATGGCGATCAGTCCCTTACTAAGTTGGCTATGTAAGAGAGGGGATACAAAGATTTTTTTGATTTTTGTCCCATCGGTGAATTGATAGGCCACTTCTCCATTACTTCGATCAATTCGATTTACTTCAATTAGCTGTTTGATTTGGGCGGTAATAGCTTTTAGCTCAGCTGCTTTCTCGCGCTGACGGTTTATTTCGCGATCTCGGATAGTTTTTTCTGCAAGCGCTTTTTTTGCCAGCTCCTTAGTCTCGTCCACATGGGCGTGACCTTTATGTGCTTGTTTTGTCTGTTTACGCTTCTCCTGCTCGACCTGTTTGGCTTTTTTCTTATTGACGATACCGGCTTTGAGAAGTTGGTCTTGTAACGATGCCATTGAGTGGAACTCTATATGAATGTGTAGGGTTGGTATTATCGGCAACGCGTTGCCATGAGACAAGAGGGATAAAATAAGAGGGGTGAAGCAATAGGTAGGAGGCGTAATGTGTAGAATTTAGAGCAAGCTGCCTATTCAGCATGCTCTATGTAGAGGGCTCGGAGTCGTTTAATTTCCGACCCCTCTAATTTAGGGGGTAATCTGTTCCAGAGCTTCATTCAGATGGTTAACAGTGCGATCTATATTGTGCAATTTATCCAAACCGAACAAGCCGATTCTAAATGTACGGAAACCTTCTGGTTCATCACATTGAAGTGGAACACCCGCAGCAATTTGTAAACCCTGCGCGAGGAATTTCTTACCGTTGTGAATATCCATGTCATCGGTGTAACAAACCACCACACCTGGGGCTTGAAAACCTTCAGTAGCAACACTTTTAAAGCCCTTGCTGGTGAGTAATTCACGTACTCTCCGACCTAGTTCAAGTTGCTCTTCTTTGACCTTATCAAACCCGTAAGATTCGGTTTCTATCATCGTGTCTCTAAATTTCAATAAGGCGTCGGTAGGCATAGTGGCGTGGTAGGCGTGACCACCATTTTCATAGGCTTCCATAATTTGTAGCCATTTTCGCAGGTCACAGGCGAAACTTGTGCTGGTGGTTACGTCAATTAATTCACGGGCTTTATCGCTGAACATGACTAATGCGCTGCATGGTGAGGCACTCCAGCCTTTCTGTGGGGCGCTGATTAAAATATCCACACCACAGGCTTGCATATCGACCCAAAGGGTTCCGGAGGCAATACAGTCCAGTACAAACAGCCCGCCTACAGAATGCACCGCATCGGCTATTGCCTGAAGATAGTCATCAGGCAATAACATGCCAGAAGCAGTTTCAACATGGGGCGCAAAAACCATATCCGGTTTTTCAGATTTGATTTGTGCAACGACGTCATCAATGGGTGCTGGTGCAAGTGCAGCCTGGACCTCATCGTCCACTGCTTGTGCTTTCATCACGATGATTTCGGAGGCGATATTTCCCATCTCCAAAATTTGGCTCCAGCGGTAGCTAAACCAGCCATTGCGAATAACCAGACACTTCTTGTCATTCGCAAATTGCCGTGCCACGGCTTCCATACCATAAGTGCCGCCACCGGGGACAACAGCAACTGCTTTTGCGTTGTAGACTTTTTTAAGAGTAAATGAAATGTCGTTCATTACGCCCTGAAAGGCCTGAGACATGTGATTCAGGGAGCGGTCTGTAAATACAACAGAGTATTCCAGTAAGCCGTTGGGGTCGGTATCGGGTAGTAAGCCGGGCATGGGAGACTCCTCTTTTATTTATTTTTTGGTTTTGGGCCTATATTTGTAAACCATTCCGGTTTTACGCAATAGTTGACGAGCCATGATGCCATTTACTTTAAGTTGGCAACCTTTCCGGTCTGTAGTTGGCTGGCAAGGTACTCGTCATAGGTACCTTGGAAGTCCACCAAGGTATGATCCTTAATTTCTATCACACGGTTGGCTAGTGAAGAAACAAACTCACGGTCATGACTAACGAAAATCAGTGTGCCTTCGTAGTGTTCCAACGCCAAGTTTAATGCTTCGATGGCTTCCATATCCAAGTGGTTGGTGGGCTCATCCATCAGAAGGACGTTAGTATCCATCATCATTAGCTTGCCAAACAGTAACCGGTTTTTTTCGCCACCAGAGCAGACCTTGACCTGCTTTTTGAAGTCATCGGAAGAAAATAATAAGCGCCCCAATGTGGCACGTACAATTTGATCATCATGGCTAGGTTTACGCCATTGGCTCATCCAATCAAATAAATTCAACTTGTTTTCAAACTCTGAAGTGCTGTCTTGTGGACAGTACCCAATCGTCGCATTTTCTGACCATTTTATGGAGCCATTATTGGCGGATATTTCATTCGTCAGACAACGAAGGAGGGTGGTTTTACCTACACCATTTTCACCAATAACAGCCAAACGAGTACCTGCATCCAGGATTAGGTTGCCATGACTGAACAGTTCATTATCATCAAAGCTATGGCCAAGATTGTCCAGAATCAATGCCTGGCGGTGTAGTTTTTTATCCTGCTTAAAGCGGATATAGGGGCTGACTCGGCTGGAGGCTTTGATATCGTCCAGTTTGATTTTCCCGAGTTGTTTAGCGCGTGACGTGGCCTGTTTGGCTTTTGAGGCATTCGCTGAGAAACGACTGACAAACTGTTGAAGTTCAGCAATTTGCACAGATTTCTTGGCATTTTCTGACTGCATACGTTCGCGAGCCTGAGTGGACGCTGTCATGAAGTCGTCGTAGTTGCCGGGGTAAACACGTAATTCACCATAGTCGATATCGGCCATGTGCGTGCATACCGCATTGAGGAAGTGGCGGTCATGGGAAATGATGATCATAGTACTTTTACGTTCGTTGATCAGTGATTCCAGCCAGCGAATGGTGTCGATATCGAGGTTGTTGGTCGGTTCGTCCAGCAGCAGAATGTCTGGGTCTGAAAACAGAGCCTGTGCCAGTAGTACTCGCAGTTTCCAGCCAGGTGCAATTTCACTCATTGGACCAAAATGAAGTTTTTCCGCAATACCAGCACCCATGAGAACCTCACCAGCACGGCTTTCGGCGCTATATCCATCCATTTCTGCAAATCGGGCTTCGAGATCTGCCACTTTCATGCCATCTTCTTCAGACATTTCGGCTAAACCATAGATTCGATCCCGTTCCTGCTTTACTTCCCATAGTTCGGCATGCCCCATGATCACGGTATCAACCACGCTGTATTCTTCAAAGGCAAACTGATCCTGATGCAATGTCCCTAAGCGTTCGTTAGGGGTAATTGATACATTTCCGGCAGTAGGGACCAGGCTTCCATCCAGAATTTTCATAAACGTGGATTTGCCACAGCCGTTCGCACCAATAAGGCCATAGCGATTGCCATTACCAAATTTGACGGAAATATTTTCAAATAATGGCTTGGCGCCAAACTGCATGGTGATATTTGCTGTAGAAATCAACGGGATACCTTTAAATTTGAACGAATAAATATGAGGTTTTAAGTGAGGGTGTGCTAAGTGGGGGCGTACTATAGGGATTTGTTGCAACGGCGTCGAGTTAAACTGTGTGAAAATTGCTCAAAGTTAGGTTAAGTAAGTCGTCGAGTGGAATAGAGTTGAAATAATGTCGTCGACAGAGAAATATATGACTGCCTAGATAGCTTCTTCCGCTTCTCGGAGGCGTTCTTGGCGTTCTAACTCTTCGGTCAACGCTGCTTGAATCTCTTGTAGTACGGTATCTACATCGGCTGCTTGCGTGTCTTCCTCAAAATAGCCCGTTAGCTCGGTATCAGGATGTAATTCACCCTCTTCGTATAGCGCCCACATTTCCTTGGCGTAGTGGGTGTCTTTCAGCTCAGGAGCGTACAGTGCGTAATAGCTGGTCATATTGTTAACATCTCGCGCCAGCATTCTTTCGGCGTGGTTGTTGGCAGCGGCATCCACCGCTTGAGGGAGGTCGATGATCACAGGGCCATATTCGTCCACTAGCACATTAAATTCTGATAAATCGCCATGTACCAGCCCTGCACAGAGCATGAGTTTAACGAATTGCATAACGAGAGCGTGGTCTTCAAGCGCCTGTTCGGCAGACATCGATACATCGTTTAGGCGAGGTGCCACGAGACCATCACCATCAGTGACTAGCTCCATAAGCAAGACGCCGTCAAAACAGCCGAAAGGTTGTGGAACTCGCACACCAGCATTTGCTAGGCGATAAAGAGCATCTACTTCTGCATTCTGCCAGGTTTCTTCCTGCTGCTTGCGGCCGTACTTGGAGCCCTTTTCCATAGCGCGAGCGCGACGGCTATTCCTGACTTTACGACCTTCTTGATACTGCGCAGCTTGCTTGAAACTACGTTTGTTAGCTTCTTTATAGACTTTGGCGCAGCGAATCTCTGAACCGCAGCGAACCACATAAACGGCAGCCTCTTTTCCGCTCATGAGTGGACGGATGACCTCATCGACTACGCCGTCATCTATTAGGGGCTGAATTTGTTTCGGCGTCTTCATGGGGTCCTTATATTCTATAGATGGGAATTTGAGCTGACTGAAATCTTATCATTTCGGCACTATACTTGCTTCACTATGTAGACTCTGGTTTCGGATTAGCTGTGAGTCCTTAAATTGACACAGGCGCTACTTTCTCGTCTAATTGCCCTATATTCATCTTTTATATTTATTTAAGGAGCGAGTCATCAAAAAAGCGCTAATTACATTTCTACTGCTATCTGCTTGCTCGAGCCTAGCTCTTGCTGATCAAAAAGAGTTTTGCGATGGGTGGGTTCAAGGTATTAAACTGGTTAGGGGGCAGAAGATGGCTAAAGCCAATATGCCTAAATGTCCTCTCGCACGCCCGGCGAAAGAAGGTAGTACCGATTTTCGAGAAGGTTTAAAAGCAGGAAGAAAGGCCGCTAGTTAATATACTTTTTAGCTAGCTATTTTGTTTCGGGTATATTTAAGAGAAGCCATACTCGTGCGAGTATGGCGACAGTAGAGTGCTTCTGGTTGTGCTACACCTAGTTTAAACCCCTTGCTTTTTGGGTCACCTTCATATTCATCTATCAATAAAGCCTCGCTGAGGGTTCGGTGGCCTAGTGCATCTACAA
>DGPB01000003.1 GCA_002390285.1 Cellvibrionales bacterium UBA4451 | reverse complement strand
GTAATTGATAAAACAGCAGCGATAAACAAGTATCGATAATACGTCTGTTACGAATACGCTTAGCACTTGGCATTAGATGTCAGATAGAAAGGCCGCTCTTAGGAGCGGCCTTTTTTTTGCGGGAGATTCCATCACCACTCTTCTATTCAGTCGGCATGTATAAAGTAAAAAACCTACATTTCAGTGTGTAGTTTTAGTTTCGCCCCGTCGATACCTATACGGCTCGGTAACCATATATTGGAGCACAGGCGATTTTTTCTGACATAATGCGGCTCTTCTAATAAAAAATAATAGGGGTCTGTCAGATGTCAGAGCGCTTACTGGAGATCTACGAAAAGCTAATTTTACGCCGTCCTATGTCCGCCATTCTGGCGATGATTCTGATTGCTGTCGTTATGGCATTTGGTTTGCCGGGGCTGAAGCTGGACGCCTCTTTGGACTCCCTCACCCTTGAAAATGATAACGCCCTGGCGGAATATCGGGAATCCGTACAGCGATACGGTGGTAGTGACTTCTTGGTGGTGACGTACAAACCCCACAAGGGCGATCTGTTTGACGACGAGAATTTGAACACCCTCAAAGAAATTAATGATGGGTTAAGGGGGATTGAAGGCATTGGGAAGGTGACGTCGATATTGGATGTACCCCTTCTCTATAGTCCAAAAATTAAAGTTGAGGCATTAAAAGAAGCGCCCCGGACGTTACTTCAACCCGATGTTGACCGTGACTTAGTTCGCCAGGAATTCCTCACGAGCCCCGTCTACCGCGATTTGGTTCTTAGCCCGGATGCTAAAACGACGATTGTTCTGGTTGAGATGATCTTGGATAAAAAGTACCAGGAGCTAGTTAAGCAGCGAGATACCTTGCGCATCAAGCTAGATACGGAGGGGCTCTCTTCAAAAGAAGCCACTGAGCTTAAGACGGTCAGTCAGAACTTTCTTGATTACCGCACGGTTCGTGCTGCTAAAGAAAAAATACGTGTTGCAGAAATACGGGAAAAAATGGCCCCGTTCAAAGATGATGCAGAAATATTCCTGGGTGGTTTGAGCATGATTACCGCCGATATGGTTGATTTCATCAAGAGTGATCTCAATGTCTTCAGTGCCGGTATTGTGCTGTTTATCATTATTACCCTAGCGATTATTTTTCGGGAATTGCGCTGGGTTATGTTGCCGCTGGCGACCTGTGTTCTGTGTGTGGAGCTTATTCTTGGGTACCTTGGTTGGATCGACTGGCGTATGACGGTTGTTTCCTCCAACTTTGTGTCACTGTTATTGATTATCACGCTGGCACTAACGATACACCTGATTGTTCGATACCGTGAGCTGTATCGCCAGTTTCCCAACAATGAGCAGCTTGAACTGGTGCGCGACACCGTGAAAAGTATGGCTCGTCCTTGCTTCTATACGATGCTGACAACCGTGGTTGCGTTCTCGTCATTGGTACTCAGTGATATCCGCCCTGTCATCGACTTTGGCTGGATGATGACTATTGGACTGGTGCTGTCGTTGGTGGTCTCTTTTATCATCATTCCAGCCGGGATGATGGTCTGTGGCAAAGGGAAGAAAAATGGTGGTGTGAGCAGTGATAGTGTAAGTAATGATGGTGAGGGCAGGCATGGGCATCACGATGTTTCCGGCGTGACACACGGCTTTTCACGCTTTACAGAAAACCATGGTGGGCTGGTGCTGGGACTATCATTGACGGTAGCAATCGTCAGCGCCTGGGGAATATCCCGACTTCAGGTGGAAAACCACTTTATTGAGTACTTCCATTCAGACACTGAAATCTACCAAGGGCTTTTGCTCATTGATAACGAATTGGGTGGAACCATACCCCTGGACATCATTATTGATGCTCCTCCTCAGGTTGATGATGGATCCCTTAGCTTTGAGGACATAATGGGTGAAGAAGATGATGCCGAAGAAGAGGTTCCAGAAGATATGGACCCCTATGGCGACCCCTTCGCTGGTATGTATGCCGATAGCGATGAAGGTGAAGCCGCCGGTGCTGAGTTAGCGGAGGGCGCAAAAGAAGAGGGCGCAGCAGCTGACCCTTATGGCGATCCCTTTGCCGGAATGTATGAGGATAGCGATGAAGGTGAAGTCGTCGATGCCGGGGCAGAAGAAGAGGATGTAGCAGCTGACCCCTATGGTGACCCCTTTGCCGGTATGTACGAAGATAGTGATGAACCGGAAGGCGACGTAGTCGCTGAGTCTGCCGCTGACGATGAAGCCTTTTTTGAAGAAGAGTCAGGCGATTTCGACGTTATTGAAGACAGCTACTGGTTAACTCGAGCTGGTATTGAGGATCTGGAAAAACTCCATGCCTATCTTGAGACGTTGCCCGAAGTAGGTAAAGTTAGCTCGTTGGTGACGGTTGCCGATGTTTACTCTGAGCTGGTCGGCCATAAGATCAGTGATCTTGAGCTGGGGTTAATGTCGCTATTGATGTCACCTGAAAATGCGGATTTCCTACTCTGGCCGTATGTTGATGAGCGCAAAAACCAATCGCGAATCACCATGCGAATCAAAGATAGTATGGATGATTTGGATCGCAGTGAATTGCTGGAAAAAATTCATCGCTTTGCCATTGATGAGGCGGGCTTCGAGGAAGAACAAGTTCACTTTACCGGCTTGATGGTGCTCTATAACAACATGCTGCAGAGCCTGTTTCGCTCACAAATCCTAACCATGGGTATAGTATTTCTCTGCATTATGGGCATGTTTTTAGTGCTATTCCGGTCCCTGTCCGTTTCCGTCATCGCCATTCTCCCAAACCTCTTGGCGGCAGGTGTGGTCCTTGGGTTTATGGGTATTGCCGGTATTCCCCTTGATATGATGACCATTACCATTGCAGCTATTACGGTAGGGATTGGGGTGGATCACGATATTCATTACATCACCCGTTTCAAGAAAGAGTTTGCCATTGATCACGATTATATTGCGAGTATGCACCGGGCTCATGCCAGCATTGGGCGAGCACTGCTCTATACCGCGGTGACGATTATTGTAGGCTTCTCGATTCTGACGCTGTCCAACTTTATTCCATCAGTCTATTTTGGTTTGCTCACGGCCCTGGCCATGCTTTCGGCATTATTGGCTTCCATGACATTACTGCCTAAGTTGATTCTGGTCTTTAAGCCATTTAAGTAATGAAAGGGTGATCAGTGGCTCCGATTAGGGTCACCCTGAAAATGGGTGGTACTTACCGTTCCACCTGGTGTCTGATTGGACTATTGAATTTGTTCTCTAAAAAGAATTTATGCGGATGGCGTAGTACGTAAAGTATTTGTGCTGACTCAGTTACAAATAATAGGAAATAAGGGTCTGATCTAGAGATTGGGAAATAAAAAAGCAGACAAAGAAAAACCCCGATGGTTTGTGCCATCGGGGTTTTTTTAGAGCCTAGCTACTAATTAGTAGTGTAATAATTAATTCTTGGCTTTCTTTTCTTGTTCTTTTCTTTCTTTCACTTCGGCAATGACCGTTTCAGAAACACTGTTTGGGCATGGCAGGTAGTGAGAGAACTCCATGGAAAATTGACCGCGGCCAGATGTCATCGTCCGCAGGCTGCCGATGTAACCGAACATTTCGGCCAAGGGAACATCTGCTTTAACGCGAACACCAGTCACACCTTTTTCCTGATCTTTAATCATGCCGCGACGACGATTCAAATCACCAATGACGTCACCCACGTGGTCGTCAGGGGTGAACACATCTACTTTCATGATGGGTTCAATCAGTTGAGGTCCGGCCTTTGGCATGGATTGGCGGAATGCGCCTTTAGCGGCGATTTCAAAGGCAACTGCCGAGGAATCCACTGCGTGGAAACCACCATCGTAAAGCTCAATTTCAACATCCAATACAGGGAATCCAGCCAGTGGGCCTTCATCCATCATTCCCTTGAAGCCCTTCTCAATAGCGGGGAAGAACTCCTTAGGCACGTTGCCACCCACAACTGTGGATGCGAAAACATAGCCAGAACCAGGCTCGCCCGGTTTGATGCGGTAGTCAATTTTACCAAACTGGCCAGAACCACCAGACTGCTTCTTGTGGGTGTAGGTATCTTCTATAGCTTGAGTGATGGTTTCGCGGTAAGCCACCTGAGGCGCACCAACGATGAGATCTACATCGTAGGTACGTCTAAGAATATCGACCTTGATATCCAAGTGGAGCTCGCCCATACCTTTAAGGATGGTTTCGCCAGAATCTTCGTCTGTTTCAACCCGGAAAGAGGGGTCTTCCGCAATCATTTTGCCGATAGCAATACCCATTTTTTCAGAACCGCCTTTATCCTTAGGCTTTACTGCAATAGAGATAACAGGCTCAGGGAAGATCATTGGCTCAAGTGTTACGGGGAACTTTGGATTACATAGCGTGTGCCCCGTTTGAACATTTTTCATGCCGACAATGGCGATAATGTCGCCAGCTTGGGCGCGACTAATTTCGTTTCGGTCATCAGCATGCATTTCAACCATGCGGCCGATACGCTCTGTTTTCCCCGTGAAAGAGTTCAGGATAGAGTCACCTTTCTCCAGCACGCCTGAGTAGATGCGTACGAATGTTAATGCGCCAAAGCGGTCTTCCATAATTTTGAATGCGAGGGCTTTTAATGGCTCTTCGGTAGATACCGTAGCCACTTCACCTGTTTCGTTGCCTTCCTCGTCCATCAAAGGTTGAGGCTTAACATCGGTTGGGCAGGGCAGGTAATCAACAACGGCATCCAGAATCAGTTGAATACCTTTGTTCTTAAAGGCGGAGCCGCAGTACGTTGGGAAAAAGTCCAGTGCGATAGTTCCTTTGCGGATGCAGCGTTTAATGTCTTCCACGGCCGGTTCTTCGCCTTCCATATAAGCCATCATGATATCGTCGTCTTGCTCGACAGCCATTTCGATGAGTTGTTCGCGGTACTCTTCTACTTGGTCCACCATATCGGCGGGGACATCAGTCACTTCGAAATTTTCTGGCTGGCCAGAGTCATCCCAGATGTAGGCTTTGCGAGTTAGTAGATCAACAACACCCCTGAAATCTTCTTCGATACCAATGGGAAGAACCATAACTATTGGGTTGGCACCCAGTACTTTCTTTACTTGGCCAACAACTCGGAGGAAGTCAGCGCCCATACGATCCAGTTTGTTGACGAAGATGATCCGTGCAACTTCTGAATCGTTGGCGTAGCGCCAGTTGGTTTCTGATTGGGGCTCAACACCGCCAGAGCCACAGAAAACACCAACACCGCCATCTAGCACCTTCAGAGAGCGGTAAACTTCAACGGTGAAGTCAACGTGTCCTGGTGTGTCAATGATATTGAAGCGGTGATCTTTCCAGAAGCAGGTGGTAGCAGCCGACTGAATAGTGATGCCGCGCTCTTGTTCCTGTTCCATAAAATCGGTAGTCGCGGCGCCATCGTGCACCTCACCTGTTTTATGGATCTTACCGGTAAGCTTAAGAATACGTTCTGTGGTGGTAGTTTTGCCCGCATCAACGTGCGCGAAAATACCAATGTTTCTGTAATGAGATAAGTCTGTCATTGCGATGCTCGATTTTTACAAGGGCCAAAAAATGCGCAGAATTGTACAGGAATCTAGCAAAAGTATTGAGCAATATTTGTCGTCAAAAGGCTATTAAGAGGAAAAAAGGGGTCTAGGGGTGTTAAGGCAGAGCCTTTGAGTCTACTGAGGGGGGAGTATCTGAGGCTTACATGTCTATCATTAGGTCGCGAGAGAGCTTGAATTGTACGGAGTGGTAAGAACGTTGACACCACAGAAATGCAGTATAAAATTGCGCCTCCTAGTGAGGCACTAAGTCATTATGGCGCGCTGAATACGCGACATAGTATGAATGGCTTAATGCGTTGAATTTTAGTGATCAATTATTTTTGAGGGCTGATGTTGTGGCTAAAGAGAAGTTTGAACGTA